>CACLAD010000008.1 GCA_902604715.1 uncultured Bacteroidota bacterium
GTATTATGACCGTCTACATTTATTTGATTTGTTAGGCCAGTATCATAGAGTTTTCTGTACTTTGATGAATTGATTTTCACAAATGATAAATCAATGATCGAATTATCCAGTTTATAACCGATTCCAAGTGAGAATCCATTAGCTGAATCATCAACATTATCAAACTCAGAAACAGAGTTTGAATTATATGGCGAATCTTCAATCATATATCCACCTCTAAAGCTTAGTCTGTCGGCAAGAATTTCAGCACCAAACCTATATGTGTTAACATCTTTAAGTCTAGTTGATATTTCCTGATTAAGGTTTGAAAAGTGCATATCATTTTGGGGTTTAAACTGCATTGAGCCATAATCTCTTCTAGAAAAGTCAAAGCTGAACAAACCAAAATTTTTAAAGACAAATGCTGTACTTGCAGTTATTTTAGAGGGTGTTTTCAAAGTATAGTCTTCATAAATATTTATTGCATTCGGATTTGTAATTAGCAGAGAAATATTGTCATCTTCGTCGATTAAAGATGTTTCAAGATATTGGCTGGTTTCTTCAGAAATTGTATACCAAGTAGGGGAATCATAAGTAAAACCAAACCTAATAACATCAGACAGTTTGGTTATCATCCCTAACTGGGCAGAAAATCCTTCTCCAAATGTTGAAAGTCTGTTTTCAAAGTATATCTCATTAATCCTAAATTGACCAGATTCTCCATTTGAATTAGTCTCATTTAAAATCGTGTAGTTGTCATAATCAATAAAGTGACTATTTAAATTTAACCCAAAATAAATATTGTCTCCGTATTGAAATCCAGCATTAAACGAAAGCTTACCATTGTAACCTCTTGAAATAGACCTGTAGCTCTGGTTAAATACTCCTGAAGGGACATTTGAAATATATGAGCTATTATTGTCATTAAATTCTATGGGGTCAATTATGAAGGATTCATATCCAAGAAAAGCCTGCTGATAAGCGTATCCGTACGTATTACCAATATCGACATATGCATTAGTTATTGACTCACCCTCAAAAGCAGATATCTGATCTAATCTTAAGCCTTCCGCATTATTTAAAAAATAGCTGTCAATCGAATTATTATTATTGACATTAAAAATTGAAAACTCATTAAAATTATTTTTAGACTGGTTATAGGACAAACCTATGGTTATTTTTTTCCATTTGTTTTCTCCATCAACATTTTCAAAATTTATCACACCCCCTATCTGGTTTAGTGTAAAGTTATTTTTATTATAATCATTTGTTGTGTTTAATATGGAAGCGTTTCCAGATTTATTATTTGAACCAAAGCTTAGTGCAAAGTGTCCATCATTTAAAATCGCGGAGCTAGCAGGATTAATTGCTATTGCGCTTAAATCTCCACCTAAAGCACCAAAAGCACCACTCATTGAGTTGAATCTTGCTGTGCCTTGGTAAGAGTTACTTGAATAATTTAAAGCATCATTGATATTCTGTGAATAAATAACGCTGAATGTACCAAGCAGTGCAATTAAAGAAAGTTTTAATTTACATTTCATAATAAATTTTTTTAAAGTTATCTTCCAGATTTGCCACCTCTTGATGAGCTAGCACCTGATGAAATCCCACCACCACCTCTTGAGTAAGATGAACTAGAGGATGGGCTGTAACTCGGCCTAGAAAAGTTACCTCCTGAAGATGAACTTGAAGGCTTGTAATTATTATTACTAGGTTTTGAGTAGTTATTGCTAGGTCTTGAGTAGTTATTATTACCAGGTTTGGAATTATTATAATAATTATTTGATGAGCTATTCGAAGGTTTAGATAAACTATTTGAAGATCCAGCGCTGTTGAAGGGTTTGTTGTACATATTTGGGTTTACCCTTGCGGAACTATTAATTCGATCAATTCTAGACAACCTATCACTCAAGCTGCTTGAGCTAGTTCTATTAAATCTATCTCTAATATTCGTATTTGATAAATTATTTGTTCTATTAGATATCATATTTCTTGAGCTTCTTCTGCCGCTTATAAATGAAACATTTGAATTAAAGTCTCTTCCATATGGGTAGTAATTGTACCAAGAGTTATATGGCCTCCACCAAGGATAATAACCATATGCATATCCGTAACCATATCCATAACCATAATAGAACGAGTCGTAATATCCCCAAAAGGGATTGAACGGATCATACATTCCTCCATAAAAAGGGAATGGCCTGGACCAATAATTGTTATAGCCGTACCCCCACGTGTTAAGACCCCCGTATCCATAGCCGTAATTCCACATCCAATTTGGATATCTCCATCTGGACCAAAAACCATCATGATGATATGATTGGATGTTGATTACAACAGAGTCCTTGTAATCACCCCATGGTCCATAATTTTTTTGAATTGAATCATTTTTAGTGGTTCTGTAATTTTCTACGTCAGTAAATAGCTGTTCACTATTTTCAGATTCAGATAATATAAGGACCTTTTCGCTAAAGGCAGATTGATAATAATCATTATTTGCCTTTTCGTTTATTTCTTGATTTTCAGCAGTTGAGTAATCTTTTGAATTATCATTATTTTGATAGATGCCATCGTTCATGTAACCACTGTATTGATATGACCCACATGAAGTTATAGTTAGTGATATAAATAAAAAATAAAAAAAATTATTTGCTGAATAAAATGTTTTGTGGTCCATATCTTTAATTTTAATTGTTGAACATTCTAAAATTAACTAGATTTGTGGTCTATATCATCACAATCTCAATTGTTATGCCAAGTTACAAAAAATGGATAAAAAATTAGTCAGTAGAGAAGAAGATTATTCTAAGTGGTATAACGAGCTTGTTGTTAAGGCAGGCCTGGCAGAAAATTCTGCTGTCAGAGGATGTATGATCATTAAGCCATATGGATATGCTATTTGGGAAAAAATGCAATCTCAATTGGATAAAATGTTCAAAGAAACTGGCCATGAAAATGCATACTTCCCTCTTTTTGTTCCTAAAAGCTTATTTGAAGCAGAGGAAAAGAATGCCGAAGGTTTTGCTAAAGAATGCGCAATAGTAACTCACTACAGATTACAAAATGATCCCAAAAATAAAGGTAAACTTCGAGTAGATCCAAATGCAAAATTGGAAGAAGAGTTAATCATTAGACCAACAAGTGAGGCAATTATATGGAACACTTACAAAAATTGGATTCAGTCTTACAGAGATTTACCAATTTTAATAAATCAATGGGCTAATGTGGTTCGTTGGGAGATGAGAACAAGATTATTTCTAAGAACTGCAGAGTTTCTATGGCAAGAGGGGCATACTGCACATGAAACAAAAAATGAGGCTTTAGAAGAAACGATAATGATAAATAATCTATACGCTGATTTTGCTGAAAAATTTATGTCAATGCCCGTAATAAAGGGAGTTAAATCTAAAAATGAGACATTTGCAGGTGCTGAAAAAACATATTGCATCGAATCTTTGATGCAAGATGGTAAAGCTTTGCAGGCCGGAACTTCTCATTTTCTTGCTCAAAATTTTGCAAAAGCTTTTGATGTGAAATTTGCTGATAGAGACGGAAAATTAAATTATGTTTGGGCTACTTCGTGGGGTGTTTCCTCCAGATTAATGGGGGCATTAATTATGACACACAGTGATGATAGGGGATTGGTTTTACCTCCAAAATTAGCTCCTCACCAAGTGATTTTTGTTCCGATCTATAAAAATGAAGAACAACTAAATTCAATTTCATATGTTGTAAAAGATTTAATAGATAAATTAAATAAAGTTGGTGTCAGCTCTAAATTTGACGACAGAGTTACCAAGAGACCGGGTGAAAAATTTGCTCAACACGAGATTCAAGGTGTCCCTGTTAGAATCACGATTGGACCTAAAGATTTGGAAAAAAATTCCTTAGAGATTTTTAGAAGGGATACATTAGAAAAGCAATTTATTAAGATTAACGATTCTATTGACTTTGTTTTGCAATTGCTTGTTGAAATTCAGGATAATCTCTATCGCAAAGCTTTGATTTTTAGAGATGAACACATTACTAAGGTTGATAATTTTGAAGATTTTAAAAACATTTTAGAAACTAAGGGTGGATTTATTTTAGCTCATTGGGACGGTACTGATGAAACCGAGAACAAAATTAAGGAGGTGACAAAAGCCACAATAAGGTGTATTCCTGAGGGTGAAAAAAATTCGGGAAAATGTGTCTTTTCAGGAAAACCTTCAGAGCAAAGAGTTCTCTTCGCTAAAGCATATTAGTAAATCGCTTACATTTTTTCTTCAAGTAGTTGTATCATTTAAAAATAGTTGTATTTTTGCACGCGCAACTATTGTTTAATAATAATTGGCCCGTTCGTCTATCGGCTAGGACGCCAGGTTTTCATCCTGGTAAGAGGGGTTCGATTCCCCTACGGGCTACAAAATTTAAAAATTATGGCAAATCATAAATCAGCTATCAAAAGAATTAGAAGTAGCGAAGTAAAAAAACAAAGAAACAGATATCAGCATAAAACTGCCAGAACTGCGATGAAAAAATTCTTTGAAATAAACAAAAAGAAACAGGCTGAGAAAGAGTTACCATTGTTAATTTCAATGATTGATAAGTTAGCTAAAAACAATATCATTCACGATAACAAGGCTGCAAATTTGAAAGCAAATTTTGCTAAGCATGTCAGCAGCTTAAAAAAATAGCCCTTTGCCTACACACTCTTAAAAGCTACTATTTTTTTTCGTATCTAACATAAAAGACCTTGAAAATAAAAAAGCCTTTTCACGGCTTTCTGGATTTCCTCCCAGGTTTACCCCTCTATCGACACAAAACAGAAACCCTATATTTTGCATTAGGGGTGAAGACATTGGTAAGTTTAAGTAATTCATCAAAACATCTCCTTCAGAATTAAGCTTGAATAAACAGTTTTTAAAACTATACCCTTTTTCGTTATATTCAATAGGTTCTTGGCTATCAAATGAATGATGAGAATCGGGATATACAGTTACCTTAATATTCGAATCTTTAGATATTCTTTTTACAAAATTGACACATGGCTCAGCAGGCGTCCAATTGTCTAATTCTCCTATTAAAATATGCATTGGTGAATCAGTGAATTCAGTGTTTTCTATATCAAAAAAACAAGGAGGGTAAAAAGCTAAATGCGATGCAAACTTTAAATTATTAGCAATAGCTTTCATTATAGGTTCCCAACCAGAAAATAAAGCTACAGCACCTCCTAAACTCCATCCTGTTATCGATACTCTATTTTTGTCAATCTTTGGATGATTTGCTAATTTTGCAAAAGCACTGTATGCATCTAAAATAATTGCCGCGGTAGTAACTTCAATTTGTGAACCAACAGTAGATTTAATATTTCTACTTTTAAAACTATTTAGTTCAAGTGTAGCAAAACCGTTTTCTTGGTACATCTTCATGTATTCGTAGTGATGCTCTCTCCAACCTAAGCTTCCGGCTACTCCAATAATTAGAGGGTATTTTTCTTCTTTTTCTGATGAATGATGAGGAAAAGTAAGTTTACCAAAAACCTCCTGTTCCTGCTGGTTTTCTAAGTCTGTTATTATATCGCTTAAAGCAAACGGATTAGCACTCTTAAAAACTATCTTCTCTGTTTTTTGTGCATTTACATAGGAAAAAATTAAAAAGAAAATAATAATTAATAAACGCAAGATTTTATTATTGTTTAAAAAAATATTTATCCATTCATAGAAATAAGAAACTCTTCATTACTGATAGTTTGTTTAAATCTTTCGTTTATGAATTCCATAGCTTCAACAGGATTCATATCTGCAAGATACTTTCTCATTACCCACATTCTTTGAACAGTTTTTTCATCTAATAATAAGTCATCTCTCCTTGTACTGGATGATGTAAGATCAATTGCCGGGAATATCCTTCTATTTGCAATATTTCTGTCAAGCTGCAGCTCCATATTACCAGTTCCTTTAAATTCTTCAAAAATAACTTCGTCCATTTTAGACCCGGTTTCAGTTAACGCTGTAGCTATGATTGATAAAGAACCACCGTTTTCTATATTTCTAGCAGCTCCAAAAAACCTTTTGGGTTTGTGTAAAGCATTTGCATCTACACCACCACTGAGTATTTTACCGGACGCAGGCTGTACAGTATTGTAGGCTCTTGCAAGTCTAGTAATGGAATCAAGTAAAATCACAACATCGTATCCGCATTCAACTAATCTTTTGGCCTTTTCTAAAACTATATTTGCTATTCTTACATGTTCGTTTGCTTCTTTATCAAAAGTTGAGGCAATTACCTCTCCTTTGACATTTCTCTGCATATCCGTAACTTCCTCAGGTCTTTCATCAATTAATAAGATTAATTGATAAACCTCTGGATGATTTGCCGCAATTGCATTAGCAACATCCTTTAAAAGCATGGTTTTACCAGTTTTTGGCTGAGAAACAATCATGCCTCTTTGTCCTTTCCCAATCGGAGAAAATAAATCAATTACTCTTGTAGAAATTGTGTTATTTTTATCTGAGAGATTGAATTTTTCATCTGGAAATAATGGTGTTAGATGTTCAAACGAAACACGATCTCTGACGATTTTTGGTTCAAGTCCGTTTATTTTATTTACCTGAATTAAGGGAAAATATTTTTCACCTTCTTTTGGTGGTCTAACATTTCCAAGTACAGTGTCTCCTTTCTTCAAACCAAATAATCTAATCTGTGATTGAGAAACATAAATATCATCCGGAGATGAAAGATAATGGTAATCTGAAGATCTTAGAAAACCATAACCATCTTGCATTATATCAAGAACCCCTTCACTTTGGATAATTGCATCAAATTCAAAATCAGGTTCTTTATATCTGTTTCTTGTATCTCTATTGCCATTTGGTTCACCCTTTGGTTTACGATTTCTGTTATCTCTTTGATGACTGTGAGGTTTTTTCTCCCGTCTTTCTTTGTCATCATTATCACTGGAATTACTGTCATTTTGATCATTTTTATTTGATCTTGATCTAGGATTAAATTTAGGCTTTTTGGCCACTATTTTTTCACCCTCTTTTTCCTCCGGGTTAGAGGCTTGATAATCTAATATTTTATAAACTAAATCTAATTTTTTTAAAGCTTTATACTTTGAGATTTTTAGTTCTTCAGCAATCTGCTGTAACTCAGCTAGTTTTTTTTCTTTTAATTTTGATATTTCAAACATTGTTTCTTATTAAATTTTTTTTGAGGGTATGCTCAAACGAGCGATTGTAATTTGTAGGAATATAACTTTGAAGTTGGAAAATCTAAACCGAAGTAGATAATTCCGGTACAATTATACAACATTATTTTAAAATCAACCTAATTTTTTTTTATTTCTACTAAATTTGTTTTGAAAAAAAATAAATATGATACAAAGAATACAAACTCTTTATTTGATACTGGCTTCTGTTTTTTACTTTTGTTACTGGTTTTTTGGTTTAAATTGGTATTATTCCGGATTTGAAATACTACAAGAAAACTTTAACAATGATTTTGTTATTAATTCCCCGCTATTAGAGTTAATTTTAAATATAACATCAAATATTCCATTAGTAATTCTTATTATTTGTATTATTTCAATATTCTCATATAAATCCAGACCTAAACAAATTTTAATTTGTAAAGTATCTCTTTACCTAAGTTTGTTTATGTCAATTTATACTTTATTTTATTTTTATTTTACATTGGAAGGGTTAGCAGCAATTATGCCATCAAAAGTTCTAGAGATTTTGATGTATGCGGCAATACTTAATCCCTTTATTTGCAGTTATTTAATTTTTCTGGCAATAAAGTCAATTAGAAATGACGATGAACTAGTTCAATCATTGAACAGAATTAGATAATCATCTGTTAAACTCAATAATTTCTAGATTTTCAATTCTTTTTCCATCAATTTCAAATCTCACCATTGTTCTCTTGTTGTGAAACCCATGTTTTCCTATGGCTCCTGGATTAATATGAAGAAGATTATTTTTTTTGTCATTCATAACTCTTAAAATGTGAGAATGACCACATATGAATAAATCTACACTTTCAGATTTTAATACATCAGAAATTCTTTTACTGTAACGAGTTGGATAGCCACCAATGTGAGTTATCCAGACTGTAACATTTTCACAACTAAATCTGTGGTCAAGAGGAAACTCATTTCTTATTAAATGGTTGTCAATGTTTCCATAAACGCCTTTGAAAGGTTTTAGCTGCTTAATTTTATCTACGACTTCAATACTTCCAATATCTCCAGCGTGCCATACCTCATCAGCTAATTTACAATAGAATAATATTTTATCATCGATATATCCATGAGTGTCAGATATTAGAAGAATCTTTTTCAAATTAATTTTAAATGATTATTAAGCATATATTTGTTAGACAAATTTACGAATAGATTGAGATATTTTATTGAACTTTCTTTCAATGGCACAGATTTTCATGGCTGGCAAAGTCAACTTAATGCAATTACTGTGCAAGAAACAATTGAAAATTCTTTACGGTTAATACTAAAAAACAAAGATTTAAAAATTGTTGGTGCAGGAAGAACAGATACTGGGGTACACGCAATACAAATGTTTGCACATTTTGATTTTGACCAAAATTTCGACCAAAATAATCTAATTTTTAAGCTAAATTCATTTCTTGGTAAGAATATTGTTATCAAAGGTGTTAGACAAGTCTCAAGAAATGCACATGCTAGGTTTGATGCAATATTAAGAGAGTATAGATATTATATTACAAAGGTGAAAGATGTGTATAACTACGATACAAAATTTTATTTTTCAAAGAAGTTAGATCTTAACGAAATTGATAAGGCAATTGAAATTATTAAAACAAATAAAAATTTTAAATCATTTTGTAGATCAAAAACTGATGTAACAAATTATGAGTGTGCTATAGATGATTTTAAATATGAAATTATTAACTCAGAATTAATATTTACAATTAGTGCCAATAGATTTTTAAGAAATATGGTTCGTTCAGTTATCGGAACAATATTAGAAATTGGACAGTCAAAGATTTCTAGTAAAGAACTTATAAATATAATTGATAAATCAGATAGAGTTTTTGCTGGTCCATCTGTACCTGCACACGGATTGTTCTTAACTAAAGTTGTATATCCTGAAAATATATTTGTATTATGAATAGTATGACTAAAGTATACAATTTTAAGCTTTTCAAGAGGCTTTTAAATTACATTAAGTCTTACAGGTATGTTTTTGTAATTTCAATAATCTCTGTTTTTGGACTTTCATTATTTGGCGCTTTAAGGCCTGTTGTATTAGAAAAAATAGTTGACGAAAACCTTACCAGCTCAAACTATGATTTTTTTCTAGAATACATCATTTTAATGATTACGCTATTGGTTTTAGAGGTTGTGAGCAATTACTCATTTATTTTTAACGCAGGTTTGCTTGGCCAATCTGTTGTAAAGGACATAAGGGTAAAACTTTTTGATCACATACAGGATTTTAAAATGAAATATTATGACAAATCATCAGTCGGCATACTAATAACAAGAACAGTTACTGATATGGAAAGAATTGCAGATATTTTTGGACAAGGTCTTTTCATGATTATAAGTGACATACTTAAAATGCTAATAGTTGCAATTGTTATGATATACATGAATTGGGAACTAAGTTTAATTGTTTTCCTTTCATTACCATTTATTTTACTGGCAACTAAAATTTTTCAAAAATACATGAAGTTAGCATTTGATGAAGTGAGAAATGAAGTTGCCAATTTAAATTCGTTTGTTCAGGAAAGGGTTACCGGAATGAATGTATTACAGCTTTTTGCCAGGGAAAAAATTGAATTAGAAAAATTCAAAAAAATTAATGAACGTCATAAAAAAGCATGGTTAAAGACTGTTTGGTATAATTCTATTTTTTTTCCTGTAGCTGAAATCTTTTCATCATTGACACTTGGATTGGTGGTTTGGTATGGCGGTATGAATATAGTCTTAGATAATACAGCCTCAATTGGACAACTAACAGCATTCATAATGATGATTCCAATGTTATTTAGGCCTTTAAATCAAATCGCAAATAAGTTTAATACTTTACTAATGGGAATGGTTGCAGCTGAAAGAGTTTTTAATATTTTAGATACCGATTCTCTAATTCAGGACATAGGAACGAAAAATGCTGATACAATTGAGGGTAAAATTAAATACGAAAATGTTAATTTTTCTTACAACAAAAGAGAAAAAATTATCGAGGATTTAAGTTTAGAGATAAATCCAGGTTCAAAAAATGCCATAGTTGGTGCTACAGGATCAGGAAAATCAACAATCATTAAGCTACTTAACAGATTTTACGAGTTAGATTCAGGATCGATTTATATTGATAATATTAATGTTAGAGATTATTCAATTTCTTCATTAAGAAAAAATATTGCGTTTGTCTCCCAGGATGTTCATCTTTTTTCAGATACCATATTAAACAACATTACTTTACAAAATAATAATATATCATTTTTGAGAGTAAAAGATGCTGCTAAAGATATCGAAATAGATGATTTTATAAGTTCTTTACCAAATGGGTATAACTATGATGTAAAAGAAAGAGGAGTTGGTTTGTCCACAGGCCAAAGACAATTAATTTCTTTTTTACGAGCTTACATTAAAAATCCGCAAATTTTGGTTTTAGACGAAGCTACTTCCTCAATTGATACTGACTCAGAATTACTAATTCAAAATGCAATAGAAAAAATAACAAAAAATAGAACTTCTATTATTATTGCTCACAGACTAAGCACAATTATGAAGGCGGACAATATAATTGTTATGGATAGAGGTAAAATCGTAGAAACTGGTACCCACGAAGATTTATTGAAAAATAAAAATGGACGCTATCAAAAATTATATAATGCTCAAATTAAAAAAGAAAACAAGTATATACTTGACTAAGAGATATCTTTTTCTAGTAGTTTTACAATTTCATCTTCTGAGCTAAATTCAATAAATTCTCCACCTTTCAAATACGAAATATTACCATTTTCTTCAGAAACAACTATCGCAACAGCATCTGTTTTTTCTGTTATACTCACAGCCGCTCTGTGTCTAAGGCCATACTTGCCAGAAATTCTTATATCACTATTTATTGGTAAAATAACCCTTGTAGCTTTAATTATATTATTTGAAATAATTATTGCGCCGTCGTGGAGAGGACTGTTTTTAAAAAAAATGCTTTCCAAAATTGGTTGAGTAACCGTTATATTCATTTCATCACCTGAACTACCTACAAAATTTAAATTATTACTCCTTTCTATCACTATTAGGGCCCCTGTTTTTGTTCCACTCATATTATAACACGCAGAAATAACAGATTTAATGTCAGTTGTATCTCTTTCAAGCTTTTGGTTTTTGAAGAATTTGAACTTTTCTAAAAATGAACCTTTCTTGGAAAGATTTGCTGAACCAACCATAAGTAAGAACTTTCTGATTTCCGGCTGAAAAACAACAATCAATGCAATAATACCAACACTCATAAAACCTCCAATAATACTTGAAAGTAATTCCATTTCAAGAAGAACTGTGCCTCTCCAAAGAATATAAATTAAAATTATACCGGTGAATATATTGATAGCTACAGTTCCCTTAAGTAATTTATATGCATAATATAAGAGTGTTGCTACAAGAATTATGTCTAGAACATCTACTATTGAAAAATTGAGTATTTCTCTGAAAAAATCCATAATTAGAAACAACAAATATAAGATTAAAAAATTTTAGCCTATTAATTGGCTTACAATTTTAACACATTCTACAGCTTCTTTTACATCGTGTGTTCTTAAAATATTTGCTCCTTTCATAAGCGAAATTGTATGTAATACTGAAGATCCATTTAATGCTTTATCTGGGGTTGTATTTAAGGTTTTATATATCATGGATTTTCTTGATATTCCTATAATTATGGGTCTTTGAAATTCTTTGAAAAATTCGAGATTATTTAATAACTCATAATTTTGCTGAGTAGTTTTTGAAAATCCAAAACCAGGATCAATAATTATATCATTGATTCCATGAGAATGAGCTTTATCTACTCTTTCAGAAAAATATTTACATACATCTTTAGTCACATTTTCATAATTAGTTTTACTCATCATATTTTCAGGGTTTCCTCTCATATGCATTAAAATGTAGGGAACTTTATGTTTTGAAACAGTTTCAAACATATTGGAATCCAAATTACCGCCTGAGATATCATTTACTATATCAGCACCTGAAATTATTGCTTCACTTGCAACTCGACTTCGAAACGTATCTATTGATACAATCGTTTCTGGAAATTTTTTTTTAATTATTTCAATAACTGGGATTACACGATTTAATTCATCTTCAATACTGATATCCTTTGCTCCCGGTCGCGAACTATAGCCTCCCACGTCAACAATATCTGCACCTGAAATGATCATCTTTTCAATCTGTATCTGAATTTTTTCTTTGGAGTTATATCTTCCACCGTCATAAAAAGAATCGGGTGTAATATTTAAAATCCCCATTATTTTAGGAACGGAAAAATTCATTAGTTTACCTCTCAAGTTTATTGTCATATAAAGACATTTAAAAATTTAAAGATGTTTCTTTGATGGTTAAATATATTTAATCGAAATTTACATAAATTTACTCCTAATTATGCAAAAAACCTTAAAGCAATATGATAATGTTACATCTGTTTGTAAATCTCTTTTTGAAAAAAAACTGCATGATTATGGAAGTGCTTGGAGAATTCTTAGATTATCATCGTTAACCGATCAAATTTTTATTAAAGCTCAACGCATAAGGGGGTTGCAAAAAAACTCTGTTCAAAAAGTTGATGAGGGTGAGTTTGAGGAGTTTATAGGTATTATTAATTATTCAGTAATGGCATTAATCCAAATTGAAAAGGGTATTTCTGAAGTTCCTGATATGAATTCTAATGAATGTGTGGACCTTTACGATACAATGATTAAAAAAACAAGAGACTTAATGATGAATAAGAATCATGATTATGGAGAAGCATGGCGTGAAATGAGGGTTAGCTCACTGACCGACTTAATTCTTCAAAAGCTCTTAAGGGTAAAACAAATTGAAGACAATGAGGGAAACACATTAGTCAGCGAAGGAATTGATGCTAATTATACCGATATTATTAATTATGCAATTTTTGCATTAATTCATTTAAAAATATGATTAAAATAATTGTTCATCTCTTTAGATATTTTGTTGGCGCATTGTTTATTTTTTCCGGTTTAATAAAATTAAATGACCCAATTGGTTTCTCATTTAAACTGGAGGAGTATTTTGGACCAACAGTTTTTGATTTGGATTTTTTAATTCCGATTGTTCTACCGATGGCAATATTCATTGTCATTTTTGAAGTTATACTTGGTATATTTTTAATTCTTGGCTTCAAAAAAGAATTTACCCTTTGGAGCCTGTTATTAATGATAATATTTTTCACTTTTTTAACCTGGTATTCGGCATATTTTAATAAGGTTACAGATTGTGGATGTTTTGGGGATGCAATTAAATTAACACCATGGGAGTCCTTCACCAAGGATATAGTTTTACTTATAATGATTACCTTTTTATTTGTAAAAAAAGATTTGGTAAACCCAATTATAAATTCAAACGTCCAAAAAATAATTATCGGAACGTCACTTTTAGTATGTTTTTACATTACTTATTTTGTTTTAAATCACCTCCCAATACTGGATTTTAGAGCGTATAAAATAGGAGATAATATAATTGAAAATATGAGAGTACCCGAAGATGCTCCAAAGGATATTTATGAATATGAGTGGTTATTTTCTGAGGGTGATGAAATAAAGAAATATATTACAAATGGCGAGTATCCTAATGCAAAAGGTGATTTTCTGACTGTTGAAACTAAATTAATCCAGAAGGGTTATGAGCCATCTATCTATGATTTTTCAATTGAAGTGAACGGCAATAATCTAACCGATGAAATACTCAGTGAGGAGAAATTACTTATCTATATTTCTTATAATCTCGAAAAATTTTCATCCAAAGCTATTGAAAACATGAAATTTTCAGCTGAAAAAGCAAAAAATAATGGATTTAAAATAATTGGTTTAACAGCTTCTTCGGTTGAGGATAGGAACATCTTTATAAAAACAAATAATCTGTCTTTTGAGTTCTATACTTGCGATGAAACAGCATTAAAAACTGTGGTCAGATCAAATCCAGGCGCAATTGTCTTGAAAGCTGGAAATGTTGTAGATAAAAAACATTACAAGGATTTTTCCGATTTAAATTTTGATTAATTGTTAGATTATATTTTAGATAAAATATTTTACTCTGCTATTACAATGTTTGGAGTTGTGACAGTAATTTTTTTTCTTTTTAACGTTCTTCCTGGTGATCCAGCTCAAATGATGTTAGGGCAAAATGAGAATTCAGATCAATTAAATATGGTTAAAAAAAAATATGGATTTGATAAATCCTTATCTGAACAATATTTTCTCTATCTAAATGATTTATCTCCGATTTCAATTCATTCAAAAAATAATGATGATTATTCTTATTTTAATCAAAATTACACAGGGATAGAATTATTCGATTTTAAAAAATCAACTATAAATATTAAATACCCTTATCTAAGAACATCTTTTGTAAACCAAGGTAAAAAGGTTTCGGCAATCATTGGCGAAACTCTGCCAAATACTTTTATATTAGCATTTTCTGCCATTCTAATAGCTATTCTAACGGGTTTCATTTTTGGTATAATCTCGGCTCTAAATAAGGGGAATTCTATTGATGTTTTAATTCAGTTCATCAGTACAATTGGAATGAGTGTACCATCTTTTTTTAGCGCAATTATTTTTGCCTGGATTTTTGGGTTTTTATTAAAGGATTTAACAGGTCTTGAAATGACCGGAAGTCTATTCGAGTTAGATGATTACGGAGAATCATTTAATTTAAAATTAAAGAATTTAATACTTCCTTCAATTGTTTTGGGAATCAGACCATTAGCAGTAATTAGTCAGCTGGTTAGAAATGAGTTGCTGAATGTTTTAAACCAAGATTATATTAGAACTGCTAAAGCAAAGGGTTTATCCAGGTTTATAATAATTAAAGATCATGCTTTAAAAAATGCTTTGAATCCTGTAGTTACTGCAATTTCTGGTTGGTTTGCATCGCTTTTGGCGGGAGCTGTTTTTGTAGAATTTATTTTTGGTTGGAATGGGATAGGAAAAGAAATTGTTAATGCTTTAAATCTTCTTGACCTACCTGTTATAATGGGGTCTGTATTAGTTATTGCATTTTTGTTTATATTAATAAATATAATAGTAGATATTATTTATATCAAATTAGATCCAAGAATTAAAATTAATTAAAATGAAGAGAAAGAAAATAGTCGCTGGTAACTGGAAAATGAATATGACTCATGATGAGTCTATTAATCTTATCAAGGAGCTAAAAGAAATCTCATCAAATTATGTAGATATTAAAATTGCGCCAAGCTTTACCAATCTTAATAAGGCAGTTTCATTGTTAGGTTCATCTGGGATTGAAGTTATAGCACAAAACGTTCATTTTGAAGAAAGAGGTGCCTTTACAGGTGAAATTTCTATTGAAATGCTAACAAGTGTTGGGGTAAACTCTGTAATAATTGGGCATAGTGAAAGAAGAAAATATTTTAATGAAAATGAATTTATACTTTCTAAAAAAACAAAAATGGCAATTGATAACTCTGTGAATATTATTTTTTGTGTTGGTGAGGAGTTATCCGAGAGAGAAAAAGGAGATCATTTTGAATTAATTAAAAATCAAATAATTAGTGGTTTATTTGGTTTAGATATAGAACAAATTAAAAATGTTGTTGTTGCATATGAGCCTGTTTGGGCAATAGGTACAGGGAAAACAGCTGAAAATTATCAAATTCAGGAAATGCATGAATATATCAGAAAATTATTTAATGATAAATACGGTAGTGACATTTCACAGCAAATTAGGATTTTATATGGTGGAAGTGTAAAACCAAAAAATGCTGAGGAAATATTTTCATTAAAAGATGTAGACGGTGGTCTTATTGGAGGAGCATCCTTAAACTTTTCAGATTTTAATGCAATTGTTCAAGCAGCAAATGGATGAGTTATATCTTGCGGTTTCCTTTAGTGTAAGACCTGTTTCTGGAGTTGAAATTCTTATAGCTGAACTAAGCTATTTGGGATTTGAAATGTTTGAAGAAAACGAATCTGGCCTAATATCATACATTAAAGATTCTGATTTCTCAGAAAATCTTTTTGCCAAAGTAAGAATTCTAAGTTCGAAAGAATTTAAAATTGATTACAAGATTTCAAAAGTTCAAAATAAAAATTGGAATGAAAAATGGGAAAAAAATTTCATTCCTGTAGAAATTGGGCAAAATTGTACTATCAGAGCTCCATTTCATAACCCGTCTAAAAAAGAATATGATATAATTATAAAACCTGAAATGAGTTTTGGGACTGGTCATCATGAAACCACACAGTTGATGATTGAGTATTTATTAGAAAAAAATTTAGAAAATAAAAGCGTATGTGATATAGGTTGCGGAACAGGAATTTTATCAATTATGTCGGAAAAAAGGGGCGCAAAATTAGTTGAGGCAATTGATACAAATATCATCTGTTACCATAACACACTTGAAAATATAAAAAGAAATAATTGTTGTAAAATTAAAACAATTCATTCTTCTTCAGATACATTGATTGGAAATTTCTATGATATGATTCTTTCAAATATTACTTTAAATGATTTAAAAGAGAATTTTGAAAATTTTAATAAGATTTCAAATGATAAAACCACTTTAATCTTAAGCGGCTTTTATGAAAATGATCTAGAAAATATTAATGAAGTACTTAGTAATTTTGGATTTATATTTTCTGATTATAAGACAAGAAATAATTGGGTTGCGTCTAGGTATTATCATAAGTAGTTTCCATACCTGAATTAAAGCAGTTTTCATTTAAATCACGCTTCAATATTCCATTAAACCCATCACTTATGTTTATAAGTCTATTATAACCCATTTTTCTTAATATAGATATTGCAATTACAGACCTATATCCTGCTGCGCAGTGAATATATAAATTATCACTTTGCTTAATATCCTGGGCTTTTTCTTTCAAATTGCTTAAAGGAATATTCATGGCCCCTTCGACATGTTTACTTATAAATTCAGATTCTCTTCTTACGTCTAAAATGTCAATTTTATTTAGTTTTAAAATGTCTATAAAGTTTTTTGAATTCAAATTTTCCAAACTCTCTGTTTCGTTTCCGTCTCTTATCCATTTTTTTATTCCTCCTTCTAAGAAGCCTAAGCAATTATCAAAACCAATTCTTGACAATCTTGTAATAGCTTCTTTTTGACTACCCTCATTACAAACCAGAATCATAGGGGTTTTAATGTCTTTAAATATTTCACCAACCCAAGGTGCAAATCTTCCTTCTAATCCAATGAATATTGAATCTTTAATATGTGATTTTATAAAATCCTTTGAACTTCTAGTATCTAAAATCACAATTTGAGGATTCTTGATTAGTTCTCTAAATTTTTCGGAGTTAATTTTTTTCATTGAATTTTCTAATACTGTATCATAGTCCATGTATCCAGTTTGATTCAATTTTACATTTAGAGGAAAATATGCTGGTGGTTCTGGAAGATTTTCGGTTAACTCTTTAACAAAATCTTCTTTATTAAATTTGCCATTAAGAGCATAATTATTAACCTTTTGATTTTTTAATGTATCTACTGTTTTTTTCATCATATTTTTACCACAAGCAGAACCTGCTCCGTGACCTGGATAAACCACTAGGTTACCACTCAGAGGTTTGATTTTTGTATTGATAGAGTCATATAGAATTGATGCAAGCTCTTCCTTTGTTGTGTTTTTATATCTCTGTGCAACATCCGGAATTCCAACATCGCCCAGAAATAGTGTATCACCTGTAAATATAGCATGCGGTTCATTGTCTTCATTATAAAGTAGATATGAGCAGCTTTCTAAAGTATGACCAGGAGTATGAAGAACTTCGATCTTTAAATTGCCGATCCCAAAAAAATCACCATCGGAAGCAATAATACATTCATAGTCAGGGTTAGCATTTGGCCCATATACAATTTGAGCGTTCGTCTTTTTTGATAAAGTAAGATGACCGCTAACGAAATCTGCGTGAAAATGTGTTTGAAAAACATACTTTATTTTACATCTATTTGATTTGGCTCGCTTGATGTATTGGTCAACCTCACGAATTGGGTCAATAACTATAGCCTCTCCATTATTTTCAATAAAATAAGATGCCTGAGATAAGCAGGAAGTATAAATTTGCTCAATTTTCATTCAGAGCAAAATTATGAAATAATTAGCATAATGATTCCACCAACTGCCATTCCTTCAACATATGAAAGCCATAAAGCGTCAAAAGTTGATAATTTAACGGAGGCAAGCATTTGATCTATATTATCTTTGTAAGGCCTTGTAATTAGATATAAACAACCAGCTATTAGTATGTAAATTGAAATTATCTTCATAATATAAATTTACAAATCTTTGGTAATGAAAGATTTAATATCTTTATCTAAAATAAAATGGTGTATTCAATAGCATTTGATAGCGATTTAATTAGGGGCGTGGAACTAATTGACATAAACCTCCTTAAACCTCACGAAAAAATTATAGAAAGAAAGAAAGCATCACTTGCAAAATTTATTAAATCATATGATACTTATTATATTACCTCATCTATAGTTTGCTGTGATAAAAGCTTATTAATTATTGATGGTCACCACAGGTATTTTGCGCTAAAAGAATTAGGATTTAAAAAAGCCCCTGTAACTTTAATTGATTACCAAAGTGACTCAATAATAACAGGTTCAATAAATCCACTCGATAAAAAATATATAGTTGACATTGGAAATAGTTCAGACCTTCTTGAACCAAAAAGTACTGAGCATGCTGTATATTGTAATAACTCGAAGAGTTGGGAGCCAATAATTTTATTGTCGTCCATGTTTAAAATTAATACTAAAGAAATAACATAATTAAATTTAAAATGATATTATCAACTACCGAATTTGTTCCTGATAGGCAAATTGACAAAATTTTAGGAATCGCTAGAGGGTCAACTGTAAGATCAAGAAATGCAGCTAGAGATCTTGTTGCTCAACTTAAAAATATTATAGGAGGTGAAATTGAAGAATATACAAAACTGCAAGCATACGCAAGAGAGCAGGCATTGGAGAGATTGATTGCTGATGCGAATAAGCTTAATGCCGATGCGGTATTAGGTATTCGATTTACAACATCAGTTATAGCCCAAGGCACTTCTGAAATTTTAGCCTACGGCACCGCTGTAAAATTAAAGCAATAATTATGTTGACTTTTATAATCAGTATAGGCACAGTAATTGTATTTATATGGTTAATTATTAACCGTGTAAACCAAACAGATAAAGAAAAATTTGATAAACGTAAAAATTAAATTACACTCTTTTGAAATATAAATTTCTTTATATATTTTTTATTTCTCAGATTATATATTCACAGCAATTCAGAAATATTACAAGTATTTCAGATTTAAATGAAATTTCAGCTAATAATGGTGTTGCTGTAGCTGATTATGATCAGGACGGTGACCTTGATATATTCATTGTTTCAGAGGATGGAAATGAAAATGTAAGCCGTCTACTTCAAAATACAAATAATGGTAATTTTATAGATGTAACTGAAAATTCAGGAATCAATCAAAATCTAAATCATGAAATTGATTTAATAAATTACGATGATAACGGAGAATTCAGTTTTGATACAATTGAGCATGGAGACAGACTAGTAGCATCATGGGGAGATTTTAATAATGATGGATATCCTGACTTATTTTTAGGAAATGCAGTTCAAAGTGAATTGTATAAAAATAATGGAAACGGAACATTTTCTAATATTACGGAATCAGCTGGTTTTGAAATATCTTGTGAAAAATGCTACATCGCAGGTGCCTTGTGGCTGGACTATGATTTGGATGGATATTTAGATATTTTTCTTTCTGATTATAATCAAATATCTCCGAATAAGCTATACAGAAATTTAGGAGATGAAACCTTTCAACAAATTGATCTAACAGATTATATTGAGAACTCTAATAGTTTTTCTGCAATTCCAATTTATGTAAATGATGACATGTACCCTGACATATATATTGCAAATGATTTTGATCAATCCAATCAGCTTTTGATAAACCAACAGGGTCAAGGATTTATTGAAATGGCTGTTGAGTATGGAGTGGAGGATCCATTTGATGGAATGGGTCTCACAACATGTGATTTCAATAATGATTTAAGCCTAGATTTTTTTGTTACAAATATTAAGGAAAATAGTCTTTATACAAGAGACACATCCAATAGTTCTTTTGCATACACTAATTACTCAGCAGAGGCTAACTTATATGATACAGATTGGGCTTGGGGTGTTACTTTTTCTGATTTTAACCATGATGGTTTTGAAGATTTTTATGTGGCAAATGGATTTTTTAATCCCGAAAATGATAGGTTCTTTATAAATGATTCAGGAAATAATTTCACCTATTCAGATTTTTCAGGAAATCCACCACTCATGTCAAAAAGTAGATCGGTAAATTCTTTTGATTATGACAATGATGGTGATTTAGATTTGATAGTCACAGATTTCAATTTGAATGTAAACCTTTGGGAAAATAAATCTATTGATACTTATTTTTCAGAGAGCATAATGGGTTCATGGGTCAAAATATTTTTGGAGGGTACTGTCTCCAACAGAGATGGTCTAGGTTCAATAATAGAAATTAATTTTGAAGATGGTAGTAGTCAAATTAGACAATATTCGGGTTCAGGGTATCAACACCAATCAATTCAATCAATTCATTTTGGTGGTTCTGTTAATAATAATATTTCAAGTATAACAGTTAATTGGCCAAGTAGTGGTCAGGAAACATATTCAAATTTAGAAACAAACACAACATATAAAATAGTTGAGGGACAAGGAATTCAAACAATTAATAATAATACTGCTGTTAAAATTGAAGGTTGCACCGACGAGAGTTCTTGTAGTTACAATCCAGATGCTACCATTGATGACAGCTCTTGTATTTATATAGAATCACAATCAATTACAGGCGAGACCGTAGTTCAACCACTTGAATCACATTCATATCAGTATAATGATGATTCAATTATTTCTTTTGAATGGGAGGTTGAGAATGGAACAATAATCTCTGGCAATGGGACATCAAATATTGAGGTACAATGGGATGTAGCAGAACTAGGAAAAGTAAGTATAATTGCAACAAATGATGAATGTTCAACGGGTGTTATTGAATTAGATATCTCTCTTCAGCTACCCTTATCTTATGTTGATTATAGTTATTCGGTAGCAAGACTTTGGAACGAAGTCTTGTTATATTCCATTAGAAATGATTTAGCAAGACCGACGGTACATGCAAGAAATTTATTTCATGTAAGTGCTGCTATGTATGATGCCTGGGCAATTGTTAATGAAAAGGGCTCACCTTATTTAATAGGAAATAATGTTAATGGTTTTACATCAGAATTTGATATATTTTTAAATACTGATTCGGATTACTTCAATGAAATAAACTCCATTAGTTATTCAGCCTACAGATTAATACTACACAGATTTTACAATTCTCCTGGGAATGAAAGAATTATAGCTAAAGCAAATTCACTTATGAATATACTAGGCTTAGATATAAATTATTTTGAATCTGATAGTTATGATAATAATCCAGCTGATTTGGGAAATTATATAGCTGAGAAGTATATTGAATATGGATTAATAGATGGCTCAAATGAGCAAGTGGATTATGTTAATCAGTTTTATGAGCCTATAAACGAGCCATTGGCTCCAATTTTTTCTGGGAATCCAACGATTTCAAATCCAAACAGATGGCAGCCATTATCACTCGATATTTTTGTAGATCAAAGTGGAAATATTTTGTCTGAAACCACACCAGAATTTTTGGGTGCAGAGTGGGGAAGCGTATGGCCATTTGGATTAAATGATGAAGATTTAACAGAATTTCAAAGGAATGGAGATACATATAAAGTATATCATGATCCTGGAGATCCGCCTTTAATTGATGATAATTATGAAACAAATGAATTATTCATTGAGTCGTTTTCAATGGTTTCGGTTTGGGGATCACATCTTTCCCCAGAAGACGATACTGTTTGGGATATTTCACCCAATTCGATTGGTAATGTTAACGATGATACTTACCCTTCAGATTTTTCCGACTTTACAAATTTTTATAACTATTACGGTGGTGGAGATACAAGTCAAGGATATTCAGTGAATCCCGTGACAAATGAACCGTATGAAGTTCAAAATGTAAAGAGGGGAGATTACACTAGAGTTTTAGCTGAGTATTGGGCAGATGGACCTGATTCTGAGACTCCACCTGGTCATTGGTTTGTTTTATTGAATTCGGTAAGTGATAATCCTCAATTAGAAAAGAAATTTCAGGGTCAAGGTGATGAATTGTCAGATTTAGAGTGGGATGTTAAATCTTACTTTATTTTAGGTGGAGTGATGCATGATGTTGCAATTTCAGTTTGGGGTATAAAAGGTTGGTATGATTATATCAGACCAATTTCTGCAATAAGATACCTCTCTGAGCAGGGACAAAGAACTGATCCAACATTAGATAATTACAATGAGAATGGCTTTGAATTAATTGATGGTTTAATTGAAATTGTTCAAGCGGACGATCCGCTTGCAGGGGACGATAATGAAAATGTCGGTAAAATAAAGGTTTATACGTGGAGGGGTCATACATATGTTGAAAATACTGAATCAGATTATGCAGGAGTTGACTGGATATTAGCAGATAATTGGTGGCCGTATCAAAGACCAACCTTTGTTACTCCAAACTTTGCTGGGTATGTTTCAGGTCACTCAACATATTCAAGAGCTGCTGCTGAAATGTTAGAAAACTTTACCGGATCTCCGTATTTCCCTGGCGGATTAGGAATTCATTTAGCTAAACAAAATGAATTTTTAGTTTTTGAAGACGGCCCTAATCAGGACGTTGAGCTTCAATGGGTGTCATATAAAGATGCAGCTGACCAGTGTGGTTTATCCAGGATTTGGGGAGGAATCCATCCATATATTGACGATATTCCGGGAAGACTTATTGGTCAGATAATTGGAAATGAAAGTTTTGAATTTGGTTCAGAATACTTTGAAAATAATCTTTCAAATCCTGAAACACGAAATTTAAATTTAAGATTATTCTTAAATCCTGTCGGAAAAACTGAAAACATAAAAGTTTTAAATACAAATGGATTTGAATCTTTTGAACTTTATTCAATTACAGGTCATTTAGTCCCATTCTCATTAATATATCAAAATGGATTCACTGAAATAATAACTAATTCCTTAAGCAGTGGAATCTATATTCTCAGGTCTGATGAAATTACCTTTAAGGTAGTGGTTAGATAATATTTTGTTTATTACATTTGCTTTCCAAAAAGGCCTCGTAGCATAACTGAATAGTGCATCTGATTACGGCTCAGAAGGTTGGGGGTTTGAATCCCTCCGAGGTCACAAGCGAGAGTTAATTTAATAAACTCCTTTTTTTAAGTATATTTTGTTTAGAATGAGTCGTATTTGCTGTTCCAAATACTTTCACTGAAATTTCTTCTTGTGAGAAAGAATATGTAAAAGAAAATAAATATGAATCCTTTAACAAGAAATAAAAACAATATAAAAACTTCTGAAAACGTCAGGCTAGGCATAATCAATTTTCCTAAAAAGGCAAAAACTACACTTACCAATACAGAAAATATAGTAAGGTTGTCGATATTTTTAAAAGGAAGAACCAATAACTTACGTAAATAATTAAACTCCTCACCCCATTTGTGTATCAAATAATAATAATCATTTCCGATTGGAACAAATAGAATTGGGTCATCAGGACTTTTAATTTTGAAGAGTTTTGAAGGTGCCATAATCATAAAATTACTTAAAGTTGTGTTATGATTTCTTTCTATTTTCCCTATGATTTTAGTTATATTTTTTGGATACTCACCCTTAAATAAATTAGAATCCAAAAACCTTAATCTATATCTGACACATATTTTTTTAATTGTGTCTTTATGAAATATATTTTTAGTCTTCATTTTATCAAATTTTAGGTCATTGAGCTTTTCATCATTTTTTTTATTCAATGATTTTTTAATTTGATCGTCTTTTGACCATATATTTTTTATAGCTGTCTTTAGTTCTTCCGACGTTATTTGCTTACTCCGCTCGCTAATTAACTCTTCAAATAAGTTTACTTTCTTCATTCTAATCACAAATATTACTTAATACCAAAATTTGTACCAAACATTTTCAATTTTTATGAAAACCATTTATGATACCCAAAATAGTTTTTCGGAGTTTTGTTTTTTGTAGTTAGGTAATAATTTATCCCTCCAATAACACTTCTTAAATATGATTCTAAGGCTGGAATAACAATAATTTTGTATGGAAGATAGCTGATTAACTTTGGCATATTCCTAAGAAAATATGGATAAACCGTTATTTTCAAATAATTAGATTCGTTTTTATCAAAAATTTCCCATACCACATATGATTGTTCTTTACCCTTCTCGCCGATGAATAAACTATACCCTTTTAATTTTTCCCATGAGTAAAATTCTCTCTTGTATGTAAGACCATTGAGATATACCAATTCATCAATTGACTTTTCACCTGGCCAAATGATAAATTTATTAGATTTACAAAATGGATGAAATAGCTCTAAATTTGAAGGAGAAGATATCAATTCCCATATTTGACTTGTCGTAGCGTCAATCTTAAGCTCAAATTGAGCTTTCCATTTATTTTTTATTTTTTTCAAATCCTTCATTTAAAATAGGTAAATTTGAAGAGCAAAAATAATCAAATGAGAGTCAATATTTTATCAATTTTTTTTACTTTATTAACAACTTATTCATGTAATCAAAAAACCCACTACATTAATTATGGTGCTAATATAAATCCTAGCTTGGAATTTTTTAACAAAATTGATAATAACTATGATCTAAACAATATTTCAGGGGAAATTATTGACGTATGCCCTAAGAAAGGATGTTGGATGAATGTGAAAGTTAACTCAGATACAGTTTTTGTAAAGTTTAAGGATTATGGCTTTTTTGTGCCTAAAACTGGGGTTAAGGGAAAAAGTGTTTTAATGACAGGTAAAATATTTAGGGATACTATTTCGGTTGACAGACTAAAACACTATGCAGAAGATGCTAAAAAAACAACAGTGGAAATTGAATTAATAACACAGCCTGAATACAAAATTAATATGATAGCAGAAGCAGTAGCTATTAGAGAAGATTAGTCTTCATACTCAATTTCAACCATAACTTCGTTTCTTCTATTAAATACCTTGTATGGGCTATTGTAAGAAACGTAGAATAAATCACCTTTTGTTTTAATATTTAGTTTAGATAATTTTTCAATTAATTTTTTTGAATGGGTTTTGAACTTACCTGAGTTTGAATACCCTCCGTATCTAACGCACGCAAAATATTTCGCCTCTGACTCATAGATTTCAATACTTTCATCATTCGGCTTTGAAATTGACTCCATGTTTTATGATGAAGGCATTACAAACTCCATTGTATTACTATTATTATCTTCTTTCATGTAAACGGGTGTGGTCATTTCGATTTTTTCACCCTTAGAATTGTTTCCGCTAATAAATTGAAATAGTTTGTAAAAGTTACCATTAGCATTTCTCGTTGAAATTACTTTGGCTTTTAAGGCAGCTGGGTAGAATCTTATTTCAAATTCATCTTCAGACATGATAAGTTCATATTTTTGTGTTTCATATGAGCTAGGATTTGTAAGCATAAGTATTAATAATAGTATGTGTTTCATTTTTTTATAATTCTTATTAATTTAAATTTTTGATTATAATAATCATTTATTTTGAAGAGATATAAACCTTTATTATAGTTGCTTAGATCAATAAATTTTTCATTAGTTTCTATTATCTTACGACCAAGAATATCATAGACTGAAATACTTAAGTCGCCCTGATAGGTAAAATTAATAAAATTACTAGTTGGATTTGGATAATATTCAATTTCAAAGTCTTCAATAGCTTCATTATTTCCAAGAGAAAAATCTTCCCATTTCCATATGCCACCAGATGAAGAGGCTCCCACTAATTGTGTCCAAGCTCCTGACCATCCAAGATCCTCATTTAAAAAATCAACAAATAAATGCACTGCATTGTCGATTGGGGTCCATGAATACCCCCCGTCTAGACTAAAAGAGGAGCCGTTTCCTGTTGAGAATACAGTATTGGTTCCTTCAATGTAACATAGTCCTGAGGTGTAAACTGGGCCAGAAGTGGTTATTTCAAACCATGTTTCACCACCATTCTCTGTTCTGTAAACATTTACACTGTTGTCAATCAAAATACCATTTTGAGAGTCTCCAAAAGAAATATTTCCATTTACCTCAGCACTTCCAAAATCAGTAATCGGAGACTGAAAGACATCCCAATTATTTCCTTTATCTGAAGACTTATAGATTCTACCTTTATTTGTTGTAAACCACACATTATTTCCGACAACTTCTATTTGACGAGTGTAACCATATTCACCGCCCAATGGATTTGGGATATTATTTCCCGGAACCTGTGTCCAATTATCTCCACCGTTTTCGGTCACATATAGCTCAAATTCCCCATTTATTGGGTCACCCTGGGCAAATCCAACATTTTCATCCCAGAAATAAACAACATTGGCAAAGGATGAACTCGTATCATAATTAGCGCTATTCTGTCTAAACCAGTTAAGTCCTCCATCATCAGTTTTAAAAATACCGCCTGTTTGATTTGCTCCCCTAGGGTAAGCAACAAGCCAAGCAGTTTGTTCATTAAATGCATGTATCATGGAAATTCCTAGGTTTAGATTTCCTATGTTAATGTTGTAGGATTCCCAAGAATTACCTCCGTCTGTTGTTTTGGTAAACTGTTGCATATTTTCACCTGAACCACTTCCGTCGAAAGCAGTTGCCCAAACAACATTTTCGTCTGCAATTGAAATGTAGTTGATACCTGTACTTTGAATTCCAAATGTAGTATCCTGCAATATCCATTCACCACTTGGTTCAAAATAAACTCTAATGTAATTTTCCTTTGTTAATGTTTCATTACCTGAATTATTGGAGACGCTTAAGCTTACAGAATATTCTCCAACTTCAGAATAAAATATTTCTGGCGGGTTTTGACCTTCATACGTTTCTGGACTGCCACCCTCAAAAGTCCAAAGCCAGGTATTTGAATTTATTGAGTTGTTGGAAAAGGTCACAGACTGATTTTCATAGGTAACTTGGGGGGGAAGCAGTAAAGGCAGGAATTGGATTATTATCTTCTGGTAAAACGCATAGCAAAGCTTGATAGGCATCAATTCTTGGACCAATATTTTGATTGATTTCAACTCCACTATTTATTAAGCAACCCTGTATTTGAGATGGGGAAAGTGATGGATTTACGCTCAGCATCAGCCCAACTAAACCCGCCGCAAAAGGGGTGGCCATTGATGTTCCACCAAATCTCGCATATCCATTAAGATTTTGTGTGTAAACTGTACTGAGAAGTCCACCATAAGAATATCCTCCCGGGGCAGCAATGTCTACCCAAGGAAACCCAATATTATAATTTGAAAATGATGACCTTTGATCATTAGAGTCAACTGAACCTACACCAATAACATTTTGATATGCGGCAGGATAATTTTGGGTAGAGGAACCATCATTTCCTGCTGCAGCTAAAAATACTATTTCGGGGTATGCATTAATTAATTCTTGTAATGCATTTGATGAATTTTCAGAACCATAAGACATACTAATCACATTTGCCCCGTTTTCACATGCCCACTGAACTCCAGCGTAGCTATTGTAAATTGAGGATGGGTTTTGGTTATCACCGGTCGCTTTAACAATTATTAGCTCAGTATTTCCACCAAGCGATGCAATTCCTGTAGCGTTATTTATTTCTGCGGTCGCTAATCCTGCACAGTGGGTTCCGTGAGACCATGATGTACTTTGAGTGTAAGTTTGAGGTGGTGTAGCATCGTCATCATTATCAGAAACATCTCTTTGTTTAAATACATTTAAGTCTAAATGATTAGATGGTGCACCATTATCTATAACTGCAACTTTTATACTTTGGCTACCCATCGAAATATCCCACGCCGATTCTGAATTAACAAGAGTGTGATACCACTTATTTGTACCGTTATGATATGTATCATCCGGGATAAAAGTGGTTCTGTAGATGGGTTCTTTCTCTACATATTCTAATATTTCAAGTTTACTTAACTCACTTAAAATAAAATCAATTTTATCAAAATCTGAGAATGTTACCCTATAAATTTTTTGAAGTTCCCTTTTGCCTGAAAAGTAACTTGGCCTTTCAAAACTTAGTATATTCACATCTTTAAAAATTTCTTTTAAAATAGGATAGTCGTTCATATCAACTTTAAGTCCAATTTTATCAGACGATTTATCAAGATTTTTATCACTATTTTCTATAAACTCCTTTAGCTTAAATATTATTGTACCATCTAAAAAATCATTATCTATTGTTTGAGTAAATAAAAAATTACAGGATAGTATTAATAAAAATAATTTTTTCATTTTTTTAATTTTATAACAACTGCTCCACCTCTTGCAATACCTCCATATCTATTTGTTGCCGCTAAGGACTTTAAAATTGAGATACTTTTTATTAGTTGAGGGTCAATATATGATGGAAAATCAGTTTGAATTGAGCCATCAATATCAAAAATTGCATAAGCTTGATTGTTTATTGATAAACTGCCTCCTCTAATGAGTATTTTTGGATTTCCATTTGCAACATTATCTCCGATTACTGTAATCCCAGGAAATTTACCAACAATAACATCTAATAGATTTGTTGCCGCCGGAGAAATTTTAATTGTAGATGAAGGTTTTGAAATTTTAGTATTCTGTGTTCCACATGAGCAAAAAATAATGATTACGATTAATTGTATACTTCTTAGCACTCTCATATTTTTAAAGGAACAAACCTTATGCCAGTATTAAACATAATACATACAATAGCGTATTTAATTTAATTATTAAATGCATTATCTTTGATTTAATGAGATATTTATCAATCTTATTTGTTTTTTTAGCTTTCAATGCTAATGCTCAATCTGATTTTGGTTCTTCATTCAATCCAACATATGGAATTGTTCAATCAAATATTCCTCAAGAATACTATCAAGAAGCTAACGGAAAATCATCTGAGGAATTAAAAGAGGCTTTATATCAAATTATATCAAACCATGTTGTTTTCCCATACACTTCATCTTCTACAGACACTTGGGATATATTACAATTATCTGATCAAGATCCGCAAAATCATGACAATATGATTCTTGTGTATACAGGTCGTTCACAGGATAAAGGATATAGAGACGGTACAGGAAATTATTCACAGTATGAAAACGGAAATGGTACACATAATAATTCTTGGAATAGAGAACATATTTGGCCAAAATCTCACGGTTTTCCCGATGAAGATGATAATGCGTACACTGATGTCCATAATCTAAAACCATGTGACAGATCAGTAAATTCATCAAGAGGTACAAAAGATTATGATTTTGGAGGAAGTCAACACTCTGAGGCAATCGAATGTTTAATCGACTCAGATAGCTGGGAACCTTCTGATTCTGTTAAAGGTGATATTGCCAGAATTTTATTCTACATGGTAGTAAGATACGACCCAGGGTATGATCATAACAATAACAGTTTTGATTTAGAATTGGTTGATTACACAACACCAAATAATAATGATCCAATTTTGGGTAAATTATCCTCCTTGATACAATGGCACTATGATGATCCTGTTGATGATTTTGAAATTAATAGAAATGAAATTATTTATGGTTACCAACAAAACAGAAACCCTTTTATAGATCATCCTAATCTGGTTAGCTTTTTATGAATTGATAATATCACTAATGAAAATTTATTTATCTATCCAAATCCTTCAAGAGGTGTAATAAACTTTAGTTACAATTTAATTGATGAAAGAATTCAGATCTTTTCAATTAACGGAGATAAGGTTTATGATAAAACCCTAACTAATAATTCAATTGATTTAGATTTACAGTCGGGATTTTATCTTCTAAAAATTTCCAATAATTTAAGGGTTTTAAACCATAAAATTATAATTAGGTAAATGAATTTAGCTTTGATTTTTTTAGGATTTTTTTTGCTAGTTATTGGTGGTGAATTCATTGTTAGAGCATCAGTAGCCCTTTCTCTAAGGTTTAACATTTCAAAGTTTGTGATTGGTATGACAGTTGTTTCTTTTGCAACTTCTTTGCCTGAACTGATAGTAAGTATTAATGCAGCTTTGAATAACTCTCCATCTATTGCCATAAATAATGTGGTCGGTTCAAACATAGCTAACATCGGACTTGTTTTAGCTTTAATAGCTTTACTGAGTAATATTTCGGTTAACGAAAAATCATTTAGAAGAGATTGGTTGTGGATGTTTTTTCTTTCAATTATGTTATGGCTATTTATAATTACGGATAATGAATTGAATGGGTTTGAAGGGTTTTTGCTAATTGCACTTTTGGTGATTTTTGTATATAAAGTTTTAAAAAATTCTGATTCTACTGAATTATTAAATGATGTAGACGATAAACTTAGGTTTATTTCAAATTTTAAAATCTTGATATGGTTGTTTATTTCGTCACTATCCCTTTATTTCGGGGCTGAATTTTTGGTTGAAGGTGCTGTAAATTTTGCAAAACAAATTGATATTAGCGAGGCTGTTATTTCTGTTACCATAGTGGCAATTGGAACTAGTATTCCCGAACTTGCAGCTTCTTTAGTAGCAATAGCAAAAAATGAAAAGGGTATTTCTGTTGGTAATTTGATTGGGTCAAATATTTTCAATATTGGCTCTGTGCTTGGAATCACAGCAATAATCAAAGACATAACTATTGCTGAGGAAATAATTCAAAGAGATATTTTATGGATGATAGCATTCACTGTGTTAATCATGGTTTTTTCTGTTTTACCAGAGAAAAATAAGATTTCAAAATATAAGGGTCTTATTATGCTTGTTGGGTACTTCGTTTTTATATTCCTAGCATTTACATAAAAAAAGGAATTATTTTCATAACTCCTTTTTTTCAAAAAAACTATAATTGATCTTCTAAGCTGATTTTACCGTCTTAATAATTCTGGCTGCAATTTTGTATGGATCAGCATTTGATGCAGGGCGCCTATCTTCAAGCCAACCTTTGTATCCTTTTTCAACCGTCATGATGGGAATTCTGATTGAAGCCCCTCTGTCAGAAACACCATAACTGAACTCTGTTATAGATTGTGTTTCATGATCTCCAGTTAATCTTTGATCATTGTAAGCTCCGTATACGGCAATATGTTCATTAACCACTGGTCTAAAAGCTTCACAAATTTTTTCGTAAGTTTCCTTTGAACCACATGTTCTTAATGTTGTGTTGGAAAAATTCGCATGCATACCAGAACCGTTCCAATCTGTTGCACCAAGAGGTTTTGGGTGATATTCAATTGCTAAGCCATATTCTTCAGCCAGTCTTTCCAATAAGTATCTAGCAATCCACATTTCATCTCCTGCTTTTGCTGCACCCATGGCAAAGGTTTGAAATTCCCATTGACCAGCAGCAACTTCAGCATTGGTACCTTCAACATTAATTCCTGCATCTAAGCAGATGTCAAGGTGTCTGTCCATAATTTCTCTTCCAAAAGTATTTTTTCCTCCAACAGAACAATAGAATTGACCTTGGGGTGTTTGATCTTTAGGAAACCCAAGTGGGAGATTGGTTTCAGGATTCCAAAGAAAATATTCTTGCTCAAATCCAAACCAAAAATCATCGTCATCATCATCTATGGTTGCCCTACCATTTGACTCATGAGGAGATCCGTCAGGATTTAATACTTCACACATAACTAAAAATCCATTCCTTCTTACTGGGTCTGGATGAATGCAAACAGGCTTTAATAGACAGTCAGATGATCCTCCTTCAGCCTGTCTTGTAGAGCTTCCATCGAATGCCCACATTGGACAACTATCAAGCTTTCCGTCAAAGTCATTCATTATTTTAGTTTTACTTCTAAGATTAGCAGTTGGCTTATATCCATCAAGCCAAATATACTCTAGTTTTGATTTATTCATTTGATTTTACAATTACGGTTAATCTACGTTTTAAAAGATTACTTAATATATCAATTAATTTGAAAATCTTTGAGAAATTTTTTCTTATTTTAAAGTATATTTATAAACATCTCAGTGATAGATATTTATCCATATGAATAATGTAATTGTATACAATTCCAACTACTTATTGTTAATAACACAATTTTCTTTTTTTCTATTTTAAAAATCTTATCGTCCTTATACTAAATTTTTTGTGTTTTGTTTAATACTTTTGTCTTCAAATTCATCAATGTCAAAGTTTATTAATTCAGAAAAATATATGCAGCGGGGAGTGTCAGCCGCTAAAGAGGATGTACATAAAGCGATCAAAAATTTAGACAAAGGACTCTTCCCAAAAGCATTCTGTAAAATTGTTCCTGATTTTTTAACCGGAAGCAATGACCATTGTATTGTTATGCATGCGGATGGTGCTGGTACTAAAAGTTCTTTAGCATATATGTATTGGAAAGAGACTGGAGATCTTTCGGTTTGGAAAGGAATTGCTCAAGACGCCCTAATAATGAATATTGACGATCTCATTTGCGTTGGTGCTACTGAAAATATAATGCTGTCCTCAACTATAGGAAGAAATAAAAACAAAATTTCAGGAGATGTAATCTCTGCAATAATTAATGGTACACAAGAATTAGTAGATGAATTAAAAAAGTTTGATGTTAAAATCCATATGACCGGTGGAGAGACTGCTGATGTTGGTGATCTTGTAAGAACAATTATTGTTGATAGTACTGTCTTGGCTAGAATAAAAAAAGAAGAAGTAATAGATAATTCAAAAATTTCTGGCGGAAATGTGATTGTGGGATTAGCATCATTCGGAAAATCTTCATACGAAACCAACTATAATAGTGGAATGGGTAGTAATGGGTTAACTTCGGCTAGACATGATATTTTTAGTAAGGTACTAGCAGAAAAATACCCCGAAAGCTATGATAATGATATTGCTGATGAATTGGTTTATTCTGGAACAAAAAAATTGACTGAAAAATTAACAGAAACGAATATTGATGCTGGAAAATTTGTTTTATCACCAACTAGAACTTACGCCCCTGTAATTAAAAAAATTATCAGCTCAATTGGAAATAAAAATATTAATGGAATAATACATTGTAGCGGAGGAGCTCAAACAAAAATACTTCATTTTATTGATGATAATCTACATGTTATCAAGGATAATATGTTTGATGTTCCATTTTTATTCAGAATGATTCAACAAGAATCAAACTCAGATTGGGCAGAAATGTATAAAGTTTTTAATTGTGGACATCGAATGGAATTATATGTTGAACCAGAGTTTGCGGATAAAATAATTAACATTTCCAATTCTTTCAATATTGAAGCAAAAATAATTGGAAAAGTATTCAATTCAGACGAAAAAAAACTAACAGTAAAATCAGAATTTGGTGAGTTTAATTATTAAATTATAAACAATCTGAAAAAATAAAGTTGTGTTAGAAAAATTAAAATTAGTTGAAAACAGATTTGCCGAACTAGGTGAATTACTTATTCAGCCAGACATAATTTCTGACCAAAAAAAATACATTCAGCTGTCCAAGGAATATAAAGAAACTAAGAAAATCATTGATAAGGGAGGGGTTTATAAAAATCTGATTGCAAATAAATCAGAGGCACAAGATATAATTTCAAATGAGAAAGATGATGAAATGATCGAAATGGCTAAAATGCAATTAGAAGAAGTTGAAGTTAAATTGCCAAAAACAGAAGAAGAACTTAAGGTTTTACTTATCCCTAAAGATCCGGATGATTCCAAAAATGTTGTTGTTGAAATTCGTGCTGGAACTGGTGGAGATGAGGCAAGTATTTTTGCTGGTGATTTATATAGAATGTATACTAAATTTTCTGAATCAAGAAATTGGTCCGTAAATCTAGTTGATTTGAATGAAGGAACTTCCGGAGGTTATAAAGAAATAATTTTTGAGGTTAACGGAGAAGATGTATATGGAAATTTAAAATTTGAGGCAGGTGTTCACAGGGTTCAGAGAGTCCCTCAGACGGAAACACAAGGAAGAGTACATACAAGTGCAGCAACAGTAATTGTTTTACCGGAAGCAGAAGAGTTTGATGTTGAACTAGACATGCAAGATGTTAGAATTGAAAGAACTACATCTACTGGTCCTGGTGGTCAGTCAGTCAATACAACATACTCTGCAATAAAACTTCATCATGAACCAACAGGTATTATTGTAAGTTGTCAAGATCAAAAATCACAGCATAAAAATCTTGATAAAGCACTAAAAGTGTTGAGAACAAGGCTTTATGAATTAGAGGTTGAAAAAAGAAGACAGGCTGACTCTTTAAAGAGAAAAAGTATGGTTTCCTCTGGAGATAGAAGTGCAAAAATTAGAACATATAACTACCCTCAGGGAAGAGTAACCGAACATAGAATTGGTCTAACTCTGTATGACTTACCAAAAATTATAAACGGTGATATCCAAAAAATAATTGACAAACTGATGTTAGCAGAAAATTCAGAAATACTAAAAGCAAATAATTAAATGAAATTAGAGAATTTAATATATCAGATGAAAAATAAGGATTCCTTCTTATGCATAGGTCTTGACTCCGACATTAATAAAATCCCAAAATATTTATTAAATGAAGATGATCCTATTTTCTCGTTTAACAAATCAATCATTGATCACACAAATAAATACTGTGTCGCATATAAAGTTAATACTGCATTTTACGAGTCCTTGGGGGCTAAAGGTTGGGTGTCAATGAAAAAAACTGTTGATTATATAAATAGTCATTATCCTGAAATATTCACAATTGCTGACGCAAAGAGGGGAGATATAGGAAATACAAGCAAAATGTATGCTCAATCATTTTTTACAGAAATGAATTTTGACAGTGTGACGATAAATCCCTACATGGGTTCTGACTCTGTAAAACCATTTTTGGAATTTGAAAACAGAATTGCAATTTTACTTGGTTTAACTTCAAATACTGGAGCCAATGATATCCAGCTTAAAACCACTAATAATGATGATTTCATCTTTATGGAAATGATAAAATCATCTAAAAATTGGGGAGATAAAAACAACATGATGTACGTTGTTGGAGCAACCAAACCGGGGCATATTGAAAAAATCAGATCAATTATTCCTGACCATTTTCTACTTATGCCTGGTGTCGGAGCGCAGGGAGGTGACTTAAATGAAATTTGTAAATATGCTCTAAATGATAATATTGGAATAATTGTTAATTCATCAAGATCTATAATTTATGCATCAGACAATGAAACATATGCCTCTGCCGCGGCTGAACAAGCGATGATTCTTCAAAATAAAATGAAGGTAATATTATCAGAGAGAAAATAGAATTCATGAAATTATCTGTCCTTTCTTTTCCCCTTTTTTTTTTCGCTCTTTTCACATATTCACAGACAAGCGAATCTGATTACATTCAGGTATTAGGTATCGTACAGGATGCTGGGTATCCACACATTGGTTGTGAAAAAGATTGTTGTAAAGCAGTTAGTCCAGGCGATTATTTTGTCAGCTGCCTTGGGTTAGTTGATAAAACAAATAATAAAAGATACTTATTTGATGCTACCCCCGATATACATAATCAGCTAAATTTACTTGAGAAATTTTCTGATGCTAATCTTGTTGATGGTATTTTCTTAACCCATGCACACATTGGACATTATACAGGATTAATGTACTTAGGACGTGAGGGGCTAGGGGGTAAAAATATAATGGTCTATGCACTTAAAAGAATGTCTAAGTTTCTTACAAAAAATGGCCCTTGGGATCAGTTAGTCAAACTAAATAATATTTCAATTCAAACAATATCCAACAAGGAATTTGTAAAACTTTCAGAAAATATTTTTGTTATACCTATCAGGGTTCCACACAGAGATGAATATTCTGAGACCGTTGGTTATAAAATAATTGGAAAATCAAAAAAAGTACTTTTTATTCCTGACATTGATAAATGGGATGAATGGAAAAAGAGTATTATTGAAGAGGTAAAACTTGTTGACTATGCTTTTATTGACGGAACCTTTTATAATGGTACAGAGCTTAATAGAGATATGAGAGAAATACCACACCCCTCAATAGAAGAGACTTTACAATTATTTTCTAATCAGCCTGTTGCTGAGAGAAATAAAATATATTTTATACATATTAATCATACTAATCCAATTTTGACAAATAAAAATGGTATTAGGGATTTGGTTGAAGGTCTAGGTTTTAATATCGCGCAGAGGGGTTTAAAATTTAAATTGGATTAGCAAATCAAATATAAAACTATTTCAAATTTTCATAAACTTTTAACCACTCTGTATTGTATCTTTATAACAAATGAATTGGAGCTGTAATCACACCTGGAGAAAAGCATCTGTAAATACTTTATGGTGTTTATTAGGCTGTAGTATCGGGGATTTTGGAACCATTTTTTACTTTCAAAATATTGATCATAGCCTTTTAACATGGCAAATAATGACTTTGGCCATCATAAATGGATTATTGACCAGTATTTTACTTGAAACTTTTATATTGTCAAGACAAATGATTTTAAAGGAGGCCTTTAAAGTTGCAATTGGTATGAGTTTTATAAGTATGATCGCTATGGAACTTGCGATGAATACAATAGATGTTATTCTCACTGGAGGGGCAAAATTGACATGGTGGGTTATTCCGATTATGTTATTCGTTGGATTTATAACTCCACTCCCGTATAATTACTATCGATTAAAAAAATGGGGTTTTGGCTGTCATTAAATCTATTTAATACCGGGCTGTTTTAACTCCCAATTTTCCTCAAGCTTTTTTTCATCTACCATTTGTTTTACCTCAAGTAATAATCTTTTTGCATCATAAATTATTCCGTCTTTGATAGTAAATTTTACTCCACCAGACCTTATTACCTCATTTTTTTCGTTTAGTTTTATCGCCCCTGTCCCATACAAAGATTTTAAATTTTCTAATGGGTTTTCATCTGTAATTACAAAGTCTGCGTATTTTCCAACTTGTACACTACCGATCTTATCGTCCATTTTCAGTGCTTCAGCTCCATTCAATGTGGCTGCACGAATAACCTCAAGCGGATGGAATCCAGCTTCTCTAAGAAGTTCAAGCTCTCTTATATATGCAAAACCGTATAGTTGGTATATGAAACCAGAGTCTGAGCCTGCAGAAACTCTACCGCCTCTGTTTTTGAATTCGTTAATAAATTTCATCCATAACCTATAATTTTCTCTCCATTCAACCTCTTGCTCAGTACCCCAATAATGCCAATATGATCCGTGAGAAATTCTGCTTGGTTCGTAAAATCTCCACAATGAAGGGAGTGTATAATCTTCATGCCATTCAGCCCGTCTGGCTCTATGTAAATCTCGGTTAGCCTCATATATATTAAAGGTGGGAACGATAGTAAAGTCAAGAGAAATAAGTTCATTCATCACATCATTCCAATGATCAGAGTAGGGTTCAGCAGCTTGTGTCCATAGTTTTCCCGCTTCTTCAAATCTGTGTTGTTCATTTTGGTAATTATAATTTGGGGGGTAATTCTGAACAGTCCTGTCATTAAACAATGCCTCTGGTAAACCATACCAATGCTCCATTGATGTTAACCCTGCTCTAGCAGAATTTAATACATTCCATCTGGCTACACTTAGCTGAGCATGGTGCATTGCAGAGCCTAAACCTAATTTTTTATTCTCATCTAATGCGGCTTTCATTATTTCAGGTTCAGCTCCAAAAAATTTAATTCCATCAGCTCCTTTTTTTGCATTTGCTCTAACCCAAGTTCTTGCCATTTCTGGTGTACTTATTGGTAAATCATTAAGAGGGTTGAAGCCTTTACTTTTCTGTCCAAAACTAGTGTAGGCAAAAATTCTAGGAGCTACAATTTTATTTTCGGCACTCAATTTTTTTAAATTTACAGCCCACTCAACTCCTCTTCCTCCTGGTTCTCTGACAGTGGTTATCCCATGAGCCATCCAGAGTCTAAAAACATAGTCATAATCAGCACCTTGCCCCGTACCTCCTATATGACCATGCATGTCAATAAAGCCTGGAAGCAGAAACATTCCGTTTGCATCTAATTCAAATCCACCTTGCTTGAGTTTGGGTCTAGATGAATCTTTTATTTCAACTCCCGGGTATCCTACGCTTTTAATATTAACGATAATATTATTTTCAACAACAATATCTACAGGTCCTCTGGGTGGGGAGCCATCTCCATTGATTAAAGTTACACCTCTAATTATAAGTTGGTCATAGGGTCCGTCACCTAAATATTTTTCCTGAGAATATCCATTAAATACAAATAAGAGAATAAATAAAGAAATATATTTTTTCATTTTTAAAATTTAATTGGTTGGGATTGAAATATTGTTGCCTAAAAATATTGCATTTAGAAATAACTTATTAGTTCCATACCAGGTTCCTCTAAAGTTTGGATTATCAGCAAATACTACAACTCTTCCAGATCCAACTTTAGAAATAATTAATGATGCAGCACCTGGAATAAAGTCTTTTTTATTTGATTCAGAAATATATCCGTCAATGTGAAAATCTTTTGAATATGTAGCAACAGAAGAATAATCGTTCTTAGTTTTATTTATAAACACAGTATTATTCTTGTACACTGGAATAGAATTATCGTTATAGCCAAAAGCAATTGGATGAGTTAAATCTATATCAGCTTTTAAAATAACACCACCTATTCTTTCCCTTCCAATAAACTCACTTGCATCAACATAATTTTTTCTTGAGTGAGTTGAATCTTTTTTTGACTCAACCAAACTTTCGTTTATAAGTTTTTTGCTGATAGCCCAACTTGAACCTCCGGCTACTGTAATCAAAGTATTTCCCTCCTCAACCCATTTTTTTATTTTTTTTACTTCATCTTTTTCTAATTGATTATAGGAGCCTGAGACCATTATCAGAGTAGTATATTTTTTTAATGATATTCCTGAAAATTGACTAAGTTTTAATTTAGTTAATGGCAGACCGATTCTTGTATCTAACAGATGCCAAACCTCCCCAGCCTCATATGAATTTACCCCTTCACCAATTAACAATGCAACCTTTACAGGCTTATTTATTCTAAAATTATTACTTCCCAAATCAATTCCTTTAACACTGTAACCCGACTCTGAATTATAAACAGGAATCTCAAACTTATTTTGCATTTCAATAATAATATCAAATAATTTTTCAGAGGATATATTTTGTTTACTAACTGGAATTAACACTGAACCATAATTAAATTTCTTAGAGGAATTTGATCCGTTTACTTTAATTGTAAATGGTTTAAATGCTGAATAAGTTATAATACCATTTTTTTGTAAGTGATTCAAAGCGGCAGGTGAGTTATAATCATCCCAGTCCATTACATAAGCATAATTAGACATCTTTGGCTTTAAATTTTTGACAAAACCTTCGGTAGACTTTATTTCGGATTCACCAAAAAAACTTTTAAGCTCTCTTGATTTCATATTATATATATTCGAAACACTCCAAGCAGAAGCATCATAGAATACACTGTCGACATATTTACTATGTGTCTCAAAGAAATTTTTGACCATTCTAGATTGTGGTTGGTTGACAGGAACAACAAATTTTCCTTTGCTGTTGTATACTTTGATTTTATGTAATAATAGTTTGTCAATAAAGGCTTTATTTCTGTTTTGATCATACATATCACCAAACTCATAAGCTTTTACTTTTTCATTTTTAAACTCTGTGACCGAAGAATTAAAGAATCTCATTTGATAATCTCTTAGCAGATCTTTATTATCAACTGCGGCCTCAACCGTGGCAATACTTGATAAATATTGGTTTCTAATTGTAAATCCAAAAGACATTGTTCCGTAGTTGGTTTCCTGTAAGTGCCCCCTTGAACTTGCCTGTTCAAATAGTATTGCTACAGCGCCTTGAACATCAGGATATGAGGAGCCATAGCCTGGATAAGTTTCATCAAATGATTCTTTGGTGTAATAAAAGGCACCAATACTATCGAGTGCTTTGACATAGTATTCAGCAAAAATCGGACTTAAAACACTGTAGTTTTCATCGGGAATCATAGGTTTTACAGATGCATTCCTTTTCATTGGTTCAAAGAAATAATTACTATTCGTACCCATTTCGTGAAAATCAGTTACAACATTTGGATACCAGCTGTGATACCATTCTAATTTACCTCTGCTTTCCGGATTAATTCCTAATAACCAATCTCTATTTAAATCAAACCAATAGTGATTTGTTCTGCCTCTTGGCCATGCTTCATTATGCTCAGCATCATTACTATCTGCAACAAGATTAATTGATTTATATTGATTTGCCCATTGTGAATGCCTATCTCTTCCATCTGGGTTGATTGTTGGATCAATAAAAATAACTGAGTTTTGAATTAATCTTTTGACTTTATTGTTTTCAGAGGCAACCAGCGTGTAGGCTGCTAGTATTGCAGCTTCAGCACTAGATGGTTCATTACCATGCACCCCGTATCCTAAATTCACAATTATCGGTAAGCTATTATCAATTTTTGTTTTTGTCCCAGGAACGGTGTGCTTTAGATGTTCATTCTTGATTTTTTCTAAATTATTTAAATTTTCGGTTGATGAAACGGTAAGCATAATTAAATCTCTACCTTCATGAGATTCTCCATATTTTATGAGTTGAGCTTTTTCTGAAACATTCGACAAATATTTTAGATAAGCTACAATTAGGTCATGACGAGTGTGTTCAAAGCCAATTTCATAACCAAGATATTCTTCAGGGCTTTGAATATTATTATCATATGGGCCGTTATTTTCAAGGAAATAATCCTGAGCTGTAGCTGTATTTAAACTAAAAATAAAAGCTATAAATATTGTTGTTAATCTCATAATTTTAAATTTTAGGCGAACTATAAATTTAATAATTAAAATTTATTGATTTGTTTTCGATGTATATTTTTAATTTTATCCAATGCGATTGATTTTAATTTTAATTGTTTTTTTATTTTTTTCATGTAGAGGTGAAAAGAGATATGAAGATTTCAATTTAACCGAATATCAAAGGGAAGTTAATAATTATTTTAAAGACGCTTCTGTTTCCCCACTCAAGACTAAAGATCTAAAAAATTTTAAAGGACTTGATTTTTTTGAATTTGATATATCATATGTTGTTTATGCTAAAATTTATAAGACACCCAATAGCTTGCCTTTTAAAATGAAAACAACCACTAATACGCCAGCTGATTTTAGAATGTATGGAAAATTAATATTTAATCTCAATAATGAGCAACATTCATTAACAGTTTATGAAAATCTTGATTATGTAGGTGTGGATGGCTATGAAAATTATTTATTTCTTCCATTTCTTGATCAAACAAATGGATATGAAACTTATGGTGGTGGTAGATATATAGACCTATACCAATATGAAAATGATTCCCTACTAATCAATTTCAATCGGGCCTATAATCCTAAATGCGTCTACGATGAAAATTTTTCATGTCCGATTGTGCCAAGAGATAACTTATTAAATCTTAGAGTTGAAGCAGGGGTTAAAAACTTTGTGAAAAATTATTAAAGCTATCTGTTGGTGAGATAAAAACCGATAAAAACAGCTAAAATTCCAATTAACACGGAACCAACAGTATAAAAGGAGAAATTAAAAAGTTCTCCATTTTTTATTAGTTCTAAATTTTCATTTGCAAAGGTTGAAAATGTAGTAAATCCACCACAAAACCCAGTGGCTAATAAAAGTGTTTGATTTGAGGTCAATGTATTTTCCTTTTGGGCATATCCTAATATCACTCCAATAAACAGACATCCTAATATATTAACAGTGAATGTTCCAAAGGGCAAAACCTTGGAATATTGGTTCATTGTAATGGTAACTAAATATCTAAGACCACTGCCCAATCCACCACCTAAAAAAACTAATAGAAAACTTTTCATAATTATTACAAAAACTAATTTAAACTTAATTGTTTAATCAACATTAATTATTATGAGAAATAATGCCAAAAAGCCCTATATTTACAAGTTCACTTAATAATCCCAATATGAAAAGACTAATATTAATTACAGCCTTACTTTTTATTGTAAGCTGTCAACAAAAATCGAAGATGGATCCAAACATTAACCCATTTTTCCAAGAATGGAATACAGCATATGAAGTACCCCCATTTTTAGATATAAAGGACGTACACTACATGCCAGCATATGAGCAAGGGATGAAAGAAAATCTTGAAGAAATTGATGCAATTGTCAATAATCCTGAAGCTCCAACATTTGCTAATACCATAGAAGAACTTGAAAGAACTGGAAAATTACTTTCTAAGGTAGGACGTGTATTTTCAAATTTAGCCAGTTCCAATACGAACCCTAAATTACAAGAATTACAGCGTGAGTTAAGCCCTATGCTTTCAGCACACTATGATAAAATCTCTTTGAATGAAGGTTTATTCAATAGGGTTGATGCAATATGGCAAAACAGAGAAAATCTTGATTTGACCAAAGAACAAGCTAAATTATTAAATGATACAAGAAAGGGGTTTGTACGTAGTGGTGCACTATTAAGTGAAGATCAGAAAGAAAGAATATCTGAGATTAATTCAAAAATTTCTGGTCTAACAACTTCTTTTGGTCAAAACCTTTTAGCAGAAACAAATGGTTTTGAACTTATTCTTGAATCATCAGATTTAGAGGGTTTATCAGATGGAGTAATAGCGGCGGCAGCTGATGCAGCCTCACAGAAAATGGATGCAGCTGAGTCTGATGAAGAAAAAGACAAATACAAAGACAAATATGTTTTTACTCCACACCGAAGTAGTATGTATCCGTTTTTAACAGAATCAACACGTAGAGATTTGAGAGAAAAACTATATAATTCTTATGTAATGCGTGGTGACAATAATAACGATACTGATAATAAAAAAACAGCTGCTCAAATTGCTAAACTTCGTGCTGAAAGAGCCCAGATAATGGGATATAAAACACATGCTCATTTTATTTTAGATGACAACATGCTTAAAAGCCCAGAAGAAGTATATGATTTATTAAATAAGCTATGGAAACCAGCGGTCAAAAGAGCTAAGGTTGAGGTTGCTGATATGCAAGCTGTAGCTGATGCAGAAGGATATGATTTTAAAGTAGCTGCTTGGGATTGGTGGCATTATTCTGAAAAAGTTCGTAAAGAAAAATACGATTTAGATGAATCAGCTATTAAGCCATATCTATCTCTAGATAATGTTCTTCAGGGTGTTTTTAACACCACCAATAAATTATGGGGGTTAAACTTTACTGAAATTTTTGATATAGATCTTTATCATCCTGATGCTAGAATATGGGAGGTTACAGATAAGGACGGTAGTCATTTAGGTATTTTTATTGGAGATTATTTTACAAGATCTAACAAACGTGGTGGGGCTTGGATGAGTAGTTTTAAGGGACAGTCAAATCTTGACGGAAGAGAACGCCCAATTGTGGTAAATGTATGTAATTTTCCTGCGCCTGTTGGCGATGATCCAGCTTTATTAAGCTTTGATAATGTAGTGACATTATTCCATGAATTTGGCCATGCCATGCACGGAACTTTAACCGACGTAAAATATGGAAGTATGGCAGGTACATCCGGTCCAAGAGATTTTATTGAATTACCTTCTCAGTTACTTGAGCACTGGGCAAGTGAGCCTCAAGTGTTAAAATCTTTTGCCACACACTATGAAACAGGGGATCCAATTCCAGATGAATTAATAGAAAAATTACTAAATGCATCTAAATTCAATCAAGGATTTATTAATACGGAATATTTAGCTGCTTCATTATTAGACATGGACTGGCATACAATTTCTGCTAATGATGAACTAAAAGACGCAAACAAGTTTGAATCAGAATCAATGAAAAAAGTTGGTCTGATAGGTGAAATAGCTCCAAGATATAGAACTACATATTTTGCACATATCTTCTCTGGTGGATACTCATCAGGTTATTATAGTTATGTTCACGCTGCCGTACTTGATTCTGATGCATTTGAAGCATTTAAAGAGGCAGGGGATGTTTTTGATCCAGTTCTTTCTTCAAAATTGAGATCTAGTATATATTCTATGGGGTCAACTGATGAAGCAATGGATTTATTTGTAGAATTTAGAGGTAGAAAGCCTATTATTGAGCCGTTATTAAAAGTTAGAGGATTAGACGGTAGTGAATAAATTTACTTACTAACATTTCATTATGAAGGTTATTAGGTTCATTTTCTTATCGTTTATTTTTCTTACCAGTTTTAATACTTTTTCTCACAATCCTGAAGATTTTATGATTGCTGAAATTGAACGGGGCCAAATGTATTTTGAAAATGAAGAAATCGCAGCCGAATACGGAGCTGCTCTAAAAAGACAAAGGATTCGGCGTTTGGCAGCCATGCCATTTTACAAAAAGTTTTACATTTTTGTCAAAGCTGGTTTTGAACATATTATTCCTCAGGGAATTGATCATATACTTTTTGTTCTTGGTCTATTTTTTTCATGTATTACATTTCGTGCACTCCTTTGGCAGGTAACCGCATTCACCGTGGCTCATAGTATAACTCTCATTCTCGCGGCTCAAGGTTTTGTTCAATTAAGGGGAGATATAGTTGAGGCAATTATTGCATTATCAATTGTTTGGGTAGCCGTAGAAAATGTCTTGTTCAAGCAGACAAGTAAATGGAGGTATTCAATAGTGTTTGCGTTTGGTTTGTTACATGGTCTTGGTTTTGCAGCTCTACTAACACAATATGGATTGCCAAAAGATAATTTTATTTCAATGCTATTAGCATTTAATATTGGAGTTGAATTTGGGCAATTGGCAGTTTTACTTTTAGCCTTTATTCTTATTAAATTAATTATGAAGAAAAACTGGTATAGTAATGAGATAAAAATACCAGCTTCTTTGATAATTGCTGCAATTGGTTTGTTTTGGTTTATTGAACGGATAATTTGATAATAAATAACTGTATTTTTTTAATAACTAGACAATTATTTTAATTTAATTTTCTAAAACATTTTATAGTTTTGAGAAAGGATTGCTTAATGTTAAAGTTTGGTAAATTCTTAAAATTTATCTTAAACAAATATAAATTTTATGGTTGCAATCAAACCAATAAAGGCTATAAAGGCCAGTAAAACCCAAGCACTCCCTTTATAGTACTTTTTGTGAAGTTTAGCATCTTTTTTATATGCCATAAATAGTACAATAGAAAAACATATTGTAAATAATACTGCAAAAACTAATTGACCTTGTGAAAACATTTTTTTTTGCGAATCTAATAAATATTAAAATAATTTTATGTTATGAAGGATAAAATATTAGCTGTTAAAGAATTTCATAAAGCCTTTAAACTAGATTACCTAGACAAACCTAAAGCTGATTTGGGAATGGATAAAAATAAATTAAGATTTAATCTAATGAAGGAAGAAAACGAAGAATATTTAGAAGCCGCAAATAATAATGATATGGTTGAGGTTGCTGATGCACTCGGAGATATGCTTTATATTCTTTGCGGAACCATAATTGAACACGGTATGGAACATAAAATAGATGAAATCTTTAGAGAAATTCAAAATAGTAATATGAGCAAATTAGATGCTGATGGTAGTCCAATTTATCGTGAAGATGGAAAGGTTCTAAAAGGGCCTAATTATTTTAAACCTGATATTGAGGGAATATTAAATTCCTAAACTTTATACCTCCAACTATGATGATCTGCGAGTTGGTTGGTTTGAATCCCTACTAAATTTGACTTGAGCTTTTCTGCGTAAGAATTATCCAATACATTCAATTCAAATAATTCTCCTTTATGTTGAAAGGCATTAATTTGGCTTACTACTGCAGCTGTTCCTGCCCCAAAGATTTCTTTTAATGAACCGTTTTTAGCGGCATTTTTTAATTCGTCAACTTTCAGCTTTTTAATCTCCACATCAATTCCAATATCCCTAGCAATTTGAATTAGACTTTTTCTGGTTACTCCGTCTAAAATTGTGTCAGTTGTAGGTGCAGTTATTAAAGTGTCATTAATTCTGAAGAAAATATTCATTGTACCGGCTTCTTCTAAATAATTATGCTCATTTGCATCGGTCCAAATAACTTGATCAAATCCTTCATCATTTGCAAGTTTGGTTGGATAAAATTGGCCAGCATAATTCCCAGCAGCTTTAGCATAACCAACTCCACCTGAAGCAGCTCTACTAAATTTATCTGCGACAAGTACCTTTAATTTTTTCGTGTAGTATAGAGTTGCAGGAGCACAAATAATCATGAACTTATAGTTTTTGGAAGGAACAGCTTGAATAGCGTATTCATTTCCTATAACAAACGGTCTTATATATAATGACCTTCCATCTCCATGCTTAACCCAATCCCTGTCAATATTTACTAAT
>CACLAD010000009.1 GCA_902604715.1 uncultured Bacteroidota bacterium
TATAAGTGTAAAATGCCACCACTCTTTTGAATAGTTTTTAAATCCATTATTAGACATGATTTCATAAAGAATTAATCTATTTGATTTTTGCTTTTCAGAAATATCGTCAAAAAAAGTGTGTGACTCAATACCAAAATAATCAAAAACAGTACCCATATCTAATATCTTATTAGTTGAAATTTCAATAAGAGACACATCTACTGTACTACCGCGCGAGTGACCAGATTTATACGCTATATATCCCAATTCAAATAATTCTGATTTTTTTATGCTGGGATAAAAAATTCTTTTATTAATAGTATCATATGGGTTCTTTGACCATTTTATAAAAAAATCAACGGCTCTTTGAGGTCTGTATGCATCGTATAATATTATTGAATATCCTAGTTTATTAAAATCATCTTGCGCATCTGATAGAGCTAAGGCAGACTCTTTTGTTAAAATAGCGGTATTTGAAAGATAACCATCTACAAATTGACCTGTAAAATTTTCATTTGAGTAATACTTTAAATCAACAATTATACTATCATCAATATCATTCAAATAAACAAATCCGTCTTCTAAATTATTATTTAAAAAAGCGGAACAAATAATAAGAAGTATAATTATAAATATCCTCATATAAAGTTTTATTAAAGAGTAATTATGTATAAATTTATTACATATTTTTGTCAAAAATAAAATCTTGAAAAAATTCCTGTTTGTTTTTCTTTTCTTAATCTCAATCTCACTGACATCTCAAAACCTAAAGAAAGAACTATTTGTAAAATATACCGAGAATGAAATTATTATTGATGGAGTATTGAATGAGACAGATTGGGATTTAACCAAAGGAGTTGATGATTTTTATGAGTATAGACCTAATTATAATAATAAACCAAAAAGTCCGGCAATAATTAAAATTTTAAATGATGATAAGTTTTTATATATAGGTATAAAAATTTTAGTTAATAAAAATGATCTACGGGCAGGTTCTTTAAAAAGAGATTTTGACGCAACAGTTTCAGATTTTATTGCATTAGTATTTGATACATTTAGTGATGCTACTAATGCATTTGTTGTTGGAAGTAACCATTTAGGAATTCAAAGGGATTTATTGTTATTTAATGGAGGAGTACCTGTTGGAAAGTCCTATGATATGACTTGGAATATTAAATGGACGAGCAAATCATTTATCGCCGATGATTACTATACAACTGAATGGAAAATTCCGCTATCATCATTTAGGTATAGAGAAGGTGAGAAAACTTGGAGGTTTGGCTCATACCAACGTGATAGTAAAAACACAGCGTGGAATATGTGGCATAAAGTCCCCGAAGATCAGGACTTTTCTGATATGGCATTTCTAGGTGATATGATTTTTGAAAAACCTCTAAAAAAATCTAAATCCAAAAAAACATTCATACCATACATAAATGGGATATCAGCTAATGATTATGAAAATCAAAATAAGTTTAATGATTTTGAGTTTGGTGGAGATGCAAAGTTTGTAATTGATAATTCACTTACTCTAGACTTAACCATAAATCCTGATTTTTCTCAAGTCGAAGTAGATGATCAAATTACAAATTTGACAAGATTTGAAATTTCCCTTCCAGAAAAAAGACAATTTTTTATTGAGAATAGTGATTTATTTTCAAGTTTTGGGGATAGAGGAGACTCAAATCCGTTTTTTTCAAGAAGGATTGGAATTGCCAAAGACCTTGACGGTAACAACATTCAAAATAAAATTATTGCAGGTCTAAGATTAAGTGGTAAAATTAATAATGACTTCAGAATAGGTTTGATAAATATGTTGACTGAAGAAGATCTAGATAATAATATCGCATCCAATAATAATACAATTTTAGCCTTACAACATAAGGTTTTTAACAGGTCAAATATTAGTTTTCTATTTATTAATAGAGAATCAATAAAAGATTATGATTTTGAATCTGAAAATCCATTTAATAGAGTTATTGGAATTGATTATAATTTAGCTTCCTCAGACAGCAAATGGGAAGGTAAATATTATTTTCATAAATCAATTACCCCAAATTTAGATGGTGACGACATTTCTGCAGGCTTTCGTACGAATTATAATTCAAGAAATATAAACTTTAAAGTAGGAGCTTTATATATAGGAGATAATTTTAACTCGGATTTAGGATATATAAAAAGAAAATCAATTTATAAAATTGACCCGAGGATTGGATATACGTTTTGGCCTGAAAATAAAAAAATATTAAATCATCAAATTGAAGTTGCTCCCTTTATCACTTGGATGTCAAATTCAAATAATCAATTATCTGATTATTTTATATTTACAAAATGGGATATGGAATTCAAAAGCGGAATAAATTTTAATGTTTCACTAAGAAATCAATATACATATCTTTTGGATGAATTTGATCCAACTGGAATTAATAACGGCAACTCACTGCCAGCTAACTCTGAATATCACTATAGCAACTATGAAATTGAATTTAGTAATTATTTTACATCGAATAAATTTAAATATAGGGTTGAACAAAATTTTGGAGAATTTTATAACGGAAACAAAACATCATCTCAAATCAGCTTGGGTTACAGATTTGAGCCAATTTTTACAGGCTCAATTGAATTGAATTATGACAAAGTCTCACTTCCTGAAACATATAATAGCGCTGATATTTTTTTAATTGCTCCCAAGTTTGAATTTACATTTACAAAAGATTTATATTGGTCCTCATTAATTCAGTATAGTAACCAAACTGAAAATTTAAGTTTTAATTCTAGACTTCAGTGGAGATTTGCTCCTTTATCAGATTTATTTTTGGTATATAACGATAATTATTACACCGAAAACAGATATAACAGTATATTTATTCCCAGAGTAAAAAGTAGATCAATTAACCTAAAATTGACATATTGGATAGATATCTAATGAAATATAAAATAATCATTTTTTTAATCATTTTAACTTCCTGCTCATCAGAAAAGGAAAACCTTATAATTGAAGGAAGAATAAGTGGAGTTAAAAAGTCAAAAATTTATTTATCATCTGTAGAAGAAGGAAAAATAATAGATTCTGTAAATATTATTGATGGCAAATTCAAATTACAAACATATATAGATGCTACTAAAGAAATGAGTATGATCTTGGGTGATAAAAACTCTGAAAATAAATTTGATTTTATTTCGGAACCAGCACATATTTTATTTTCTAGCTCAAAGGATAAATTTGTATTTAATGGGAAAATTCAAAATTCTAAACTATATATTGATTATAAAAATTTAAAAAATCAAATAAATCGATTTGACGAGAAAGATTTAGAGATGTTGGCTGAACAAATTGAAATTTCTGTGATAGGAAATCCAAATAAATATGATTCAATAAACGAGCAAAGACTTAAGCTTAATCAAAGAAAAATATTATTCATTGTGAATTATGCCTCTAATAATTCTTCAAATCCAATATCTGCATATATTTCATATAAATACCGAGAAAATATTAATAAAAAATATTTAGAAAAAATTTATGAAAAACTGAGCGAAGAAATTAAAAATTCATATTATGGAGCAAAATTAAGCTCTAGTTTCTAGAATAATCATCATGTAATCTTACAATATCCTGTTCATCAGATGGATTATTTAAGTCTGTATGAATCCATATCTCTGCAACTACTCCAAAATTAGATAAACCAACTAAGCGATGCCTTTCCTCTGTTTGAAATTTGATAATATCACCCTGCTTAAATATCTCCATTTCATTTTGATTATTATCAATTGATCTGAAAATACCGACAGAGTTTTTATATACTCTCCAGATTTCTTTTCTTCTGTTATGAAATTGCCATGATAATCTAGAGTTGGGATTAACAATCAAAATTTTAGGGCTTAACCTGCCCTCAATTTCCAAATTTTCTGTGGAAATAAAAGTATTGATAAAATCTTGTGACTGAGTCTCGTCTATAAGTAAAAATCCTCCCCATGGTCTTTTGAAATCAAAGTTTATAACATTGAAACCAAGGCTCTCAATTTCTTCTCTTATTTCTGTGTAATATTTATTCAATTTCCAGAATATTCAACGAAATTTCGGGGAGTTTCATATAGTTTTACAGATAACTTCAAAGCTTTGCTAATCTTATTTCTTAAAATGTCATAAATAAATATGGATATATTTTCAGCTGAAGGAATTACGTTTGAAAAATAGGGAACATCTAAATTTAAGTTTTTATGATCTAGCCTCTCTTCAATCTCATTTTTTATAATATTCTTTAGCTCACCCATATCGATAACATAGCCTGTATCGGGATTAATTTTTCCTTTGACGCTAACAATTAGTTCATAATTATGGCCATGGTAATTCGGATAATTACATTTTCCAAAAACTTGACTATTCTTTTTCTCAGACCATTCTTTATTGTATAGTCTATGCGCCGCATTAAAATGGGCTTTTCTGCTTACTGTAATTTCCATTTTTTTAAACTTTCATAATAATTATTCATAATAATCATAAACCAAGCTGTATATTGGTCAGGATTAGTTTTCATGTCTTTGAATAAAATATCAATATCTATCCATTTCCATTCGTCAACCTCATTGGGATTGGGATTTGGAACTCCGTCAAAGACACCTAACATTATATGATCATTTTCATGTTCAATTAATCCATTAGAAAACTCAACTCTGTATATAAAAGAGCTAAAATTATGCAGATTGGTAACAAAACCCATCTCCTCATTAAGCCTTCTTTTTCCTGCATTTAAGTTGTCTTCACCTTCACGTTGATGACTACAACAAGTATTAGACCAAAGGTTTGGAGTATGATATTTTGTGGAAGCTCTTTTCTGAAGTAAAATTTTTCTCTCACTATTAAAAATTATGACTGAAAAGGCTCTATGAAGTTTACCTTTGAGATGAGCCTCCATTTTAGGCATAAGTCCTATTTGATTATCATCTTTATCAACTAATACAACTTTCTCCTCCCGCATATATCAAAAGTATTAAGGTAAATTCAATAAACCTAATAAAATTAGGCTTTGCCAGTTGGACCAAAATTTAACTGAAATTTTGGATTATCATAATCTTTAATCGAACCAAAGTTTTTTTCAAATCTATTTATATTATCGTTCAAAGCTTTAGCTAATTTTTTTGCATGCTGAGGTGTGATAATAATTCTTGATTTGACCTTATTTTTTGGAGACCCAGGCATAACAGAAATAAAATCAATTACAAACTCAGAAACCGAATGGTTGATAATAGCTAAGTTTGAGTAGGTTCCCTCAGCAACTTTTTCATCAAGCTCAATGTTAATTTTCTGATTTTGTTCATTCTTTTTTTCCATAATAATAAAATTAATTAGTATTTATTTCCTGGTCAGGCATCGAAACATCCATTAATTCATCATAACTTTCCTTTGAACCAACTAAAATATCATCATATTTTCTAAGTCCGGTTCCGGCAGGAATTTTATGACCAACAATTACATTTTCTTTAAGTCCATCAAGGTAATCAACTCTTGCATTGACCGCAGATTCATTCAATACTTTTGTTGTTTCTTGGAACGAAGCGGCAGAAATGAATGATTTTGTCTGTAATGAAGCCTTTGTAATACCTTGAAGAATCGGAGTAGCAGTAGCAGGTCTTGCATCTCTCGCCTCAACTAAATTTTTATCCTCTCTTTTCAAAATTGAGTTTTCATCTCTATAGTCTCTGGATGAAATAATTTGACCAACCTTAAATGTAGTTGAATCTCCAGCATTCTCTACAATTTTCTTTCCATAAATACTGTCATTTTCATCAATGAAATCTGATTTGTGTACAAGTTGGTCTTGCAAGAAGATGGTATCTCCTGAATCTTGAATTTTAACCTTTCTCATCATTTGTCTTACTACAACCTCAAAATGTTTATCATTAATTTTAACACCCTGTAATCTGTATACTTCTTGAACCTCATTAACTAAATATTGCTGTACAGCAGATGGTCCTTTAATATTTAGAATATCATTTGGGGTAATTGATCCTTCGGACATAGGCGTTCCAGCTTTTACATAATCATTTTCCTGGACTAGTATTTGGTTTGAGAGCTTTATCAAATATTTTCTGACCTCACCAGTTTTTGCCTCAATTATAATCTCTCTATTACCTCTTTTAATTTTTCCAAAAGAAACTACACCGTCAATTTCACTTACAATAGCAGGGTTTGAAGGGTTTCTTGCTTCAAATAATTCAGTAACTCTTGGTAAACCACCTGTAATATCACCAGTTTTGGCTGACTTTCTTGGAATTTTGACTAAAATTTTTCCCAAATCAATTTTATCACCGTCATCAACAACAAGGTGTGCTCCTACAGGTAAATTATAGGATCTTATAATTTCACCCTTAGAGTTTTTTACAAGTAATGTGGGAATTAACTTTTTATCTCTGGATTCAATAATTACTTTTTCTTGGAATCCTGTTTGTTCATCAATTTCAACTTCGTAAGTTACTCCAGCTTCAATATTCTCATAACTAATCTTACCAGCATAATCTGAAATGATTACACCGTTATATGGGTCCCATTCACAAATAAGTGTTCCTTGTTTAATCTTTTTCTTATTTTTCACGTAGATGAAAGAACCATAAGGGATATTATTGTTACTGAGGGTTAATCCCGTATTTGGGTCAGAAATTTTTATTTCAGAGGTTCTTGAAATTACTATTTCTACATCTTCACCATCGTTGTTCTTTCCTTTTACAGTTTTTAAATCTTCAATTTCAATGTTACCATCGAATTTGGATGTAACACTATTTTCCTCAGAAATGTTTCCTGCAATACCACCTACGTGGAAAGTTCTCAGAGTTAACTGAGTACCTGGTTCCCCAATCGATTGAGCAGCAACTACACCAACCGCTTCACCCATTTGAACATTCTTTCCAGTTGCAAGATTTCTACCATAACATTTAGCACAAATACCCCTCTTAGATTCACAGGTTAATGCTGACCTAACCTCAACAGTTTCAACTGATGAGTTTTCAATGTTATCAGCAATCAAATCATCAATTGCTTCACCTGACTTAACAAGAAGCTCGCCTGATATTGGATCATAAACATCTTGTAATGATGTCCTACCCACAATTCTATCTCTAAGTTTTTCAACTACTTCTTCGTTCTTCTTTAGTGCAGATACGGAAATTCCTCTTAATGTTCCACAATCTTCTTCAGTAATAATAACATCTTGTGAAACATCAACTAATCGTCTCGTTAAATAACCTGCATCAGCAGTTTTTAAAGCTGTATCGGCTAAACCTTTTCTTGCACCGTGAGTTGAAATAAAATACTCTAAAATAGAAAGTCCCTCTTTAAAGTTAGAAAGAATTGGATTTTCAATAATCTCACCTCCTCCAGCAGTTGATTTTTTAGGTTTTGCCATAAGACCTCTCATTCCAGTTAGCTGTCTTATTTGCTCTTTAGATCCTCTCGCACCAGAATCTAACATCATGTAAACAGAATTAAAACCTTGCTGATCTTCTCTAATTCTTTTCATTGATAGCTCTGTTAATTCGGCATTTGTAGAGGTCCATATATCAATAACCTGATTATATCTTTCATTGTTAGTAATAAGCCCCATATTATAATTTGACCTGATAACATCCACCTGCTTGTTAGCAGTGTTAATCATCTCAAACTTTTCATTTGGAATAATAATATCACCTAAACTAAAAGACAAACCACCCTGAAAGGCAAATTTATAACCTAGTGTTTTAATTTCATCTAAAAATTCAGCGGTCTCTGGAACACTTGTAATCTTTAAGATATCCCCGATGATATCTCTTAATGATTTTTTTGTCAATACCTCATTAATGAAACCTGCTCTTTCAGGAACTTTTTCGTTAAATAGAACTCTACCTACTGTGGTATCAATAATCTTATCAACAAGCTGATTATTAGAATCTAAATCCTTTGTTTTAACTTTTATTGTTGCATTTAAATCAACTTTATTTTCATTATATGCAATAATAACTTCTTCTGGCGAATAAAAAGTCAGACCCTCACCCATAACTTGGATTTCATCTGTAGATACTTTTTGTTTTGTCATATAATATAATCCAAGAACCATATCCTGAGATGGAACGGTTATCGGAGAGCCATTTGCTGGATTCAAAATATTGTGAGAAGCTAACATTAATAGCTGAGATTCTAAAATAGCTTCAGGTCCAAGTGGTAGATGAACAGCCATTTGATCACCATCAAAATCAGCATTAAATGCAGTACAAACCAATGGGTGAAGCTGAATTGCCTTACCCTCAATTAATTTAGGTTGGAAGGCCTGAATCCCAAGTCTATGAAGAGTTGGAGCTCGGTTAAGTAATACGGGATGACCTCTAAGTACATTTTCTAAGATATCCCAAACTACAGGGTCTCGTCTATCTATAATTTTTCTTGCAGATTTTACTGTTTTTACAATTCCCCTTTCCATCAATTTTCGAATGATAAATGGCTTATACAGCTCAGCTGCCATATTTTTTGGTAAACCACATTCAAAAAGCTTCAGATCTGGACCTACAACAATTACAGATCTTGCTGAATAATCAACCCTTTTACCTAATAAGTTTTGTCTAAATCTTCCTTGTTTACCCTTTAATGAGTCAGAAAGTGATTTGAGAGGTCTATTTGATTCTGTTTTTACAGCAGATGATTTTCTAGTATTATCAAACAAAGAATCAACTGATTCTTGTAGCATTCTTTTTTCATTCCTTAGAATAACCTCTGGAGCTTTAATCTCAATTAATCTCTTTAGCCTATTATTTCTTATGATTACCCTTCTGTATAAATCATTTAAATCAGATGTAGCAAATCTACCTCCATCTAATGGAACCAAAGGTCTCAGCTCTGGTGGTATTACAGGGATAGCCTTCATTATCATCCATTCAGGTAGGTTCTCTCTGTTTAAATTACCTTCTCTAAAAGATTCCACAACTTGTAATCTTTTAAGCGCTTCGGTTTTTCGTTGTTTAGAAGTTTCATTGTTGGCTTTATCTCGTAGTTGATATGAAAGTTCATCTAAATCAATCCTTGATAATAGTTCAATTAAACACTCTGCACCCATTTTAGCGATAAACTTTTCAGGATCACTATCATCTAGATATATGTTTTCCTGAGGTAAAGAATCAAGAACATTTAAGTATTCTTCCTCAGTAAGAAAATCCATTTTACTTAGAGGCTCACCTTCAATATTTTTTGCATTTCCCGGTTGTATAACTACATATCTTTCGTAGTAGATAATCATGTCTAGCTTTTTAGATGGTAGGCCCAATAAATAGCCAATTTTATTAGGAAGTGATCTAAAATACCATATATGTGCAACTGGAACTACTAAATTAATGTGACCGATCCTGTCTCTTCTGACCTTTTTTTCAGTAACCTCGACACCACATCTATCACATACGATTCCTTTATATCTAATTCTCTTATACTTACCACATGCACACTCATAGTCCCTTACAGGTCCAAAAATCCTTTCACAGAATAAACCATCTCTCTCTGGTTTGTGTGTTCTGTAGTTAATAGTTTCAGGTTTTAGTACTTCTCCTCTAGAGGCTGATAAAATAGATTCTGGTGAACCTAAACCAATAGAAATTTTATTAAATTTAATTGCTGTATTATCTTTTTTTCTACGCATAATTTGTGTATAAATTTATTATTCTTCTAATCTTATATCTAATCCTAAGCCCTTTAATTCATGCATCAATACATTGAATGACTCTGGTAATCCTGGATTAGGCATGGATTCACCTTTTACAATAGCCTCATAAGTTTTTGCTCTTCCAACAACATCATCTGACTTTACGGTTAAAATTTCACGTAAAGTACTAGAAGCACCGTAGGCTTCTAATGCCCAAACTTCCATCTCACCAAATCTTTGACCACCAAACTGGGCTTTACCCCCTAATGGTTGTTGAGTTATTAATGAGTAGGGGCCAATAGATCTGGAGTGCATTTTATCATCAACCATGTGTCCTAACTTAAGCATATAAATTACACCCACTGTCGCAGCTTGATCAAATTTTTCACCTGTACCTCCATCATAAAGGTATGTGTGACCAAATTTAGGTAAACCAGCTTCATCAGTTATTTTATTAATCTCATCAATTGACGCACCATCAAAAATTGGAGTTGCATATTTTTTGTAAAGCTTCAAACCAGCCCATCCTAGGACAGTTTCATAGATTTGACCTATATTCATCCTTGATGGTACGCCTAAAGGATTTAACACAATATCCACAGGCTTTCCATCTTCAAGGAAAGGCATATCTTCTTCCCTTACAATTTTGGCAACAATTCCCTTATTACCATGTCTACCTGCCATTTTATCCCCTACTTTAAGCTTTCTCTTTTTTGCTATGTACACCTTAGCTAATTTTAATATACCTGATGGTAATTCATCACCTACCGAAATTGTAAACTTTTCTCTTCTTAATGAGCCCTGCAAATCATTTTCCTTTATTTTATAATTGTGAATAATTTGAGAAACAATCTCGTTTATCGATTTATCTGTTACCCATTTTGTTGAAACTAAGTGGGCAAAATCATCAGCAGAATTCAACATTTTTTGAGTAAACTTTTTTCCCTTTGGAAAAACTTCTTCTCCTAAATCATTAAATATACCCTGAGATGTTTTACCGTTTAATACGCTGTAGAGCTTTTCAACTAAAACATTTTTGAGCTCTAAAAACTTTAGGTCATACGAATCTTCCAATAACTTTAGATCTTCTTTATCTTGAATTCTCTTCCTTTTGTCTTTAACTGACCTTGCAAATAACTTTTTATCAATTACAACTCCGTTAAGTGACGGGGGGGCTTTAAGAGATGCATCTTTAACATCTCCTGCCTTATCTCCAAAAATAGCTCTTAATAGCTTTTCTTCCGGAGTTGGATCACTTTCACCTTTTGGTGTAATTTTACCTATGAGAATGTCACCTGCATTTATTTCAGCTCCAATTCTAATCATACCATTTTCATCAAGATCTTTTGTAGCCTCTTCAGAAACATTTGGAATGTCGTTTGTTAATTCTTCATTACCAAGTTTTGTATCTCTAACCTCTATAGAATACTCATCAATATGAATTGACGTGAAAACATCATCTCTTACTACCTTTTCTGAAATTACAATAGCATCCTCAAAGTTATACCCTTTCCATGGCATAAAAGCAACTTGTATATTTCTTCCTAAGGCTAATTCACCATTATTTGTTGCATATCCCTCACATAAAACCTGGCCCTTAGTAACTTTATCTCCTTTAGAAACAATAGATTTTAAGTTTACGCAAGTACCCTGATTTGTCTTTTTAAACTTAGTAAGTTTATATGTTACGGTATTAGATTCAAAACTTGTTAGATCTTCGTTTTTATTTCTGCTATACTTTATTGTAATCTCATTAGCATCAACATATTCTACAACACCATCTGCTTCGGCATTAATTAACACTCTCGAATCAGATGCAACCTGCTTTTCTAGACCAGTACCTACTATTGGGGACTGTGGTAATAATAATGGAACTGCTTGACGCATCATATTAGAACCCATTAATGCTCGGTTTGCATCATCATGTTCTAAAAAAGGAATTAAAGATGCGGAAATTGATGCAATCTGATTGGGAGCAACATCAGTGTAATGTACATTTGAAGGTTCAGTGAGAGGAAAATCTCCCTCTTGCCTTGCAATAACCTTTTCGTCTAGTATTTTACCTGATTTGTTAACACTAATATTTGATTGAGCTATTAACTTATTTTCTTCCTCTTCTGCACTGAGGTATACCGGATCTGACTTTAAATCAACGACGCCACCCTCTACCCTTCGGTAAGGAGTTTCAATGAATCCCATATTATTGATCTTCGCAAAAACACCTAATGAAGAAATTAACCCAATATTTGGTCCTTCTGGGGTTTCAATTGGACACAATCTACCATAGTGAGTGTAATGAACGTCACGGACTTCAAAACCAGCTCTTTCCCTTGACAAACCACCAGGACCAAGCGCAGATAATCTTCTTTTATGAGTTATTTCTGCAAGTGGGTTGGTTTGATCCATAAATTGAGATAACTGATTTGTTCCAAAAAATGAATTAATAACAGAGGATAAAGTCTTTGCATTAATTAAATCAATAGGTGTAAACACCTCATTATCACGAACATTCATTCTTTCCCTGATTGTTCTTGCCATTCTTGCTAAACCAACACCAAATTGGGATGACAATTGTTCACCAACAGTTCTAACCCTTCTATTTGACAAGTGGTCAATATCATCAATCTCAGCTTTTGAGTTGATAAGTTCTATTAAATATTTTATAATGGTTATTATATCTTCAGTTGTTAAAACCTGTTTGTCCATTCCGATATCTAAACCAAGTTTTTTATTCATTCTGTATCTACCCACATCACCAAGATTATACCTTTGGTCACTGAAAAATAATTTATCTATAATCCCTCTAGCAGTTTCTTCATCTGGTGGCTCAGCATTTCTAAGCTGTCTGTAAATGTGTTCAACAGCTTCCTTTTCCGAATTTGTAGGGTCCTTTTGAAGTGTATTATGAATAATAGCGTATTCACCCTGTTGAGTAATTTCTTTGTGAATTAATATGGTTTTAACACCTGCCTCGATTATTTCCTCGACATTGTCTTTATCAACCTCTGTATCCCTGTCAAGAACGATTTCATTTCTTTCAATTGAAACAACCTCGCCTGTATCCTCGTCAACAAAATCTTCATGCCAAGTATTAAGGACGCGAGCAGCTAGCTTCCTACCATAATACTTTTTAAGATTTGCTTTAGAAACTTTTATCTCTTCTGCTAAATCAAATATTTCTAAAATATCTTTATCTCTCTCATAACCTATAGCTCTAAATAGCGTAGTAACCGGAAGCTTCTTTTTTCTGTCAATGTATGCATACATTACACTATTTATGTCAGTTGCAAATTCTATCCAAGACCCTTTAAAAGGAATTACACGAGCGGAATACAACTTTGTTCCATTTGCGTGGAAAGACTGGCCAAAAAATACACCGGGCGACCTATGCAACTGTGAAACAACTACTCTTTCAGCGCCATTGATGCAGAAAGTTCCACTTGGCGTCATATAAGGAATCGTACCAAGATATACATCCTGAACAATTGTTTCAAAATCTTCGTGTTCAGGGTCAGTACAATAAAGCTTCAATCTAGCTTTTAGTGGAACGCTGTAAGTTAATCCTCTTTCAATACATTCCTGAATGGAATATCTAGGTGGATCAACAAAATAATCTAAGAATTCTAATACAAACTGATTTCTAGCATCAGTAATTGGAAAGTTATCCTGAAATGTATTGTATAAACCCTCTTCTCCGCGTTCATCTGATTTGGTTTCTAATTGAAAGAAATCCTTAAAGGATTTAATTTGAATATCCAAGAAATCAGGATACTGACTAGCATTTTTAATTGAAGAAAAGTTTATTCTTTCAGCTAATTTGGTTGACATATAGTTTTTGTTTTAAAAATGAATATTGAAAAAATCGTTTAAGTACACCAAAAGGCATAGTCATAGATACTAATCTATAACTATGCCTTAATTTGATTAAAGTTGAACTTATTTAAGTTCAACCTCAGCTCCAGCTTCTTCTAAGGATTTTTTGAATCCTTCAGCTTCGTCTTTGCTAACTCCTTCTTTGATTGTCTTTGGTGCGCCATCAACAAGCTCTTTAGCATCTTTTAGACCTAAACCTGTTAACTCTTTAACCAATTTTACAACCGCAAGTTTAGATCCACCTGCTGCTGTTAGAACTACATCAAATTCTGATTTTTCTTCACCTGCATCACCGGCTGTGCCAGCACCTGCTGCTGCAGGAGCTGCAACTGCAGTTGCCGCTGGCTCAATACCATATTCATTTTTTAAAATGTCAGCTAACTCACTTACCTCTTTTACTGATAAGTTTACTAACTGCTCTGCGAAAGTTTTTAAATCTGCCATTTTTCTGTTTTTATTTTACTTTATTATTTTAAATTATTTGTTTGATAATGTTTGAAGAATTCCTGAAAGTTTACCTCCACTTGATGAAAGTGCAGAAACTAAATTCTTAGCTGGTGACTGTAGTAAAATCACTATATCCGCAATTAATTCTTCTTTAGACTTAATTGCAAATAATGTTTCTAACTGGTCATCACCAATATAAAGTTCTTCCTCAATCATTGCACCCTTCAATATTGGTCTTTCAGATTTTTTTCTAAAATTCTTTATAACCTTTGCAGGTGCACTACTAACTTCAGCAATCATAACTGAAGTATTACCTTTAAGCGTCTCTTTTAATTCACCAAAATCTTTTTCGGAACCATCCATTGCTTTTTCAAGCAATGTATTTTTAACAACTGATAATTTTACATCAGCTTTAAAACACATTCTTCTTAGATTTGATGTCTCAAGAGCATTTAAACCTGAAATATCAGCCAAATAAATGTTTTGATTTGACTTTAATACTTCAACTATTTCATTAATCGCTACTGATTTTTCTTCTCTAGTCATAATTACAATTATATTTTTGGGTCAATAGCTAAACTAGGACTCATAGTTGATGAAATAAAAATACTTTTTATATAAGTACCCTTTGATGATGTTGGCTTAAGTTTTATTAATGTTTGAATTAATTCACTTGCATTACCAGCAATTTTTTCAGGCGAAAAAGAAACTTTTCCAATTGGAGCATGAACAATACCTGCCTTGTCAACCTTAAAATCAATTTTTCCAGCCTTGACATCAGAAACTGCTTTGGCCACATCCATGGTAACTGTACCAGTTTTTGGATTAGGCATTAATCCTCTAGGTCCTAAAATTCTACCTAAAGGACCTAACTTACCCATAACACTAGGCATAGTTACTATAACATCTACATCAGTCCAACCACCTTTGATCTTATCAATATATTCGTCAAGACCAACAAAATCAGCCCCAGCTTTCTTAGCTTCATCTTCCTTATCAGGAGAAACTAAAGCAAGAACTTTCATGTCTTTCCCAGTTCCATTAGGAAGGGAAACTACACCTCTAACCATTTCATTAGCCTTTTTAGGATCAACTCCTAACCTTACAGCTAAATCAACAGATGCATCAAACTTTGTTGTAGTAATATCTTTAAGCAATGAACATGCTTCATCTAAATTGTACAACTTAGTTTTGTCAATTTTTGCTTCCGATAATTTTCTATTCTTAGTCAATTTTCCCATTTTGTTTAAATTATTCAGGGGCTTTACCACCCTTAACATTTATACCCATAGATCTCGCAGTTCCAGCGACCATTTTCATCGCAGATTCAACAGTAAATGCATTTAAATCAACCATTTTATCTTCAGCGATTGCTTTGACCTGGTCCCACGTTACCTTAGAAACTTTATTAATATTTGGCTCACCAGATCCTTTTTTAACTCTTGCTGCCTCTAAAAGTTGAACGGCAGCCGGAGGAGTTTTAATAACAAAATCAAATGATTTGTCTTTAAAAACTGTTATCACTACAGGTAAAACTTTCCCAGGTTTATCCTGAGTTCTGGCGTTGAATTGCTTACAAAAATCCATTATGTTTACGCCTGCAGCACCTAATGCAGGACCTACTGGCGGAGATGGGTTTGCGGCGCCTCCTCTTACTTGTAATTTAAGAACTTTATCTATTTCTTTTGCCATATTACTAATTTAAGTTTCAATGATCCTATTATTGGAAGCTATAGTTTCATTTGTGTTATGTAACATTTATAGTTTTTCAACCTGCATATAGCTAAGTTCCAATGGTGTTTTTCTACCAAAGATCTTAACCATAACCTCAAGTTTTCTTTTTTCTTCGTTTATTTTTTCAATTGTTCCATCGAATCCATTAAATGGTCCATCAATAACCTTAACATTTTCTCCGTGAATAAATGGAATAACAATATCAGATTCATCTTGCAAGGATAGCTCGTCAACTTTACCTAACATTCTATTGACTTCACTTTGACGCAAAGGAATGGGATCTCCCCCTTTAGTCTCACCTAAAAATCCAATAACATTGGTTACGGACTTAATAATGTGTGGGACCTCACCAGTTAGGTTAGCCTTAATCATTATGTAACCTGGAAAATAGGTTTTATCTTTTGTAACCTTTTTACCGTTTCTGATTTGAACAACTTTTTCAGAGGGTACAAGTATTTGCTCAATAAAGCTATCCATACCAACTCTGGTAATCTCATTTTCAATATATGCCTTTATCTTATTTTCTTGACCACTAACGGCCCTAACAACATACCATTTAAAAAGCGAAATTTTATCAGACATAATTATTTAGCTTATAAGATTAAAAAATTCTTTAATAACTCTACTAAACATAGAGTCTAATCCCCAGATAATCAGTGAAAAAATCACTGAAAATACTGCAACCAAAACTGTCAAATTCAATCCTTCATTAAAACTAGGCCAACTAACATGTGATTTTAGTTCTTCAAAAGATTCTCTTACATATTTAACAATTCCTGTCATATTATATTTTATTGCACGGGTTGAGAGACTCGAACTCCCGACACCTGGTTTTGGAGACCAGTGCTCTACCAACTGAGCTAAACCCGTAAACATAAGTCAAGGTATTTTGTTTGATAACAAACAAAATACCTTAACATATATTATGGGTTTTTTTTTAGTCTAAAATTTCAGTAACCTGACCAGCACCAACAGTTCTACCACCTTCACGGATAGCAAAACGTAAACCAACATTCATTGCAATTGGCTGTATCAACTCAACTGTAATTGTTAGGTTGTCTCCAGGCATAACCATTTCAACCCCAGATGGTAACTCAATTGTTCCGGTTACATCAGTTGTTCTTACATAGAACTGAGGTCTGTAGTTATTATGAAATGGAGTATGACGTCCACCTTCTTCTTTTTTGAGAATGTAAACCTCTGCTTTAAATTTTTTATGCGGAGTTACAGATCCTTGTTTACAGATTACCATTCCCCTACTGATATCAGTTTTTTCAATACCTCTTAACAGGATACCTACGTTGTCACCGGCTTCACCTCTATCTAAAATTTTACGGAACATCTCAACACCGGTTACTGTAGAAGTTAATTTTTCTGCACCCATCCCAATGATATCAACAGCGTCACCAGTATTGGCAACACCTGTTTCGATTCTACCTGTGGCTACAGTACCTCTACCAGTAATTGAGAATACATCCTCAATTGGCATTAAAAAGTCTTTATCAACCTCTCTAGTAGGTAATTCAATCCATGAGTCAACATTTTTCATTAATTCTAAAACTGTGTCAACCCACTTTTGCTCGCCATTGAGGGCTCCTAATGCAGAACCAGCGATAACAGGTCCGTTGTCACCATCATATTCGTAGAATGATAATAATTCACGAATCTCCATTTCAACAAGTTCTAAAAGCTCGTCATCATCTACCATGTCAACTTTGTTCATGAATACAACAATTCTTGGAATACCAACCTGTCTCCCAAGAAGAATGTGCTCACGAGTTTGTGGCATTGGCCCATCAGTAGCAGCAACAACAAGTATTGCTCCGTCCATTTGTGCAGCACCAGTTACCATGTTTTTTACATAGTCGGCGTGACCTGGACAGTCTACGTGAGCGTAATGACGATTTTCAGTAGCATACTCAACGTGTGATGTATTGATAGTGATACCTCTTTCTTTTTCTTCAGGGGCATTATCAATAGTATCAAAATCTCTTTTTTCAGATAAACCAGCATCAGCTAATACTGTTGTAATAGCAGCTGTAAGCGTGGTTTTACCATGATCTACGTGTCCGATTGTACCAATATTTAAATGCGGTTTCGAACGATCAAAATTTTCCTTTGCCATAATATAATATTTTAGTTGGTTTTAAAATGAGCGCAAATATAAAATTTTTATATCTAATTAACCAATTTATTTGTTAATTTTTTTTGAAGAGCCTAATCAGTAAAAAAAAACAAAGAAATTTAGATCTTTAATTATATAAAAACCAACTACTTATGGTCTTTGAAAAAAATCTGGTTTTCTACTGATTCCCAGAGCAAAAGACATGCAATCGAGTTGTAAGGAGACCATTTTTTAGTTAGTCTCTCAATTTCAACTTTTCCCACTGACTCCATCAGATAATTTTTCTTTATGCTATTAATTAGTGCCAAATCCTTTGGAGAAAAAATATCTTGCCTAAATAAATTGAATATTAAAAACATCTGAGCTGTCCACTCTCCTACTCCTTTGATTGCAACTAAACAATCAATAACCTCTTTGTCAGACATTTTATTAAAATCAATAGTTTTATTTTTAAAAAAACGGAAAACATTTTTAATGTATTCTGCTTTACGGAAAGAAATCCCGATAGATTGAAGATCAGTATTTGACATATTCATTATTTCAGATTGAGATTTTTTATCAACTATTTTTGCAAATCTCTTCTTAACAGTTATCGCTGCTTTGAAACTTATTTGTTGTTCAATTATAAGGTTTGCAATAGAAAGGGAATAATTTGAGTTGTATCTGTTGCCCCAATCAATTTTATCACGAAACTTATTGATGAGAAAAGACATTACTTTGTCTTTTGTCAAATGGTCAAAAGCCAATCTGATGGTATTTCTCATTAAGTACTAGTATGTTTCTTCTGCCAATTTGTAAATCCTTAAGATAATAAGTCCAAAAACAACCCCAAGTATAAGCAGTAAAATACTATAAAGTCCCTCTGCACTAAAAGAAAGCCTTAGTAGAATGGTTGAAATAATAAAACCTGTATTTCTAATGAGTTGAGAGTATCTCTCTGTAAACTGAAATGAAATCAAAAGAATAAATACGTCTACAAGAATCAGAATTGTAAAAAAATCAATGAAGAAACCATTTAAATTCGCAACATCGCCCTCAGCAATAAATACTGTTATTACCCATTCATAAAAATTAATAAAACATAGAGAAATAAGAGTTGGCACTAATAAAATCGACATTAGCTTCTTGTAGCTAATAAATTTGTTTAAACTTTTATTTGTTTTTCGTTTGGGGATATTGACCCATGTTTTCTTAAATAAATAAATAAGGTAGAATATTACAATAACCGCAAGCAGATCATAAAGCAATTGTAAATTGTTCGAACTCAAAATAGTTGCACTGTCTAAACTTAACTCAGGAATATCTTTAAAAATTTTTCTAATTAATACTAGAGAAATAATTTCATATTCTTTTGCAACAGATGTTGTAAAAGACCTTGGGAGGTAATGAATTAAAAGAAACGCTTCATAAATAAGAATGAAGGTGAATGGTGTATACAGGGCGGATATTGGATTACTAGATAAATTTGTTTTAGACGAAAATATATCTACTGAATAATAGTTTTCATAAAATATCAAAAGCAGATGAATGATAAACCCTCCAACTGCCAAAAACATAATGTTTTTCTCAAATAATTCTACATTTTTTTGTGAAAAAACATTTGAATGTAAAGTTTCAATCCTATTCATAATCAGACACTTACAATATTTATGCCGTTATGAATAAAATAAACTTAAATTATCCTGACTAAAGCACTGGTACTCCGTTTGATATGGTAGAAATTGGGGCTACCATATAAGTGTCTTTTTTGTAGACATTTGTATTACTGTCACCCTCAAAACCAATCCACAACTCAGAAACTAAATAATCATCAATTGCTGATCTGGATGTAAAAAAATAAACACCACCATATACATTTCCATCGGTGCTATTAATCATGGTCTTACCAATCATACCAGGGAAATTTTCATTAGTGAAAACAGGGGCATATTCTTTTACTTGTCTTGACATTTCTTCATTGGTTGGATTTACTTCATTAGTATAATTAACAACAAGAATATGAAGTCCAGATGCATCATCCACATTGAAAGAAGTTTTTCTCATAGAATGATTCCCATTGGCTAACTCAGTTCCATCAAATGTTTTAAAAACATCAGTTTTAAAGTTAACCAAATTAGGGTGTTCAACTACACCTTTCCGTAATTCTGAATCTAAATAAATTTCAACATCTGTATGATTTGAAAAATAATATACACCTCCAAAGATTTCTGTCTCTAAATTTCCGATAAATGATTTACCAAGTAATCCTGGAACATTTTCAGATGTAAAGTTTGGGGCAACGGCACTGCCCAACTCAGCATGCTGTTCTAATGTCATATTTTCAAGCTGATAGTTTACTATTAGGACTGTTTCATCTGCATAAATTGCGTTTTGATCATTGGTATTTGAGTTTTTGCAGCCAAATAAAGTAACAAAACAAGCGAATATTAAAAATTTTTTCATTGATTTTACACTTAAATATTAATTGTTAGTTCAATTTAAACTGAATTAATTTAATAACAAAGTAAGTTTAAAAATTAAGGTAAATATTTTTACAGTGGCACATGATTTGATGTTTGTATTAAAACTTGTTAAATGAAAAACCTAATCATTATTGGTCATCCTTATAAAAAATCCTTTTGTTACAATGGAATTTTTAAAACAATTTTTAACGAAATAGATAAGTCTGGTCAAGAATTGGAGGTAATTGATTTATACAGAGATAGTTTTTCTAGACCTAGAACAAAACTGATTGAAAAATATAAAAACTTAGTGCTGTGGAGTGAAAGAATATATGTTATTTCACCTGTTTGGTGGTTTAGATTAACCCCAAGAATGGAAGTTTTCTTCGATGAAGTACTTACCCCAGGATTTGCATATAAGTTCGTAAATATCACAAATACATACGCATATCCAAAACCATTTCTAAAGGATAAAAAAGTACGTACATATATTACTCACGGAGCTCCAGCTCTTCCTGTAAAAACTCTTTACTTTAATTCGGTAAAATTAAGATTAGTAATGGGTGTTTATTCTTTTGTATTTGGATGGAAACCATCTCTTTGGTTCAAAACAAAACAATTTTGGTCAGTTCCTTTTGTAAGTGAAAAGAAAAGAAAAAAATATTTAGGTGTTGTATTAAATGATATCAGAAATGATCTCAGAACTAAAAATATTTTCAATCAGAAACCAGTATTAGAAAATAATTAAGCATGTTAAAAAGGTTTAGTACTAATGATTATTTAATCAGAATTCCACTATTTATTATTTTTTTCTGGTTTGGAATTCTAAAAGTACTTGATGTTTCCCCGGCAACTGAATTAATAATTGATACTGTTTTTTGGATGCCTTTTTTATCAGCAAAAACTTGGTCAATAGTTATTGGATATTGGGAAATGGCAATTGGAATTTGTTTTTTAAGTAAAAACACAACGCTTGCCGCTGTTATCTTGATGTTTCTGCAGATGGCGGGAACTTTTTTACCGCTGGTGATTTTACCAGAAATTACCTTTCAAGATGGAAACCCTTTTCTACCAACACTTGAGGGGCAATACATAATTAAAAATATAATAATAATTACTGCTGCCCTGATTATAGGTAGAAGTTATCTAAAAATTAAATTAAAATGAAAAAAATAATTGAAGTTTATTATCCCGTAATTTTAGCATTTATATGCCTTTTATACTCTGTAGGCCTTGGTTTATCAGGAAATACTGCTGAAGCTCAATATACCGCTCATTGGCCTGGAACAATTTTACTTTTTGCAATTGCGATACGTCAAAGAAGAAGAGACCATAACTCAAGAAAATAAGATATGTTAAGCCCATTAATGTTTATAATTGGATTTATAATATTCCTGCTTTACATGTCAGGATTACTGTGGATGATCAAATCATCTCATGATGATCAACGAAGAAGAAGGGAAAGGGACGAAAGGCTAAATCAATCTGACGAGAACGACTATGATGGTGGAGGAAATTGGGGTAGATTTGAAAATAAGTAAGAGCCAATGCCGAGAATTGAACTCGGGACTTCTTCCTTACCAATGAAAGGGATGTTGTTTATTAACTAATTTTGTTTTATAAACTTGAATGTTTTTGAAAATCCTTGACTGAATAACTTTAAGAAATAAGTATTTTGGGATAAGTTATCAGTTCTGATATTATTATTTTTTAATATTTGACCTGTTTGAACAATCTTAGATGAAGTATCATATATTTCATATTGTAAACTATCATAATCAGATTTAATATTTATAAAATTTGTTGATGGATTTGGGTAAATTATAATTTTATTTATTAAGTCAAAACTATTATCGCCCAAAATTTGTTCAATACTAGCATTCTGTACACTATTTAGCCAACTTTCAGAAGACGGAGTATAATTACCACCTACAATATATATTTCAGAATTTATAATTTCAGAATCAAAATGTCTTCTACCAATCATATTATTTTCTATATTGATAAAAGTTTGATTTGAAGTATCAAACAACGCTATTCTGTTTAATTCAGTGTAGTCGCCTAGAATAAATATTAAATCATCGATGGTACTAAGAGAATTAGCTGAAACTGAGAAAGGCATCACGAACTGACTTTCCCACTGATTGGTAGTTAAATCAAATACATCAATTTTATTTGAGACAGAACCATTATAACCTCCTATTGTATATAATTTGTTATTTAAAATCTCTCCTCTAGTATTTTTAGCTTCTGGCATATTTGGTAATTCTGTCCAAGAATCAAAAGATGTGTTGTAATAATAAAACGTACTGTAGTAATTATTTTCATTAGAACCTCCAAATACATAAATATTATTATTTAACTGAGCTGAACCTGCCTGTTCTCTAGGAATAGGATTATTAGTACCATAACCAACCTCTCCAGAAGTTAAATTTATAATTTCCAATTCTTGGTTATAATTATTAAGATTAGAATTTAGCTCGCCATTGAAAAGGTACAAGTAATCTCCGATTATCTCTCCATTTCCATATCTCTTATCAATTAAACTAACATTAGGTTGGAATATTTCCCATTGATCAGATGAAAAATCATATATGTAAAGAAAATCGTAAACACTTGGATAAATATCGCCACAATTTATAATTATTTTATTTCCATATTTACTTGTGGTTAACAGTGAGATATTTTCTGGAATATCTTGTGAATCAGTAAAATCTAAGTTTCCCTGAGCAATAATGTTGTAAAAAAACAATTGAAATAATACTACAGGGAAAATTAAGTGTTTTTTCATTCGAGAAAAGTACAAAAAAAAAGACAAAATTATATTTATCCTATTATTATACTTAACAAAGTAAATGAAAGATTAGTAAACAGCTATAACAGATGAGCCAATGCCGAGAATTGAACTCGGGACCTCTTCCTTACCAAGGAAGCGCTCTACCACTGAGCTACACCGGCTAGTGATTATTTTGAGCGGGAGACCGGGTTCGAACCGGCGACATTCAGCTTGGAAGGCTGACGCTCTACCAACTGAGCTACTCCCGCATTATTGTGTGGGGAGAGCAGGATTCGAACCTGCGAAGGTAAAAACCAACAGATTTACAGTCTGTCCTCGTTGGCCGCTTGAGTATCTCCCCGAATTAAGTATTTTAAAGAACTGAGCCGATGGAGGGACTCGAACCCACGACCTGCTGATTACAAATCAGCTGCTCTAGCCAGCTGAGCTACATCGGCTTGTGCTTTTTTCAAAAAAAAGCCCGCTTTGAGCGGATTGCAAATGTAAATATTTATTTTTTCAATCAAAACAAATTATATTTTTTTTTAATCAGAAAACAAACAAAAATCAACCTTTGTTTCGGGGGTGAGATTTCTTAAAAACTTTTTTTATTTCTTCGATAGATCTATTTGTGTAAACCTGTGTAGCGGCAAGGCTTGTATGCCCCAATAAATCTTTAACCGAATTTAAATCGGCCCCGTTATTTAAAAGATGAGTTGCAAAAGAATGACGAAGGATATGTGGGCTTTTTTTAAGCTTAGTTGTAAAACCAGAAAAATATTTTTTAGTAATTCTGTAAACCAGATTATCATAAATTTTTTTTCCTTTAGAGGTTAAAATAAGTGTGTCATTACTTTTTATATTTTTTAGCTTATTTCTGAATTCCAAATATTTTTCAATAGATTTTAAGCCTGAATCAATAAGCGGAATATATCTTTCTTTATTTCTCTTGCCTAAAACTTTTATTCTACTATTTGAATAGTCTATATTTTGAATTTTTAGATCAATTAACTCTTGTCTTCTAATTCCTGTGGTATATAATAGTTCTAATACAAGATAATCTCTAGATCCTTCAAAGGAGTTTTTAAAATTTTTAGATTTTAAAACATCTAAAATCTCACTTTCAGAAAATGGTAATTGAATTGTTGATTTTGTTTTTAAAGCTTTATGCTCATTTAAGGGGTTTTTTTTAATATCTCCCGTCTTGAGTAAAAACTTATAATAACTATTTAGAGAAGATATTTTACGATTTATTGAAGAATTAGAAATTTCATCGGCTACAAGAGAAACGATCCAGGATCTGATTTGAGAATAATTAGCTTTTTTTATCCCTTTTTGCTCAAACTTTTCAAAGTTAAAATCATAAAAAGTCTTTAAGTCGTTTTTGTAAGCAACAATAGTTTTGGGAGAGTACTTTTTCTCTAGTTGTAAATGATCAAGAAATGAATTAAATTCCATACCTCAAATAAGTATAAATTTATAAATTATTGGTAAGTATGTCAGTAGGAATGGAGATATATTAAATATCTTCTTGGTCTCTGAGTCTTTGTACATGCTGAGCTTTTTGAATCACAGCCCTCCTTTTGATTGAAGGTTTTACAAATTCTTTTCTGGTTTGTAAAGACCTCTTCGTTCCAGTTTTGTCAAACTTTCTTTTGAAACGTTTAAGTGCTCTGTCGATATTTTCTCCGTCTTTAATTGGTATTATTAGCATATTACAAACCTCCTTTCTTTAAAATTTGATGCAAATATAAACTAAAAATAATCTAACAAAAGATTTTATATAGAAAAATTAATTTTTAATTGCCTCTAAATATTTTTTTAGTTGTTCTTTAACAATTGGGAATAAAAAGTATAGGCCAACCATATTTGGAAATACCATTGCAAAAATCATAGCGTCTGAAAAAGCCCATATCGAATTCATACTAGCAGCAGCTCCTATAACAACAAACATTAAAAATAAAACCTTGTAAGTTAAATCAGCAATATAACCTCTTCCAAATAAAAACTTCCATGACTGTAATCCATAATATGACCAAGAAATCATAGTTGAAACTGCAAATAATACAACTGCAACAGTAAGAAATATATCAGAGCCTGGAATATATTCAGCAAAGGCCATTTGTGTTATAGCAGCCCCCTCGTAAATAACCCCATCAATTAAGACTGCACCCGTTCCATCACCTCCATAAACAAATGCTCCGGATGAATTAAATGTGATTATAACTAAAGCTGTCATTGTACAAATAACCACGGTATCAATAAATGGCTCTAGCAAAGCAACTAAACCTTCGGAAGCTGCATATTTTGTTTTGACTGCAGAATGAGCTATCGAGGCTGAACCTGCTCCAGCTTCGTTTGAAAAGGCAGCTCTCTGAAAGCCAACCATCAAAACCCCAATTATTCCTCCAACTCCGACAGCGGTTGGATTAAAAGCCTCACTAATAATTAATCCTATAGCATCATCAATAAATGAGAAGTTAATAGCTAAAATGTAAATACATGCTAAAATATAAAGCAATGCCATAAATGGAACTACTTTTTCAGTAACAGATGCAATTCTTTTGATACCACCAATTATAATTATACCTACCAAAGCAGCTAAAACAATTCCTATCATTGCTCCAGCAAAAGTCGATTCATAACCAAATAAGTTTTTTATTACTATTGTTGCTTGGTTTGATTGAGCAGCATTACCTCCACCAAAAGAACCTCCAATACAGAAGACAGCAAAGAGTGATGCAGCGACCGTACCTAAAGTTTTAAAACCTTTTGATTTGAGCCCCCTGCTTATGTAGTACATAGGTCCACCATAAACTACCCCATCCTTGTCAACATCTCTGTAATATACACCTAGTGTACATTCGACAAATTTTGTGGACATTCCTAATAATCCACAAATAATCATCCAAAAAGTTGCACCAGGTCCGCCTAACGCAATGGCTAAGGCAACTCCAGCAATATTTCCATTTCCTACAGTTCCTGAAACCGCTGTTGCTAGTGCTTGAAAATGAGAAACCTCACCTTCTTCTGAATTTGAATCAGACTTTTCTACACTATCGTATTTTCCTCTAACAACATTGATTGAAGTCAAAAAATATCTTATGTTAGGAAAACCAAAATATAATGTAAAAAATAAAGCACTTGCAACAAGTAATAATATTACAAAAGGATAACCTGATACTTCAAAAAATATTACTGAACTAAAAAAATCCGAAATAGGCTGAAATGCTTCGTCAATTCGCTGATCTAAGCCTTTTTCTTGTGCCCTTAGATTTAAAGAGCTAAGCAGTGATAAAAAAAGAAATATATATTTTTTCATGATGTTTTTTTGAATGAAGTTTACAAGATGAGAAAAAAAATAGATTTTTGAAAATTAATTTACATGTAACCCATTTTACTCATCCAATCGTCATTATATATTTTTTTTAAATACCGACTTCCATGATCATGGAATAGAACAACTACTAAATCTTCAGGCTTAAAGTTTTCTTTTAATTGCAATACTCCTTTGATTGCAGCACCAGCTGAATTCCCTAAAAACATCCCTTCCTTTTTTAATAGTTCTCTGCAAAAAATAGCAGCATCTTTATCCGTTACTTTTGTGAAGCCATCAATAATATCAAAATTGATGTTTTTTGGAATCATGTCTTCGCCAATTCCCTCGGTAACATAAGGGTATATTTCACTCTTGTCGAATTCTCCTGTTTCATGATATTTTTTTAGAACCGAACCGTATGCATCTACTCCCCATATTTTAATGTTTGGGTTTTGTTCTTTTAAAAATTTTCCAACACCAGAAATAGTTCCGCCAGTTCCAACACCAACTACAAAATGTGTAACATTTCCATTTGTTTGATCCCAAATTTCTGGCCCTGTGAATTCATAATGAGTCATAGTATTACTCGGGTTATCATACTGATTTACATACCATGAGTTTTTTGTTTTCTCAGATAATTTTTTTGATACGGAGTAATATGATCTTGGGTCATCTGGCTCAACGTTAGTGGGACAAACTATAACCTCAGCTCCAAAAGCTTTTAATATGTCGACCTTTTCTTGTGATTGTTTGTCACTGGTTACAAAAATACATTTATATCCTCTCGCTATAGCTGCTATTGCCAATCCCATCCCAGTGTTTCCTGAGGTTCCTTCAATTATTGTTCCACCTGGCTTTAGAAACCCTTTTTCTTCTGCATGTAAGACCATATTTAATCCAATTCTATCTTTTACAGAATTTCCGGGATTGAAAGTTTCATATTTGGCCCAGACTTTACAGGGTAAATCCTTGGCGATATTATTTAATACCACCATTGGTGTATTCCCTATTGATTCGGTTAAATTATTGAAGTAACCCATTGCGATTTGCAAATATAATTTAATGTGCCATATAATAAGACTATTTAATTAAATTTAATTGAATCTTTAGGATTAACCTTTGAGACTAACAGACTTGGGGCAAAAATTGAAATAATACACAAAAACAATACAATTATGTTTAGGCCAATTATGTGATAAAACTCAATATATACAGGAACACTTTCAACATAATAAATTTTTGGATCAAGTGAAATAATTTTATAATTATGCTGAATATAAAGAATTAATAATCCAATCAGATTCCCAATAAGTACTCCGATAAATATAAGATAGGAGGAGGTATAAATAAAAAACTTTTGAAGAGATTTATTTGATACACCTAAAGCTTTTAAAATCCCAATCATGTTTGTTCTTTCAAGAATCAAAACCAATAAAACTGAAATTATATTCACAGATGCAACCAATATCATTATAAATATTATTGCATAAATATTTTTATCGAAAAGCTCTATCCATTCATAAACTGAATAGTATTTTTCTTTTACAGTTAAAACATCAAAATCTGAAGGCGAATTCAAATATATAAATTCACTAATCGATTCTAAATCTCTCTGGTTATAAAGTTGAATTTCGAGGGAACTAATTTGATTTTTTTTCCATTTTGAAATTCTTCTAATCTGTTTAATATCTCCGAAAATAAATTTTGAATCTAACTCTTCAAAACCTGAATCGTAAATACCCACAACAACTAATTTTAATATTGAAGGATTTAGATTATCGGTCTTTGAAAATAACATTTGGAAACTTTCGTTCACTTTCAAATCAAGCTTGTCAGCAAGAGTTTTCGAAATTAAAACATCATTTGAAAAATTATCTGAGAACAATGGAGTATTACCATCAATAATATATTTCTTGATTCTACTAAAATCATAATTCTTATCAAGTCCCTTAAAATACAATCCGTCAAAATCTTGAGCTGTTCTAACAACTCCAAATTTTGATATAATTCTTTCAATATTTTTAACCTCTGGAATTGACTTTAAATCATCTATAAAATTTAATTCTGGAGAAATAGGGTTTATAGAATTCTCGTTAATTGTATTATTGAAACTTTGAATCGTAATGTGACTTTCAAAAGATGAAATTTTATCCTTAATTTCTTTTTGCATTCCATAACCAACACCAACTGAAATTATCATTACAATCATTCCAATAGCAATTGCAATTACTCCTATTTTTATAATTGGAGCTGAAATACTATTTTTATGTGGTCTAGCACTTAAAATTTTTTTTGATAAAAAATGTTCAAAATTCAAAATCCAGTTCTGTTTATAATTTTAGTACTTAGTTTTACTTTAATGGTCTATCCCAACAATAAAACTAACGATGATAAATCTAATGTTATTGTCGGTGCTAACCAAATATCAAAATATGAAAATATACTGCAAAACAAGAGAATTGCAATTGTTGCTAACCACACTTCAGTTATTTTTAAAAAAGATTTAGGTCATACCCACCTTGTTGACTCTTTAATTAAATTGGATTTAGATGTAAGAAAAATTTTTGCTCCTGAGCATGGTTTTAGAGGTACTGAGCCAAACGGTGCTTATATTGATGATGAGATTGATATTAAAACCGGCCTGAAAATTATTTCATTACACGGAAAAAATAGAAAATACGGAGAAATTGATGATAAAGATCTTGAAAATATAGATATTTTAATTTTTGATATTCAGGATGTCGGTGTTAGATTTTATACTCACATATCTACATTACACTATGTAATGGAAGCTTCAGCAAGAAATAATATTCCCCTAATTATTCTTGATAGGCCAAATCCAAATGCTAATTACGTGGATGGTCCGGTTTTAGAATTAGAAAATAGAAGTTTTGTAGGAATGCATGAGGTTCCCATTGTATATGGGTTAACAATTGGAGAGTACGCAAAAATGATAAATAATGAAGGTTGGTTAGAAAATAAATTAAAATCAAATTTAATTCTGATAAAACTCGAAAATTATAATAGAAATGAAGAATATGATTTACCAATTATCCCTTCCCCAAATTTACCAAACAAGAAGTCTATAAATTTATATCCATCACTTTGTTTATTTGAAGGAACAAATGTAAGTGCCGGAAGAGGAACAGACTTACAGTTTCAAATTTATGGCAGTCCCTTCTTAGATAAAAACAAAAATGAATATAAATTTATTCCTGTAAAAAATAGCGGATCAAAATATCCAAAACACGAAAATAAACTATGCTTTGGAAAGATTTTAACAGGTTCTGAAAGACTTAATAAATTAAATTTATCATTTATTTTAGACGCATACAATGACACCTCGAATAAAGAAGATTTTTTTAATAGTTATTTTATTAAACTTGCAGGAACTGAAAATTTACAAAATCAAATTATTAATGGTGAATTAGAGGATAAGATTGTTGAATCATGGCAAGAAAAACTGAGAATATATAAGAGAATAAGGACGAAATACTTAATTTATAATTGAAATTTTAATGAATAAAAAAATTTTAGAATATAAAGATGTGGAAATTAAATTAGACTCTGATTTAAAAATATTGGGGTTGACATTAATTGTTTACCAAGGGGAATTTATTTTTTTAATAGGAAAGACCGGCTCAGGAAAATCAAGTATTTTGAAATCAATGTACTCTGAAAACAAAATTTTAGATGGAGAAGCTAAAATTTCAAACACAAATCTTAAGACCATTAGTGAAAAGAATATTCCTTTTCTAAGAAGAAAAATTGGAGTTATATTTCAAGATTTCCAGCTTTTGAAAGATCGAACTGTATATAAAAATTTAGAATTTGTTTTGAATGCAACTGGGTGGAGTAAACAAAATGAAAAAAAAGACAGGATTGAATCATGTTTACAAAAAGTGCATATTTCAGATTTATCAAACAAGTTTCCAAGTCAACTTTCTGGCGGTCAAAAACAAAAAGTTGCAATTGCAAGATCTTTACTAAACAATCCTGAGATAATTATAGCTGATGAGCCTACTGGAAATTTAGATCCCAAAAGCAGTATTGAAATAATGAATGTCTTAGAAGAAATTAATCAAAATGGTAACACTATAGTTATGGCAACTCATGATTTCAGTCTTCTACATAAATTTAAGGGAAGAATTTTAAGATGTAGGGATGGAAAAATTGACGAAATCCATCAAAAAGACCTAAATATTGAAACTGTTTACGAATGATATCTATTTTAATTCCATGTTTTGATTATAATGCCTATCCTCTTGTTAGTGTCTTAGAAAAACAAGCGCTAATGCTAAAAATAGATTTTGAAATTATCTGTATTGATGATGGTTCATTCTCATCTAAAAATGATTTGAATCAAAAAATCAATCTTCTAACTAATTCAAAGTTTATTGAATCAAAAAAAAATATCGGAAGAATTAATAACAGATTATTACTTGCTGAAAAATCTCAATACGAATGGTTGATATTTCTGGATGTTGACACTTTACCAAATGAAGATAATTTTTTAAAAAATTATATAGAACAGTTAAACAGGGGAACTCTAATTATTGGTGGTTGTATATACAAAAAACCCGAGAATGAAAATTTTAGTCTAAGATATAAATTTGGTAAGTTCAGAGAGGAAATCAAGAGTGATATTAGAAATAAAAACCCCTATAAGTATATATCATCATGTAATTTTATGTGTAAAAGGAATGTGTTAATTGATATTTTATCTTCGATTAATACTATTTCCTATGGAAATGACTATGTTTTTGGTTCATTGATTAAAAAAATGGGGGTTCATATAAACCATATTGATAATCCGGTTTTAATAGATAATATTGATGAAAATCAAATTTTTATAAAAAAAACACATGATGGACTGGATAATCTTATTAGCTCATACAATAATAAGATAATTGAAAAACATAGCATTTCTATATTGAAGGCATATATAATTTTAGACAATCTACTAATGAAGAACATCTTTATTAAAACAACTGATTTGTTTAAAAATTTACTTAACAGAAATTTACACAGTAAAAACCCTAATTTATTTTTATTTGATCTATATAGGTTAAATTATTTGTGTAAAATCAAAAATGCTTAAACTGCTTAAACTGATCATAATCACGAAAATAATCAGACTCATCAAAATTATCGGATGCCAAAACCATACAAATTGCACCTGACGAAAAGTTATCCATTTCTCTCCAAATACCCTCAGGGATTAATAAGCCTTTATCAGGCTTATTCAACATAACTTTTTTTCTTTTTTTTCCATCATCTAATAAAACTTCAAAACTTCCACTAAGGGGAATCATTAATTGTACTAATTTTTTATGGGCATGACCTCCTCTGTAGGAATCACTTGGAACATCATATAAATAGTAAACTCTTTTAATCGAAAATGGGATTACATCTCTTTCGATAAACGAAAGCTTGCCTCTTCCCTGTGGGTCTACTATTTTAGGGATATCAATTAATACTGCATCTTCAATTTTAGTTTTCATACTGATTTAAATTTTTTAATTCCATCTAATCCCACCAAGAATTTGCTATAAACCTGTTTCCAGCTGATCATATTTTTTTTCTTTAACAAATAAATATGATGCATCAGCTTAAGGTATGATAAATATCCATAAAACTTGTAAAAAATTGCAGCCCTAGCAAAAATATTTTTGTCTTTAAATGCCAACTTTCCTGACGAGATAGATTTATGTTCTAAAATTATTTTTGGGCAAAATAATAAAGTCAAATCCTTTTCAATACAATTTCTCAAAAATAAATATTCTTCTCCAGTCTCAAAAGTAGCCCCTAGACCAAATAAAGTATCAAATTGTATATTGTTTTTTATTATTGACTCCCTTTTAAATGCAATTACAACTGAATTTACCTGTCTAATACTTTTATAATTATGCTTAATATTACTTGGATATTTTTTAAAATATTTTCCATTTTCATCAACCATAATGAAGGTTATTATATCTGCATCTAAATTTTCCTCAAAGGACTGTTCAATAGTTTTATAAAATCCATTTTTATAAATAATATCATCGTCCGCCAACAAACAGAATTTTTTTGAAGAATTTTTGATTGCAATGTTTCTACTTTTTGAAAGCCCTTTTGTTTCTGTATTGATTATCTTAATATTTTTATTATTAGAATTCTTTATTTTTCCTGCTTGATTAACTATGATAATCGGAAAGCTATGCTGATGGTTTTCAAAAAAAATATTTTCTATAAAATCTAAATTGTTTTTTTTCGTTGTAGAAATTAATATCTCTAAATTATGTTTTTTGTCAAGCGGAATCGGCATTAAAAATATATATTTGAAACAAGTGATGACAATATAATGAAAATCCTACTTATTGGTGAATACAGTAATCTTCATAATTCTCTGAAGCAAGGTTTAGTAAATAACGGACACAATGTAGTTTTATTGAGTAATGGTGACGGGTTTAAAAATTATGAAGCTGATATTCTTATTAAGTCTTCGTTTTTTGATAAAAAATTTCTAAAAATAATTGCCAAAATAGTAGATGGGCTTACCGGAATTAGCTTAAATGAAATTGAACTGTTTATAAGAACATTATTTAGAATCAAATCTCTCAAAAAATTTGATGTAGTTCAGCTAATTAACGAAAGAGCTTTTAAAACTTCTCCATGGATGGAAAAAATTTTAATAAAAAATTTATTTAAGAATAATAAAAGGATTTTTTTATTGGCGTGTGGTGTTGACAATGTTAGCCTTGCATACGCAAATGAAAAAAAATTTAGATACTCAATACTAAATCCATATTTTGAAAATTCATCTCAAAAAAAAGAATATAAACAAACTTTAAAGTATTTGAGCCCTAGTTATTCGAGACTTAGTAAATATGTAAAAAATATTGTAAGTGGTATTATAAGTTCAGATTTAGATTATCATATTCCATACAAGGGAACAAAAAAATATTTAGGAATGATACCTAATCCGGTTAATATCGATAAGTTAAAAAAATCCGATTCATTAAAAAGAGATAAAATTTACATTTTGCATGCGATTAATTCTAAAAATAAAATAAAAAAAGGGAACAAATTTTTTGAAAAATCTCTATCAATCATTGAAAAAAAATATTCCGATAGAATAAAGGTTATTAGAACTGTTGATAATCCTTATTCATCACATATTAAAAACGTTGAAGATTGTGATATACTTCTTGACCAAGTATATGCTTATGATCAAGGTTATAATGCCCTTGAGGCCATGGCTTTAGGTAAGGTTGTATTTACCGGTGCAGAGGTTGAATGGGCTGAATACTACAATATTAAAGAAGATATGTTTGCCATTAATGCTTTGCCAGATACTACCAAAATTGTAGATAAATTATGCTGGCTAATAGAAAATCCGATACATTTGAAAAATATTTCTAAAAATGCAAGAAAGTTTATTGAGGACCATCATAATTATAAAATTATTGCATCAAAATACATAGCTAGTTGGGAAAAATAAAACAACATTTTAAACCAAATTTTTTTATACCTGGAGCTGCAAAATCGGGAACAACCAGTCTACATGAATTATTACAAACGCACCCAGATATTTCTATGTCAAATGAAAAGGAGCCAGTTTATTGGAATAATAAATTATTTAACGAATTTGAAAATTTAGAAATCTCAAGATATTTAAATCTGTTTGAACAAGATGTCAAAATTAAAGGAGAATCTACAACATCATATATGTATTATGAAAGCTTTATTAGAAATGTAAAAAATAATTATCAACAATCGCCAAAATTTATTTTTATTCTAAGAAATCCTATTGATAGATATATATCACATTGCAATTGGTTAAGAGGTTTGGGGAAAGAAAAAAGAGGCATTTATAAAATAATTGAAGATGAAAAATATTTAGATTTTAAAGAATATGAGGATTACCCCAAACAATATTATCAATTTGGGTTATACAATAAATGGATTTCAAAATTTATTGAAAATTTTGGAAAAGAAAATATAAAAATAGTGACATTTGAAAAATTAGTCTCGGAAAGATTAAATATATTAAATTCTTGTTTTGAATTTTTAGAAGTCAGCAAAATGCAAAGTGTGAAATTTATTAAATCAAATAAAACTAATAAAGTTATTTTTCCAACTATATATCATTTTTTGAGAAAATCATCAATTGGTAAAATGAAATATACAAGAATTGGAAAGTTTTTTCTGCCAAAAAACATCAGAATAAAAATTAAAAGTCTAATAAAAATTACAATCAAAAATTGGATTAGTATTGAATCAAAGAAAGAAATTGTTTCATGCAAGTATAGAAAAATTGTGAAGGATATGTATTTTGAAGATGTAATGGCATTAAAAAATAAATTAAATTATGATTTTCCAGAGTGGGATGATTTTAAAAATTAAATAATGAATTTTATAAAAACTTCATTTTTTTCAGGATTAAGTACAGCAATTAGCTTATTAGCAAGACTAATATCCACGAAGATTGTTGCTGTTTACTTGGGTACCAATGGAATGTTTTTGATGGGACAACTTAAAGATTTTCTGAGATTAGGAAATACAATTGGTTCATTTGGAATTGAAAATGGCATTGTCAAATATGTTTCTGAATATGAAAATGAAAAAACTAAAATTAGTAATATTATTGGAACCAGTTTTAAAATTAACTTTGCAAGTGCATTAATTTTTGCGGCTTTAATTTTAGTATTTAAAAATCAAATTGCCGATTTTCTTCAAATTAATTTTAGTGAAAACTTTTACTTTTTAATTTTGATTTTATCGATAATATCAGCTTCTCTACACACTTGTTTTTTATCAATTTATAATGGTCTTAATAAAATTAAACTCTATGTGTTAGTTAATATTTTTTCAAACATAGTTTCTGCTATAATTCTTGTAATTCTGGTTTTAGAAATAGAAATAATTGGTGCATTTTATGCACTTGCAATTAATCAAATATTTTCGCTTTTGATAAATTTCATATTCTTTTTCATTTACAAACCATTTGAAATAGGATGGATTTTTAAACAATTTGTTTATGATAATCTGAAGAAATTATCGAGTTTTTCTGTAATGGCTGTAGTTGGACCTACATGCTTAATAGTTTCGACATTTATAGTTAGAGATTTTATATTTGCCGAATTTGGATCTGATTATGCAGGTTCTTGGGAAGCGATGTGGAGAATCTCAGCAATATATCTTTTATTTTTAATTACAACCTTTAAATTTTATTTAATACCTACTTTTTCTAAACTAAAAAACAATGAATTAAAAAAAGAGGTTTTTAAAATTTGGAAAGTAGTGATCCCAATTATTATAATAATTACTGCCGGTGTTTACATTACAAAAGACCTAATCATAGATATTTTATTAACAGAAGAATTTATATTAATTAACACCATAATTTTCTTTCATCTACTGGGAGATGTAATTAAAATAAACTGTTGGGTTTTAGGAAATATAATGATCTCTAAATCAGATACTAAAAGTTTTATAATTTTTCAAATTGAATGGTCAGTTGTATTTGTGGCATTGACATATTTATTTATTGGTAAATATGGCTTTGTGGGCGTTTCAATTTCCTATTTTATAACGTACATAATCCATTTTAGTTTATTAAATCTACACTTTAGGAAGCTTCTTTGGATGAATAAAGATTAAAATTCTTGACCCTCAACAATTTTTTCTTAGATAATTAGATTGTTTAATTTATTAAAATTTGAAGTAGTAATTTCATAAAAATCATGTGTTAGTGAACGTGCACCATATCCTTCTTTCCAATAATTCAATCCATTATTTACTTTCAGACCATTCTGTTCATGAGAATTACCAAAATCAAAGTACTTAAAGCTGGATAGATGTTCAGTTATCAAATTGTAAAATAGAAAATCAAGGGAACCAAGAGAATTTTTTTCTGAGTTTGAACCAATGTACTGTACATGAGCAACATTTTTTGTCAAAAAAATTGTGGTTCCAGCAACTATTTGCCCCTTGTGATAAACATTAAATTGTTTAATATTATCAATAAAGAAACTTTTAAGTTTATTCATATCCTCTAAACTATGAACTGGATTTACGTCGTGTCTATTCAATAGTGTTGGTATTAATATAGAATTCCAAAACTCATCAAAATCATCAGTTTGTTTTATCTCTAATTTATTTTTTTTACCCCTTTTATATCCTTGAATTCTATCTTTTGAAATTTTGTTTTCATTTTTCATTTCAATAACAGAAATAATATCTCTCCTGTATATTTTTGCTCCAGTAACAAATGACAAATAATCAAGTTCTCCGTTAAAATTGGAATTATAAATGGAAGGGATTTGTTTGATGTAAAGCTTATTTATTGACTTTTCGTCAAAGTACTTGAGCATGTAAGTAAATAATTCTAGGTATTTCAAAAATTTAATATCGCTCTTAACTATAATCCCTCCATAGCTAAGCCCCTCATGAGAATAAACCTCACCCTCCCGAATATTACAAGGGAATAATGCAATTAGTTCAGAATTATAAAATATTAGCAAAGAAAAATCTTCAAACTTTTCTGCATGATAATCCATAAATTCTCTTTTAAATAAAAAAGTTGAGTTTTTAGAAATATCAACAAAATTATTCCAGTCAACTTTATAGCTATTGTTGTAAGTTTTTATGGAAAACATTAATTATAAATTTATTTATCCTTAACAAAATCCTTCATGATAAAGACATGAGGAAGGGTCAAGCTTGAAATAATGATAAAAACAAACAATATTAAATTATCACTTGTAAGTAAGTCATTATTAAATTGATATAATAAGAAACCAAAAATTATTGAAAGTATTGTGAACGGCAAGGTTTTTAGGTAAAATTTCATAAAGCTATCCGTTTTAAATTCCTTGAACTCTAACATTAACATTGGCAATGAATGACAAAAACCAAAATATAATGCAAAAGACGTTAATAAATCTGTATGAAAAAACACCATATAAAGAATTGTAATTTCTGCATATAGAGGAACTTTTCTTTTTATTTCAAAATTTATTATTGATAGCATTAAAATAGCAATAGAAATCAACAGAAAGAAAACATTATCAAATCCAGTAAGATCTAAGCTTGCGAATTGTGGTAGAATATATAATATCTCTTGTAATTCTATAATATTGTTCAAAAACAAGGATAACAAAATATTTGCACCAATTACAAAATTTAAAATTTTATTATCAGTTGGGTTGTAGCCTATAACTTGAGTTTCACCAAAATGATAACATGAAATGATTAAGAAAACCATAAGGCCTAAAAAAGGGGATATTATCCAGAGTATAATATTAAAAACAATTAGGGATAAGTATACTACATAAAATGTCAGTTTACTTTCAAACTTTCTGGCCTTAGGGTTAATAAATGCAATAATATGATCTACAGATCCGTGGGGAATACCAATAGAAAGCATAATAATAAGAAATAATAATATTGAATAAGAGCTCTCAAGTCCAAAAAATATGATTGAAAATGCAAGAACCAGTCCTAGAAGTTTTGATTTAACTATAATATCCATTAGTTAGTTTATTTTAAATAAATATAAAAAAAAAGGTGAGGAATAAACCTCACCTTTTCTTATTAGTTAATTACTAAACAAAATTATTTAGCAGCATACCATACGGCCATACCGAAACCAATTTTGTTAATAGCGTCACCTACGTTGTAAATGATATTCATTGCTCCTTCATCAATAGCTACAAAGTTATACCATCCGTCGGTACCTGCCATATATCCAAGTGGATAAATAGCCCAACCAACAAGTACAAACCATTGTAACATTCTACCAGCTTCTGGGATTTTTCCAGAACCACTAGTTAGGGCATTACCAACTGCACCTGAAGGACCTCCGAAGATTGATAAACATCCAACTTCATAAGCCATTAAAAAGTAAGCAGCACCAGAAATAGCACCCCACCATTGAGCATCTAATACTCCTGTCACTCCTGACTCACCGAAGTAACCGGTAACTAACATCACAACAGATAACCAGAATAATTTTCTCATTCCTACACCTGTTAAAAGAGCAAACTCAACTACCATTAATGGTACAGTTAGAATCCAGTCTATGTACCTTAACTCAGTTGGGGAACCTAAACCAGCTACCCATTGCTCTCTCATGTAAAAATAATGCACAGCTGCAATTCCTGTAATAAGTGCTGCAACAAGCATTGAATCTTTAAATTTCTTGTCAACTTGACCGTGTTGCATCAAAAACCACACAGTTGCTGCTAACATAGAAACAGAGCCGATAAAGAACGTGAATCCGGTGAAATCACCAGGTTCAATTGTTCCGGCTAAAATAAAATTTAACATTTCCATAATTATATAGTGTTTAATTTGTTATACACCAAAACTAAACAAAATATATGCCAAATTGTTAAAAAAATCTTAAAAAATTGAGAACTTTTCAATGTTTACACTTGATTATTGACGATTTAACAGGGAAAAAATCAATAAAAATTGTAAATCTGATGTTTTTCTTTAAATGTTGGAAAAATCTGAAATTAAGGTTAAAATTGGGGAAATTTGACCTTTTTTGGAAAAAGGCTAAATATATTTTTAGAAATTATTAACTAAAAACATACCATTACATTAAGATATTTAATGATAAATTTGTAAAAATCTAATTATGGATTTAAAAGTTATACATAATTTAAAATATTTAGAATCCGAGAATTTCTTTTTGATTGCGGGACCATGTGCAATTGAGGGTGAAGAGATGGCGTTAAAAATTGCTGAAAGTTGTGTAAAAATATGCGATAAATTAAAAGTTCCATATGTTTTCAAGGGAAGCTATAAAAAAGCTAACAGAAGTAGAATTGATAGTTTCAGCGGAATTGGAGATAAAAAAGCATTAAGTATACTAAAAAAGATTAAAGATCATTTTAACGTACCCGTTATCACTGACATTCATAATGAAAATGATGCACAGATTGCAGCTGAATACGTCGATATACTTCAAATTCCCGCATTTTTAGTTAGGCAAACAGATTTATTGGTAGCTGCGGCGAAAACCAATAAAGTCATAAATCTTAAAAAAGGGCAATTTATGAGTCCTGAGAGTATGCAATTTGCAGTGGATAAAATTTTCAACTCTGGAAACCAAAATGTTATGATTACCGAAAGGGGGACTATGTTTGGCTACCAAGATTTGGTTGTTGACTTTAGAGGAATACCTACAATGAAATCATATGCAACTACAATATTAGATGTTACACATTCATTGCAAAAACCTAATCAAACCTCAGGGGTCACAGGTGGATTACCGGATATGATTGAAACTATTGCACGTGCAGGTATTGTTAATGAAGTTGATGGATTATTTATTGAAACTCATTTTGACCCAGAAAATGCACTAAGTGACGGTAAGAATATGCTGCCAATTAAAAGTCTAGAGAAAATATTAAGCAGATTAATTTCGATTAGAGAAACAATTAACTCTTTTAAGTCTTAGAGCTTAACCTTGTTAACAATTCCGTATTTATCAATTAGATAAACTAAAGCTGTCATAGTCGCAGCTCCTAGTTCAAGTTCTCTTTTGTGAATGGTTTCAAAAACATCATTAGCAGAATGATGATGATCAAAATATCTTTGTGAATCTGGTTTCAACCCACTGAGAACATTGTAAGATGTCTTTAGAGGACCTATATCAGCACCACTACCACCTAATTCAAAAAAATGAATTAAATAAGGTTTAAAGAGCTCTTTCCAGCTTAATATCTGAGTAAAGTTGCTTTCATCAGTATCAAAATAGAAGCCTCTTGGGGTAAATGCACCTGCATCACTTTCCAAAGCGAAAATATGTTCCTCACCTTTTCTAAAAGCTTCCTCTGCATATTTTTTTCCACCTCTTAAACCATTTTCTTCATTCATAAATAAAACTACCCTGATACTTCTCTTGGGAGTAACACCTGAAACTTTTAATAATCTTAATACATCCATAGATTGAACGCATCCTGCTCCGTCATCATGTGAGCCATCTCCAATATCCCACGAGTCAAGGTGGCCACCAACCACAATATATTCATCTGGAAATTCAGATCCAGTTATTTCACCTATAACATTATGTGAAAGAACATCGTCCAGCTGTTTACAGTTTTGTTTAAAATAGAATTGTATATCGTTGTCCATTTTTAACATAGAACTTAGCAAATCAGCATGTTGAGTACTAATGGCAGCGGAAGGAATTCTATCCTTAACAGGGATTTCACCATATGTCATACTTCCAGTGTGTGGTAGATCATCAATTTTTAAGTTCATAGACCTGACTATAACCCCAGCTGCACCATACTCTATTGCATTTACTGCTCCTTCATATCGCTGATTGACACACCCTCCGTAGGCCTTGAAGGTATCGATAATAGTAGCATCCATTGGTCTATTATAAAAAACAATTTTTCCCTGTATTTTACCTCTTCCTAAACTTTCAAGCTCTTCGAAACTTTTTACCTCCACTAGTTTTGCCTTAAGCCCAGTAACAGGTGTTGAAATTGACCCTCCAAGAGCACATATATTCACATTAGTTGTCTTACCTGGAGATGTTTCTATATAAGCAAATTCAGGAGCACCTCTAACCCATTTTGGCACCATAACAGGTTGGAGCCAAACCTTATCTAGACCTAAAAGCTCTAATTCCGACTTTGTCCAATTAACTGCTCTTTCCGCATTTAATGAGCCTGATAATCTGCCTCCAATTTGATTAGAAAGGTAATCTAACCATTCATAACTTTTACCCTGAGTCAAAGAATTGGAATAAATATCTCTGAAAACTTTCTCATCAGTTTGAGCAAAAGTGAAAGCTGATATCAAAAAAATAAATATATACCTCATCTAAATTTTTATAAAATCTTTTACATTTTTTGCAGAAATCTCTTTATCCCCTAGAATAATTAATCTTTCAATTACATTTCGTAGTTCCCTAATATTTCCTGACCAATCGTATTTTTTCATTAAATCGATTGCTTTGTCGGAAAACTTTTTAACCTTATTTCCTTGAGAATCAGCAATATTTTTTGCAAAGTGATCAATCAAAAGGGGAATATCATCTTTTCTTGAGTTTAGAGGTGGAACATCGATTATTATAACTGCTAGTCTATGGTATAAGTCTTCTCTAAACTTTCCGTTCTCAATTTCCTTTTTTAAATCTTTATTAGTTGCAGCTATGACTCTAACATCAATTTTGATGTCTTTTCCTCCCCCTACTTTTTGAATACAGTTATCTTGAAGAACCCTTAATACTTTTGCTTGGGCAGACAAACTCATATCTCCAA
>CACLAD010000010.1 GCA_902604715.1 uncultured Bacteroidota bacterium
TTTTTAAATTTATAGAGTGCGAACACTATTCTATGAATGAAAATAATTATTACTATTTAGGTAAAATAACAAGGAAATTCAGCTTCAAGGGTGAGCTAATCATTTTTCTAGATACAGATACTCCGTCTCATTATTATGGTTTAAAAAAAATTTTCATTAGAATAAATAATAGCTATTTGCCCTACTTTATTTCAAAAATTTCAAAATATAAAAATAATAGCGTAAGGGCCAAACTTGAAGATGTAAAAAATGAGAGCGAAGCAATGGAGCTGGTTAATTATGAAATTTTCTTACCCATTGATGAACTACCTAAAATGGAGGGTAAAAAATTTTATTTTCATGAAGTAATAGGATTTAAGGTGTTTGACATTGTTCAAGGAGAAGTTGGGGAAGTTGCGTACATAAATGATCAAACACCACAGCATTTATTCGTAATAAAAAGTAATGGAAAGGAGATTTTAATTCCAATTAATGATGATTTTATTATAGATTTAGATAGGAAAAATAAAATTATAAATTTGAAAATCCCTGAGGGATTATTAAAAATATATATGTGAAATTATGGGTGAAAAAATTAATGTTGGTAAGGATATTAAATTAGCTGAAACTTTGCCTGCTAAATTCTACAAGGATAAAAATATCTTTGAATCATCTAAGAAAAAAATTTTTCTAAAATGTTGGCACTGGATTGGGGATAACTCTTCCTGCAAAGAAGGAAATATTAAAATACCCGTTGACATTTTACCAAAGTTTCTCAACGAACCTGTGATAATATCAAGTTCTGATAAAAATAAAATCAAATGTTTTTCTAATGTTTGTACTCATCGTGGAAATATTTTAGTCCATGAAAAATGTAAGTCAAAAAAAATAATTTGCAATTATCATGGGAGAAGGTTTGATGATGAAGGTAAATTTGAATTTATGCCTGAATTTAAAGAGACTATTAATTTTCCCAGAAAATCAGATAATCTTCATGATTTTCCTTTGTTTATTTGGAATAATTTAATTTTTGTTGGTTTAAATCCCTGCTTTAGTATTGAAAAAGTTTTTGAAAAAATAAATGAAAGAATTTCTTTTCTTCCACTTCAAAATCTAAAATTAGACAAAAAGCTTTCAAAAGATTATTTGATCAATGCTAATTGGGCTTTATATTGTGACAACTACTTAGAGGGTTTTCATGTTCCATTTGTTCATAAGGATTTAAATGAAGTTCTTGATTACAATAATTACGACACAGAAATTTATGAATATTTTAATCTTCAAATAGGTTATGCAAAGAACAAAGATGAGTGCTTTGAAATTCCAAAAGAACACAAGGATTTTGGTAAAAATATAGCTGCCTATTATTATTGGCTGTTTCCAAATCTGATGCTAAACTTTTATCCATGGGGTATTTCTATTAATTTAGTTTGTCCTGTGGGAATATCTAAAACAAAAATATTATTTCGATCTTATGTTTTTGATAAATCAAAACTAAACTTGGGTGCAGGTGGAGATCTAGATAAAGTTGAAATGGAAGACGAAGAAATTGTACAAAGTGTTCAGAAAGGAATAAATTCTTCGTTTTACAGTACTGGTAGATTTTCTCCTACAAAAGAAAAAGGAGTTCATCATTTTCATTCGCTGGTTTCAAAATTTTTTAATGATAAATAAAGCTCAAAATAATTTAAACTTAGATAACCATTATTTAAATTTGTAAAAAATTTAATTATGAAACCTGACTTGTTTGAAGCACCAGATTATTATAACCTTGATGAACTTCTTACTGACGAACATAAATTAATAAGAGACTCAGCTAGAGAATGGGTTAAAAAATCTGTTTCTCCAATTATTGAAGAGTATGCACAAAATGCAAAATTTCCAAAGCATTTAATTAAAGAGTTGGCTGATATTGGTGCTTACGGCCCATATATTCCAGAAGAATATGGTGGACCCGGCCTGGATCAAATTTCTTATGGTCTTATAATGCAGGAGATAGAAAGAGGGGATTCGGGGATGAGATCTACAGCTTCTGTTCAGTCATCACTTGTTATGTACCCAATATGGAAGTATGGAAATGATGAGCAGAGAAATAGATTTCTTCCAAAACTGGCAACAGGTGAACTTATGGGTTGTTTTGGTTTAACTGAGCCTGATCATGGTTCAAACCCGGGTGGAATGACAACTAATTTCAAAGACATGGGTGACCATTATCTTTTAAATGGAGCAAAACTATGGATATCAAATTCCCCTTTTGCTGACATCGCTATTGTGTGGGCAAAAAATGAAGAAGGACGTATTCATGGATTAATTGTTGAAAGAGGAATGGACGGGTTTTCTACACCAGAAACACATAATAAATGGTCTTTAAGAGCAAGTTCAACTGGGGAGTTAATTTTTAATGATGTGAAGGTACCCAAAGATAACTTACTTCCTAATAAGTCGGGGCTAGGTGCCCCGCTCGGATGTCTTGATTCTGCTAGATATGGTATTGCGTGGGGAGCAATTGGAGCTGCTATGGATTGTTATGATACGGCTTTGAGGTATAGTAAAGAAAGAAGTCAATTTGGCAAACCTATTGGTGGATTCCAATTACAGCAGAAAAAGCTAGCTGAAATGATTACTGAAATAACAAAAGCTCAACTTTTAGCATGGAGATTAGGCACATTAAAAAATGAAGAAAAAGCTACATCTGCACAAATATCTATGGCAAAAAGAAACAATGTTGAGATGGCAATAAAAATTGCAAGAGAAGCCAGACAAATTTTGGGTGGAATGGGTATCACGGGTGATTATTCAATTATGAGGCACATGATGAATTTAGAAAGTGTGATTACATATGAAGGAACACATGATATTCATTTGTTAATAACAGGTCTAGATATAACAGGTTTAAATGCATTTAAATAAATAAAAGTGAATATAGATTACATACAAGATAAAATAAATGATCAAAGAGAAAAGCTATTAAAGCACAAGCTGTATAGCAACATTGAAACTATTAAGGACCTACAGGTTTTTACAGAAAATCATGTTTATGCAGTATGGGATTTCATGTCCCTACTAAAAGCATTACAAATCAAATTGACATGTACTAAAACACCATGGGTTCCAAATAGTAATTCTCAAACAGCATACTTAATTAATGAAATTGTACTAGCTGAGGAAACAGATATAAACCAAGCAGGAGAAAGAAAAAGTCACTATGAATTATATTTGGATGCTATGGTTGATATTGGTGCTCAAATTGAATTTCCTATCAGAACAATTGAAAAAATTGCATCTTCAGAAAATATATTTAGCTCTATAGACGAACTTCAAATTCATGAAAATATTAAAGAATTTTTAAAATTTACTTTTTCGATAATTAAGGAGGGAAAGCCTCACAAAATAGCTGCAATCTTTACTTTCGGAAGAGAAAATTTAATTCCCAATATGTTTAATGAGATTCTTAGAGAATTTGAAAAAAATATCACAGATAAAGATATATCAAAATTGATATATTATTTTGAAAGACATATTGAATTGGATGAAGATGAGCACGGACCAATGGCGCTTGAAATGGTTTCAATGTTAGCAGAAAATGACCCAAAAAAATGGAATGAAATTGAAAGTATATCCATTCAGGCTTTAGAGAAAAGAATATTATTATGGGATGCAATCAATGAACAAATTCAGGATAAATCTTATTCAAGTGAAAGGGCAAAAAAAAATGAGACACACTCATTAAGTTTTAATAAATGAAGAGCAAATTATACTTTTCAAGAAAGTAAAGTTTAATGTTTCTCAGTAAACTATTTGATAGATTTTACAACTGATGCTTCAGCTTTTTTCAGGCTTCCATCAAAACCCGCAACACCAGAAACGGTAGTATATTTTAGAATAAATTTCTTATCAGGATTAATTATTTTAAAGGCAGCTTGACACATTAACGCAGCCTCATGAAATCCACATAATATTAGATTTAATTTTCCAGGGTAGGTGTTAATATCTCCGATTGCAAATATGCCTGGTATATTGGTTTGATAGTCAAGTGAATTATTTACTTTAATGGAGTTTTTTTCAATTTCTAAGCCCCAATCTGAAATAGATCCTAGTTTGGGTGTTAATCCAAAAAGCGGAATGAAAAAGTCAGCACTTAATTCAATTTCTTCATTTTCTTTTTTTACCAAAACCTTTTCTAACTTATCTCTACCTTCCAGCTTAAATACTTCAGCTGGAGTGATAAGATCAATTTTATTTTGATCTTTTAATTTTTGAACCTTATCCACAGAATCAATAGCACCTCTAAATTCATTTCTTCTGTGTACCAAAGTTACTTTTTTAGCAATTTTTGAAAGTTCAATTGTCCAATCTAAAGCAGAATCACCTCCTCCTGAAATTATCACATTCTTGTCCTTAAAAATTTTCGGTTCTTTGATAAAGTAAGAAACTCCCTTTTCTTCAAAATATTCAATACCATCAAAATTTGGTTTTCTTGGCTGAAATCCACCCAACCCCCCGGCAATAACCACTACTGATGCATGATGCTTAGTACCTTTGTTGGTAATTACAATAAAAGAACCGTCGTTTTGTTTTTCAAGTTTATCAGCTTTTTCTCCAAGAGTAAATCCTGGTTCAAATTGACTACATTGTTTTAATAAATTATCAATTAAATTTCCAGCTAATATTTCCGGATAACCAGGAATATCATAAATTGGTTTTTTCGGATATAATTCAATGCATTGGCCACCAGGTTTCGGCAAAATATCAATTAAGTGACATTTCATTTTTAGCAAACCCGCTTCAAAGACCGCAAATAATCCAACGGGGCCCGCGCCAATAATTAAAATATCGGATTTAATCATTTTAGATTTCTTCTACACTTACAACTTTCTGAATTTCAGGTACGTGCTTTTTTATAATCATCTCAACCCCGGATTTCAAAGTCATTTGATTGACAGTACATGTAGAGCAGGCGCCCTCAAACTTTACTTTAACTGTATCTTTTTCAATACCGACTAATGAAATATCACCACCATCATTTTTGAGAAAGGGTCTTATTTCCTCCAATGCATTTTCAATATTGTTTAATAACGATTTTTTCATTTTATTTATTTACAGCAGAACAACCTGCCATTGTTGTAATTTTTAATATTTCAGACGGAGGTAAATCTTTGTTCCTTTTTACCAACTCGGAAACTAAATTTTTTGAAATCTTTTCGAAAGTTAATGAAATTTTTGAATTTTCATGTAAAGATGCTGGATGACCAAAGTCTGATGCTTCTCTGACACTTTGTAGCAAGGGTACTTCTCCAAGAAATTTAACATTCATATCCTCTGAAAGGTTTTTTGCTCCATCTTTTCCAAAAATGTAATATTTATTTTCAGGTAATTCGTTAGGAGTGAAATATGCCATATTTTCAACAATACCCAAAACTGGAACATTAATGCTCTTCTGATTAAACATAGCAATTCCTTTTCTGGCATCAGCAAGCGCAATATTTTGTGGAGTACTTACTATCACACTACCGGTTACCGGTAACGCCTGCAGAATACTTAGATGTATATCACCTGTTCCTGGTGGTAAATCAACTAAAAGGAAATCTAGTTCTCCCCACGTGGCATCAAATATCATTTGATTTAAAGCCTTAGATGCCATAGGTCCTCTCCAAATTACAGCCTGGTCGGGTTTTGTAAAAAATCCAATGGATAATATCTTTACCCCATAACTTTCGACAGGTTTCATCTTGCTCTTCCCCTCAATATTTACACTTAGAGGTCTTGCATCAGCTATATCAAACATTATAGGAATAGATGGACCATATATATCTGCATCTAATATACCAACATTAAAACCCATTTTAGCCAATGTAATAGCAATGTTTGATGTAATAGTTGATTTTCCAACACCACCCTTTCCTGAAGCAATTGCAATTACATTTTTAATTCCTTCTATCGGATTTCCCTTGATTTGATTTTGAGTATTTTCTCTTTTTTCAATCTTAAAATTTATTTTTAATTCTAATTTTTCCTGAATATTTTCTGAAATAATTTTTTTAATAGAATTCTCAATATTTTTTTTTGATTGAAGAGTAGGATTAGATGTTGAAATATCAATCAGGAGCTCATTGCCAAAAATATTTAGATTTATGATTTTACAATCATTTATCTGATTTTTTTCAATTAATGAAAGTAAATTTTTCTTAGATAATTCCACACCCAAAACTTTTTACAAATATACGCTGAATTAAAAAAAATTACACAAAATTAATCTAATTCTTTGGATGGATCCCAAACAACTTTTTTAAAATTTAGCACCCTATCATTTTGTATTTTGATCCCCTCACTTTCAAGAAGATTTTGCATCAAGGTTGTTCCAGAAAAATGATGTTTGCCCGTTAACAAACCTACTCTGTTTACTACTCTGTGAGCAGGAATATCAGAATTTTGATGAGAAGCATTCATAGCATATCCGACTACTCTTGAGCTTTTTTCCGAGCCTAAATATTTAGCTATTAGACCATAAGTGCTAACCCTTCCAGACGGAATCATTTTTACAACTTTATAAACTTTTTGAAAAAAATCTTTGGAATTCATAAATTTAATTAATTCTAAAGCTTATAAACGTTATCGCCTTATTTTCATCCAAGAATTTTAGCTCATAAAAAGTCTTAATTTCAGTGACATATGTCGGAGATCCAGATTGATTATATATATCGTTATTGGAATAAGTTAGCTCAAGAAAGTCATTTCCGCTAATTAATCCCAGCATGTAGCCGTGTAAAAATTCACTATCGGTTTTAAGGTTAACCACTCCACCATCACGCAATATATTTCTGTAAATTTTAATAAATTTTAAGTTAACAAGCCTGTGTTTTTCCCTTTTCATCTTAATTTGAGGGTCTGGAAAAGTTATCCAAATTTCCGAGACTTCATTTTTATCAAATATATTTTCAATTAATTCAATTTGAGTCCTTAAAAAAATTACATTATCTAACTTATTTTTAATTGCATCTTTTGCTCCTTTCCAAAAACGTGCACCTTTAATGTCTATTCCGATGTAATTTATCTCAGGGTTTAATTTGGCTAAGGCTACTGAGTATTCACCTTTGCCACATCCTAATTCAACTACGATAGGATTATTATTCTTAAATACAAGTTTATTCCAATTACTCTTAAATTTGAAATCGTCATTAACAATTTTATCTCTGTCAGGTTGAATAACATTTTTGAATGTTAAATTTTCTGAAAACCTTTTTAATTTATTTTTACTACCCAAAAGAAAAGATTTAGAGAACTTTTGATTTTTTTAAGGAAAAGGAAAATTCACTTCCAACACCTAGAGTAGATTGGACATAAATATTTTCATTATGGGCATCGATGATATGCTTAACTATAGCTAAACCTAGCCCCGATCCACCTTGGCTTCTACTTCTACTTACATCCACCCTAAAGAATCTTTGAAAAAGTCTAGGCATATTTTCTTCACTAATCCCTTCACCATTATCATTAACTTTAACAATAATTTTTTCCGCGTTTGACTCAAAACTTATCTCTGTAGTTCCTTTTTCTGAACCGTAATTTATCGAGTTTATTAAAAGATTAGTTATTACCTGTTCAATCCTATTTTTATCAGCCTCTACTAAAATTTGCCTATCATAATTTTTATTAAAAATGATTTTAATATTTCTTTTAGAGGCGCTAATTTGTAAATCCTCGATTATCTCTTCCGTTAATTTAAATATATTAAATGATGTAACTTCTAGTTTTAGTGTTGCAGATTCTAACTGAGTTATCAGGTCTAAATCTTTAATTATGAATGTCAATCGGTCAACACTTTTTTCAGCCCTTTTTAAATATTTTTTAAGTAATTCTTTGTCATCCATGGCGCCATCCAATAAATTGGATATGTATCCTTGAACCGAAAAGAGTGGAGTTTTAAGTTCATGTGCTACATTCCCCACAAACTCTTTCCTGTAAATACCTTCTTTTTTTAATGTTTCGATCTCGGTTCTTTTTAATTTTACAAATTCTTCTAAATCCTTTGAAAAGGAATTCACATCTGAGTCAATAGGCGAGGTTTTAATTAAGGATTCAGTTTCTAATTCTAAATCCTCATAAATTTGTCTAATTCTTTCAAAAAACAACTTTCTTACCCTCAATTGAAGTATGAGAAAACTTAAGCCAAAAATTATAAATGAAATTAAGGCCGATTCAATAGAAATAGATAAATCATTATAATTTATTACAAAATATGTCCCTAAAGCTATATATAATGATGATAAGAAAGAAAATTTAAAGGGATTAAAGTTGTTATTTGAAGGCATTAATTTTGAAATTTATACCCAACTCCCTTAATAGTTTTAAAGTATGAATGCCCAATTTTTTCTCTCAATTTTCTGATATGGACATCAATAGTTCTATCACCAACTACAACATCCTTACCCCAAACTGACTCTAAAATAAATTCTCTTTTAAAAACTTTACCAGGCTTTGAGCCTAACAAAAATAATAATTCAAATTCTTTTCTAGGCAAAGAAATATCTTTTCCTTTAAGAGTAACTTTATAACCAGAACGATCAATAACTAAAGAACCAATTTCAATCACTTCAACATTAGACTGAGAAATCCTTCTTAAAAGAGATTTGATTTTGCTCTTTAAAAGCTTTGGTTTAATAGGTTTTGTTATGTAATCATCAGCTCCAGCATTAAAACCAGCTACCTGACTGTAGTCTTCGCCCCTAGCTGAAAGAAATGCAATTAAAGTATTTCCTATTTCAGAATTGCTCCTAATAACTTCACAAGCTTCAATACCATCCATTTCAGGCATCATAACGTCTAGTATTACCAAATGAGGCTTAATTTTTTTTGCTAGTTTAATGGCTTTAGCTCCATTTTCAGCAGTGTATACAAGATAACCGTCACTTTTTAATGTGTAAGAAATAATTTCAAGAATATCAGGCTCATCATCAACTAATAGAATTTTAAAATTTTCTGAGCCCAAAACACGGATTTAATTTTATTAAAATTAAAAAAAAAAAAAAGATATAATCTAGACTTAACGTTTTAATAATATATTTTTAATCTATGCATAATTTTGAAAAAATATTTGATATTCAAAATCACTCTGATTTTAAAAGTCAATGCTTAGATATATATCATTTTCAATATGAGAATAACAAAGTATACCAAAATTATTGCAATATGATTTGTAAGAATCCTAAAAATGTAAATGAAATAAATAAAATTCCTTTTTTACCAATTTCGTTTTTTAAAACAAAAAAAATATTATCGGTTGATAAATTTGAAAAAGTATTCTACAGTAGTGGAACCACAACAAAATCAAGAAGTAAACATTTCATCTCTGATCTTAAACTTTATCAGCAATCTTTTTTAAATAATTTTAGACTTAATTATGGTGATATAAATCAATATACAATCATAGCCCTTCTGCCTAACTATTATGAAAATAAACATTCATCATTGATGTATATGGTTGAAAAATTAATAAAATTGACAAATTCAAACGAAAGTGGCTTTTATCTTAATGATTATTCTAAACTTTCAAAAAAACTAATAGAACTAGACTTAAAAATTGAAAGAAAAACCATTTTGATTGGGGTTCCTTATGCGTTGCTTGACTTAATTGATTTCAATAAATTTCAATTAAATAATACGATTATAATTGAGACCGGAGGTATGAAAGGGAGAAGAAAAGAAATGGTGAGAAAAGAATTACATGAAAAATTGAAATTAGGTTTTGGAGTCAATAATATACATAGTGAATATGGAATGACCGAATTACTTTCTCAAGCTTATTCAAAAGGTGATGGCATTTTTAAAACACCATTATGGATGAAAGCTTTTATCAGAGATATAAATGATGCTCAAAACTTAGATTTTAATAAAAAATCAGGGGCAATTAATATAATTGATCTCGCTAATTATAATTCGTGTAGTTTCGTAGCCACAGACGATATGGGTAAGTTTATTAATGAAAATGAGTTTGAGGTAATAGGAAGGATTGACAATTCTGATATGAGAGGTTGTAATTTATTGATCTAATCAATAGCTCTTATAAGAAAAGTTTTTTTCTTACCTCTATTCAAAACTATATATTTATTCTTAATTAAATCTTTTTCGCCAACCACATAATCTTTATCCACTTTATTTTTATTTACAGCAATTGAATTCTCACCTAGAGCCCTTTTCGCATCTGAATTAGAACTCAAAAATCCTGTCTTTTCGTGAAGTAGTTTAGTAATTTCAACTCCGCTTTTTATTTCGTTTAGGCTAATCTCAGCCGTTGTAACTCCTTCAAAAATATCTAAGAAGATACTTTCTTCAACATCATTTATTTCAGAAAGAAAATTTTTACTAAAAAGAACTCTTGATGCTTTTTCAGCATTGTCAAGTTCAACTTGACTATGTACCATTCGGGTTACCTCAGAAGCTAAAGTTTTTTGAAGAACTCTAAGATGAGGTTCAGCATTATGTTCACTGATTAATTCTTCAATTTTATTATGATCAAGAAAAGTGAAAATCTTAATATAATTTTTTGCATCTTCATCAGAAGTATTTAACCAATATTGATAAAATTTATAGACAGAGGTTTTTTTAGGATCAAGCCATATATTTCCCCCCTCAGATTTTCCAAATTTAGAACCATCTGATTTTGTAATCAATGGACATGTTAATGCATAACCCTTTGAATTATCAATTCTTCTAATTAATTCCATTCCGGTAGTTATATTTCCCCATTGATCACTTCCACCCATTTGAATTGAACAATTATACTCTCTATTTAGAAATAAAAAATCATAACCCTGAACAAGTTGATAAGTAAATTCAGTAAAACTCATTCCGGTTCCAGAATCAGAATCAATTCTATTTTTTACCGAATCTTTAGACTTCATATAGTTTATGGTAATATGCTTTCCAATATCCCTAATAAAATCTAAAAAAGAGAAGTCTTTCATCCAGTCATAATTATTTTTAATTAGAGCGTGGATGGATAATTTGTCATCAAAAGATAAAAACTGAGAAAGTTGTTTCTTTATACAATTTTCATTTTTTTTAAGTGTTGCCTCATCCAGTAGATTTCTCTCCGATGATTTTCCAGACGGGTCACCAATCATACCAGTTGCTCCACCAACCAAAGCTATGGGTTGATGTCCACTTTTTTGAAAATGTGCCAACAACATAATTGGTACCAAACTACCAATATGCAAAGAGTCAGAAGTTGGATCAAATCCGATATATGCAGTTCTTTGGGCATCTTTTAAATATTCTTGTAATCCAGGTGTTGAGTCATGAATTAAACCTCGCCATTTTAGTTCATCAATAAAATCCGTCATTTTGAATTATGTTAAACTTGCTGAAAGATAATCTAATTTTCTAAAATATTAGAATTTAAAGTACTGCTCGACTTTGGTTTTGTCAATTTATTATTTTTTGGTGGCTCAAGAGTAATCTCTTGACTTCTTTTAGCTCTATCTTTTTTGTAATTTTCAATACTATCGATTATTATTTCTCTATTTAACTGAAGCTTGTTTAATACCTCTTCGTAAATTGACAAGTAAATTTCTAGATCTTTCGAGTAATATTCATTACTATCAACAAACTGAAGGCTATCAATATTATATTTTTTTAGGATGTATTTTTTTGGCTTCAACCCATTATTTTCTAAGATTCTTTTATTAATTCCCTTTGAGACACTGATTAGTGACATATCATACAATATGTCAATCATTTTATCTTCAGGAATTAAATTGTTGGGTTTTATATTTTCCTCGTTTAAAGAGCCACATGAATAGAAAATTAAGAATATATAAATTAGTTTTTTCATCTATCAAAATTAATTTTCATACCCATGCCAGATTCAATTACTTTTCCGTTTGAAAAAACCAAATTTCCGTTAACTAAAGTGTGTAATATTCTAGACTTAAAAGTCTTATTTTCAAATGGTGACCAATTACACTTGTACAAAAGATTATAGTTTGAAACTTTCCATGGACTTTTAATATCGAAAATTACTAAATCGGCATAAAAACCCTCCTGAACAAATCCCCTTTTACTTACATCAAATAAAATTGCAGGATTATGACACATTTTTTGAACTATTTTTTCAAGTGAGATTTTTTGCTGGTGATAAGCCTCTAGCATTGAAACTAAGGAATGCTGAACCAAAGGACCGCCAGACGGACATGAAATATACGGATTCTGTTTTTCTTCAGCTGTGTGAGGGGCATGATCAGTAGCTATTACGTCGATTAAATCATTATTTAAAGCATACCAAAGCTTATCCCTATCATTTGATGTCTTTACTGCAGGATTCCACTTTATCTTAGACCCTAATTTATCATAATCCTCATCACTAAAGGATAAATGATGAATACATACTTCACAGGTTATTTTTTTTTCTTTGAGTGGTAGTTTATTAGAAAATAATTCTAATTCTTTTGCTGTAGACAAATGAAAAACATGTAATCTGGCACCGGTTTTTTTTGCCAGTTTAACAGCCATACTTGAGGAAATAAAACATGCCTCTTCACTTCTGATTTTGGGATGATGACTTATGGGAATATTTTCACCAAATGAGTCAATATGCAATTTCAAATTATTTTTTATTGTATTTTCATCCTCACAATGAACTGCAATTGGAATTTCAACATTTGAAAATATATCTTCAATGGAATTTAGGTTATCTACTAACATATTTCCAGTTGAAGAACCTAAAAACAATTTTATTGCCGGTATTTCACTTATATTATTTTTTAATATTTCCTCTAGATTAGTATTTGTACCACCGAACATAAAGGAAAAATTAGCAATTGAATTTTCTTTAGCTACATCAAACTTTTTGTTAAGCTCGTGGATTGTAGTAGTATTTGGCTGTGTATTTGGCATTTCAAAATATGATGTTATACCACCAGCTACCGCAGCTCTTGACTCAGTATATATATTTCCTTTATGAGTTAATCCTGGCTCCCTAAAATGAACTTGATCGTCAATTAACCCAGGAATAACAAAATTTCCTTCAGCATCAATAATCTTGGTATTTGGAAAACTTGGACTTATTGATTTAGAAATTTTTGAAATCAATGAATCTTCTATTAAAATATCCGATTCAAATATTTTTTGATCATTTATAATATTTGCATTTTTAATTATTGTTCTTTTCATTTTTTAATTAAAAAAGCTTTTTAATTTCATTAAAATTACCCCAAAAACAGCTTCACCTATTATCGTGCTATTTAGTTTTGATTTTCCAAGCTTTCTGTCGGTGAAAATTATTGGGATTTCAACTATATTCAATTTCTTCAAAAATAGTTTAAATTTCATTTCAATTTGAAATGCATAGCCATTAAACTTAATAGCACTTAGATTTAATTTCTTAAGTGACTTAACTGAATAGCATACAAAACCTGATGTAGGATCCATTATTTTCATCCTTGTGATTAATCTTACGTAAAATGAAGCAAAATATGAGAGCATAATTCTTTGAAGTGGCCAATTAACAACATTTATTCCATCAATATATCTAGAACCAATACATACATCATTTTTTTCATTTACACAATAGTTATAAAGCCTATATAAGTCTGATGGATTATGTGATAAATCTGCATCCATAGAAATAATAAAATCATAATCTTTCTTCATTGCCCATTCAAATCCACACAAATAAGCAGTTCCTAATCCCAATTTTGAACCTCTTATTATTAAATCTAGCTTACCCTTGAATTTTGGAATTACTTCTTTAACTTTACCAGAGGTTCCGTCTGGTGAATTATCATCAACAACTAATACATTAATATCTGGGTGAATGGTGAATATAGATTCAATAATTTTGATAATATTTTCACTTTCATTGTATGTAGGAATTATAACTAAGACTTCATTCATCAAGATGTTTTTTGCAAAAGTATTATTTTTTTAGTTTAAAGATAATGTAATGTTTAATTATGATTAGAGATATAATTTCAAACGATTCACTGACCATATTACTATTTGGATCTATTTTTTTTATCATAATATTAAAAAAAATAGATCCAGTCATATTTACTCAAAATTTAAGTTTTAGAAAAAAAGAACTTGTAAATAAAATTTCGACTAACCTATGGGGTATTAAATTTTTGGAAATACTCTATAATTTATTGTTTATTTCAAATATATCAATCCTGTTGGCATTTTTTAAGGATCAAAATTTTGATCTGATTATTTATTATGAATTGTTTAAATATGTTTTTATTTTTTTCACTTCAAAAGTTTTATTTGATATTATAATCGGAAAAATATTTTCGATCAATCGTATAATGAAGAGCTATGTCTGGCAAAAGTTGGTTTATTGTAATTCCTTAGGAATTATCTTATTATTGTTTAATTTTTTTATTGCTTACACAATTTTTGATAAGCAGTGTATGGTATCCTTTTTTATTGCCTTGTCGGTATTATATTTAATATTTGCCTACTTCTCCATTTTTTTTTCAATGAAAAAAGTAATATATAAAAATTGGTTTTATTTTATTTTATATCTTTGCACACTTGAAATTATACCATATTACTATTTGATTAGTAATGTTTTATAAATTTTGCGGCGCCAATGAAAGTTAAAACAATACTTGTTTCTCAACCTCGTCCTAAACTAGAGAACTCCCCTTTTTTGGATTTACAAAAAAGAAGAAGAGTAAAAATTGATTTTATTCCATTTATACATGTAAAAGGTGCTACTGTCAAAGAAATAAGACTTCAAAAAATTGACCTGACAAAATTTTCTGCTATAATTTTAACCAGTAGATATGCTGTTGATCATTACTTTAGAATCTGTGAAAAAATGAGATTTAAAGTGCCTGATTCAATGAAATACTTTTGTCAATCAGAGGTCGTTGCATTGTATCTTCAAAATCATGTTGTATATAGGAAAAGGAAAATTTATGTTGGTAAGAGAACATTTAAAGACCTAATTCCTTTAGTAGAAAAACATAAAAACGAAACATTCCTTTTACCCACTACCGACAAATTGAAACCTGAGGTTCCAAAGCTTCTTGACGAATTAGATATAAAATGGAAACAGTCGGTGTTTTACAAAACGGTTATAAGTGATTTGTCTCACTTAGCTGATGTTACGTATGATGTATTGGTATTTTTTAGCCCCTCTGGAATAGAATCATTACTTCATAATTTTCCAAATTTCCAGCAAAATAATACCAGAATTGCTGTTTTTGGCGCAATTACTAAAAAAGCCGTTGAGGATAAAGGTTTAAATGTTGATGTCTATGCACCCACGCCAAAGTATCCGTCAATGTCTATGGCTCTTGACAACTATATTTTAAAAGCGAATAAAAAAAAATAAATATTATTTAGTATTTGGTGCTCCAGACAAAATTTCTTTGTCTGCTTTGTCGGAAAATTTTTCAAAATTGTCAACAAAAGCTTGGGATAACATATATGCCTTCTTGTAATATTTCTCATCATTATTCCATGTTTGTCTTGGGCTTAATACACTTGTTGGAACATTTGGACAAATTCTTGGTTGCATCAAATTAAAAACTGAATGGATATGGTAATTATCTGCATTTAGGTTATCTAACTCACCAGAAATAGCCGCATTAATCATCGCTCTGGTATATTTTAACTCCATTCTTTTTCCTATGCCATAAGGCCCACCTGTCCAACCAGTATTCACTAACCAAACATCAACTACTGATTCACTCATTTTCTCAATCAACATCTTTGCATAAACGGTTGGGTGAAGAGGCATAAAGGGGGCTCCAAAACATGCAGAGAATGAAGGAACTGGCTCATCAACACCATCTTCAGTTCCTGCCAGTTTTGATGTATAGCCAGATATAAAATGATATGCCGACTGACTTGGGTTTAATTTTGAAATGGGAGGTAAAACACCAAACGCATCAGCTGTCAAGAAAAAAATATTTTTTGGATTATTTCCTATAGATGGTTTTTTTATATTTTTTATAAAATTAATCGGGTAACTAACTCTTGAATTTTGAGTTATAGTTTTATTATCAAAGTCAACAGTGCCATTTTCATCAATAATAACATTTTCTAATAGTGCGCCTTGTTTAATTGCTCCAAAAATCTCTGGTTCTTTTTCTTGAGATAAATTTAAAACTTTTGCGTAACAACCTCCCTCAAAATTAAATATGTTATCATGATTATCCCATCCATGCTCATCATCTCCAATTAATTTTCTTGATGAATCAGTTGATAATGTTGTTTTGCCTGTACCTGAAAGGCCAAAAAATATTGAAGTATCATTCTTTTCGCCTGAGTTAGCGCTACAATGCATAGGAAGGATATTTTTTTCAACAGGTAAGGAAAAATTAAGAATTGAAAAAATTCCTTTTTTGATTTCTCCTGTATAACCAGTTCCACCAATAATTATGATTTTTTTTGAAAAATTAATTATTGAAAAATTCTTATTATCAATAGCATCTACTGATGGATCTGCTTGAAAATTTGGAGCTGAAATTACGGTCCATTCAATATCAAACTTCTCTTCCTTTGAAGGTCTTAAAAACATATTATATGAAAAAATATCACTCCACGGATATTCGCATATAGTCCTCAAATTCAATCTATTTTTTTCTGATGCGCAAGCATAACAGTCTCTAACATACAATTCCTTTCCCGAAAGGTGAGCGGTTAGCTTACTATATAAATTTTCAAAAACGTCTGGATTAATAGGTCTATTTATTTCACCCCACCATACTTTATCTTGTGTAATATCATCTGAAACAATATATCTGTCTTTTGGAGATCTCCCCGTAAATTTTCCAGTATTTATTGCAAGTACATTATTATCAGTTAGGATCCCTAATTTGTTTTCAACACAGATTTGATAAAGCTTTTCAACAGAAAAATTATAATTTATTTTAGCACCGAGAAACCCGTATTGTTCCAATGAAATACTCTGCTTATCTAAATCGTTTGCGTTTCGATTCATGTGTTGGCTTTTCAATAAATTGAAAGATTAAAATTAATCTAAATTATTTAATTAATACTAGTATTAATTTACTAATATTATATTTTTAAATTAGGTTGTATGAGAAATATTTTAATTGTTGGTGCAGGAAAATCATCTCCGTATTTGATAAAATATTTAATCGATAATTCTAAAGAACAAAATCTCTTCTTACATATAACTGATGAGAAAATTGATCATTTAAAAACTTATTCAAAAAATGAAAGATGTAGTATTTCTACAATAAATATATTAGACGATAAACAAAGAGAGGAATTTATACAAAAAAGTGATATCATAATATCAATGTTACCTTCAAGATTTCATATTATTCTTGCCAAATCATGTCTAAAACTTAAAAAAAATTTGCTAACTGCATCTTATGTTGATGATGAAATGAAAAAGTTAAATAAAGAGGTAATTGATAACGATTTAATTTTTCTAAACGAGATTGGTTTAGACCCAGGCATCGACCATATGAGCGCAAAAAAAATAATAGATAATTTACATGATAGAGATTTTAAAATAACCTCTTTTAAATCGTACACAGGTGGTTTAATTTCAAAAGAAAGTGATAATAATAGTTGGAATTATAAATTCACATGGAATCCAAGAAATGTAGTTTTGGCTGGTCAAGGATCTCCAGCTAAATTCATTGAAAATAAAAAGTACAAATACCTTCCTTACAATAGATTATTTGATAATACCAAAGTGATAAATATTAAAGATTATGGGGAATTTGATGTATATCCTAATAGAGACTCTTTAAAATATCGTGAGGTTTATGGCTTGGAGGATATTGGTACAATGATAAGAGGTACTATAAGAAAAGTTGGGTTTCCAAAATCATGGAATATGTTAGTAAGATTAGGTATAACAGATGATAGTTTTAAAATTTCTAATTCTGAGGGGATGACATACAGAGAATTCATCAATTGTTTTTTGCCATACCACAAGTCTTTAACTGTTGAGGATAAAACGAAGAAAATGTTAAATATTGATGAAGGAGACTCCCAATGGATCAAGCTAAACGAAATTGATTTATTCAGTAATTCAAAAAAAATTCTGTTAAAAAATGCAAGTCCTGCGCAAATTTTAGAACATATATTGAAGGAATGCTGGAGGTTAGAATCTCAAGATAAAGACATGATTGTAATGTATCATGAGTTTAAATATATAAACAAATCAAGTATAGAAAATAAAATCATTTCTACCATGGGGTGCATAGGAGAGGATAGCACTTATACAGCAATGGCAAAAACTGTTGGCTTGCCTCTTGCAGTAGCTTGTCTTTTAATTTTAAATGAAGAGATCAATTTAAAGGGAATTCAAACTCCAATAAATAAAGAGATTTATGACCCTGTTCTAAAAGAACTGGAAAATTTTGGAATTTTTTTTAATGAAAAATAATCTTATGAAAAATGATATTATAAAATTAGACGGAATAGACAAAAAAATATTAAAAATGCTGATGGAAAATTCAAGAAGACCTATTTTAGAAATAGCAAAAAATATTGGGATTTCAGGAGCTGCCATACATCAAAGACTCAGAAAACTAGAAAAAAATAATTTAATAATTGGGTCAAGTATAAAAGTCAATACCAAAATCTTAGGTTATACTACAATGGCATTCATTGGAATTTTCCTAGACAGAGCAACAAACAATAAAATGGTGGTCAATCAACTTAAACAAATAAAAGAAATACTTGAATGTCATTATACCACTGGAGACTGGAGTATACTTGCAAAACTTATTTGTAAAGACAACGAGGATCTCATGGGAATTTTAACAAAAAAAATTCAAACTATCAACGGTGTTGCCAGAACAGAAACATATATCTCATTAGAGCAACAGATAAGTAGACAAATTACTATATAATGTGATTAATTTTAATTGAATATCTTTGATGTACGATTAATTAAATTATGCGAAGGCAAATGGTGAAAATATTTAAAAATTTTTTTTCAATAATTTTACTCTTCTTATATTTTCAAAGTTGTCAAAATGAGTCAATTGACCAAAATTATGCTGATAATGACTCAGATGGATTTTACGATTTAATTGATAATTGCCCCTCAATCTCGAACCCCGAACAACTAGACAGTAACGGAGATGGAATTGGAGATATTTGCTCTGATATTGATGATGATGGCATAATAGATATTGAAGACAATTGCCCTGAAAATTATAATCCATATCAATTTGATAATGATGGTGATGGTGTTGGTGATGGGTGTGATCTAGTTGATTTTACATCATTACCTTGTATTGATGGTTTTGCTGGTGAATACCCTTGTAATGGATATAATTTAATTGGTCATCTATCTATTGAAAATCTCAGTATAGATTTTGTAGAAAATACTAGAGTTAATGATTCATGGGGGTGGAAAGATCCTGAAACTGGAAAAGAATATGCTATTGTTGGTCTATCATCACATACATCCTTTGTTGACATGAGTGACCCAGATAATTTATTATTGATTGGAGTTATTCCTACAGCCTCTATTAACAGTATCTGGAGAGATATTAAAGTTTATAACAATCATGCATATATTGTAAGTGAAGCATCAAATCATGGCATGCAGATATTTGATTTGACAAGATTAAGAAACGTAGAAAATATTCCAAGTGTTTTTTCACCGGATTCACATTTTACAGATTTTGGAAGAGCACATAATATTGTAATTAATGAAGATACAGGCTATGCATACCCCGTTGGAAATCAAGATCCTGGAAGAAGTTTTACAAGAGATGAAGGACATGAAGGCGGCTTATTTGAAGGAGGTCCAATATTTGTAAACATCCAAAATCCGTTAGCCCCTGTAATGGAGGGCGGATTTAGCAATACAGGCTATTGTCACGATGCTCAAGCTGTAGTGTATAATGGGCCTGATGATGAGCACTTAGGCAAAGAAATTATAATTGGAAGTAACGCACAACATGTAGACATTATAGATGTGACAGACAAAGCCAATCCAATCCTAATTTCCACTATTGTATATGAAAATACACATTACACACATCAAGGCTGGTTAACAGAAGATCATAAATATTTTATTGTTGGTGACGAATTGGATGAAGCTGCTGATGGGATTAATACAAGAAGTATAGTTTTAGATTTAACCGACTTGGATAATCCACAATTACATTATGATTATTACGGTCCAACATTGGCGATTGATCATAATGGTTACATTGTTGGGAACAGATTTTATTTAGCCAGCTATAAAGCAGGTTTGAGAGAAATTGATATCAGTCAAATAGAATCACAACAGATGAGTGAAGTTGGTTATTTTGATTCTTATCCTCAAGGCGATGGCTCAGGGTTTAGTGGAGCATGGAGTGTTTACCCATTCCATGAAAGTAAAAATATTATAATTAGCGATATACAAAATGGTCTTTTTGTTGTTAAAAGACAAAATTAAATGGTGATAGTGTGTTATTCTTTTTCGGAGTTTTTTTGGTACAAGTTCAATAGCATACCAAACAAGGCAAGGAAGAAAGCATATAAATAATAATTTTTAAAAAGGAAATAGAAAAAGAATATAACTAATATAACTTGGAATAGTTTTTCAACAATTTTCACAAATCAAATATAGAAAATAGGAAGACAATTATTATAAAACAAAATTTATAATTTTTCCAGGGACTATTATAACTCTTTTAGGTTTATTACCATCTAATTTCTTTATAAAATTTTCGTCAGAAAGAATTGCTTTTTCTATTTCTTCCTTAGACAAATCAGTAGATAACTCAATTTTATATTTTAATTTTCCATTTATTGAAACAGGGTATATTTTAGTGTTGTCTTGTAAGTATGAGTCAATGTGCTGTGGAAAACTTGAAAAAATTATAGATTCTGTATTACCAATTTGCTGCCAAATTTCTTCACAAATATGAGGGGCAAAAGGGGATAATACAATTAATAACGGTTCTAAAATCTCTTTACTCCCACATTTTTGTGCAGTTAATTCATTCACCGTTATCATTAGTGTTGAAACCGCTGTGTTAAAAGAAAAGGTCTCTATATCAAAAGAAACCTTTTTAATACATCTATGTAAAATTTTTAATGAATCTTCACTTGGTTTTGAATTATCTATTCTTAGTCCATCGGAATTAAAATAAAGTTTCCAAAACTTTTTTAAGAAATTGTGAACACCCGAAATTCCAGCAGTATTCCAAGGCTTGGATTGTTCAAGTGGGCCTAGAAACATTTCATACATTCTTAAAGTATCAGTTCCAAATTTTTCACATATTTCGTCAGGATTAACAACATTGTATTTTGATTTTGACATTTTTTCAACTTCTCTATGAACCTTAAAAACTTTATCAAATTCAAAAACTCCTTCTTTAAATTGAGGGTTTTCTTTTTTTAATAACTCTATATCTAGTTCGTTTTTTTCATTAACATATTTAATATCAACCAGAATTTTTTGAGTGCTATATTTATTTTCCAATTCAGATGAAACATATCCAGTCTGATTAGTTTTTCTAAAAATATAAGCGCTATTTCCTAAAATCATTCCTTGATTGACCAGCTTGTTAAAAGGTTCTTTTGTATTAACGTAGCCTAAATCATATAACACCTTATGCCAAAATCTAGAATATAATAAATGTAAAACGGCATGCTCTGCCCCACCAATATATAAATCAACTGGCATCCAATATTTTATACTATCCTCCGAAGCAAACTCTGATTGGTTATTTGGATCCAAAAATCTTAAATAATACCAACAAGACCCAGCCCATTGAGGCATGGTATTGGTTTCTCTCAAATATTTACTGCCATCAATTGAGACAGATTTCCATTCAATATTCCTAGCCAAAGGAGACATACCGTCATCTGTTGGAAGATATGAATCAACCTCAGGTAACTCAAGAGGTAAATCTTTTTCGTCAACTGCTTTTGTGTCAGCTTGAGAATGTAAAATTGGGATAGGCTCACCCCAATATCTTTGTCTTGTAAATACCCAATCTCTTAGTTTATAGTTTATAGTTTTTTTTCCTTGTCCATTTTTTTCTAAAATCTCTGTAACTACTTCTTTAAATTTTATGCTATCCATTCCATTAAAGTCACCCGAGTTAATAATCTCACCTGACCCGGAGTAAAACTCCTCATCACTTTTTATAATTTTTAATATTTCAAGATTAAACTTATTTGCAAACTCAAAATCTCTTTCATCATGGGCTGGTACAGCCATTATTGCTCCAGTTCCATAACCGTATAAAACATAATCAGAAACCCAAATTGGTATTTTACTTTTTGACATAGGGTTAATCGCATATGACCCAGTGAATACACCTGTTTTATTTTTTTGATTCTCCTGTCTTTCAAGATCACTTTTTGATAAAGAAGTTTCTTTGTATTTGTTTATTTCTTTTTTTTGAGCTTTTGTTACAATTGAGTCTAGGATTGGATGCTCTGGTGCAAGAACCAAATATGTAGCTCCAAAAATAGTATCCGGTCGTGTAGTGAATACTTCAATCTCATTATTTGCATCAACTTTAAAACTTATTTCGGCACCCGATGATTTCCCTATCCAATTTCTTTGAGATGTTTTAATAGATTCAGGCCAATCTAAATTATCTAAATCATCAAGGAGCCTGTCAGCATAATCAGTTATTCTCATGACCCATTGTTTCATTGGTCGGCGAATAACGGGATATCCACCTCTTTCACTTAATCCCCCTATTACCTCCTCATTTGCGAGGACTGTTCCTAATTCTTTACACCAATTAACATCTATAGTATCAATATATGCTAATCGTTTATTATCTCTAAATTTTATTTTTTCTTTTTCACTTAAAGTTTCAGGAATATTTAATTCAGATATATTAACGGCCTTATTTTTTTCTTTATCAAAGTAGGAGTTATAGAGTTTTAAAAAAATCCATTGGGTCCACTTATAATAGCTACTATCACTTGTCTTTATTTCTCTACTCCAATCATACGATAAACCAAGTCTGTTTAATTGTTCTTTAAACCTAACAATATTATTCTCAGTTGTAATTTTGGGATGTTGACCTGTTTTTATTGCATACTGTTCAGCAGGTAATCCAAATGAATCAAACCCCATTGGGTGCAAAACATTAAAGCCTTTTGTTCTTTTGTATCTTGAAATTATGTCTGATGCAATATATCCGAGAGGATGCCCAACGTGTAATCCCGATCCAGACGGGTATGGAAACATGTCAAGAACATAATACTTTGGTAAATCAGATTTATTGTTTGCTTTATAAATCTTTTTTTCAAGCCAATATTTTTGCCATTTTTCTTCTATACTTCTAAAATTGTATTCCATCTTATTTATATTGACCCATGAAAGCAAATTTACATTTTCTACTAACAATAGAAAATCTTTTTAATTATTGATTTGTTCATTACTTTTATGTACGAATCATTAATAAATTTTCAATTTGATGAGAAATATAAAAAACCGAAGACTTTTTACATCTTATGTTTCAATCACAGTAATAATGTCTATAGTATTATTCTTATTTGGTTTTTTTGGTATTTTCTTCATAAGTTCTAATTCAATCGTAAACTCATTTAAAGAAGATTTTTCGGTTTCAATTTTCTTTAAGGAAAATGCAAAAAAAATAGAGATAATTCAACTGCAAAATGAACTTTTGATGAGTAGTTACATTCAAAAATTGAAATACATATCCAAAGATGATGCTTTATTGATTATGAAAGAAGAATATGGACAAGATTTTATTCAGGAACTAGGGTTTAATCCACTTGTTAATTCCATCGATATCAATCTTAAAAGTGAATTTGTTGAAGCATCTTCTTTGGATAGTATTTCTGCTATAATCAGTAAGAAAAAATATGTTGATGAAATCACCTATGATAAAAATTTAATTAATTCAATTAATGATAATATTAGAAGAGTCTCATTATGGCTTATGCCTTCAATTATGATTTTATCGATAATTACATTTTTAGTTATTAATAGCTCAATAAGGCTTTCAATCTATTCTAACCGACAACTAATAAAAACAATGCAGCTTGTCGGGGCAACTAAAAGTTTTATAAGAAGACCCTTTATAAGAACTAATATTATATTGGGTATAATTTCTTCATTGATATCTATATCGATACTAATTTTATTAATATACTATATTAATTTAAATGTTTCTTTTGTTGAAAATATAAAATTACAATCATTACTAATGTTATTTATAATCATTATTAGTCTTGGTTTAATAATTAGCTATATTAGTACGTTCCTAGCAACACAAAATATTTTAAAAATAAAGGCCGATAATCTGGATGTTTAGTCATGAAAAAGAAAAAAGAATTTTTATTTGATAAAACAAATTATAAATATGTTTTGATTGGCATTTTTTTTATAATTCTTGGTTTTATTTTAATGTATGGTGGAGGAAGTGATGATCCTAATGTATTCTCTGAGGAAATTTACAGCTTTAAAAGAATTCGAGTTGCCCCTGCTTTGATATTAATAGGTTTTGGGATTCAAGTATATGCTATTCTTAAATCTCCAAAAAAATAAAAATGAATGAAATTGACGCTGTAATTCTTGGTATTATTCAAGGGTTAACCGAATTTTTACCTATCTCTTCTAGCGGTCACTTAGAAATTGCAAGGACATTACTTCAAACGGAACAATTACCTTCAGAAAACCTACTAATGACTTCGATTTTACATTTTGCAACAGCACTAAGTACCATTATTGTATTTAGGGAGGATATTACAGTTTTATTTTTTGGTATGCTAAGTAAAGAAGATAAAAACAGCAAACTATATATTATAAAAATTTTGATTGCTATAATACCGGCCGGAATAGTTGGTTTTTTGCTTAGTGACAAAATAGAATTTCTTTTTTCAGGGAATATGAAATTGGTTGGTATAATGCTAATTATTACAGGTTTATTACTTTTTATTACAAAAATTACAAAAGCAAAAAATTTTAAAATAAGTAATAAAAATGCATTTATTATAGGTTTATCTCAAGCACTTGCCATTATCCCTGGAATTTCCAGGTCTGGAGTAACAATATGTACTTCAATTTTTTTAGGAAATAATAAAAGTGAGGCAGCAAAATTTTCTTTTTTAATAGTTATCCCTGTAATATTCGGTGCAATTCTGAAAGATATATTATCAGGAGATATGTTTTACAATAATATTGAATTTGGGATTTTAATGATTGGTTTTATTTCTTCATTCGTTACAGGAATATTAGCCTGTAAACTTATGATAAAAGTTGTTGCAAATAACAACCTGATTTATTTTAGTTTTTATTGTTTTATTTTGGGTTTATTGTCAATACTTATTATTTAAATATATGAGCTTAGATTTTCAGACTGGTGAAATGATTCTTATTGATAAAGATTTAAATTGGACATCATTTGATGTAGTAAGTAAGCTTAGAAATTCTATTAAAAAAAAGTTAAATATTAAAAAAATCAAGGTTGGACATGCCGGTACTTTAGATCCTCTTGCGACAGGTCTATTAATAATTTGTACAGGCAAAATGACAAAAAGAATTGACAAGTTTTCAGGACTAAATAAAACATACATTGGAAAAATGACTATTGGTTCTACTACACCTTCATATGACTTGGAAACTAAGCCTAATGTGTACTATCCTACTGAACATATCAATGAGAATTTAATAATTGAAACAGCAAAAAAATTTGTCGGAAAAATTGATCAAAAACCACCAGTTTTTTCAGCTGTTAAGAAAGACGGAGTCAGACTGTACAAACTAGCAAGAAAAGGTGTAAAAGTTGAAGTTGAAAAAAGAGAAATAATAATTCATGATTTTGTAATTAGATCTGTAAATTTTCCAGAAGTTGAGTTTTCACTTACTTGCAGTAAGGGAACCTACATAAGATCACTTGCACATGATTTTGGGAAAGAATTAGGTTCAGGGGCTCATCTCTCGGAACTTAGAAGGACATCTATTGGGGATTACTCAGTAGATGACTCACTGAAATTAATGGAATTCATAAGAAATATTCGATTTTAAAATTTAATCTCTTTGGAGTGAATTTCAGTTGATCTGTCATAAGGAATATTGTCCAAAATCAACTTAATTGCTCTTATACGAGCATCTATTTTTCTATCTGCAAGTATAATATTCCAAGGAGCGATTTTAGTATTAGTTTTCTTGAACATTTTGTCTTTAAACTTAGTATATTCATCCCACAAATCTTGAGCTTTGCCATCAACCTCTGTAAATTTCCATTTCTTTAACGAACTATTTTTTATCTCCTTAAATCTTTTTTTTTGGGTCTCTTTTGAAATTGAAAAATAAAATTTTAGAAGAAGAATATTATCATCAATTATCATTTTTTCAAAATCATTTACATGTCTCATAAAATTTTCATATTCCTTTTCTGAGCAGAAACCATTAACAGGCTCAACAACCGCCCTATTATACCACGATCTATCAAAAAAAACAATCTCACCGTTTTTTGGAAAGTTCTCAACATACCTTTGGAAATACCACTGCCCTTCTTCTGATATTGATGGTTTTGGAAGTGCTACAACTTTAAGCTTCCTCGGGTTTAAATTTTGTATTGTCCTTCTAATGGCTCCACCTTTACCAGCTGAATCTCTTCCTTCAAATAAAATGATAATTTTTTTATTTTTTTCTGAAACCCAATTTTGGAGCTTTATCATTTCTATTTGAAGATTTTTAAGCTCCCTTTCAAATTTTACATACCTAAGAGTCTTAGAAATAGATGTGCTATCTCTAGAAAGTAAATTAATTAGTCCTTTATTTTTATTTAAAATTTTTAAATCTTTTTTTAAAAAATTAACCTGTTTATCTTTTTTAATATTTTTTAGCTTTTCTATTGAATTTAAAGGTTTTTTAAAGTTTTTAAATTTAGAAAGTACATATTTTATCGAATTTATCCTTGCGTCTAATTTATCATTACTGTCAATGATTTTCCATGGAGCATGTGATGAATTTGTTTTCAAAAACATTTTTTCTTTATACTCAGTATATATATCCCATCTCTTTTGACCTTCCATATCAACTTCACTAAATTTCCATGTTTTCAGAGGATTAGATAATCGATTTACAAATCTTAATTTTTGTTCATCTTTGGTAATAGAGAACCACAGCTTAATCAGTATTACACCATCATTAACCAACATTTTTTCGAAATCATTGACCTGATTTATAAATAGCTCGTAATCACTTTTTTTGCAAAAGCCCATCACCGGCTCAACGATAGCCCTATTATACCAACTTCTATCATAGAATACAATTTCACCTGGATTTGGAATTTGTTCTAAATATCTTTGAAAATACCACTGACCTTTTTCAACTTGTGTTGGTTCTGCTAAAGCAACAACATGTGAATTTCTTGGATTTAAGTGTTCTACAAATCTTTTGATTGCACCACCTTTTCCGGCAGCGTCTCTTCCTTCAAAAATTATGCATAGTCTTTTATTATTTTTACTAATCCAATTTTGAAGGTTAACTAAATCAATTTGTAATTCGATGATTTTTCTATTGTAATCGCTTTTTTGAATAATTTTTTTATAGCGTTTTCTGGATAACTTTTCCTTTAATATTGACAGAAAAATTTCTCTTTCGTTATGCTTATTTAATTCATCAATTGACAACATAATTTTAGAACGGAAGATCGTCTAAGTCCTCATCATTTGTTTCTGAAGCAGGTTCAAATGGACTTAAATTATCGAGTGGAGGTAAATCTTCATTTATATCGGATTTATTTTCAGTTAATTCGATTCTCCACCCCTGAATAGAATTAAAATATTTAATCTCTTTTGTTTGTGGGTTCTCCCACTCCCTTCCCCTTAAGTTAATATTAACTTTAACATTTTGACCTACGTCAAAACTGTTTAAAAGATCTGTTTTTTCCTGTATAAATTCTATTGATAATGTTTGTGGGTATTGCTCGTCGGTTGTTAAAACTAATTCCCTTTTCTTAAAAGTTGCACTAATTTCCTGAACTTCTCCAATGACTTTGATTGAACCTTGTACTTCCATAAATTTTTTTAATAGTAAATATGAAGATAGATAATAATTAAGAATTATTGAAGTTTAATTTATATATTAACTAACCGGTTATTTATTTTCAGTAAGTTTAAAACAGAATGAAAAAAAATATTTTTAATAAAAATTGGTTAATAATCTTAATATCATCATTCATTGTTGGGGTTATTTTATGGAATACGTATGTGTTTGTAAACAACTTCAAAATTGAAGAAAGAAATAAAATGGAGTTATGGTCTTTAGCAACTCTTGAGTTAATAGATATCGAAGGGGAAATCTCAAATTTAACGCTTGAAGTTCTAAAGAAAAATAAAACCACCCCAATGATAAAAGTTGATAATAATGGTACAATTGAAATTAATAATATTGATGGTTTTAATAAGTCCGATTCTCTTGAGATAAATAATTTGATCAAAAAATTTAGTTCAGAAAATGAACCCATAAAAATATTACTTGCTGGAGAACATATTTCTACATTATACTATGGAAATTCAGGCCTACTCAACAAGCTGAAATTTTATCCGTCTGCTCTACTATTGATAGCTGCATTATTTGGCTTTTTTGCCTTCCTATTCTTTAAAACCACAAAAATTGCAGAAATAAATATGTTATGGTCTGGTATGGCAAAAGAAACAGCCCATCAAATAGGAACTCCGTTAACTTCTCTAATGGGTTGGATTGAACTACTAAAAACATCATCAAATAAAGATCAATATCTAAAAGAAGTCGAAAAGGATTTAGAAAGGCTAAATGTTATTTCAGAAAGGTTTAATAAAATTGGATCTAAACCTAAGCTTACCAAAGAAAATATTTGTGAAGAAATTGACAAAACCATTAATTATCTGAGGGCAAGATTAAGTAAAAAAATTATATTAGAATTTGTACATCCAAAAGACGAAATAATTGTTTATATAAATAAACAATTATTTAGCTGGAGTTTGGAGAATATAATTAAAAATAGTATTGATTCAATAAAAGATACTGGAAAGGTAAAAATTAGTATAATTGAAGAGAACGAATACTTGAAAATTCATATTTCTGATAATGGAATTGGGATAAAGCAATCGATTAAAAATAAGATTTTTAAACCTGGAGTAACTACCAAAGAAAGAGGTTGGGGTCTGGGTCTTTCTCTCTCGAAAAGAATTATTGAAGAATACCACAACGGGGAAATCAAACTAACAGAGTCGATAGTTGGGCAAGGAACAAAAATGCTAATTAAATTAAATACTGTTAAATGAATCAGAAATCAGTTTGGCAGTTACAGTAAAATCAGATTTAGCAATGTCAATCTTTTCTGAAAAATTTGCATCTTTCATCTCATTTATTGGTATTAAATGAACATGAACATGTGGAACTTCAAGCCCAATTACAGACATCGCAACCTTTTTGCATTTAATCACCTTTTTAATTGATTTAGCTACTTTACGGGAAAATAACATGAGATTTTTATATGTTTCCTCATCTAGATCCAAAATATCATCAATTTCAAGTTTGGGAATACATAATGTATGACCAATTGAATTGGGGCTAATGTCTAAAAACGCTAAAAAGTCATCATTTTCTGCTACTCTATGACATGGTATTTCTCCATTGATAATTTTACTAAATATTGTAGGCATTTATCTTGTGATTTCTAAAACTTCAAAATTAATGATTCCACTTGGAACATTTATTTGAGCAATTTCCCCAACAGATTTTCCAAGTAAGCCCTTACCAATTGGAGAATTAACAGAAATTTTACCCTTTGATAGGTCAGCTTCACCGTCAGCTACAATTGTGTAATCCATAATCATGTTGTTCACCTGATTCTTAATTTTTACTTTGGATAAAACAAGAACCTTAGAGTTATCGAGTTGGGATTCATCTATTACTCTAGCATTTGAAAGAGTTTCTTCCAACTTTGAAATTCTCATTTCAAGCATTCCTTGAGCTTCTTTAGCAGCATCATATTCGGCATTTTCACTTAAGTCACCCTTGTCTCTAGCTTCGGCAATTGCATTTGATGCTTTTGGTCTCTCAACATCTTTTAGATGATTTAATTCTTCTTTTAATTTTTTAAGACCTTCAGCAGTATAATATGAAATTTTACTCATATCAGTAATTTTTAGTTTGTTATCTCTTATAAAAGAAAAATCTCGCTTACACGAGACCTATTTCAAATATACAAAATATTTAAATCATACTTATTTATTGTATTTTTATCTGATGAGACTTGCTAAAATAATATCCTTTGTTACTTTATTATTAATTATTGGGTGTGCAAAAAATATTAATGACTCAAGATGTAATTACCTACTAGATCTTGATATTTATTATGAAGTTAACTTAAATCTCCCCCAGTATAATGATCTTAACTTTATTAGTAATTCAGTTTATATACCAAATGTTGGTAATGGAGGTATTATAATTGTAAACTCAGGCACAGGCTATTTGGCATGGGATGCTGCAGATCCAAATCATACTAACTTACCATGTTCGACACTAATTATATCTGGATTAGAAGCAACCTCAGGTTGTGCAGAGCAAAACACTTATAGTTTAATCACGGGACAATCAATTGGAGTGGCTCTAACCTGCTCGCTCAAGCCTTACAGGGTTGAATCAAATGGTAATATTTTAGTTATTACAAGCTTCTAGAGTTTGAATGTAAATCCGATTAGAAAGTTTCTTTTAGCTTGTGGGTAATAACCAGTTCCCTCAATAGTTGTAACCATATTGGGGTCTGACCATGTATCATCATAGGTATAATAATAACCATTCGATACATATTCTCTATTAAAAATATTATTTAGCATTGCCGTAAAAATAATTTCATTAAAGTATTTTGATTTTTTAAAACTGTAAATAAAATTAAGATCGGTTGTTGAATATGAACTAAGCTTTGAAACAACAGACTCCGTATTACTCATATATTGATCTCCAACAAACTTATTTAAGAGAGAAATATTGAAATCTTTTTTAGTGCTATAGTTGAAAGCTATCGATGAAATTAAATTTGGAGAAAATGAAATATCTGTATCTCCCCAATTAGTTACCTCTCCATTTAAGTTTGTTTTGTAATCAATATTTTTATTCTTGCTGAAACTAATATTAGTCGAGATGTCAAAATTATTTGAAGCTTTTAGCATAGTTTCAAGCTCAATTCCTTTTCTATAACTTTTACCACTATTTTCTCTAATTGGTGTTCCTACATCATCCAATGCACCAGTTAAAACTAACTGATTTTTATAATTCATATAGTATAGATTTGATCCAAAATAAAACTTTTCACTCTTATATTTCCATCCAAATTCATAATCAGCTAGTTCCTCAGGCTGAATATTTAAGTTATTTTCAAAATCACTACGAGTTGGCTCCCTAAAAGCCCTAGACAAGGAAAAATATATTTTATTCTTATCATTCAAGCTATAATTAAAACCAGCTTTAGGATTAAAGAAAGAATATTTTTTATTTACAGCTAATTCATCAATATTTGATGTACTCCCCGAGGTTTCATAATCTATTTTTCTTAATTGTAAATCAGCATAAACACTAATTTTATCAGAAAACTGATATATTGATTTTACGAAGTTGCTAAAATCCTTTTTCAAACCATTTCCATTATAAAAAAGATCTGTAAATTCAATATCACCTGAATTTTGAGACCATATTGTTTCTCCAAAATGGTCGCCGTCATATTCACTGTATGTTGAGCCTAAAATTAAATTACTTTTTTTCTTATAATAGTTTAAGTTAAAATTAATAACATAAAACTGATTGTCTAACCACTTTCTAGTAATAAAATCCTCACTGCCGTTTTCATTATATTGCTCATAGGCACCTTTTCCATTGGTGAGATTTAGACCTAAATTTGAGTTCAAATTTCTTGAAATGGATTGAGTCCAGTGAAATTGAAAATGATCCTGCTTAAAATTATCAACCTCATTTTCATGAAATCTTTCCTCACCATTTAAATCATAATAAAGTCCTGATGGATTATAGGTCCTATTATTTTCTAATGTTTGAAGATCAATACCATTCCAAGCTTGATAAGTTCTTTCATGACCAGCAAAATTTATAAACTTTAATAATGTTTTGTTTTTCTTATAGGAAAGTTGAAGAAAATAAGATTTCAAATCAGAAAAAGCTCTATCAATATAACCATCAGAATCAATTTTTGAAAGCCTTCCTGAAAACTCAAAAGTATCATTTAACAGCCCAGTGCTGAATCTAAAATTATTTTTTATGGTATTAAAACTACCAACTGTATTAGCAGCTTCGAAATATGGGTTTTGAGAAATTTTATCAGTTAAGATATTAATACTCGCACCAAACGCACTAGATCCATTTACAGAGGTTCCAATTCCTCTTTGAACTTGTAAATTTTCAACAGAGGATGAAAAATCAGGTAAATCAACCCAGTATGTTCCTAAAGACTCAGCATCATTATATGGGATTCCATTGATAGTAACATTTATCGATTGTGAATTAATTCCTCTAATTCTTATACCTGTATAGCCAATACCTGCACCCGCATCAGAAGTGGTAACTACATTGGGTAGAAAATTTAGTAAAATTGGAATATCTTGACCTAAATTTCTTTTAGAAATATCTTCCTTTGACACATTATTAAATGCAATTGGAATATTTTCTTTTACTCTTGTAGAGGATACAATTACTTCCTCTAAATTTTGAATTTCTAAAGAATCAACTACAGATTCTTGTGCACTTAGCGATATGCTAAAAGCCAATAAAACAAACACAATTTTTTTCATGAAATATATAGTTTAAGTTATGCGGAGTGTTTACAAAAACTATATTGAAATTAAATCAAATTCCTAAACAGCATTACCTGTTCTAGGTTCAATGGGTATAATCTCAGCCTTTAAAGCACCCCCCTTATTAATTAGTATAAATTTACAAATTTTTAATAAAATAGATTATTGATTTTTAATCGGCCAATCATCGTATTGTGAAAAATCTCCATTTCCCCAATCAATTAGTTCCTCTTTAGTTAACAATAACCGCAGCTTTTAGTCCCTGCTTATTATGCAGTATGTGATTTAATAGGGTAGTTTTTCCAGCCCCTAAAAAACCACTCAGTACAGTAACTGGAAGTTTTTTCATATTCATATTCGCTAATAGCTATAACTGACCGAAAGTAATATATTTCTACCCATTTCGTGAGTAAAATACCTTAGCCTATTTAAATAATTCTTGTAAAGGTTATTGAATAGATTTTCTACCCTTAGATTGATTTTATAATTACCTCCATTTTCTGCTTTAAATCCAACAGATGATGCAAAGTTTAATAAGTGATATGCATCTGGCGGGGTGCTAGTGTCTAAGAGCTGATATGTTTGTTCAGTTGGAATAAAAACCTCAAAGTTATTATTTGGATACTCATTTTGCTTGAATACATATTCACTTTCCAATGAAACATTTAAATTACTAAGCTCTGGAAAACTGTATGAAATTTGATTTTTGAGATTTACCGGAGGCATATTTATTAAAGGTTTGTCGTTAGCCCTTTCATATCCTTTGATGATTGAAAACTGATGTCCAACAAAGAAATTGGTAAAATATTGTCTATCATATTTTAAATCGAAACCAAATAATTTTGCGTCCTCTTGCTTATATTCCCAATAAGGAAAAACCCCAGCAATGGTAGGCATTAAATCAACCGGTATCATATATATAAAATCGTCAACAATATTAGCAAATGCATTAACAGTTAGACTTGATTTTTCATTAGAAGAATCATAGGTAATAGAAAAATTATGTCCAACTTCTGAGTTGAAGCTTAAGTCACCGATTTCAATTCTAGCAGATGAATGATGCAGTCCCTCGCTAAAGAGTTCAGACGGGTTTGGTTTTCTTGATGACATTGAATAATTAATGAAAATATTTTCACTTTCACTAATTGAATATCTTGCACCAAGGTTAGATGAAATATTATGAAAATCAAATTTTGGATTTGTTAATGTATTGAGGCCTAAATCTTCAACTACAAATTCTGGGAATAGCTCATCATAATTTCTTGCTTCCCAAAGTGATGTTCTGTAATATTTATATGCATCGATATGTGAAAAATCATATCTAATTCCAGCTTCTAAAAACCAATTCTCAGAGAAGTTTGTGTCATAAACGGAATACAAACTAAAATCATATTTTTTGTAGTCCGGAATAATTCTTTTTACACCAGTTGCTGGATCTGGGAAATTCTTTTGGTATCTAGCTGAAATTCCCGTTTTTAAATTTGAATTATTTTCAAATTTTGACTCAAGGTCAAAAGCGATGGAATGTGTTTGAAGATTCAAATCAAGGGCAGGCCTCGTTCTATCACCTCTTCTAATATCATATTCTTTTCTATCATTTGATTGAAAATCGTATCTCATGGAAAGCTTTCCAAAATCAAAGTTTTTGAAACCCCTAAGCTTAAGCAAATTATGACTAATTTTTTGTCTTGGAATGTTGATGTCGTAAGAAAAGTCTTCTATTATATGAGGTATATCATTTTCAATAGCGTTGATAATATCAACAGCAGTGTGAGCATGAGAAGATCTAAGTATTCCAAGACGATTACTAAATAAAGAATAGTAAATGTCAAATCCATGATCAATTCTATTTAGACCGGCTTTTAAAGACAAATTATGCTCTAAAAAACCAGTATTTGTCATCACATAATCAGCTGTTTCAAAGTCACCCATCCGTTTTAAAGTTCCCTGTAGTCTGTAGTACCAACCATTGCTATGTGTTTTTGTAAAATTAGTTGATATTCCCCCTCCTCTTCCATTTGATTGAAGATTTGTTGTAGCATTTCCATATATAGTATCTAATAATTTTTCTCTTGTTGATTCTGCAATTATAACACCACCTACTGCATCACCAGCATACTTTAAGGCACTAGCTCCTTTAATTATAGAAATTTTATCAATTGAGTTAATATCAAGGCTGGGGGCATGCTCAATTCCCCATTCCTGGTCCTCTAGCCTGACACCATTATTAATAAGAATTACACGACTACTATGCAAACCATTTATTACCGGCTTTGAGAGATAGCTACCGGAATTTAAGCTACTAACACCCGTTACAGTTTTTAAAACTTCACCTAAAGTTCTGCTATTATAATCTTCAAGTACCTCCTTTGAAATTTTATTTTCAAAAAGGGTTCTCGAGTTATTTCTATTATTAGAAATAACCATAATTTCCTCCAGTTCTGTTAAATGATGTTCAAGTCTTATTTTATTAAATGTATCTTTTTTAATGTCAATACTCTGTGTTAAAGACACGCAATCTTCATGCGTAACGGTTAACAAAAATGTATCATTACATAGGTTTTCAAAAATAACATTGCCATCAAAATCCGTTGTACCAAGAATTTCCAATTCATTTATTTCAACAGTGGCATTACTTAATGGGAGCCCATCATGTAAATCAACCACCTGAATCGATAATTTATTGTTACAATTTTGGCAAAATAAGTTGATGCAACTTACTGAGAAAAAGGTATACAAGGCTAGTGCTAGTTTCGATTTGAAACTAGCACCGCACTTATTGCATTTACAATTCATTTATCTACTCTACAGTTACTGGGAAAGTAGTTTGAATATCAATAGAACCACCAGCAGTGTCTAAACCATCATTTGGTTTATTTGGCTCATGAACTAAAGTAATGGTTACAGATCCTGAACCAGCTCCAAGAGGTGCAAGTACAAACTGTGTTCCAAGAGGATTTCCATTTCCATCAAAATCCATGTAAACAAATTCCATTCCTACTCCAGAAGCACTGAAGAATACTTGGTGCTCATCATCTTCTTCTTGTACTTCTAGTGTGATATCCTCAGCTGGATCTTCCATCTCATTTAACCATTGAATAGATCCCGCATATGATGTTCCTGCTGTTAAAGGACCTGATACGGTTACAACAGGCTCGTTTGGACCATCTCCGTCTAAATCTTGGGTTTGCATAGTAACAACATCACTACCGTTTTGGTGGTTTACTAAAGTCACTATCATTGTTGTAATTACTTCTTCTTCATTAATAGGTTCCGGAGCATCATCATCGTCACTACAAGAGAAGTATAAAAAGGGTATTGCCAATAAGGCATATTTTAAAAGTTTCATAATTTTTAAATTAAAAGTTTAATTAATAATAATTGTGTCGCGATTAGTATCGCTTATTGAAAGTGCTAGTAATTCATCAAACAACTGGCGGAGCTCTTAAATTAAAAGTTCTTAAGTTGTTTGACTTGTGGTTTTCATAATGATCAATGACCAATTCATCAATTAAAACCAAATTATAATTAAACTCTGTGTAGCTAATAAAGCTATTATCTGTATTATTTAACAAAAAGCAGGTAGAACAGTTAATTTCATCTTGATGAAAATGAATTTCAGTTTCTGTGCAGACCTTGTGATCTTCAAAAACATGATGAGCAAAGCTTGCAATACTTGGAAGTATTAATAAAACTGAAAGAAAAAAACTGTAAAATTTTTTCACGTTCCTAAATTATGAAATTTATATTATTTTGTTAGTATAATTGATTGCTTTTTTTAGCCTTTCAATTCTGGTGCCATTTATCACTTCAAAAGGAAGATTATTTTTGACTAATTCATTCTTGAAAATCTCAAAAGACTCCTTCCTTTCGTTAGGTTTATCTCTTAAATCATCTTTTTCCCACGGAATATCTATGTCTGTCAAAAGGTATAAATCGTAATCATTTTTTGATGCGTATTTTTCTAATAGCGGATCACAATTTCCACCATAATAATATTTAGAATATACCATTGTTTCAAAAAGGTTAGTGTCGCATATCAAAAGTGATTTTGATATTATTGCAAGTTCGTTTTCTAATTTCATTTGACCAATAGCAATTGGTAAAATATCTTTAGGCTCACATATTCTTTTTTCATTATCCCAAACATTTTGTAAATATTCTCTAGCATATTCAGGAACCCAATTTGTTTTAAAATGTTTTGCCAGTTCAATTGATAAAGTTGTTTTACCAGTGGACTCCGGACCATAGAGAACAACTTTTTTACAACTAGATTTTATTTGCTTAAGCTTTTCTTCCATTGTATATATGCCTGAATTGCTAGAATAGTAAAAATAACATATTGGATTGATAATATTATCTTATCACTAGACAAGTATAGGGGAATCGTAATTATATTTCCTATTATCCATAATATCCAGTTTTCTAACTTTTTATTTGCCATGAGCCACATTGCAGTTACAAAAATTCCTGACGTGAAAATATCCAGCTCTTTAATTTGACCTTCAAAATCTGTTTCAAAATAATCATGAGCAATATAGGCTACAGTGATAATAAAAAAGAAAATTATCAATGACTTTGGTAAATCAGTGAAAGAAAATTTTGAAACCTTAACAATTAAATCATCATTCTTTTTTCTAGACCAATTCCACCAACCAAATAGACTTATTAAGGTGTAAAGTAAATTAACAAGAATGTGACCCAATAAACTGACCTTATACATTAAATACATTGTAATAATAGTACATATAATACCTGTTGGATAAACAAGAATATTTTGCTTTTTCGCATATATGACACTTATAATACCAAACCAAAATGCAAGAAACTCAAGAACAATATCTAAAGTTGAATATGTTGAATAAGAATTGACAAAAAAGTCATAAAGTTCTCCCATCAGTTTTTAATTACAAATGCTAAGGTATAGTTTTTAGAAATTCTAAAATGAGTCTCAAATGAATAAATATCATCATTATTGACATACCATGATATACACTTTGAAGAATTAATATCCAATGGTAGAGCAAGGATATTTTTTTTAAAATCAACACCTTTAATTCCCAGAGCTTTATAGATACTTTCTTTAATATTCCAATAAACGAGTGATATTTGATTATTAAGTTCTTGTGGGTAATTTAATTCAATATGAAGAAATTTTTGTTTTATTTTCATTGCCTTATCACTAATTTTTTCAATGTCAATTCCAACAGGGTTATCACTTGTAATTACTGTAGCATAATTACCTGAATGGCTTATTGATAATATTTTGTTTTGAGAAAAAACTGGCTTTCCTACTTGATCGTATTTTACCTCATTGTCTTCAATGGAAAGCAGCTTAAATATATTTCGGATTGCTAGAAATTGTTTTTTTTGAATTTCTGACTTTTTTTGATTGAGTAATTTTAAAGAGTTTTGACTTAAATCAACTTTTGATTGAAGGTCTTGAAAAGACTCGTTAATTTCCCATATGACTACTCTAGTTTTTGGTGACAAGTTTAAATCATCAATGATTGGCATAAGAATATTAATTCTTTGATTTAAAGATACTTTAAGTGCATAAAAAAACCTCTTTAATTAAAGAGGTTTTTATAAGTTAATTTAAACTTTTGGATCAGGACCATATTTATTATTGCCTTTATCTCCCTCAATTACAGTAAAAATAAAAATGATTAAACCTCCTATATAGGGGATGAAGTTTAATAAATAAAACCAACCACTCTTTCCTGTATCGTGTAATCTTCTAAACGTAACAGCTAGAGATGGAACTATATGAGTAAGAAAAAGACCTATTATTAGGATTCCTCCGATTAATGAACCTGTAGACTCAGTAACTGAGGAATATAATATAGCCGTAATAAAAATTGAAGCAATAAAAAAAAGAGTAAAGAATAATGTAAACATCCAATATTCTTTTCTCCTGGCCCTGCCATTGAAATTTGCGTAATTATCACGCATTACTTTTAAATACCATTCCATAATCTGTTTATTTATTAATTAAGTAACAAATCTAGAAAAGACTAATAAGAAATATTAAGAATTTGTATGACAAAATAATGTCAAGGATAAGTAAGATTACGATGGTACTATGGAAACAAAAGATTTATTGTCTTTTTTTTTGGTAAACTTAACTACACCATCAACTCTAGCGTGGAGAGTATGGTCTTTTCCAAGGTATACATTTTCCCCAGGGTTGTGAACTGTTCCTCTTTGCCTAACAATGATATTACCAGCTTTGGCAAGCTGACCACCAAAAATCTTAACTCCTAATCGTTTCGACTCTGATTCTCTACCGTTTTTTGAACTACCAACTCCTTTTTTGTGTGCCATTTTTTATGAAATTAACTTAAAGCTTTTACTAAATCTACCTTTTTCATTGATGAAATACCAGTTAAGCCTTTTTTCTTTGCCATATCTTTTAGTTGGGCAACGGAAAGGGATGAAAGGTCTAGCTTTTCCTTTTTAGCGGAAACCTTTTTTGTTTCAGCTTTTTTAGGTGCTTCCTTTTTCTTAGCTGTTGATTTCTTAGCCACCCCAGTTAAAATATCACTAATCTCAATTTCAGTGATCGCTTGGCGGTGACCATTTTTTA
>CACLAD010000011.1 GCA_902604715.1 uncultured Bacteroidota bacterium
ATTAAACTTACTGCTGTTTTTTCTCCTATTCCATCAATGTTTATTAACTCTGAGTCTATAAATTGATTATCCCTTCTGTTTCTATATTGTCTTAAACTAAATCTGTGAGCCTCATCCCTGAGTTTTTGTATTAATTTTAGTGATTCTGATTTTTTATCAATGTAAATAGGTGTGCTTTCACCAGAAAAATAAATTTCTTCTAATCTTTTTGCAATTCCAATAATAGTTACGTCATCATAAACCCCCAATTCCTTTAGGGAACTAACGGATGATGAAAGCTGACCCTTACCTCCGTCTATTATGATCAGGTTTGGTAAACTTTTATTTTCATTTAATAACCTTGAATATCTTCGAAATACCACCTCTTTCATTGAGGCAAAATCATCTGGACTTGTAACAGAACGTATATTAAAATGTCGATAATCTTTTTTTGATGGTTTACCACTTTTAAAAACAACGCAGGCGGAGGACGGAAATGTTCCTTGAAAATTAGAGTTATCAAAACATTCAATATGTACTGGCAAGGAATCCATGTTTAGGTCTTTTTGTAAAGTTTTTAATATCCTAATTAGACTATTCTCTGACTGTGAAGTTAATTTGGACTTAAAGAAGTTTATCTTATAATTTTTGATATTCCTAATTGACATATCAATTAGACGCTTTTTTTCACCAACTACAGGCACAAAGGACTTCCTGTAATCTAATGATTCAACAAGAATATTTGAACACATCTGTTTTGATTTTGATAAAAACTTCACTTTAATCTGCGAAATTAATTGTTCTAATATTATTTTATCCTCTTTAACATTTGATTTCTTAACATGTGTGTTGAATGAACTAATTATATAACCATTTGAAATTTGAGTGAAATTAATATATGCATGATTTTCATCTGAAATTATTGAATATATGTCCAAGTCCTTAATCTTGGAACTCACAACCATAGATTTTGATTGATAATTTTCTAATGCCTTGAGTTTACTCTTACACTCGTCTGCTTTTTCATATTCTTCTGAATCTGCAAAGGCTGTCATTTCTTTTTTTAATTGAATTTTAGACTTTGAGAATTTTCCTTTCAAAATACTTTTGACAGACGAAATTATTTTATTGTATTTATTCTCTGAAATTAAATCTTCAGATGAAAAATCGTCTTTTTCAAAACCAAGGATGATAAAATGTCCATTTTTTTCAAGAACCCTTAACGATAGTTTGATCTGAGGATCATTGATGATTCTTTGGTTTAAATTATAATTAGTTTTTCTTATTGGGTATATATTATATATTAAATCTAAAAGAGTATTTATTGTCTTGATATTGGTATAGGGGCCAAAATAATCAGATCCGTCATTAATCACTTTTCTGGTTAAAAAAATTCTTGGAAACCTTTCATTCTTTATGCAAATCCAAGGGTATGATTTCCCATCCTTTAGAAGAATATTGTATTTAGGTTTAAACTTCTTGATTAAATTATTTTCAAGAAGAAGAGCATCAGACTCTGTTTCAACAAGTATAATTGAAATATCTTTAATGTTTGTAACCAGGGATCTGGTTTTTTCATCAGATTTTTTTCCAGTGAAATATGACCTGACCCTATTTCTTAAATTTTTAGCTTTCCCAACATAAATTACATTGTCAGAATCGTCTAAGAATTTATATACACCGGGGGATTTGGTTAGATTATTTAAAATGTCTGAAATCGCATTTTTAGGCATATTACAAAAATACCACGAAAATTAATTAAGTATAAATAAACAGGTGTGCTATTTCTGTAAATTCTTTGCTTCAATACTTAACGTCGCATGTGGCACAAGCTTAAGCCTATCTTTGGAAATGAGTTTTCCTGTAACTCTACAAATTCCATAAGTTTTATTCTCTATTCTGATAAGTGCGGTTTTTAAGTCTCTTATAAATTTTTCTTGTCTGAGTGCTAGTTGAGAATTTGATTCCTTACTCATTACAGTACTACCCTCATCAAAGGCCTTAAATGTGGGAGAAGTATCCTCAGTACCATTATTATGGTCATTCATGTAGGCGCTTTTGATAAGTTCAAGGTCATGTCTAGCCTTGTCAATTTTTTCGTTTATTAATTTTTTAAATTCTGCTAAATCAGAATCTGAATATCTAATATTTACATCTTTACTCATAGCTTTAAACTTTAGTTATAAATATTTTGGTTTTTAATTTATCAAAAATTACATCTGAACCGCCGTCAACTTTTACATTAAATTGAACTGTATTGGAAAGCGTTTCAGACTTTACATATTCAATATTTTTATTAATTGCATTTTTGATTTCGTCATCACCATTGAAAATTAAATTGATTCTGTCAGTTACTTCAAAACCATTAGATTTTCTTAAGTTTTGAACTTTGCTGACAACCTCTCTTGCTATTCCTTCATCCCTTAGCATATCATCAATGGTAATATCTAATGCTACTGTGATATTTCCTTCATTTGCAACCAGCCATCCTTCAATATCTTTTGATGAAATTTCAAAATCATCAATATCGAAAGTTATAGTTTTTTTATCAATTAATAAATCTATTTTTCCTGTTTTTTCTAAACTTAAAATACTAGAATTATCTAAAGAATTTGTAAGATTGGTGATTTCTTTCATGTACCTTCCATAAGTAGGGCCTAGTTTTTTAAAATTAGGCTTTATAGATTTCACTAATAAATCAGATTCTCCTTCTAAAAACTCAATCTTTTTAACGTTAACCTCCCTCTTAATTTCATCAGCGATGCTATTGACTATTTCTTTTTGATTTAAACTATTTAAGGGAATTAAAATTTTTGATAAAGGTTGTCTGACCTTAATTTTCTCCTTTGCACGAAGGGATAGTATTAATGATGAAATTATTTGTGCGTATTTAACCTTTTCTTCAAGCTTTTTATCAATTTTTGATTTATCAGCAACAGGAAAATTCTCTAAGTGAATACTTTCACTAAAACTTTGATTTAAATTTTTACTCAAATCAATAAATAGCCTATCCATAAAGAAAGGAGAAATTGGGGCTGATAATTTAGCAATATTTACAAGTACATCAAATAAAGTTTGAAATGCTGAGATTTTATCTTTTTCATAATCACCTTTCCAAAATCTTCTTCTGCTTAATCTTACATACCAATTACTAAGATTATCAATTACAAAACTATTAATTGCTCTGGCAGCTTTAGTTGGCTCATAATCATTGTAATATTTATCCACTTTGATAATTAGTGAATTAAGCTCCGATAAAATCCATCTATCCAATTCTGGCCTTTGATCAAACTTAATCTCTTTTTCATCATATTTAAACCCGTCAATATTTGCATATAATGCAAAAAAGGAATAGGTGTTATATAAAGTGCCAAAAAATTTTCTTTTCACCTCATCAACACCATTGAGATCAAATTTTAAATTATCCCATGGGTTAGAATTCGAAATCATATACCATCTTGTAGCGTCGGGGCCAAAATCTGAAATAGTCTGAAATGGGTCAATAGCATTTCCTAATCTTTTTGACATTTTTTGCCCGTTTTTATCTAGTACTAGTCCATTTGAAACAACATTTTTATACGATACCGAGTCAAAAACCATTGAGCTAATCGCATGTAATGTATAAAACCAACCTCTTGTTTGATCAACACCTTCTGCAATAAAATCAGCAGGGAAAAATCTCTTTTTGTCGATATATTCTTTATTCTCAAATGGATAATGCCATTGAGCGTATGGCATACTTCCTGAATCAAACCAAACATCGATTAAATCTGATTCTCGAAACATTTTTTTTCCGGTTTTTGAGGTTAAAATAATATCATCAACTATATTTTTGTGCAGATCAATTTTCGAATAATTTTTTTCAGAAAAATTATTAGGCTGAAAATCCGAAAAGGGATTTTTTTTCATAAAGCGTGAACTCACTGATTTCTCAATTTCATTAATTAATTCCTCAATTGAACCAATACATATTTCTTCTTTTCCGTCTTCAGTTCTCCAAATTGGTAAAGGAATTCCCCAAAATCTAGATCTTGAAAGATTCCAATCATTTACATTCTCTAGCCACTTTTCAAATCTTCCCTCGCCCGTTGATTTGGGTTTCCAATTAATTTCTTTGTTTAATGCAACCATCTTATTACTACAGTCGGAAGCCTTAATGAACCAAGAATCAATAGGGTAATACAATATTGGCTTATCAGTCCTCCAGCAATTTGGGTAACTATGTTTATATTTTTCTACTTTGAAAGCTTTATTCTCTGTTTTAAGCTTAATTGCAATTTCTACATCAACAGACTTTTCAGGAATATTTTCTAATTTATAATATTCGTTTTTTACAAACTTACCTGCAAGTTCTCCCATTTCTGCTCTAAATTTGCCCTGTAAATCCACTAATGGTACTAATTCGTCTGATTCGTCTTTCACAAGCATTGGCGGAACAGGTGGGTTTGCAGCTTTTGCAACTAAAGCATCATCTGCACCAAATGTTGGTGCAGTATGTACTATACCAGTACCGTCACTGGTAGTAACAAAATCTCCAATTATAATTCTAAATGCATTTTCAGGGCTAGAAAAGGGAGTAGCATAATCTAGAAGCTGTTCATATTTAATATTTTTTAAATCTTTTCCTTTGAAAGTTGATTTTTTATAATAGGGAATAGACTTGGCGTCAAATACGTAGTTTTTTATTTCTTTTAGATCATTTACTTCAAAATAATTTCCAGAAAATTGCTTTGAAATCAATTCATCTGCAAGAATATAATCAGCTTTTAAACCTGTGTACTGATTAAATGATTTGATGAGTGAATAATTTATTTTAGGGCCAACGGTTAGAGCAGTATTACTTGGCAATGTCCAAGGGGTTGTTGTCCAAGCCAAAACAAAGACATCATCTTCTGAATCTAGAAAATCGGGTAAATTATCTTTAATCAACTTAAATTGTGCAGTTACAGTAGTATCGGTAACATCTTGATAAGTGCCTGGCTGATTTAACTCATGAGAGCTTATAGCAGTTCCAGCTTTAGGTGAATAGGGCTGTATAGTATAGCCCTTGTACATTAAGCCCTTTTTGTAAATCTGTTTCAATAACCACCATACAGATTCCATGTACTTTGATGTGTAGGTTATATAAGGGTCATCTACATCAACCCAATAACCCATCTTTATGGTTAAATCGTTCCAAATATCTGTATACTTCATTACGGCCTTTTTACATTCCTTATTGTAATCTTCAATCGTAATTTTTTTGCCTATATCTTCTTTCGTAATACCAAGAGAATTTTCAACACCTAGCTCGATAGGAAGACCGTGTGTGTCCCATCCTGCTTTTCGCTGAACATGATAACCCTTCATGGTTTTGTATCTAAGAAAAATATCTTTTATAGACCTTGCCAAAACATGGTGAATACCCGGAAGGCCATTTGCTGATGGTGGGCCCTCAAAAAAGATAAAAGGATTTTTGTCTTTGGATTGTTCTAAAGATTTTTTAAAAATATCTTGATTCTTCCAATACAAAAGAATTTCATCAGAAATTTTTGAAAGATTCAATTTTTTATATTCCTTAAAAATCATTGGTTTTTTACAATTTATTGAGTGAACGAAAATACTAAATTTCCTTAATTATTAAGAAATCTTATCAATCAAATCCTCAATACTAGATAAATTAACTACCTCAATTTTTTTTGCGATAACTGCATCACAATATTTTGAAATAAATATTTTTGAGAAACCTAATTTTTCTGCCTCTTTTACCCTTTGATCAACTCTATTTACAGGCCTAACTTCTCCTGATAGTCCGACCTCAGCTGCAAAACAATAATCTTCAGGAACATTAATATTATTATTAGAAGACAAAATTGCAACGATTATTGCTAAATCAGTTCCTGTATCCTCAACTTTCAAGCCTCCAGTTATATTCAAAAAGATATCCTTAGAGGCCAAATGAAGACCGGCTCTTTTTTCAAGTACAGCTAGTAACATATTAAGTCTCTTTGTATTAATTCCCATAGTACTTCTTTGAGGTGTTCCATATACTGCCGTACTAACCAATGCTTGGACTTCGATTAGAAAAGGTCTAGAACCTTCAACAGATGAACAGATAGCTGTACCACTTAGTTTTTGATCAGAATTGCCAATAAGAATTTCAGAAGGATTAATTATTTCCTTCAGTCCCTCGGATACCATTTCATAAATTCCAATTTCATTAGTCGAGCCAAATCTATTTTTCTTGACTCTTAATATTCTATATAAATGATTTCTATCCCCTTCAAATTGTAAAACGGTATCAACCATATGCTCAAGAACTTTTGGACCGGCTATGTTGCCATCTTTATTAATATGTCCAATTAATAATATTGGAATCGAAGTTTTTTTACCAAAATTTATTAGCTCAGCAGTACATGTTTTGAGTTGAGTTATGGTGCCCTGCATTGAATCAACCAAACTTGTTGTCAAGGTCTGAATTGAATCTATAATTAAAATATTTGGTTTAATTTTTTCTGCTTGGTAAAAAATATTTTCTAGTTTATTTTCTGAATATATAAGACAATCATTATTAGAATATTTTATTCTGTTAGCTCTAATCTTAATTTGATTATCACTCTCCTCACCTGAAACATACAATACCTTACTACTTATTTTTAAAGAAATCTGTAAGAATAAAGTACTTTTACCGATTCCGGGTTCACCTCCCAAAAGAGTTATTGAACCAGGAACAATTCCCCCACCTAAAACTCTATTAAATTCATTGTCTTTAGTTTTAATCCTAAATTCATTTTGAATGGTAATTTCATCAATTGATGTGGGTTTGTTTGAAGTCATATTCAAATCTGACTTAGTATGGTCCCATAAATTTTCGGTTGAAACTTGTATGATTTCTTCAACGATTGAATTCCAACTTCCACACTTATTGCATTGACCTTGCCATTTAGAATATTCAGCCCCACACTCTTGACAATGAAAAGTTGTTTTAGTCTTTGGCATAAACTAGTAATTAAAATCCTCTTCTATCCTGTTTGCAAGTTCAAGTAGATATTCTTTTGTCAGACCCTTAACTTCTCTCATATTATACGCTGACCTATAAATATACATTGCTTTCTCTGGGTCACCTGTTTCTTCGATAAATCTACCTCTGTAATAACTTGGTAAAATTGTTCCTGGATACTCTTGTTTTGCTAATTGAGATAGATCGTTGTATAAATCAAAAAACTCGTTTTCTTCAATGTATTCCTCAATAGCCATAAAGTCATTCATTGATATAGTTTTGTCTATATCATAGAAGTCCTTAATTAGCTTATATCTGTTTGTAAGATAATCAATAGGGGAAATCTCAAGATTTGATATGATTGAATCATATTCAATCTTATCTATATCAGAATACATTGAATATATAGATCTTATTGATTTTGGAACACTTAAGGATGGTAAGATATAATGATTTTCTTCATCAAATATTAAAGATTCAAATTTTAGATTTTTATTACTAATGGAATCCAAAGAATTTTTTAGCTCAGAAACATTTTTATAAATAGTCTCAAAATCTTTTTTTGAGGATGATAAGGTATAGACAATTTTTGAATTAGTTTTTGATAAATTTTCACTTAAGTAGCTATTCATATTTTTTGACATCTTCGGACTTATGGCAACAACTGCTTGAAAAACAGGGTTTTTTTTCAGCAGAAAAAAATTGGCAAAGTTTGCAGTTCTCTCCTGCCCTAAAATAACTCTGAAATTTGAAATTCTATAATTTTTAGAAAAGTAGGGGATAATTTCATTTACGATAAAATCATAAAAAGAAGCGGTTGATGTAATTGGCGTATGTGTAATATTATCGAGTACACTTGAATCCTTAAATCTTGTTTCTTTTTGATTAATTCCAACAATCAAATTTTCTGGAATATCCCCCCAGTAAGATAAATAATCAACACTACCAGCAACAATATTAAACATATAATCACCGTCTAAAACAACAATCAAAGGATATTTTTTATCTGGATTGGTATCATAAGACCGAGGTAATTGAATTTCTATGGGACGTTTTTCATTTAAATATTTTGATAAAATAGTATCATTAATTCGAGAAACATATGAAGAATCTAAATTTTGAGAGAATGAAAGGTTTACAAACAATGTAAATATTAAAATATTTAGGGCGTATTTTTTCATGACTTATTTCTGTTAATGAAAGGTAATATAAATAAGGATAATCCACCAAAAATTATAACCATCATTGTTTGGGATAACCAACTTACCCAACCAAATGCCAAGCCAGTCGTTGATTGAACTCCGTACCAACCTAATGATTCCTCAACCGCAAGTGGATATATACCTATTCCTCCATTTGAAAGCACAATCGATATTGCTGCCAGAGTAAAAGAAATCATAAACTGATAAAATGCAACTTCATGTAACTCGAAAAATGCCATTGAGGTAGCCCAAAACATTAGTATATACATTAACCATATAAAAATGCTGTGTAAAATGAACGGAACTCTTTTTTTCATTTTAAAAATAATCGTCAGACCTTCTATAACTCCTGAGAAAAAATTTAAAATAGATTTATAATACTTTGATTTTTTTAAGACCCTGTTTGACACAAATAGTATTATAATAATTACTCCAACACAGATAATAATTACAGATATTTCGGTATTCTCGATTGATGAAATTAATTTATCTGAAATTCTGTTAAATTCAAAGATTAATCCTGTAGCAATAATTGTTAGAATACAAATTACATCGACAGCTCTTTCAGCGACTATAGTACCAATTGTTTTGTCAAGAGGTATTTTTTCATATTTTGAAATCATTGTAGCTCTAGCAACATCGCCTGCTCTTGGTATCGTGTAATTTATAAGATAAGCAGAAAAAACAGCCAAAACACTATTAATAAAGCCTAGTTTATATCCCATAGGCTCAATTAAATATTTCCATCTGTAGGATCTTGAGATATGACTTAATGCACCCAAAAAAATCCCAACAAAAACCCATAAATAGTTAATTTCATAAAAATATTTTGTGAAATCTGTAAAACCGATATTTCTAAACGAAAAAAATATACAGAAAATCCCAATAGAAATGGGTAATAAAATTTTAATGTAGCTTTTTAATTTTTTTGACAAATCAGCTTAATAAATTATTTTCCTCATTGGGAAAAATTATAGTTGGTTTAAATTTTTTAGCTTCTTCAATATTCAATGAAGCATAAGTTATCAGAATTAAAATGTCGCCAACACTAACCTTTCTTGCAGCTGCACCATTAACCGTTATTTCACCAGATCCACTTGATCCGGCAATCACATAAGTTATAAATCTCTCTCCATTGTTATTATTGACAACCTGGATTTTTTCTCCTTCTAATATATTAGCAGCATCCATTAGATCTTTATCAATTGTTATACTTCCAATATAATTCAAATCTGCTCCGGTTACCTTGACCCTGTGAATTTTAGATTTTACAATTTCAACATTCATAAACGTTAATAAAGTTTAATATTATCTATTAATCTAACACCCGAAATATAAGCAGCAATAAAAGCTCTATTCTTTTTATTGTTTCCTGATATCAATGGTTCCAATTTTTCCTCATCAGCAATCATAAAATAATCTAATTTAATTTCTGAATGAGCTTTTATTTTTTCTCTCACTTTTTTTTCAATTTCAAAGATATCTAAAGTGCTAAATTTTTCTTTTGCAAAATTAAGTGCTTTAAATAAATTTGTTGCTATTTTTTTTGATGAAAAACTTAATTTACTATTTCTTGAACTTAATGCTAGCCCGTCTAATTCCCTAAGTGTTTCACATCTTACTACTTTCGTATTAATTTTTTTTTCAAAAACAAGATTTTCAATTATTCTAAGCTGTTGAAAATCCTTCTCACCAAAATAAATATTGTCAGGTTCAACTATTGAAAGTAATTTATTGACAACCGTCGCAACTCCTTGAAAATGATTTTGTCGAGATTTTCCCTCCATGTGCTTATCAAGCCCATTAAAATCAAACTGGTGAGATTTAATCCCATCTGAGTAAATTTCGTCAGAATCTGGATTAAATAAAATAATTTCATCAGAAATTGATTTTAGTAGACCGATATCATTCTCAATATTTGATGGATAAGTTTGAAGATCTTCAGAGTTATCAAACTGCGTTGGATTTACAAAAATTGAAACTACAGTAACATTATTTTCCAGAATGGATTTTTTAACGAGAGACAAATGTCCATTATGAAGTGATCCCATTGTGGGAACAAAACCAATGATATTTCCTACTTTTTCAAGTTTATTCAGATGAGATTTTATACTTGAAATATCAGTAAAAATGAGCATTTTAATAAAAAATTAACAGCATGTAAACTTAATACATTGCAATTAATCTACATAATTTTTGTAATTTTGCTTCCTCGTAGGGATACTTCAAAACAGTGAATTAATGAAAAACAGAAAGATTTTATACGTATCGTCTGAAGTAGTACCATACCTACCTGAGTCCGAAATATCATCAATGTCTTTTGAAATTCCTAAAATGGTCAGTAAACAAGGTGGTCAGATTAGAATTTTCATGCCAAGATATGGAAACATCAATGAAAGAAGACATCAGTTACACGAAGTTATTAGACTTTCTGGGCTAAATCTTGTTATCAATGATTTAGATATGCCGCTTATAATTAAAGTTGCATCTATTCCAAAGGAAAGAATACAAGTGTATTTTATTGATAATGAAGAATACTTTAAAAGAAAAGCTACTTTAAGAGACAGAGATAACAAGCTTTTTGAAGATAATGATGAGAGAGCTATATTTTTTGCGAAAGGTGTTTTTGAAACAATCAAGAGACTAAATTGGTCCCCAGATATAATTCATATTCATGGTTGGGTAGCTGCTTTATTACCTTTGTACCTAAAAAATATTTACAAAGACGAACCAATCTTTCAAAACAGTAAAATTATCACATCTTTATACGGAAATGAATTTGATAAAACATTGAATAAAAATATGATGAATAAAATCTTATTTGATGAGATTGATGACAGTTATATTTCTGAATTAAGTAAGCCAACTTATGAAAATTTAATGAAAGTTGCTATTGATTCTTCCGATGCTGTGATTAGGGGTTCTGAAAATATATCTTCAGAAATAAATGAATATTTAGAAAAATATAAGAAACCTATTCTTGAGTTTCAACCTATTGATTCATTTGCTGAACCATACATGGATTTTTACAATAACCTACTTTCATAAAAAAAATGAAATTCCAATATCTTAAGATTATTGCTATTTTTCTAACTTTTATTTCTTGTGAAAAAGATTTTGTAAGCTTTGATTCAGGTGTTATAAATTCCGATAATGCTATTAACTTTTCAACCAACAATATTGAATATAATTTAACCACCCAATCTGAAATGGTTAACCCTGTTCAAACTAACAATCTTCCATCATTCCTTTTAGGAAGTTATAATCATCCTCAATATGGAAGATCAAATTCAAGTTTTGTTGGTCAAATGGTACCCTCTGAGTACAACCATGACTTTGGTGATAATGTTGTATTGGACTCTGTTGTTTTAACCATTCCCTACTTTTCGAGAGGTATAGATACAAGTGAAGAAGGTGATATTACCTACGAAATTGATTCTGTTTATGGTGAAGATCCGATTAAATTATCTGTGTACAGAAATAATTTCTTTTTCAGAACATTTGATCCTTTCTCTAATTTTGACACATCTCAAAGTTATTATTCTAATGGTTCGCTTTCTGTTGAGGAAATAATAGACGTAGCACAACTTGAGGGTGAATTACTATTTGAAATTGATGATTTTACACCTAGTCCTGAACAAATTAATTTAACGAAAATTGATACAGCTGGAAATCCATATGTAGCTCAAAGAATTGCTCCAGCACTTAGATTTAAACTTAATAATCCAAATGATAACTTTTGGGAAACAAATTTCTTTGAGAATGAAGGAAATCAAGTTCTAACTAATGAGCCAAACTTTAAAGAATTTTTTCGTGGCTTGTACATAAAGGTTGAAAGTAATTCAAACGGATCTATAATGCTTTTAAACTTTGCATCATCAAATACAAAACTTACCATTCATTATACCTCCGATAATACCAATGTTGGTGATAGTGATACTGGTTCAATTGATGACATTGAAACCAATCAACATGAGTATGTGATGAATTTCTCTGGAAATCTCATTAATTTATTTGACAATGAAAACCCTATTGATGTAGGATTAATAGATCAAACAAATGGAAGTGAAAATATTTATCTAAGAGGGGGTGAAGGAATTGTGTCAACTCTTGATTTATTCTCCGGCACAATTACAAATGATAATGGTGAAGAAATGAGTGCATTTGACCATTTTAAACAATTCTTCTATGATGATATTGCAGACGAGCCAATTAGAATTGTAAATGAAGCGTATATCGAATTCTTTGTTAATCAGAACTTTATAAATGATGATGAACCTGAGAGAATTTACATATACAATTATGAACAAAATACTGCACTTATTGATTATTTTTTAGATCAATCTGTAAGCTCATTAACAATCAATGCAAAAATTAATCATCTTGAACCCCTGGTAAGAGATAGTCTTGACGATGATAAGGGAATCAAATATAAAATTAGAATCACTGAACACCTAAACAATCTTATCTTAAGAGACTCAACAAACGCAAAACTTGCACTCGGCGTTATTTCTGATGTAGCATCAGTACAAAATTTTAAAATCTTAGATGGTTCGGAATCTGATAATAAAAGATTAGCATCTGGAATTATATTAAGTCCGAAAGGAACAATTCTACACGGAAATTTAAGTACTGACATTGAAAAAAGGCCTAAAATTAAAATTTATTACACAGAACCAGAGGATTAAAATATTAGATATTATATTACATATCTTTTTTTCTAAGACAAAAAACCAAAATTTATAAATTTAGAATAATATGTGCGGAATTGTAGGGTACTTAGGAGAAAGAGATTCATTGCCTATCATTTTAAATGGTTTGAAAAGACTTGAATATAGGGGTTATGACAGCGCCGGTATTGCAATATACAATGGCTCAACAATAGCCTCATGTAAGTCAAAGGGTAAGATTAGTAAACTAGAAAAGCTAGTTGACAAAAGAAAAAATATGTCTGGAGGAATTGGAATAGGTCATACAAGATGGGCTACTCACGGTGAACCTAATGATATTAATGCCCATCCCCAATTTTCAAATTCTAAAAAATTATGTCTTGTTCATAACGGAATTATTGAAAACTACTCAACTATTAAGCAAAAGCTGATTAAAGAAGGATTTTCATTTTCGTCTGAAACTGACACAGAAGTGCTTGTAAACCTAATAGAATTTGTAAAGAATAAAAATGATGTAAAACTAGGTGAAGCAGTTCAAATTGCACTAAATCAGGTAATTGGCGCATATGCTATTGCTGTAATTGATGATGATAAACCAGACGAAATTGTTGTTGCAAAACTAGGAAGTCCTTTATGTATAGGAATTGGCGAAGACGAACATTTTATAGGTAGTGATGTCACTCCGTTTATAGAATTTACCAAAGATGTTGTGTATCTAGAGGACGGTGAGCTGGCAATAATCAGAAATCACAAAGAAACTTTTTTCAGAAAAATTGATGATGACTCTTTGATATCACCAATTGTCAGTAAACTCGAACTGAGTCTTGATAAAATAGAAAAACAAGGTTACGATCATTACATGTTAAAAGAAATATATGAACAACCAAAAGCAATTAAAGATACCCTAAGGGGTAGGTTAAATGTAAAAAAAGGAATTATCAAAATGTCCGGTATGGATGATTACATTAATAAATTTCTTTCAGCAAAAAAAATTACTATCATAGCCTGTGGAACATCTTGGCATTCTGCATTGGTTGCTGAGTATATGTTTGAAAAGATTTCAAAAATACCAGTTGAAGTTGAGTATGCTTCTGAATTTAGATACAGAGATCCTATTATCGAAAAAGACGATATAATAATTGCTATTTCTCAGTCTGGTGAAACGGCTGACACATTAGCTGCTATTAAACTCGCTAAGTCTAAAGGTGCATTTGTTTATGGGATATGTAACGTAGTTGGATCATCAATTGCAAGGGAATCTGACTCTGGCTCGTATACACATGCAGGCCCAGAAATCGGAGTTGCTTCAACTAAAGCCTTCACTACTCAGATGACCGTATTGTACATGATGGCTGTAAAACTTAGTAAATCTAAAGGAATAATTTCCGAAAAATTATTTCAAAAATATTTACTTGAGATTTCTAATATTGATAAAAAAGTTCACCAAGCGCTTTCATCTAATAACGAAATAAAAAAAATTGCAAAAAAGTTTTTAACTGCAACTAATTGCTTGTATTTAGGTAGGGGATATAACTTTCCGATTGCTCTAGAGGGAGCGCTAAAGCTAAAAGAAATTTCATACATACACGCTGAGGGGTACCCTGCAGCAGAGATGAAACACGGCCCAATTGCACTCATTGACAAAGATATGCCAACAATTGTCATAGCTACCAATAAAATAAATTATGATAAAATTGTAAGCAATATTCAAGAAATAAAGTCGAGAAAAGGAAAGATTTGTGCCATAGTTTCAAAAGGGGATAAAGAGGTTAAAAAAATAGCTGATTATGTTATTCAAGTGCCAGATAGTATTGAGTCAATTACTCCATTTATTACAGTAATTCCTCTTCAGTTACTTTCATATTATATAGCTGTCATGTTAGGAAAAGATGTTGATCAGCCAAGAAATTTAGCAAAATCTGTAACAGTTGAGTAGTTAAAATTCTTCCCAAAAATTTGTAGTAAATTCATCCAAATATTCTGGCATAACTTCATTCTTATTGCCAACTTTTTCAAATATTTCTCTGGTTATTTTTTTAGAATCAAAAACTTGTAATTCTGCAACTGTTTTTACATCTGTTATTAAATCCATCTTAAAGGAAATTTCATTTTGTTTTCTTCTGCCTTTTACATTTTTATTTTTTTCAATCAACTTTATTGGCCTATCGAATCCTGTCCTTTGTCCAAAGTTAATCTTTGCATAGGATAAGCCGTACTTTTCATTGTCAAATTTTGATAAAATCATCTTTCCCTCACGCATGTAAATATTTACAAAAACTCCCAATAATTTTATCTTATAGACAGGCTTAATATTTCTAAAATCAATTCTGACAATAGCAAAATCCTCAGGATTTATGTATAAAGTTGCTGAATATTTAGATCTACCCTTTGGAGTAGCTTCAATTTGATATACTAAATCATCTCCAAGTAAATTGAAATTTGGAACAGAAAAATTATACTTATTTGGTTTTAATATAAAATCTAATGCAGTTCCCTTTTCAAAAAAGAGAAAATTATAAATTCTATTTATTGTCCATATTTGGCCTTGAGCAAAATCATCTTTTTCTTTTATTTCTTTTTCTTCAAATTTTTTTAATGATTCGACATTTGTGCTATCTACTTCTTCCAATCCATCAATCTCAAGGTCACCTCCAAATATTCCAGATTTAATCTTGTAATAAGAGTCAGGTTTTAATTCTTTTTTAAAAGCATCCTCCATTTTTTTATTAATTGACTCTAGTACTTCACCCTCCTTGTTATATGTCTCTCTGGACTTGATTATTTTAATCTTCTTTTTAAATTCATCATCAAAGCTTGTGTAATAATAAGCTAATGTTTCTAGCCCTGAATTATTCTCTCTACCAAGGTTAACAAGTAGGCTATCAATTAAACTTTTATTTATTTCAGGTACTGTAGACTTAAACTTGTTGATAATAAATCTTTCGGTACTTGTGTTAGATTTTCTACTTAGATAAATCTTATTTTCACTAAATTCTTTTTCATAATTCTTATCAATATTTTCTACTACTTTAGAAATAATTTCCTCTGAACTTAATTTTTTATTTGTTAAAAAAACATCAGATAATTTTATTGGTGTTTGAATCAACCTAATAATTGTATCATTAAAATCATTTATAAAAAATGACCTTTTATTATATCCCATCGATGATATATACATTGAGTCGTTTTGGGATAATTGAGATTTAATTAATTCAAATTCTCCGTTGTCGTCAGAAATTAAACCGTTATTATTAGAGAAATAAATATTAGTATATGGAATTGGTTTGGCAGTTAGAGAATCAATTATTTGAATATTTAATGATTGACAATGAATTGTCTTTGTTAGTAAGAGAAAAATAATAATTATAATAAAATTTCTAAACACTTAATCACTTTAAATTTTGTTACTTTTATAAATATAATGAATAGCTAAATAACGATTAAATATGCCCTTTACAAATGATGCCATAGTTTTTGGAATTTTAATGATTTCTTTAGGTTTTGTTTTTTACACAGAGTCAATAAAAGAAGGTTTTTGGTATAAATTCTACAAGTTAATTCCTGGGTTATTAATGTGTTACTTTATTCCCGCAATATTTAACTCGTTAGGAATAATATCATCTGAAGAGTCTCAAACTTATTATATAGCTAGTAGATATTTACTTCCAGCTGCCCTTTTACTTATGACATTAAGTATAGATTTAAAGGCCATATATAACCTAGGTTATAAAGCTTTGGTCATGTTTTTCACTGGAACAATTGGAATAATAATAGGTGGACCTATATCAATTTTAATTTTGTCAATGTTTTTCCCTGAATTATTTAACGGAGCGGGGCCCGATGCTATTTGGAGAGGTTTGTCTACCCTGGCTGGGAGTTGGATTGGAGGAGGCGCAAATCAAGCAGCAATGCTTGAAATATTTGAATATAATCCTCAAAAATACGGAGGAATGGTTTTAGTTGATATTGTGGTAGCTAATATTTGGATGGCTATGATTCTATTTGGGATTGGAAAGAAAAAATCAATTAATAAATGGCTAAAAGCTGATACTTCTGCAATAGAAGAATTAAAAGAAAAGGTGACTTCATTTTCAAATAGTACAAAAAGAATTCCTAAACTTTCAGACTATATGGTTCTGTTAGCAATTGCTTTTGGAACCGTTGGTTTGTCACATCTTGGTGCTGAATATATTTCTGAATTTCTCACATCAAATTTTGAGGCAATAGCTGATAAAAGTTCTGGATTATCCTCCTTTGCATCAAAGTTTTTTTGGATGATATCAATTGCAACTTTTATTGGTATTGGGCTATCATTCACAAAAGCTAAAAACTTTGAAGGAGTTGGAGCCAGTAAAATAGGAAGCATATTTATATATATTCTAGTAGCAACAATCGGAATGAAAATGGATTTAGGATCTATTCTTGAAGAACCAAAACTTATACTAATCGGTTTAATCTGGATGTCAATTCATGCTCTCTTACTAATAGTCGTTGCAAAATTAATAAGAGCTCCTTACTTTTTCCTTGCTGTAGGAAGTCAAGCCAATGTTGGTGGTGCAGCTTCAGCGCCTGTTGTTGCAGCTGCATTTCATCCATCTCTTGCGACAGTCGGAGTATTACTAGCAGTATTTGGGTATGTGGTAGGAACCTATGGAGCAATGATATGTACATGGTTAATGGAATACACCTCTAACCTAAGTTAATGGAGAAAAAAATTACACAAATATTTAGAAAAGAAAAGGGGCAAATAGTTGTTCACGGTGAGGTTAATTTAACAGATGCTGAAGGAAATAAAATTCCACATGGAGAAAGATTTACGCTGTGTGGTTGCGCAAAATCGAAAAAACTTCCATTTTGTGATGGCTCTCACAAATTAGACTAGATGGCCTATTGGAATAAAATTTTTTAATATGAAAAGTAATCTATTATTACTATTACTTCTGCCGTCCTTAATTTTTTCTCAAATTGATGGTACAATAAACGGATATATTTTTGATTCGCAAAGTCAACTACCACTCTTTGGTGCCAATATAGTAATAGAAGGAACTGAAAAAGGTGCGATTTCTGACGAAAATGGTTTTTTTGAAATTTCTAAAATAAAACCCCAGTCATATAATTTAACGGTTAGCTATATTGGTTATCAATCCAAAAAAATATTTAATGTTATTATTAAAAGTATTGGGAATAAAACATTGGAAATATATTTAATGGAGTCTAATCAGAAATTAGATGAAGTTCTTCTTTTTGAAAGTCCCTTCAAAAAGTCTAAAGAAACACCTTTATCAATCAATACATTTTCAAGAGTTGAAATAGAAAGCTATCCAGGTGCTGATAATGATGTAACAAAAGTTGTCCAAAGTATGCCCGGACTTTCTCCTTCAGTTGGCGGATTTAGAAACGATATTATTATTAGGGGTGGTGCTCCAAATGAAACAGTATATTATTTAGATGAGATTGAAATTCCAAATATAAATCACTTTAGTACTCAAGGAAGTGCTGGAGGACCGCAGGGAATGATTAATATTTCATTTATTGATGAAGTGACGCTTAGCACATCAGCCTTCGGAGTTGAATATGATAATCCTTTAAGTGGCGTATTACAATTTAACCAAAGAAATGGTAATACAAAGGATATTAGTGGAAACTTTAGATTTGGAGCAAGTGATTCAGCTATTACAATTGAGGGGCCTTTTTCAAAGTCTGACAATAATAAAACAACATTTATTTTTTCAGCAAGAAAAAGTTATCTGCAGTTTTTATTTAAATTGATTGGTCTTCCAATTAGACCTGACTATTGGGATTTTCAAGGAAAAATAAATCATAAAATTGATGAATATAATAGTGTAAATATCATAGGTCTTGGAGCAATTGACGATTTTTCAGTAGAAGCACCTGAAGACTTTGATTTTACACAACAATCTTTTTTAGAACAAGTACCAATAATCAAACAAAACTCTACAACTATAGGTGCCTCTTGGGTAAGGAAATTTAAAGAAAGTAAAGGGCAATTTGTTTTGGCATTAAGTACCAATAAATTAAAAAATATTTTCTCAAGATACTCTGATAATGAAAATTTACAAGGTCTATATTTTAGAAACGATTCACACGAGTGGGAAACAAAATTAAGAGCTAAAACAATTAACTATATTGATGATTGGAAAATAACTTGGGGAGGAAATATTCAATATTCTGATTACTACAATAATACGATAGATATTATTAACCAGTTAGAGTATCTTTCCCAAATTAATTTTTACAAATACGGCTTGTTTGGGAATATTTCAAAAAGTTTCATTGATTCAAAATTAGATATATCATTAGGAATAAGAGCAGATGAAGATAATTTTAGTGAAGGATCTAAACTTCTTGATAATATTTCACCCAGAATATCAACATCATATGCATTGACTGAAGATCGAAGATTAAAATGGAATTCAAGTGTTGGGGCATATTTTAAAATTCCAATATACACTGTTCTAGGTTACAAAGATTTTTCAGGAAATTTTATCAATCAAAATAGTAAGTATACAAAAAGTAATCACTTTGTAACTGGTTTTGATTATGCATTAGGAAACGCCTCTAGAATCTCAATTGAAGGATTTATCAAAAATTATGGTAATTTTCCAATTTCGATTGTTGACGGGGTTTCACTAGCAAATAAAGGAGCTGATTTTGAGGTTTTAGGCAATGAGAATGTAATCACAAATGGTAAAGGACAAACACAAGGAATTGAACTTTTATTTCAACAAAAACTAACTAGAAATTTTTATGGAATTTTCTCATATACTTTCTTCAAAAGTGAGTTTACGGATATTAATGGAAATTATTTACCTTCTGTGTGGGACAGCAAACACCTTTCATCATTTAGTGGTGGCTACAAACTGAAAAAAAACTGGGAAATAACTTCCAGATGGCGTTATGCAGGAAAAACCCCCTATGTACCATATGATTTAGCCACTAGTCTTTCTAATTATCCTAATATGAAACTCGATTACTCTCAGCATGGAAATGTGAAACTTGATAGTTTTTCCCAATTAGATATAAGATTTGACAAAAAATGGAATAAAGAGAAAATATCTATTAATTTTTTCATTGAAATTCTCAATCTTCTGGCTCAAAAAATACCTACACCACCGGAGTATGGCTTACAAAGAGATGATATAGGTAATATAATTACACCATTTTCACTGGTTGAAGTAGATGTCAACAGAGAATCAATTATTCCTTCATTTGGCTTTTCAGTCGATTTTTAAATCGACTTTTAGTCCAATAAGCATTTTTAATAAAAAATGTTAATTATTTGAATATATGTCAATTAAAGTATCAAACTAGTATGATTTTTATTGCTTTTTAGTCAAAAATTCAATAATATTTTTAATAAAAATTTATTTTTGAAGGCCATTTTTTTACAATTATGCATTGCGTTAACAGATTATTAACATATATTTAACCTATTAAAAATTAAACATAAACAAATTATGAGAACAATTCTTAAGATTTTAATAATGTTAGTTGGTGTTTTTACTTATGCTCAGACTACGGTTTCTGGAAGTATAACTGATCAAAATAACCAACCATTATCAGGCGCTACTGTCATTGTAGTTGGAACGTCAAGCGGTGTTGCAGCTGATTTTGACGGTAATTATTCTATTACCGTTGATATGGATACTCCATTTAGTATCGAGGCAAGTAGTGTTGGTTTCAAACCTGCAACAGTTGAAGTTTCTGGAAGCTCAACAATAAATATTGTTTTACAAGACGATTCAGCACTTGATGAAGTTGTAGTTTCAGCTTCAAGAACCCCACAAAGAGTTTTCGAATCACCTGTAACAGTCGAAAGATTTGGAACTAAGGATATTAGAACCACTGCATCCGCAGACTTTTATGATGGACTTGAAAACCTAAAAGGTGTTGATATTAATGTGAACAGTTTTACTTTTAAATCCATCAATACTAGAGGATTTGCAACATTCGCAAATACAAGATTTGTACAATTAGTTGACGGAATGGATAACTCAGCCCCTGCACTTAATTTCCCATTGGGTAACTTACTTGGAATGACAGAGGTTGATGTTCTTGACGTTGAATTAGTACCTGGTACATCATCTGCACTCTATGGAGCAAACGCATTTAACGGTATTTTATTAATGCGTAGTAAAAATCCGTTCGATCACCAAGGTATTAGTGGTCAATACAAAAGAGGTGTCACTGTACAAGATGCTGCTGGAACAAATGAATTCCAAGATATTCAAATAAGATGGGGTCATAAGTTCAGCGATAAACTTGCAATGAAAGTTAACTTTGGATATTTACAAGGAACCGACTGGATTGCTAACAGTGAAGAAGATAAATTGAATAGAGCTGTTTTTGCTGGCATATACAATAAAGACGGAATTAATATTTATGGAGATGAAGTTCAGACAAACATATATGGTGTTGCTCAACAGATGGTTGGGTTAGGTCTTTTACCTGCCGGTGGTGAAGCACTTGTTCCTTCAACCAATGTTAGTAGGACAGGATATAATGAGACTGATATGGCTGAGCCAGATGCCACAAGCAAAAAGGCTGATTGGGGTGTATACTACAGACCAATCGAAGGAAGTAACCTAGAGATTTCATACATTGGAAAATGGGGTACTGGTAAGACTTTATATCAAGGTATAAATAGATATGCTATTAAAAACTTCTTAATGACTCAACATAAACTTGAGGTAACCAATGATAATTGGTTTGCGAGAGCTTATGTTGTTGAAGATGATGCGGGAGACTCTTATGACATGACATTTGCTGCAATTAACGTAAACAGAAGATGGAAGCCAGATCTTAACTGGTTCGCAGAATATGTTGGAGCCATTGTTAATGGTCAACTTGCGGGAATGACAATTGATCAAGCGCATGTTTTAGCAAGACAAACTGCTGATACTGGAAGATGGCTTCCAGGATCACCTGAGTTTAACGCTAATTTAGCTGAGGTAATTCAAGATCCAGATTTAACAACTGGTGCAAGATTTACCGATAATTCTAAATTCTATCATTTAGACTATAATTATAATTTTGGTCACATGTGGGATTGGGCTGAGGTTCAAGTTGGTGGATCAGCAAGAAGATATTCCTTAAATTCCGGTGGAACTATTTTTACGGATGTTGATGGTCCGATTGAGTATCAGGAAACTGGTTTCTACACACAAGCTGTTAAGAAGATGATGGATGATAGACTTGTTGTTACCGGTGCAATCAGATATGATAAGTCAGAATATTTTGATGGCCAGTTTTCTCCTAGAGCAGTTTTAAGTTATACTGCAGGTGAATATAAGAATTTAAACTTCAGAGTTTCTTATCAAACTGGTTTTAGAACTCCAACAACTCAGGACTTATTTATTGGATTAGATGCTGGACAAGCTAGATTAGTTGGTTCTGCCAATGGTAACCCTGAAAGATATGTTCGAGATTATTCAGTTAGTACTGCTGGCCAGGCTTTGGGAATTCCAGCAACAGTAACAATCTCTGGTGCCTCAGCATATAATAATGCATATGAAGCTAGTTCTGTTCAAGCTTTTGCTGCTGCCGGAGATCCATCACTTCTTAGGGTAGCGGAGGTTGATTATGTTAAGCCAGAGCAAATGCAATCAATGGAATTTGGTTTTAGAGGCAAATTATCTAGAACATTCACTGTAGACGCCGCTGTATATAGAAATGATTTCCAAGACTTCATCAATACACAAGTTGTATTATCTCCTTTGTATGGAGAAGTTGGTGATGGCGGTCTTTCAGTATTAGCAATGGCTAATCAAGATTTTGAAACATGGAGCTCATATACGAACTCCCCAGCAGAAATATCTTCTTGGGGGATTTCCATAGGAATGGCTACAAAGATTTTTGGAAACTTTGATTTATCGGGTAGCTACACAAAAGCCAAATTAGAATTTGAACAAGATTTGTATCCTGACTTTAGAACAAACTGGAATACACCAGAACACAAGTTTAAAGCTCAGTTTGGTAATACAGAGTTATTTAAAAACTTTGGATTTAATGTTGCTTGGAGATATTGGAGTGAGTATTTATGGCAAGCATCTTTTGGAGATGGTATGGTTCCAGAAACTCATGTAATAGATGCTCAGTTTAACCTGACAGTTCCAAAATGGAAGTCAACCATCAAAGTTGGTGCTACAAACTTAGGTGGTGATGAATACTTTACCGCTTTTGGTTCTGGATATATAGGTACTCAGTATTACATTTCATGGACTGCAAATAACTTTTAAAAACTAAAATTTAATCATTATGAAAATTAAATATTTATTACTTTCTGCTTTCTTGTTTGCTCTGTGGAGCTGTGAAACAGATATAGAAAATCCAGACGCTAATTATCCGGATCAATATTATAGTGCTGACTCGGGAGATGCTGATTTTAGCACCTATGTATCTATGGGATCAAATATTACAGCTGGTGTCTCAGATAATTCCCCTTTTGCTGCAGCCCAGATGAATTCTTATCCGAATATTATGGCGGGTTACATGTCAATGGCTGGAGGTGGAGAATTTACTCAACCTTATGTCAGTGATAATGTCGGAGGTATGTTAGTTAGTGGTCAGCCATTTTGGGGTCCAAGATTATACTTTGACGGTGCTGGACCAGCTCAGGTTTCTGGAGTACCCTCAACAGAAGCAACTAATCTTGTTCCTGGACCATATAATAATATGGCTATGCCGTATGCCTTGTCTATTACTTTTGTAGCACCTGGATTTGGTAGTACTTCTGGTTTAGCAACAAATTCAGCTAACCCATGGTATGTAAGGGCTGCGTCGAGTGATGGAGCAACAATGCTTGGTGATGCATTAATGCAACAACCGACATTTGTAACTTTTGAACCAGGAAACGATTTTTCAAGCTATGCTCAATTTGGAGCCAGTGGTTTTCCTTTCGGACCTGTTGTCTTAGATGGACCAACGGGAATGTTAGCAGGTGTTGTTGGTAGTATTCAGGCATTAAGCGCAAGTGTTCCTAATGGAGTAATTACTACCATTCCTGATCCCACAATTACACCGGATTGGAATACAGTAACACATGATGTGATTCCATTAGATCAAGGTACTGCTGATCAGATAAATGCTGTTTTTGGTGCTGTAAATACAGGACTAATTGTTGCACAAGCTTTTGGACTGATTACAGCTAATGAGGTTGCCTTGAGAGCTCTTACACCAAGAGTTGCAGGAGCAAACAATCCTGTATTGATAGAAGATGAGACATTAACAGATCTTTCTTTCTTAGGTTTGCCTTCATTGAGAGACGCTAATGAAAATGATAAAATATCTTTATTAGCAACTCAGTTTATTGGTAACCCAGCTGACGGTTCAAATCCAGCAAATGGAGTTTGGGGTGTTACTGCACCACTTCCAGATATTGGTGTTTTACTACCCTCCGAAGTACAGGAAATTCAAACACTGTTGGCAACTGCTAATGGTGCCATTGCAGGCTCAGTACCAGACGGGTGGGCTTTATTTGATTTACACGGTTTATACAATGAAGTTGTAACTACTGGCGTATTTGAAGATGACTTCAATATGACAGGTGACTTAGTATTTGGAGGATTCTTTAGTCTAGATGGATTTAATCCGACTTCTCGTGGAAGTGCTTTAATTGCTAAGAGAATGTTAGCAGCTATTGATGCTACCTATGGTTCAAATCTTTCTGAAGCAGGATTAGATATTGGAGATTATCCAACAAACTATCCTGATGGCATATAGTCTTTAAAAAAACAAGCTAAAACAAAAAAAGTCTAGATTAATTCTAGACTTTTTTTTTGTTTAAAATAGTTGATTAATTGTTAAAAATTCTATTGAATATATTTCATAAAAAATCTATATTTGCTACCTAATTAATCGCTTTTTATTTAACACCATACTCTCAAAAATGATTTCAGGAAAAATAGCTCAAATAGTAGGCCCAGTAATTGATGTAGAATTTGATTCAGAATCTGGCTTACCAAAAATTTATGACTCATTAGAAATTGATAAAGCTGATGGAACGAAACTTGTTCTCGAAGTCCAAGCTCACATTGGCGAAAATATGGTTAGAACCATTGCGATGGATTCATCAGATGGACTTAGTCGTGGAACTGAAGTAAAAGCAACTGAAAATCCCATTCAGATGCCGATCGGAAAAGAAATAAATGGAAGACTTTTTAATGTTATTGGAAATTCTATTGACGGAATTGGGGACTTGCCAAAATCTGGAAAAAACGGTATTCCAATCCATAGAGAGTCGCCCAAGTTTGAGGATTTATCTACTTCTACTGAAGTTCTTTTCACAGGCATAAAAGTAATTGATTTGATCGAGCCTTATGCAAAGGGTGGTAAGATTGGTTTATTTGGTGGAGCTGGTGTTGGTAAAACAGTATTAATTCAAGAATTAATTAACAACATTGCTAAAGGACATGGGGGTCTTTCTGTATTTGCTGGAGTTGGTGAAAGAACAAGAGAGGGAAATGACCTATTAAGAGAGATGCTTGAGTCAGGAATTATAAATTACGGAAAAGAATTTATGGAAAGTATGGAAAAAGGTGGATGGGATCTTAGTAAAGTTGATAAAGAAGCTTTAAAGGATTCAAAGGCAACATTTGTTTTTGGTCAAATGAATGAGCCCCCAGGAGCAAGAGCAAGAGTTGCCCTTTCTGGTTTAACAGTAGCTGAATATTTTAGGGATGGAGCTGGTGACGGCCAAGGAAAAGATGTTCTTTTCTTCGTTGATAATATATTCCGATTTACACAAGCTGGTTCTGAAGTTTCTGCTCTGCTTGGTAGAATGCCTTCAGCCGTTGGATATCAACCAACACTTGCAACTGAAATGGGTGCAATGCAAGAGAGAATTACCTCAACAAAAAATGGATCAATTACATCTGTTCAGGCCGTATATGTACCCGCAGATGATTTAACGGATCCTGCCCCTGCAACCACTTTTGCTCACTTAGATGCAACAACTGTACTTTCAAGAAAGATTGCCGAGCTTGGTATATATCCTGCTGTTGATCCACTTGACTCAACTTCAAGAATTTTAACCCCAGAAATTTTGGGGACCGATCATTATAACTGCGCTCAAAGAGTTAAAGAATTACTACAACGATATAAAGAATTACAAGATATTATTGCCATTCTTGGAATGGAAGAATTATCTGAGGAAGATAAGCAGGCGGTTGGTCGTGCAAGAAGAGTTCAAAGATTCTTATCACAACCTTTCCATGTAGCTGAACAATTTACAGGAATCCCTGGTGTTTTAGTTGATATTAAAGATACAATCAAAGGTTTTAATATGATAATGGACGGAGAACTAGATCATTTACCAGAAGCTGCATTTAACCTCAAAGGAACAATTGAAGAGGTTATTGAAGCTGGAGAAAAAATGCTTGCTGAAGTATAAACTTTCTAAAAATGATATTAGAAATAATTTCCCCAGAAAAAATAATCTTTACAGGTGAAGTAGAATCTGTTGCAGTTCCTGGAGTTAACGGTGAATTTGAAATGTTAAATAATCACGCAGCAATTGTATCGAACTTAAAAAAAGGTGCAATAAAAGTTTACGGAAATATTACTCTTGATGATACACAAAAAGAAATTTTTGAAAAGGGTGACAGAGGTTATAATTTAGACATAAACTCTGGAACAGTTGAAATGAAAAACAACAAGGTTACTGCATTAGTGGAATAAAAATCTTACAGCTTCTTAATTACGTTTGTAACAATTCCCCAGATGATTAGCTGATCATTATCTTTAACCTCAATTGGCTTATAAGTAGCATTTTCAGGCTTTAACCAAATTTTATTTCTTTTTACGATAAGTCTTTTTACTGTAAACTCACCCTCTATAAAGCAAACTGCAATTTTATTATTACTTGGCTCTATGCTTCTGTCAATTACAATTAAATCTCCATCCTCCAAACCAGCATTAATCATTGATTCGCCTGAAACTCTAGCAAAAAAAGTAGCTTCTTTATTTTTGATTAGCTCTTGATCAAGACTTATTCTTTCCTGCTTAAAATCTCCTGCAGGTGAAGGAAATCCTGCTGATATTCCGGCATTGATTAGAAGTGCATCAAGATTAGTATTCTTGCTAGGTGTGAAAAAATTTAACTTATTTTTATTTTTCATTTAATCTTAATAATATCATCCATTCTGGTTGTATAACAAGGCGATAAAAATTCCTGCTTCATCTTCCACTTTCTTTTTAAGTCTTGATTAGCTAACTTAATTTTCTCTCCGTATTTAGAATTAATATAATCCATTGTCTTCATCAAAGACTTATGTCTATAATCTTCATTTTCAAAAATACCAAGTTGATAGCTGTTATTAGGAACAAGGCTAGTAACAATTACACCAGCTTTTTTATAATATATTTTATCTTGAAACATATTTTCAACTGCTTTTAAAGCATAGTTATTTAAAACAAATGAAGAATTTGTTGGATATGGTAATGTTACAACCCTAGAACAAGAATGTTGTTTTAAATCTTTTCTAAAATAATTACTTCTTATGAACACAATCATAATATTACAAAGAGAATTCTGTCTTCTTAACTTTTCAGCACAGGAAAGTGAAAAAGTTGAAACCCTTTCTTTTAGTTTGCTTAAATTCGAAACGGGTTTTTCAAAAGACCTTGTAGTAGCTATAGACTTCTTAATCTTCAAAGAATCTAAATCTAAATTTGATATACCTTTTAATTCTTGTTGAATCTTTAATTCAACGATTGATAAATTTGACTTCACCCATTGTTCAGGTAAATTAACAAAATCTGATGCATTTTTACATCCGATATTTTGAAGGCGTTTGGATAATCTTCTGCCTATTCCCCATATATCATTCAAAGGGAAATAGTTTAATGCTTTAGATCTTTTATAATCCGTATCTAAAATATATACGTGTTTCGTCTGAGATGGAAATTTTCTTGCAATTTTATTAGAAATCTTTGCCAATGACTTTGTAGGAGCAATGCCTACAGAAGTTGGTATTCCGGTCCATTTCAAAATAGTATTTCTCATTTTTGAAGCATAACTAAAAAGATCATAATTTTCATATCCTTCAAATTTTAAAAATGCCTCATCAATACTGTATATTTCAATATCTGGGATAAACTTTGAAATTGTTGTCATTACGCGATGGCTCATGTCAGCATATAAAGGATAGTTGGATGATAGGACAACCACATTATGCTGATTAATAATTGATTTATATTTAAAAACGGGAGCTCCCATAGGTACACCTAATTTCTTAGCCTCGTCACTTCTAGAAATAGCACATCCATCATTATTGGATAAAACCACCACAGGCTTACCGTTTAAACTTGGGTTAAATACTCTTTCACAAGAGACATAAAAATTATTACAATCAATTAAGGCAAACATGATATAAATATAGGTTTTTAAAGATTTAAAAAATACAATATTTGAGAACTTATTTAACAAAAAAATAATTTGATAAGTATAGGCAAATAAGTACTTTTAAAAATAATTTTTGAGAAAAAAATCATGAAAAAAATACTCCTTGCTGTACTAATCTTTCAGTCAATTGCATCATACGTAAATGCACAAGAAAACAAAAAAGAAATAAAACTTGATCAAGTAGAATTAATGTCAAGTCCAAGAATAGAGTTAGACAAAGCAGATAATTCAATCAGTATGTTAACAATATCAAACGAAGAGATTAAACAAAGTACAGCAACAAATGTTAGTGAATTATTACAACAAGTAGCTGGAATAGACATAAGAAGAAGAGGTGCCGAGGGAATGCAAGCAGATCTCAGTATAAGAGGTGGATCTTTTGACCAGACATTATTATTAATCGACGGTATAAAGGTTGAAGATCCTCAAACTGGGCATCACACAATGAATATGACAATACCGTTAGAGGTGATAGAAAAAATAGAAATAATCAAAGGCTCTGCAAGCAGAATATATGGACAAAATGCATTTACAGGGGCTGTAAATATTATTACGAAAAAGAAAATTAAAAATGATATCTCAATAGAACTTAGCGATGGATCATTTGATCAAAAAAGGGGAAGCTTCACAATACAAAAAGAACTTAAAGATTCAGACATTTTATTTAATTATAGCAGAAAAGAGTCTGATGGATACAGATATAATACCGACTTTGAAAATGATGAATTTTTCATTAAAAGTAATTTTAAAATAAAAGATCAAAAAATATCAGCTATTGGAGCATTTAACGAAAGGAAGTTTGGGGCAAATGGCTTCTATGCAAGTCCAGCTGCTATTGAACAATATGAAGAAACTCAAGCAAGTTTAATTGGGTTTAGTACAACATACAGAAGCAATGATTTAATATTAAAACCAAAACTTTATTGGAAAAGAAATCAAGACATGTATGTATACTTAAGACAAGACCCCTCTGTTTACAGAAATTTACACATTTCTAATAAAGTGGGTATTGAGATTAATGCCTCAACTTCTAACTTACTGGGAAATATAGGATTAGGGTTTGATTTATCAAATGTTTCACTTGAAAGCAATAACCTAGGGGAAAGAAAAAGAACTATGCTAAATATGTTTATTGAGCAACAGGTGAAACTTAATAATGATAAATTTGATTTTACTCCAGGAGTTGCAATAACATATTTTTCTGATGTATCAACCCAACTAAACTATCAGAATAATTTTTTTAATAATTTATTTTTCTATCCAGGCATGGATTTGGGATATAGGTTAGAAAATAATCTAAAATTATATAGTAATATTGGTTTTACTTACAGAATTCCTACTTATACAGATTTATTTTATACAAGCCCTACCACCTTGGGTAATGAAAATTTAAAACTTGAGAAAGCACTTACTAAAGAAATTGGACTAAAATATTTAAAAGATAAATTCAATTTTAATTTTTCTTTATACCAAAGAGATGCATCAGATATAATCGATTATGTTAGAAATAATGAAGCAGATCCTTGGCAAGCCAATAATATAAGAGAGATAAACACCAATGGTTTTGAATTAAATATGGGATACAAGTTCTATTTAGGTTCTTTTAGAATACAAAACATAAATATTGGTTACAGCTATATTGAAGAGGAACTTTTTGAAACAGATTTTGCGTTTTCTAGATATGCATTAAACTCATTGAAAAATCAAATTACCGGTACATATACATTTGAAATAAATGAAAAAATTTATTCAACTGTTGCATATAAAAACGCTGAAAGATCAAATGAGGAAAAGTACACAGTTATAGATTTTAGAACTTCATACAAATTAGATAAATTTACTTTTTCAGTTATATTAAATAATATCTTAGACACAGAATATTCAGAAACAAATCTAGTCCCAATGCCCGGGTTTAATTCTTTAGTTGAAATTAACTATTCTATTAATTAATCTCATTTAATTTTTGATAAATAAGGTTATTTTCCCAGCCTCTATAAGTAAAATAATTTATAAATGATCTTTTCTTTTGATCCTTTGTTCCTTTTAAAAATTTAATCTTATTTGTAGAAAATTCATTAAAATATTGAATATACTCCTCTTCTTTGATTTTATTAATATTATCATCGATTGTATTAATATTCAGTCCCTTTAATCTTAATTCATACTTTAATTTAATCCTTCCCCATTTTTTTATTCTTAATTTTCCCTGAATAAACATCTTTGCGTATCTATCCTCATTTAAATAATCATTATCAATTAATGATTGAAGTATTTTATCTACAGTTTTGTTTGTGGCCTTTAAAGAAAATAATTTATTTCTTACCTCCTTAATATATCTTTCTTGATAATGACAGTAAGATTGAATCTTTTCAAGTATGTGTTTTTCATCATCACTAAAACTAATAGTCATAATTTACAGAAAAGATAAAGTTTATACCAGGAGCAGAAATACCAGACGAGTAGGGTCTGTATAATTTATTTGCTATATTCTCGACTGAGAAATTTAGGTTTAATTTTTCGGAAATTAAGAATTGAGACCTCAAATTGAAGGTAACCCATGATGGTGAATATGGGTTGCCGTTGTCATCCAATGCATATAGATATGGCTTAGCTCTTTCAGACTGGGCTAGGTTGTTAAATGATATTTCGGAATTATAATTCAAATATGTATCGATTTTTATGAGTCCATCATTGAAAATCAAATGTAAATTGCCATAATTTGGTGGTATGTGCCTTACAGGCATTGAAAAGGGTAATTCATCTAACTCATAACCAGCAATTAAGTTATGTTGAGATTTAATACGAAAGTTCTTGTTAATAAGCATATTAAGTCCGAATTCGACTCCATAAATCAAAGACTTTGAACCATTTTGAAGCGCCTGTATTTGAGATAACTCACCATCATAAATAATTTCAGAAATACCGTTATTCAATGTGAAATCATTTCTCAATAAAGAATTATACAAATATGTGATATATGTAGAGAAATCTAATTCAATATTATTCTTAGTTCTAAAATATCCCCCAAATTCAATTCCAAAAGATCTTTCTGGCTTTAGGTTTGGGTTTGGAACAACCACATTGCCAGGCTCAGAATCAAAAACTTTGGCAAGGTCGTCGATATTTGGAGATCTAAATGCAGTATTGATATTAAACTTCCAATTATTATATGTATTCCTAACCCAGCTTAATCCGACTCCGCCGACAAGTGCACTATTTTCTAGTCTTGTGTTTTCAAATGGAAAATCATAATATATGTTATTCTGAGATAAATCTGCCTCTAGAATGGTTGAGCTATATCTTATACCACTTTGAAAAAAAACATCTTCTATTATTTTATTTTTATAATTAATATATAATCCAAAAGAGTTTAATGATGAATTATTAGGGTATCTTGTTGAAATAGGTAATGTTGTAAAATCATTAATGTTGGAGCTTACAGCAAATGATCTAACTTCATTATTAATTAATTCTAAACCATATGTAATATCATAATTTTGCGAAATTTTTTTAAAAAAATCTAAATTAAAAGAAAATATATCTAATTGCTCTTCCCTTGAATTTAAGAAGTTTTCATTAAACTTTCTGCTGTTTCTACTTTCTGAAAATTTTTGATATGCAACTCCAAATTTTAATTCATCATAAATCTTTTTAGATTTTGGATTAAAGGTTAGCTGACTATTTATAAGCAACCACTCTTGCGGCCCATAATACCATTCAGAATAATAAAGTCCTTGATCGCCGCCAATAATAACTTGATTTTCATCATTTCTAATTAATCTGTCATATCTTGGAATATTACTACTTTTTGAAAAATGTATGCCTAAATCAATATTTAAATTTTCTATGGGTTTATAAAAAATCTTTTGCATAAAATTTATTTGATCATAAGCTGTATTTTTTTGAACTCTTGAATTTGGGTTTTGAATTATGATATCTTCACCTGCGTCATTTACACCAACGTAATTTGGCCTTAGATATTCTGATGGCCCATTTTTACCCATGGTTAAATTTCCGAACTGAGATTTTGAAAAACTTGATAAAAAAGCAATTTTTTGAAGTCCGTAATTAAAATCAAAGTGATACATTTTTTCAATTGATGCAGAAGAATATCTTGAATGCAGATTAAGCTGTATTTTTGGGTCAGAATTATTTGAGAGATTAGCTTTTTTTGTATAAAAATTCATTACTCCCCCGATAGCATCACTTCCATATAGAACTGATGCTGAACCCATTATAACCTCGGTATTTTCAATATTAGTAGGAGAAATTGAAATTACATTATGTATGTTTCCTCCTCTATAAATTGCATTATTCAATCGCACCCCATCAACGGAAAAAACTAATCGATTAGTAGACAGCCCTCTAATCATAGGGCTACCGCCTCCTAATTGACTTTTTTGAATAAAAATATTACCTCCACTTTTTAGTAAATCAGCACTTGTCATTGGGTTTGTAAATTCAATAGCTGATTTATTAATTTGTGTAACTTTTTTTGGTACTTCTCTAAATTTTTGTGAAAATTTTGATGCTGAGATCACTACCTCATCCAGTAACTCATTTTTATATAATAATGTAATATTTTGATCAAGATTAGATTTAATAAATTTAAATTCCTCAAATCCATATTGATTAATATTTATAGTGTCCCCTGCAGCAAACTTATCTAATCTGGCAGCTCCATCTTTATCTGTTATTATATAGTCATTTAAGCTACTAAAAATTGATGCACCTGTTACTGGCTTATTATTCTCGTCGGTTACAACTAAAGTTTGTGAAAATGAAGCAATTGAAAAAAAGAATAATATATAGAATTTATTCACAATTAAAACAATTTTCTCAGCACGTCAAGTGACTTAACAGAAACAAAATTTTCAATGTGAAGTCTATAATATAAAATAATATTGTCAAGTAATTTTTTTCTTTGCACAAGAGTTAGGGTTAGTGTATTTATGTGATCAAAATTTATGCCTAAAATCTTGTTGAAGCATTCCAAATCATCATTACATATAATGTAGTCTGAATCCTTTGTTTGCAAATAAAAACCATGTTGCAAATCAAAATATTGATAATTATTATTTGTCACGTCAGGATAAAAGCCTAAAAACTTAGATAAATTCATAAGAAAAACAATGTGAAATTTTGATGAGAAATCATTTTGGTCATAGTATTTTATCGCATCTTCAATGAAATCATATAGATGGTAATCTTTCTGCTGATGAATTAATATTTTTGATAAAACCTCAGACAAAAATATAATAACCCCCATCTTCTTAAAATCCTTATGTATTGTTTTGAGATTATATTTACTTTCGAAGTCTTTAAAATAATGTAGGTTTCTTTTACTATTATAATCAAACTCAATTTCTAATAATGAAAGCTGTTGAAAATAATTTGTTTTGTTCTTTTTAGACCCACCTCTAACAATAAACGATGTTAGGCCTAATTCTCTCACAAATAATTTAATGATTAAATCATTATCTCTATACTTTAGCTTACTTAATACAATGGCACTTGATGAAATAATCATTAGCGAACAATCATTAATTTTAAAACCTTGGTTTCATACGAATCTAAATCAGACAGCATGATAATATAAACGCCAGATGCAACAAGTCTATTTCTCAAATTTTTTCCATTCCAAAATGCAGTTCCGCCATCAATTTCCAAATTAAAATTTCTATACCTAGAGTTGATGTTTGATTGAGCCTCGGCTACCAAATTCCCTTCAATATCGGTTATCTTAATATTTACATTTTGAGTTAAACCGGTAATTTTAACCCTTTCAGATTCAGTATTAAAATCTGGTCGAACAGGATTGGGATAGACATATGCGTTAGAAAAGTTTTCTGAACTAGAGGTGCTTCCTGTATTGTAACTTACCAAGCCCTGGTCTGTAGCAAAGTATACCTTTCCATTTGAGTAGTTTATACTAATATCATTAATATTATTTGACGGCAATGGCGAGTTTTCTTTTGTGAAGTGGTGAATTGTTTGCTGACCATTTGGTGAGAAGTAAAATACCCCCGAGCCAATTGTTGCCACCCACTTATTATTTGCTCCATCTACTTCAATATCAGAAATGTATTGTTGCTCTAAAAGTTCCCTAGGTATGCCATCTTCTAAAATTACAATTTGTTGTGTTGTGACAAATGAAGTATCAAAAAAATTAGATGTATTATATAGAACCCTTAAACCCTGAATTGTACCAATCCAAAGATGGTTATTATTATCTACAGCTATCGACTTAACATATGAAGAAGGCATATTTGATTGATCTTGATTATATACTTTTCTTAATTGGTTTGTTCCAGATTCATTATTAAATCCAATTAATCCAGATCTTAGTCCTGCTATCCATTTATTTCCGTAAGCATCTACTTCAATATCATTAAATCCAAGTTCGTCCTGAAATCCATCATTTATAATTTCAGTAAAATCATAACTATTCCAGCTGTTATTGTCTAAATTATAGGATTTTAGGGGACTGTCAATTCTTGAATTTAAAATCCATAAAACTCCATTTTGATCAAATTCTACATCTGATATTCTTACGCTTTCATATAATGGATCATTGATGGATAAAGATTCTAGTCCACTATTATTGTTATCATAAAAATCAACGATATTCAAATTTTCGATTTCTAACATGCCCCCATCAAAAGAACTTATAAAAACATTATCATTATTGAAAGGGTTAATTGATATGTTATTTAGATTTACTGCCTGTTCTGGTATACTGTCTTTACTAATATTGAACCAGGAATTCAAATTTTCATCATAATTACTCAAACCACTAAATTTTAAAGGATATGGGTTAAAATACTCCGTATAGTTACCATATGAAACCCAAGTTTTATTATTTAATGTTTCAACTGAAAAAATATCATTTTCTAAAGGTCCATCAGGTTTTAAATATGAAAAATCTCCGCTATTATTTATGATTAAAACTCCCTTTTCGTTAGTGGCTATATAAATATAATTGTCCTTTATAATACCTTGATTAAATCCTGACGAGTAAGTTTCTGAATCAATTTCATAAACTAACTGTGATAGTTGATCATTATAAATTAAGCATTTTTCAACAGTGATAATTATAAATTTTGAATCTGATGAATTAATATTAATAATTTGATTTTCCAATGTTAATATACTTGTTATTTCCTCATCATTAATTCTCATTACACTATTGTCAGTGTAGAAAAAAATATTTTCTCCATCGTAAAATAATTCTTGTATGTCTCCAAAATAAATGGTCTGCCAATTATTAAAATCTATAAGATTGGAGTTAATATTTGCTCTTAATATTCCCAAATCTGGACTAGATGCATAAATAAAATTTTCATGTATGAAAGTACTTGTTACGTTAATTTGTGTTGCAAAATCTCCAATATAATAAGTATCGCCAAACTCATATCCGTTTAAATTATAGATCGATACGCCGTATCCCGTTGATATTAATAATTGATCCCCACTTTGAAAGAAATCATTAATAGTTTTTTTATTATGAGGGATTGTTGGCTTATTTAAAATATCATAAATATTAATTATTGAATTTGAATTTAAATCTATTATTTGAAAAAATCCACTAATATAACCGATAACTATATTATTATTAATTTCAGAGTAATAAAAAGCTGAAATTTCGTCTCCTGATAATTCGTTTAGTGTGTCAAATTTTTCAATTTGATTAGATGAGGTGTCATAGGAGAAAATTGAATTATATGATGCAAAATAGATTACGGATTCACCATCATCAATTGATGAAATTAAATTATAAGAAAAGTATGTATTCCAATTTGAATAAATTGATGTTTCAGTTTCTGTTGATAGCTTATTTTGTTGACCATAAAATAAACTAACGGTTAGAATTAAAAACGAAAAAAAACGAATTTTTAACATAAGATACTAGCAAATACTTCTAATAAACGACAAATATACCAGTATAATATATATATTATAAAAAATTAGATTACTCCTTGAGCCAGCATGGCATCAGCAACTTTTACAAATCCAGCAATATTTGCTCCTTTGACATAATTAATATATCCATTTTTTTGTTTTCCATGCTCAATACATGAGTTGTGTATATTTAACATGATTTCACGAAGCTTTTGATCAACCTCTTCTCTTGTCCAATTATATCTAAGGGAATTTTGTGTCATTTCTAGTCCTGAGGTTGCGACACCACCTGCGTTTGCAGCTTTTCCAGGTGCAAATAAAATTTTTGCTTTTAGAAAAATTTCAATAGCCTCTTTAGTTGATGGCATATTAGCTCCTTCACTTACACACTTACATCCATTGGATACAAGAATTTTTGCATCTTTTCCGTCTAATTCGTTCTGAGTAGCACAGGGCAATGCAATTTCACACTTAACAGACCAAGGAGTTTTTCCTTTTTTGAAAACTGCTTTGGGATATTTTTTTACATATTCACTAATTCTTCCTCGTTGAATATTTTTTAGATACATTATGAATTTTAATTTTTCTTCATCTATTCCAGATGAGTCATAAATAAATCCCGATGAATCGGACATTGTTAATACTTTTCCTCCAAAATGTAATATTTTCTCAGCAGCATATTGAGCTACATTTCCAGAACCAGAAATAACAACCTTTTTACCTTTTATTCCGTCATTTTTTTGAGCAAACATATCCTGAACAAAATAAACGGCACCATATCCAGTTGCCTCAGGTCTAATCAATGAGCCACCCCATGACATTCCTTTTCCTGTGAGCACACCAGTAAATTCATTTGCAAGTTTTCTGTATTGGCCATACATATATCCAATTTCTCTTCCACCAACGCCGATGTCACCTGCAGGGACATCAGTATCAGGACCAATATGTCTATATAATTCGGTCATAAAAGCCTGGCAAAATCTCATAATTTCATTTTCACTTCTTCCTTTTGGGTCAAAATCACTACCTCCTTTTCCACCACCCATGGGTAAAGTGGTTAAACTATTTTTAAAAACCTGTTCGAAAGCTAAAAATTTAAGTATGCTAAGATTTACTGAGGGGTGAAATCTAAGGCCTCCTTTGTAAGGCCCGATAGCAGAATTCATTTGAATTCTATAACCTCTATTTACCCAAATTTCACCTTTGTCATCTACCCACGAAACCCGAAATGCAATTGCTCTCTCTGGTTCGCACATTCTCATTAATATATTTTTCCCATGATAAATGTCATTTTCAACTATGTAGGGAATTACAGTTTCAGCTACTTCTTCAACCGCCTGCATAAATTCAGCTTGGTGTCCGTCTCTCTTACGAACGATGTTTAAAAAAGCGTCTATCTTTCTTTTCATAATTAATGATTTTCAGTACCCTAATCAGGATGAAATTTAATTTTAAATAAAATTAGGGATTTAAAATTTTTATTTTAACAAAAAATGAGAGAATAATTAACAATTTTATAAAAATGCATTTTTAAGATCATTGATTAGATCATCGGCATCTTCAATTCCAACACTTAATCTTATCAAAGAGGCAGTAACACCAGATTTTTCCCTTTCTTCTTTTGGGATACTAGCGTGTGTCATTGTTGCAGGATGTCCGCATAATGACTCAACTCCACCAAGAGATTCAGCAAGAGTGAATAAATGAAGTTTTTCAAGAAAGTTTATTGTTTGTTCTTTACTAAAATCTTTAATTCTAAATGAGAGCATACCTCCGAAATCAGACATTTGTTTTTTTGCAACTTTATGGTTTTTATGAGATTCTAAACCTGGCCAGTACACTTTCTCAACCATTTCATGATTATATAAAAAATGTGCAACTTTAAGTGCATTTTCACAATGTCTCTGCATCCTTACATGTAATGTTTTAATTCCCCTTAAGGTCAAAAAACAATCTTGGGGTCCAGGAACTGCACCACTTGCATTTTGAATAAAATATAATTTTTCAGCAATTTTATCATCATTTAGCATAAGAGCGCCTAGTACAACATCACTATGGCCTGCTAAATATTTAGTAGCAGAATGCATTACCATATCAGCACCTAAATTTAAAGGATTTTGTAAATAAGGTGATGCAAATGTATTGTCAACAACAAAAAGTAAATTATTAGACCTGCTAATTTTAGAAAGTGCCTCAATATCAAAAATATTTATCATAGGATTTGTAGGGGTTTCAGCCCAAATGACCTTTGTATTTTCATTTATTAATGATTCAACATCAGTCATATTGTGTAAAGATGTAAAATGAAATTTTACTCCATATTTTTCAAAAATTTTGGTAAATAAGCGAAATGTGCCTCCGTATAAATCATTCGTACTTATTACTTCATCACCAGGACTCAATAATTTTACAATCGCATCAATTGCTGCTAAACCAGATGAAAATGCAACTCCATATTTTGCATTTTCAAGACTTGCAAATGAATTTTGTAAAGCGGTTCTTGTTGGGTTATGAGTTCTAGAATATTCAAAACCTTTATTAATCCCAGGTCTTTGCTGTGCATAAGTTGATGTTTGATAAATTGGCTGCATAACAGAGTTAAATGCAGGATCAATCTTTTGACCTCCATGTATAGTTTTAGTGTTAAACTTCATAATTCTTCAAATTAAATGATTGCACATTAGCTGCAGACAAATGTATAGATTATCTTTAGATTTCAATAAATTTTAATGGACAAAAGAATCCTGGCACTTTTTGCAGCATTAGTAGCTACTTCAATTTTTGGATTCAATCATACAATAGCAAAAGAGCTCATGCCTGATGTGTTATCCGCAAATGCATTGTTGTATTGCCGTGTGCTTGGAGCGGCAATATGTTTTTGGGTTATTTCTCTATTTTTTAAAAATGAAAAAATAGATTTTAAAGATTTTAGATTAATAATAACATGCGCATTTTTTGGAATGGGTTTAAATATGATTACTTCCCTAAATGGTTTATATAATTCAACCCCAATAAATAGTGCAATTATAACAACACTTGCACCGATTTTTATATTTATAATTTCAGTTGTTTTG
>CACLAD010000012.1 GCA_902604715.1 uncultured Bacteroidota bacterium
TTGCTGCTGGAGCAATGATATTTATTGTTGTTGAAGAGGTAATTCCAGAAAGCCAAAGTGGTGGTAATGCCGATATTGCCACTATGGGATTGATTGCTGGATTTATTGTTATGATGTGTCTTGACGTGGCTTTGGGATAGTTTATCTTCTGGACGCATTTGCTATTTCCTCAAAATTCACATCATCATATAAAAAATATTGATTAGTCATTAGCTGACTACCATATTTATCTAACCAATCTTTATGTGGTGAAAGCTCGATATTAGTTGGTGGAATTATATTAAATTCAACAGTATATAATTCATCTTTTTTGCCAGGTAAAGAAATATTTCTAGCATAATGATAGTTGTCGATTAGGTTTATGTGAGGAGTCAAATCAATGAATGTACTTAAGCCAGTTTTTTGGTTTGTAACTTTAGAAGTGATATGCAAATATGCAACAAACCCCCCTTTAGGAGAGCCTGCAGGAGTATTTTTAATATCCCAATTTACTCGAGCTTCAATATGTACATTTGTTTCATTTTCTTTTAGGTGCATTCCGTGAGGCATTACATGATCCTTAACCGCCCCCTCAAAAATAAACACGATTCCCGGGTCAACTCTTTCTTCTCCGATAATTAGTTCCTGTGAGGTTAGAAAGTTTAAGTTTAAAAGATAAATTGTAAGTAATATGTATTTCATTTTTATTTGTTATAGGATTGTTTCAAAATTTCTATGTCTTTCAATAGCCTATTTATATCTTCAGAATTTGTTCCATCATAAAAACCTCTGATTTGTTTTTCTTTATCAATCAGCATAAAATTTTCAGTATGAATCATATCATATTCGTTATAATTGCTGTCTTCAACAGCGAGATAGGATTTTCTTGCAAGCTCATAGATTTGTTTTTTATCTCCAGTTACTAAATTCCACTTCGAATCATCAACATTATTTTCAATGGCATATTTTTTAAGTTGTTCAACTGTGTCAACTTCTGGAATCACAGTGTGAGATAAAAGTAAAATTTGATTATCATTTTTTAGTTCTTTTTGAAGTTGGTACATATTCTTGGTCATTACAGGACATATGTCTTGACATGTTGTAAAGAAAAAGTCAGCAACATAAATTTTGTCTTTGTAGTTAGCTTGTGTAATTTCTTTACCGTTCTGATTTGTTAATTTGAAATCAGATATTTTGTGGTATTTAGCAACATGAATTATTGAAGAGTCTACTAGCTTCTCATTTACCTCAGCCGGTTGATATACAGGTAAAACTTCAACAGGTTTTAGAATTACATAAAACATATAAACAGCTGCTGCAGAAAAAATTAAAATAAATCCAACAGTGATAAAATCTCTTTTTCTAAATAGCTTCAAATTCAATTAAATTTTGTGGTATGCAAAAATACAACAGTTTTACATCAAATAATCAAAATAGATATTTTTAATTTACTATTAATCAATTACTTTTGTCACCTAATTAAACAAGTCTATGGAAATCTTAATTAAAGTTTCACAATTTATTTTAAGTCTTTCTTTAATTATTGTTCTCCATGAGTTTGGACACTATTGGCCAGCAAGGTATTTTAAGATTAAAGTTGAGAAGTTTTATTTGTTCTTTGATGTTAATTTTTCACTATTTAAGAAAAAAATTGGGGAAACTGAGTGGGGCATAGGTTGGTTACCTCTTGGCGGATATGTTAAGATAGCTGGTATGATTGATGAAAGTATGGATAAGGAGCAAATGGCAAAACCCCCAAAATCTTGGGAGTTTAGATCAAAGCCGTCATGGCAAAGACTAATTGTTATGTTGGGCGGTGTTACTGTCAATTTCATTATGGCAATAATTATTTATATAGGTTTAGCCTACAGCTATGGCTCTTCTTCTATTTCATTGGGTTCTATAAAAGATGGTTTTGTAATCACTAATCCTATTTTGACTGAGGCTGGTTTCAGGACAGGTGATAAGATAATAACTGTTGATGGACAAACATTAGAAACATACTCTGATTTAAGAAAATCTATTATTGGATCTACAAATTACCAGATTGAAAGAGATGGAAATATTTTAGAAATTCAACTGCCAGTTGATTTTCTAGGCAAATTATCTTCAAGTGAAGATATGTCTACATTTGAGTTTAGAAGACCTTTTATAATTCAAAGTGTTTCTGACGAATCCTTAAACAAAGATTATGACATTAGGCAGGGGGATAGAATAATTTCGGTTAACGGGCAAGAGATAAAGTATGCCGACCAATTAGATCCTTTATTGCAACAAAATAGTAATCAAACAATTGAAGTAGAACTGATAAGAAATTCTTTTAGAATTAAGAAAACTCTTAATGTTGATCAGGACGGAAAACTAGGTATTATGTACGGAGCAACTGTGCAAAACATGGTTGATCTAGGACTTATGAAAGTTTCAATCAACTCGTATTCTTTTTTAGAAAGTATAGTTGCAGGAACAAATAGATTTGTTTCTTTTACGGGCTTTTACATTGAACAGTTTGTTGCTATTTTTAATCCAAGTACCGGAGCATATAAGGGGCTTGGAGGCTTTATTTCTATAGGAAATATTTTTCCGTCTACTTGGGATTGGCAATCATTTTGGAATACTACCGCTTTTCTCTCGATTATGCTAGGAGTTTTAAATTTATTACCTATTCCTGCCCTAGATGGAGGTCATGCAATGTTTTTGGTTTATGAAATGGTATCAGGAAGAAAACCATCTGATAAATTCATGGAAACTGTACAAGTAATTGGTTTTATAATTTTATTGGCATTAGTGATATTTGCTAATGGAAATGATATATATAAATTATTCAATTTTATAGTTTGATATGGGATGGTTCTATAACTCTCTATTCCTTTGGATTTTTATAGGACTCTGCACTTTCTTGTATCTCATATTTTCAAAAACAATAGCTCCCTACGGAAGACATTCTAATTCAGAATGGGGTATTACTATTGATAATAAGTGGGGTTGGTTTTGGATGGAATTGCCCGCTTTGGTTGTAATGCCAATAATAGTTTTAATTTCCCCTGTAGAAAAAAATGAAATCATAATATTAATACTCTCATTATGGATTTTACATTATTTCTATAGAACTATATTATTTCCTATTAAGCTCAAGACTAAAGGAAAAAAAATGCCTTTAGTAATTGTAATTAGTGCACTCATTTTTAATTTATTTAATGGTTTTTTTATTGGTTATGAGATAGGAAATATATCACAACTTGATTTTGGAATTAATACATTAATCGGACTAATTATCTTTTTTACTGGAATGTATATTAACAAATCCTCAGATATTAAATTAATATCATTACGTAAAGAAAACAAAGAATATCAAATTCCTCAAGGAGGTATGTTTGACTATATCTCTTGTCCAAACCATTTTGGTGAGATTGTTGAGTGGATCGGCTTTGCAATAATTGTTTTTAATCTTGGAGCTTTAAGCTTCGCATTATGGACTGCTTTTAACTTAATTCCTAGAGCCCTAAATCATCACAATTGGTATATTAATTATTTTAAAGAATACCCTGGCAAAAGAAAAGCGGTAATACCCTATATTTTTTAAATTTTTCAGAAATTAAGATTTAATTAAAAAAAAATCAAATTTTAAAAATATTACATATATTTGCCCTCACTGAAATGTAAATTCCTCCTTAGCTCAGTTGGTTAGAGCATCTGACTGTTAATCAGAGGGTCCTTGGTTCGAGCCCAAGAGGGGGAGCAAGCGAAACCGCTACACTACACAGAATAAAGCCTTCGAGAAATCGGAGGTTTCTTTTTTTACAGCACTTTATAAAGAACGATATATAAATATACTAAAAGTTGGCACTCATTTGGCACTCCAAAACCTTAATAAAAATTAATTAATTAATCTTTATTTCATAACTTTAGGTATTCCAATTTTTATTTATGATTTGCTGTAATTGTGGAGCTGAATGTTCCAATAATAATTTTGATGCTTACCCTTTATATCCTAAAGATAATCGTGTATGTGGCAAGTGTGTGTTTGAGGTTATCTTTAAAAAGAATGATTGTAATATGGTAGGGATAAACTACAAGACTAAACATTGGTCTTACTATCCTTTAAAGGATGTTTAGCTTTTTCATATCGTATGTTGGTTAATCTAAATATATAGGATTAAAGTCTCTTTTACCGAACAACATATCAATTTGATTTTGATGTAGTTTAAAGTACCCTCTTTTATTTCCATTCTTTCTAACTTTAACTATTGCACTGAAACCCTTGATGTCCATCGTATTTTCAATTTCAAATATAGTTTCTCTTATTTTTATAGTTGTTTTTTCAAGGGCCCCACAAGCATCATAGAATTTATTGTATAAAATTTCTAATTCTTTTTCAGTAGCATTAAATACGACACTATGCTTAAGCTTTTCCAATTGTTTAGTCTCTTTATTTCTTTCAAAATAATAGTGTGATAACAAGTAGGCTTGAGAATCAGGTTTTTTTTCTAAGAAAGGGCCTAATCTTGCTGCTTTTCCAATAGCTTTTAGCTTTATTTTTTTTTTATTTTTGTAATAAATACCCAAAAAATTAGGAATCATTGCAATTAAAGCATATGTAATTGCTGTTAAAAGAGAACTTGAAAATCTTGGAAGATAGTCCCCAATCAAATCAAAATTAAAAACAATAAATATCAAGGCTAATGATAACGTACTACCATAATTAACAAAGAACTTGTTTATATCGTATGTTGGTTTTACTATTAGCTTTTTCATTTTTTCAAATATTTATACATTAAAAATGCTAAAAAGAGTCCAAGTCCAAGTATAGTGATAATAAATAAATTATCGCTGATTAAAGATTCTTTGAGTGTATCTGTATGTAAAAGTATCTTTTTCAAAAAAATTATTTTGAAATTTTATATTTTCATTGCTTAGCCAAACATCTTCCCAAATAAGCATAAAAAATATCTGAATGCTGAGCCAATTTGTACAACTATTTTTTTTAATAAGTTAATCATAGTAGTATTAGCCTTTTCATATAGTATGTGTTAGTCAATTATTCTATTTCTCTATTCGACATATCTCTTTGATACAAGTAAGCCTTTTTAATTTTCCCATTTATTATTTGTGCATCAAAAATTCTTTGGAAATTATTTGCACTATCACCCTCACCATAACTTGTATTTAAGCAAGTGGTTACCCAATTTTCGGAAGGCTTATCTCTAAAATTTATATCTGAAGAAATAGACCATAATATTTCCCATTTTGCATTGGGAAACAAATCTAAAAATTGTTTTGACATTTCAATATGTTGCTTACTCCCCTCAATAACCTGACCTGTATGGGTAAAACCTAAAAAATCCTCGTGTTCTAAACTTTTAACAGTTTCAAGATCTTTATTGTTATATCCTTCAAAATAGTTTACGATTACTTCAAGTGAGGCTTGATCTCCCGTAGTTATATCTACTTTACTTCCATCCTCAGACTCATATCCAAATACATTTGATTTTTCTGCATTGTTACACCCAAGAAATAACAATGAAATAATTAATAGAAAGTAAAATTTAAAATGGTTTTTCATAATATTAGTTGTTTAATGTATCTACAAGTTAGTGAAAAAGTTGTTTATGGTTTATTGTATTTTGCTATATACATCATATATACTACATATAGTAAGTATATATATCTTTAACAACTAAGTACGTAATGTTTCATATATACACATCCAATAAACAACCTACCCTGTGATTTATATATATGATTCATATATAATGTTTGAAAAAAGATTTATTAATCAAATTTATAAGCTACAAGTATCCAACGCGACTCTTAATTAAAATCGTATAAAATATGCTGTATTTAAATATATTAGTTAATAAGTCTCAAAATATTGTAAATTGTATTTTTGAAGAGGTCATATAAGATTGCTTGTATCATATCCTTGTCGATAAGTACCCTCGCATTTATTATTTGGAGAGTTTATGATATTACTTTGGCTGAGCCATTTATTTGGGCAGGTATCGTGTTAGGAACAATACTTGTTTGGCTAAACCCATCAAAGCCTAAATCATAGGCATAATTATTGTAGATTTAGAGCGTGCAAGTCATTAGCCTAAAAGATTATAAAAATGAAGAGTTGTGGAATGTATTAACACATTTTTTTGGTCTTATAATGTCAATTATAGGAATTCCTTTTTTATTTTATTTTGACACTAACATTACCTTCCTTAGCACACTATCAGTTATATTATTTTCCTTTGGCTTATTGTTTGTTTATTCATCCTCATCTATTTATCATTTTGTTATAAACCCCAAGCTTAAAAAAATATTTCAAGTAATTGACCACATTAGTATATATTATCTCATCTTGGGTTCTTATGCGCCTGTGTGCCTAATAACTCTATACGACTATTCAGGCATTAGCATATTTGTAGTTGTACTAACTTTATCCATTACAGGAACTTTTAAAAAATTATTTTTTACAGGCAAGTATGAATTTATATCTCTTTTACTATACTTAGCAATGGGATGGCTAATAATTTTTGACATTGATTCATTATTTAATTTAATTGATTTCAACGCTAAGCTGTTAATAATTCTTGGTGGAGTTTCCTATACATTTGGGATTATATTTTATGCTTTTGATAAGATAAAGTATTTTCATTCAATATGGCATTTATTTGTGTTAGTAGGCTCAGTGTTACATTATTTTGTGGTATTGCTTTATATCATCTAAATCATAGGTATATATTCCTCTTTTAATTCAGCAAACTCTTTATTATATTAGTAATTAAATAATTTAAATAAAATGAAGAATATTTATACACTAATACTTTTATTAACTGCATTTTCCTGTACAATCAATCAAACTAATACTGAACCCATAATTGTCAGTGATGCTGATAACGACGATTTAATTGTTTTGGTTGAATGGTCTGTTAATGAAGGTGCTGAAGTTGACTTAGAAGAATGGAGTGATGCTTGGTCAAAAATGGTTGTTGAAACTGAACCATTAACTACATCTTGGAGATTTTTTATAAATGAAGATAAATCACGAGTAACTATGTACGAATCTTATACTACTTGGAAAGGATTATTGCATCACGATAAAAGAATTACTGAAGGTGACCTTAAAGATAGATTACCAGAGGTTTTTGCAAGATATAAGTTTGAAGGAGTTACAGTTCTTGGTCCAGTTACTGATGAGTTAAAACAATTTTTTTTAGATATAGGATTTGATAAAGCAATGTATAATTCCGAGGGAAAGTTAATAGAATTTGACTACAGAAGCAGTATAGGTGGTTACACAAAAAAATAGTCAATTGACAATAGGCATAACTTTTAATTTTTGGCTAAAAATCTAATTTTAAGTAAAAATCCTTTATATCAAAATCAATTTTTTCAATCTTATTTAAATTCAACCATTGAAAAAATTTAGAAAATACATTTTCATTAATTTTCCCAAAACTATCTTGTTCACCAAAATACTTTCGTGAGAAATTAATTGCATTTTTCAGGTTTATTTTTTTATCATCATCACTTAAATATTTGTATAAAATTTCTGACGACTCTTGAACATTATTGACACTATATATAAACCCTTTTTTTGTTGCTTTTAAAAACATCTTAATTGAACTTTTTTTTTCACTAATAAGTTTAGAAGATGTAGTTATTAAAGGGGAATATGAATAAGGTATATTGAAATCACTTAGTTTAAAACACTTTAGGTCAGGTTTTTCAATACCCTCCCAGTTTAAAAAAATCCAAGTAGAATCATATTTGTTATTTGCAACAGTATTCCAAACACCTAATCTTTCGGGGTAATATATTTTTACATTTCCTTTGCCCCCATCATTTTTAATCAATTGCTTAATAATTAAATCTTCATATCTGGCACCATATGAAGCATAAGACTTATCATCTAAATCCCTTGGACGGTTAATATTATTGCCTTTCATAACAGCAATTGCACTTATATCATTTTGAAAAATTGTTGCTAAAGCGTAAAGTTTGAATGGTTTTCTTTTTGTTCGAAAACTAATTATAGATTCTGTTGGACAAAGAGCAAAGTCAGCAAGATTTAATTCTATTTTCTTTGCAGGTGAATACTTATAATTATCTGCCTCTGGTGAAATTATTTCTAAATCAATATTAAGTTTATCATAAAAACCCTTTTCTTTTGCTACATAGAATCCGATATGATTGATATTGGGCGTCCAATCAAGAGCTAGCCTTAGGTCCATTGTTTTATTGTGAATTAAAAATGAGCATAAAATTTTTACTTTTTTGAATATAATAAAAATATGGTTTGCTTTTTGTAATATGTTGGATTTATGGTTTAAAAAATTACGAATTTCATAACAATTTTTTCTTTGAGTTTTCTAAATAGTATTTTAAATTATATAAAGTTATTTTATCTATGAAAGTTTCAATAATAGGGTCAGGAGTAAGTGGAATAAGTGCTGCAATACGACTAAGGTCTAAAGGATTTGATGTAGAGGTCTATGAAAAAAATACAATGCCTGGTGGAAAACTTAATACTTTCAAATTAGACAGATTTAGATTTGATGCCGGTCCTTCATTATTTACTATGCCACAGCTGGTAGACGAGTTATTTGAAATCAATAATTTGAATCCTAGGGATTACTTTACTTATAAAAAAAAGAAAATACATTGTAAATATTTTTGGGATGATAAAACAAAATTTACTGCATACTCAAATAGAAAAAAATTTCTAAAAGAGGTTAAAAATAAATTTAAGGTAGACGAGTCTGTGGTAGATAAATATCTAAAAAGGGCAAAAATAAAATATGATTTAACGGAGAAAATTTTTTTAAGAAAATCACTACATAAATTATCTAGTTTTTTAAATATCGAAACAATTAAAGCCCTATTTAACTTAAATATTTTTCAAATAAATAAAACATTAAATGAAGTAAATTCAGATGAATTAAAAAATAAATACCTAATACAAATATTTGATAGGTATGCGACATATAATGGTTCATCTCCTTACAAAACTCCCGGTATGATGACATTAATTCAACACTTGGAAAATCATTTTGGAACATTTGTGCCAGAAGGGGGGATGTATGAAATAACAAATGCTTTATTCAATTTAGCGAAGCAAATAGGAGTAAAATTTTATTTTGGTTGTAATGTTGACGAGATTATCATAGAAAAAAAAGCTGCTAAAAAGATAAGAGTAAATAATAACTTGATTGATTCTGATATCATTATTTCAAATGTCGATGTAAATTTTACCTATAAAAATCTAATAAAACAAAAATTTAATCATAGATCTTTGAAAAATGAAAGCTCTAGCTCTGCTTTAATTTTTTATTGGGGAATAAAAGGAACTTATAATGAGTTAGACCTTCACAACATATTTTTTTCTTCAAATTACAAGGAGGAGTTTAATTCAATTTTTGAAAAAAAACAAATTTTTGATGATCCCACTGTTTATGTTAATATTTCGTGTAAGGATGTTTCCTCGGATGCTCCCAAAGGTTCAGAAAATTGGTTTGTCATGATTAATTCACCATATAATATAAATCAAAATTGGGATAGACAAATTCAAATAAGTAGAAAAAAAATAATTAATAAACTTGAGAAAATACTTGGCATAGAGATTGGAAAAAATATAGTAAAAGAAAAAGTTTACAGCCCAATTGATTTAGAATCAAATACAAATTCATTTAACGGTTCATTGTATGGCAGCTCAAGTAATAATATTATGTCCTCTTTTATGAGACACCCAAATTTCACTAAAAAAATAAAAAATCTTTTCTTCTGCGGAGGAAGTGTACATCCGGGTGGCGGGATACCTTTAGCAATTCTATCATCAAAAATAGTTTCTGATTTAATTGAAAGCGAATAAAAAAAACATATCAATATTTATAATTTGGCTAGTACATATTTCTGGTCTTTTGGGTATGGTATTTTACGATCTTGATTTCTTTGCAGGTTATACTTCAATAAATCTTTTTCTGATGTCAATAATCCTATTTGCAAATATTAAATTGAATAACAAGAATCAAATATTTTCCCTTTTATTAATTTTTTTAATCGGTATGTTTTCTGAGTTTATTGGGGTCAATTACGGATTAATTTTTGGAGACTATATTTATGGAAATAATTTAGGATTTAAACTTTTTGGTGTACCATTCTTAATTGGCTTAAATTGGGTAATATTGACTGTAATTTGTGCAAATATTGCCTCAATTTTAATCAAAAATAATAGTCTTATTCAGATAATTATTTTAGGAACTTTATTAATGTTGCTTATGGATTTTGTTATGGAGCCTATTGCACCAAAATTAGATTTATGGAAATTTAAGAATTTAGTAGTGCCAACCTCAAATTATATAGGATGGCTAATTATTAGCTTATTAACACAAACTATTTACAATATTCAATTTAAGGAAAAAGAGGTTAAGCTTTCATTAAATCTATATTCTGCAATTTTTACATTTTTCGTTTCTTTAAATTTAATTTTATAATGTTTATAATTTAATATGAATAAACAAATTACAACCATTACCTTTTTTAAGTTTTCATCTTTAAAAACTAAAATTTGGGCTTTTGTAATGATGTTACTTGCTCATAAGGACTTATATAAAGTCAAAGGGCTATCTTTTTATCGACTAATGGGTAGTGGTAAGGACAAAGGCTTTAATCCACTGCCGGATTGGTCTGTATACAGCTTAATACAAGTTTGGGAGTCTGAAGAAATCGCAAATCAATTTTTTGATCGATCAAAACTAATCAAAAAATACAAAAATCATACAAAAGAAACCTATACACTATATATGAAAAATATTGCATCTGTAGGAACCTGGATTGATAAAACCCCCTTTGAGAAAGCGACAGATTTAGACCATAATCAACCCATAGCTATCATTACTAGAGCAACTATTAAATTGAGTTGGCTATTACGATTTTGGAAATATGTTCCAACTTCTCAAGAACCTTTAGACGGAAATAAAGGTTTGATCTACACTAAAGGAATCGGTGAGGTTCCAGTTGTCCAAATGGCTACATTTAGCTTGTGGAAAAACTTTAATGCAGTAAAGGAGTATGCTTATAAAAGCAAACAACACAAAGAGGCTATTAGAAAAACTCGAAAAAATAATTGGTATAGAGAAGAGTTGTTTTCAAGGTTTCACCCATATAAATCACTTGGGACTTGGGATGATAATAATCAATTGATTTTTTAAAAATCATTTTGGATTTGCAATAATTGTCATTATACCAAGTGAAGATTTTTTTTCGTAAAATCTCAAAGGAAGAAACTTAATCATTCCAATTATAAAACCAATAAATTCATCTTCCATACTTTTATTCCATTCTATCCCCTTTTTTTCCATTTCACTCATCCAGTATAGTAAATAAGGATTCATGGTCCCATATGTAAAAACTTTAGAAATGTTCCATCCACTTTTTTTTAGTAACAGTTTAATATTTTTGGGTGAGAATAATGACAAGTGTCTAGGTGTGTGCCAGCCAGCCCAGTCTTTACCATATTTTTTTCTACTTAAAGAATTAAAATTGGGAACTTCTATTACTAGCATAGTGGATGGTTTGGAAATTTTTTTTAATGACTTTAAGTTTTCAAGAGGATTATAATCGTGTTCCAAATAATGCCACATTGTAATTACATCTGGTTGAAGATTGGCTTGTAAATCTTTGATTTCACCAACTCTTAAATCAATTTTTTTAAACCTTTTTAATTGATTTTTCCAACCTGAATCGTTAAAGTCAATTCCAATTGTTTTACAATTTAATTTTTGTTGACAAGCTTTTAAAAAAGTAGGATTTCCACAGCCAACATCCAAGATTAGTGAATTATTTGAAAGACTTTGAATATCTTTTATTAGTTTAACTCTCTTTAAATCTAGTTTTTTTTGACTTTGTGAGACAAACCATTCAAATTTCCCCCATGCCTTTGCACCCCGATATGGTAAGTAATGAGATGTATAATAGTTTTTCAAATCTTCAAATTTTAATCTCGGGTTTAGAAATACAAAATCACACTTATTGCATTTATCAAAATTAAATAGCCCATCATTATGGTGCATTTGAGAGGTTGTCTTAATAAAGGAACTCAAAGAAGTCGATCCACACACCGAACAATTATTAATTTTGATCATTTAGCTCTTAAATAATATTGATAAATAGTAATAGTATTAGCTTCTTCATTTATTTCTTTTTTCATACCTCAAGATTATTATGAGTGTTGCAATGGCAGCAAGACCGATTCCAAAGTATCGTATTGACCAAGCGTCAAAGCCTGTATAATCGCAAATTAATTCAGCACCGCTACTAATTATAAAACTCAATAAACAAAGCAATTGAATTGTTTGATTCCAACTAAATTTCAGTGTAGATAGAATTAGCTTTTGATATTGTTTATTGTTTGTTCATATTACCTTTACGGTCTCTAATTTTCTCAAGATCTCTTTCATTTATATCAACAATAACCCCCGTCTTTGTATCAACCCTGTAGAGCTGAGTCTTGACACCTTTAACACCAACTGCGATTTGATAGCGACCAACTTCTTTCTCATCAGCGTTTGTTGTTACCGAAATAAATAATGAAATAACACCTACTATTGCAAGTGAATATAAAATAATCTCTTTTAGTTTTGTTCTCATAATGTTTAGGTTGTTTAATGTATCTACAATATAGTAAGTTGTTTATGGTTTGTCAAGTAAGAAACGAGGATATTGACATGTTGTATTTTGCCCTATTCCTTATACGTGGTCTGAATAATAAACTTAATACTGTTTTTAAATTAAGTTTCTGTTTGGTAAATTATTATTAAAGTACAATACGGAACATTTATTGCTTATAATATAAGTTGTTTTACATATTATGAGAAGAACACGCACAAATGATTATATTAATATTGAAAGAGCAACAGATCTTGAGTGGGTTGTTTTTGATAAAAGACATTTAAAAAGGGCAAACAAGAAAAAAGCTACAAGAAGAAATAGAAGATACAAGAACAATCTAATAAATCATCTTGTAAAAAAAATTAATTAAGACCACTAATTGAAATGCCAATTATTCTCCCCGACAACACCCTCAGAGAAATACCAAGTATAATTTTTTCAGAACTTAGAAAAGCAGCATCTAGAAAAAAACACCCATATAAAAATGTGGTACTAACAACTGTAAAGGAACAAACTCCACACTCCAGATGGGTTGTATTCAGAAAACTAACATTAGAACAAAATATTCTTATTTACACAGATGCAAGAAGTGAAAAAATTAAAAATTTAAGAAAAAATCAGAATTGCGGTTTATTATTTTATAATAATAGACAGGGATTACAAATCTATTTTAATGCTATTTCGACTATTCATCAAAAAAATGAACTGACAAAAAAGTATTGGCAAGGTATTGTAGGTAAAAGTTCTGAAAATTACACAACTGTAAATCCGCCCGGTTTACCAATTGATAGTATTGATAAAGGCCACAAAACTGACAAAGACTTGAATGATAAATATTTTTCAATAATTGAGTTAAGACCTGTTAATATGAAGATATTACAACTGAGCAGGGGCGGTCATATAAGTTTTAATTTTGTTAAAATTAATAATGACTGGGAAGGTTCTTATGTAGTACCTTAAAATAAGAATACACAATTGTGATTTAACCTTTTATTAAAGTTACATCTTAAAGTTACAATTTTTTGGCAGTTATATGACAGTCCTAATAAAAAGTGGCAGCTCATTTTGTACTTCAAAACTTTAATAAAAATTGGCATTAAGTTTGTTTAATTTCCAATTCAATTTAAAATATATAAAAATGAAAAATTTAATTTTAACAGTTACTACTTTATTATTAACGATTACAATTTCGGCACAAACAGTGGTTGATGCAGCAGTTTCTAATAAAGACTTTTCAACTCTTGTAACAGCATTAAAAGCTGCTGACTTAGTTGGTGCTCTAAGCGGAGAGGGTCCATTTACAGTATTTGCACCAAACAATGATGCATTTGCTAAAATTGACTCGGAAGCTTTAGCAGACTTACTTAAGCCAGAAAATGTAAAAGCGCTATCAAATATTTTGACCTATCACGTTGTTTCTGGAAAATTAATGGCCAGTGATATTACAAAAGCATTAAAAAATGGTTATGGAAAAACCAAGCTTACCGCCTTAAATGGTCAAAAATTTGTCGCTCGGTCAAAGGGGGATAAAATATTTTTAAAAGATAAAGATGGTAATATGAGTGAGGTGATTGCAACTGATGTGACTGGTACAAACGGAGTAATTCACGTTATTGACTCTGTGATAATGCCTGAATAATTATATTTAATTAAGCTTATAAAAACCCTCTTGCTAGTTGTAGAGGGTTTTTATTTATCTGTAACTAATTGATTGAACATTAAACTTAAGTATATCAAACATTTAATAGACAAAAAGCCAACATCTTCTTTTCAATTATCTATTATTTTTATATGTTTTTTGCTTAATGTAATTGATGGTATGGATGTTCTTGTTATTTCATACACAGCTCCTTCTATCGTTTCCTTTTGGGATATTTCCCCTGAGACATTGGGTATTGTATTTAGCTCTGGTTTATTTGGAATGGCAATTGGGGCGCTTTTTTTAGCTCCTTATGCTGATAAATTGGGTAGGAAAAAAATTATTTTGATTAGTAGCATAATTATTTCTTTAGGTGTATTCTTAACTGCTTTCTCTAAAAATATAATTCATCTAACTTTTTTAAGATTTCTAAGTGGAATAGGAATTGGTACTATGCTAGCAAGTACTGTTTCTCTTGTTTCAGAATATACATCTGATAGATCAAAGGATTTTTGGATTAGTTTTGTTTTAGCTGGATATCCTGTCGGAGCAGTATTAGCAGGTTATTTATCCAATATCATTTTATCTAAATATTCTTGGCAATATGTTTACATAGTTTTTGGCAGCTTCTCTGTATTACTCATTCCTGTTGTTTATTATTTTTTATTTGAGTCTTTAGGATTTTTAATTAAGAGCCAACCAATTAATGCAATTTCACGAATAAATAGGATTTTTGATAAACTCAAGATTGCAAATATTAAGACCCTACCAGTTTATAAAAAAAATAACAATCAAATTGCCATAAATGAATTATTAAACAAAAAATATTTAGCTTCAACACTAAAGCTTTGGATTGCATTTTTTTCTGCATTTGTTTGTTTGTACTATTTAATTAGTTGGATTCCTAAATTGGTAACCGATATGGGTTTATCAATAGAGCTGGGTGTTTACTCAGGAATAATATTTAATGTTGGTGCTTTTTTAGGTATTATTACACAAGGCTACTTCTCATCAAAATTTGGACTCAAAAGAGTCGTATCAACTTTTATGATCTTAACCTGTTTCTTGATGACTCTAATTCGATATTTTATTGATTACGATTTAATGCTGTTTATCTTTGGAGTACTGGGTTTCACAATTCAAGGTGGGTTTGTAGGTCTATATGCATTTGCTGCAAGAATATATCCTATAGAATTTAGAACAACAGGAATTGGATGGGGAATTGGATTAGGCAGGTTTGGTGCAGTAATAAGTCCACTAATCGGAGGCTATCTAATTGGTGCTGGACTATCGATTTCTCAGAGTTTTATGTTTTTTGGAGCTGTAGCATTCCTCTCAGGGTTTAGCGTTTATATAACATCTACAAAAGATTAAATCATAGGTGTATTCTACTCTTTAATTATTTTATGAGTTGAGGTGTTTATACCGTCAGTTAGATTGAGAATATAAGTGCCTTTTTCTAATGAGCTAATATCAAGCCTACCATTAATATTCCTTCTGAACAATTCTTTACCAGTTAGATCTAAAACGACTGCTTCCAACTCAGAATCAATACTTACATTGATATACTGAGATGATGGATTTGGAAAAAAATCAATTAGATTTGAAATATTATAAATGTTATTTGTTAAACTTGGATTTACAATCTTCATAACACCAACTTCAGTATCGCCAAACGCATCAGTGTCATTAAATATTACAAAACCATTTTCGGTTAAATCACCATATTCAGTTGCAGTATTTACCCCCTCATGGCAAAAAACATCACTTCTAATTATGTTACCATTAAAATCAGTAAATAAAACCCATCCGTTCCAAACATCTGATGATTCAAAGGGTGGATTAGTAGCAGAATATGACTCATTTTCATCGCCAGTCCCCCCAAATAAATATACACCATCATCGGAAACTTTTAATCCGTATAATTCGTTTCTAATATATTCTAAATCGTAATCCCTTGGATTTGCATAATGTTTAGCCCACAATATATTTGCCTCTAAATCAATTTTTATAGAAGAATAGTCAAAAGGCTCTCCATTGCCCTCTCTTTCCCTGTGTCCACCATAATAAATTATATCGTTATGTATATCCAAATCTGCAGGAATTATTGCCTGTGTATCATAGAGATTACGTGTCCAAAATTCATTACCACTATTATTCAACTTTGTTAAAGTCAGGTCACCTTCGTAATTAGTTGAGCCGTAATATAAATCTCCATTTGAAGATTCAACAATTGAGACTGCATATTCTGTTTGACTATTGATAGCTGTCCAAATTTCTTGTCCATTTGACGGGTTTACTTTTATCGTCATCGCATTTCCCCCATAAACTATAAAAATTGTATCAGATTCGTCTCCGCCGATGAATCCTGCACCATATATATATCCGTCGTTTCCTACAATAGTTGACCTTATGCCATCGAACATTGATGAGCTTCCACTTGAATTGTAATCCTGATTCCAAATTATTGACCCATTGTCTCCATCCAGTCTTGCCATCCACCTTTCTTGTGTATTTCCTGATCCACCACTAACTATATAATCAACCCTGTTGTTATCATTAATTTCTGTAATGCCAAAACCTACAGTATTATTTATTGTTATGGACCATATTAGTTCGCCGTTTTGACCATCAATTTTATGAATTCTTGATTGATTATCAGGCATAAATACAACAGCTAAATTTCCATCAGAATCTACTAAACCTTTGTTTACTTTACCTGGGTTTCCCTCGGAGAAAACACTTTCCCAAATTATATTTTGATTATAATCCGAATTATCGGGGATTATTTGAGCACTATTAATTAAAGGAATAAATAGTAATATTATTAGCTTTTTCATATCGAATGTTGCTTAGTCTACTGATGCTAATGAAGCATTTACAGAAATATCGCAATTTAAAGCTCCTGAGATAGGACAATTATTTTTTGCTTCAAGCACCAATTTATCAAATAAAATCTTACTAATTTCAGGAACATTCGCAATAAGTTTTAGTAATATTTCAACTATTTTACCATTTTCAAATATTAGTATAGCATCTGTATTCAATTCAATAGGATGGTAGTTGTTTTCATTAAGAACAAAGCTTAATTTCATATTAAAACAACCTGCAAGAGCTGCGGCGATCAATTCCTCAGGATTTGTCCCGAGATCACCTTTATCATTTTCAAATCTCGTTTTGAAACTGTATGGCATTTCATTAAAAGCACCGCTTTGAGCTGTTAATATACCCTGCCCATTTGCTCCACCGCCTTGCCAAATTGCATTTACTTTTCTTTTCATGGTTTTATTTTTTTCTTTATTTATAAGATAGTAATAGCATTAGCTTTTTCATATCGTATGTTGGTTTAATTTTTTTATTCATTTATTTTACTCCAGAAAAGAAAAAATGCAAATAAAAATAATAGTAAGACAAGGACTATTCCCGTCACTCCATCAAAGTTAAAACCAAATTCTTGTGCATAAAAAAATATAACTATACCAATAACTATTGTAATTAGGTTCAAAGTAAGTTTTTTTTTCATATTGTTAATCGCACAATGTATCTACAAGATAGTAAGTTGTTTGGCGTCAGTCAAGTAACAAACGATTATATTGATATGTCGTATATTGCCTTGCTAATTTACATCGTAGTCTATATAAATTGGCAACTATTATGTAAACTTATATAAAAAGCTTAAGGGAAGATTAGCTTTGTTATATTTTTGGTATATAATTTGTGTTTGAAATTTTATAAATATATCATTGATGTATAGTTTATTAAATATTGGTAGATTATATTTAGTTCTGGGTTTCATTTCTATATTGGTTTATTTAAATATTCCAGATGAAATGAATCAGTCCACAATGGCAGTATGGATTCTTGGACTTAGCTCTATTTATTTTGTTTTAGGTATAAGAAGACTTATAAGGCATTATAAGGAAAATAAATAACTAATATATCTCATTTCCATTCATAAAAAAACCTCAGCTAAATACTATTAGAATAAATATTTATAGCATTAGCTTTTTCATTAAAAATGTTAAAAATACCACCCCCTGTATTAGTTCTTATTTTGGTTGTTTCTAATTATTTTTCATCCAAAAAAATTGATTTAATTCTTCTGCCAAATCAAAACTTAATTTCGTTTATTATACTTTTAACCGGAGTACTTATTTTAACTAATCCAATTCTTAAGTTTATAAAATCAAAAACTACAATTGACCCGATAAAGTTTAAAAAAGTTAATAAACTCATTACCTCGGGAATCTATAAATATTCAAGAAACCCTATGTACTTAGGTTTACTAATGATTGTTACATCAACATCAATATTCTATTTGAATATTTTCACGATTACAACACCTATCTTTTTTATTTGTTGGATAAATAGATTTCAAATTAAAAGAGAGGAGATTTTCCTTACAGAAAAATTTGGTAAAGAATATATATCATACAGGACCAAAACAAGAAGATGGATATAGTATTAGTTTTTTCTTTTTGTCTGTGGGTTTATTTTTTGAATCTGACTCATTCGGGTTTATCGTGTTTTGGAAAGTAGTCGTTTTTCCAAAGATGGATAAGAATAATTATACCAGCACCTAAAGAAACTAGAAACCCATATAAATGTGTATCTAGTCCGAAACGGATGTATTGAATTAAATTATATAAGAAAAATACATCAAGGATAACAAGCGTAAAAAAGATATAATGATTAGAGTTTGTAGATTTTAGTTTTTTCATATCGATTGTTGTAAGATTATTATACCTAAAATTAGATATGCTATAGCAGGAAGAATTTCAGAAATATTATCTTTTATTTTAATTCTAACATAAACAGCTACAAGCATCATAATTATTAAAATTACTGAACTAATCATCAGCATAAAATTCAATTTTAAACCAATTAGTATCCCTATACCACAGGCTAGTTGAACACTTCCGATCTCCTTTCTTCTTTTTCCCAATCCCCATCTTTCAAATTCCAAAATCATTTTATTTGAAATAAAAGAATTTATACCATACGCAATAAAGGATATGGCTGTGAAAACTGTAATTATGTTGTATACCTCCATTAAATTAAGCCACAATTAAACGAAGCAATAAATAAAGACATAATCAAAAATATTAGCGATGGAACAAACTTAAAAAAAGGATTTTTAACCTTTATATGAGAAAGTTGCGCACACAACATAAAGAAAGCCATTGATAGGGACGCATAAATTGTAATTTCATTATACCACAACCCCAGTATTAATAATGTAGAAGTTGATGTTTTGGCAACCCCTACAAAATTTCTTAATAAGTCAGGATATCCATAATGTTTAAATTCAACTATAATGTTATCATATCTAAAAACCCAAACTATAAGAACAGATATTGCAACGATTAATTGAAATGCAATTGAAATATTTTCCATAGTAAAATAATTATCTTATTAAAATAAAGATAGTAAGTTGTTAAGGGTTTTACAAGTAAGAAACGAGGATATCGATATGTCGTATGATGGTTTAGTTTGAGCCTGAAGTTTTTCCTATAAATACATTTACCCCTGATTGTAAAGGGTTTCCACTTGCTCTTCTATTCATAACCACTTGACCACAATGCCACAAAGCATCAGAAATTGGCCCATTAATTTGATTCCAAAATGGAAACTCCATCATATTACCACCTCTTTCAAAACTTATATTTAGCTTTGAAAAGTCAGGATTTAATTTTAATTGTTCGTTAATGTATTTCAAATTTAATAACGTTTTTTCTCTTAACTCATTGTAACGATAGTTCACATTCGAAAACTCATATTGTTGATTTTTAAACGATGAAGAAATCATATTAGTCAAGCTATATATGTGTTTGATTATTTCTAATGTAGATCTTGCATCTTCACTTGATTTGTATTCTAAGTCTGTTTCTCTTAGTGATTTTGAAGCCCAATAATATCTATAACCTAGACCCTCAATCATTCTTGAAACAATATTAGCTTCAGAAAAATCGGTTGGATATTCTGAAATATCACTAAAAGGTAGATTAAAGTTCTGATCCTTTATTTGACCAAAGGAAACAAGTGGAATAAATAGTAATAGTATTAGATTTTTCATATCGTATGTTGGTTTATTTATAAAAATTACATCGATAGAGGCTCAAAAGAATATCTTGTTGGAACAAAATTATGTTCCTTAAAAATTTGCTGAGTGGATGGTTTCGCCAACCATTCTTTAAGTTTTGGCGGGTTTACATCAAAAAAAAGTTCTAAGATATTTTTATCATCAATTTTACAAAAAACACATTTTGAAGAATCACACCATTCATTAAATTCAGATTTAATTTTTTCATAGCCATTTATTTTAAAATCATCAGCATCATTACAACTTGCTGTCAGCATTAAGTTCATATAGTTATATTTTTTAATTTATCTACAAGTTAGTGAAAAAGTTGTTTATGGTTTGTCAAGCAAGAAACGAGGATGTTGATATGTCCTATTTTGCTCTACCTTATATATAGGATATACTTGATATATATACATCAATTAAATGTAAAAATTATTACTCTTTACCATCATTAGAGCTTATTTTTTTTGCCAGTAACTGCATGTCATCAACCATATCTGTTTCATCAACAATTTCATAACCTAAAATAGTCTCAATTATATCTTCTAGTGTAACAATTCCTATAGTATTTCTTTCACCATCAACCACCAGTGAAATATGTTCACGTTTTTTTAATAGTTTGTCAAAAAGTTTTGGAATTTTTGTGCCTTCAGTAGAAATAATTATTGGCCTCTTTATTTCTTTTAATTTAAAATCTCCTTTATTATTAATTATGCTTTCCAAAATGGTATCCTTTAGAACATAGGCTTCAATCATATTTTCGTTTAAAATTGGAATTCTTGAAAATACTAACTCAGGGTTTTTTTGATAAAATTCATTAATTGTCGAATTCTGATCTGCTGTAACCATCACCGATGAAGGGGTCATAATTTCTCTTACACTTACATTTCTAAGCTTCACAATATTCTTGATAAAGTTTGAATCTTTTTTACCAATTATACCTTCCTCTTTAGCAATTTCTGCAATAGTTGAAATATCCTCCCTCTTAAAAAAAAGTTCTTTTTTTGAAGCCCCTATAGATTTTGTAAATGCTTGAAGAATCCACAAAATTCCAGAGTATTTGAAAACAGGAATTATGGATGAAAGAAAAATAGTTGTGAATCTAGCCAAACTATTCCAGTATTTAGCACCAATAGTTTTTGGAATAATTTCAGAAAAAAGTAAAATCATAATAGTCATTACTGTTGAAACAAACCCCACTAAAACTTCATCTGAAATTCCACCTGGGAAAAAAGTGTTTTCTAAATTTAGCTCAGAATAAGCGACTTTAGCCTGAACCCCGACTAAGATTGCTCCAACTGTGTGGGCTATTGTGTTTAGGGTTAAAATAATTATCAGAGGTTCGTCGATTGAATTCTTTAGCTTAGATAAAGTTTTAGCATATTTTTTACCTTCTTTTATCTCAATTTTTATAAATGTGGTATTTATACTTAGCAATACAGCCTCCAGAATGGAGCATAAAAAAGATAGGCTGATAGTAAGAAAAATATAAAGTATTAAAAGTTCCAATAGGAATAAATAATTACCCAAATTTAATAAAACAAATGCAGACATTTAGGTCTTTTTAAATTATTGTAAATTGTAATTATGAAAAAATGGTTTTTTGGCAAAAGGGTTTTTCCTAGGTGGAAATTAATACTACTGGTTTTAATAGGCGTATACAGTGGTTTTATGCTCGATAAAGATCCCACATTTGGAGTGATTTGGAGCTTTCTAATGATATGGGAATTAACAAAAAAAAATTCTGAATAATGAAACGATATGCTCTAGCCTTAATTGGTCTGATTTTATTTTCTTCGGGACTATGCGTTTTTGGAGAAGCAGTAATCTCTAAATATGAAAATACAAACTGGGTTTTGACCGGAACAATTTCATTAATTTTAATTAATGCTGGTCTTGGCCTGATGGTAAAAAATAAATGGGGTACTTTTTAATTTTAAGATATTTCAAAGAATGAGAGATTACTCGAGTATTACATCAAACGGAAAAATAGACTTAAATAATGCAGGAAGCAAAAAAGAAAAACGCAAAACGAGGTTTATAGTTTTTTTGATCGTTATAATATTTATTTCCTTGATTTCAGCCTCTTTTTATTTTGGGGATAGCTAAATTATTTTAATCAACAATTGCAGGAGTGATTTCAGAATTACTCTTAACAACTATATATGTTGAAATAGCATAGAAAGCATTTCCTCCAGCACCATCGCTTGTCCAATCTTCAAAATCATATTCAAATGAAATTGCGGATCCACTAAAGCTTAGGTCAAGACTATTTATTCTAGCAGGAACAGCCATTCCTGGACACCAGCCTGCACGATCAGGCATCCAGTTACCTGGACTTTGATTGCTAACGGGGTTAGCTGCACATCCTATTGGTCCCATATTGTGCTGAAATGTATTTCCTCCGTTAATTTTAATATCATGAGTTCTATAACACCATTCAGCACAAGGTCTTCCATCAGCATCATATGGAGTCGCATGACCCCAACCAGATATAATAGTTCTAAATTCTATACTTTCTGAATCACTTGGAATTTGAATTGATTTTTCTAAATCTACATTATGAGCAACGCCATACGGAACACCACTGATAGAGTTTGAATGAAGATTTAGAACCTCTGAAATAGCGTAATTTTCATAGTCAGGAGTACCAACAATATAATCAAAATCAATACTAACAATGTCAGCTTTTGCTGTCCAATTTTCTATATATATCCTAAGCTCAGCACTTTCTTTTAAAAGCATTTTAAAATCAGTGACGTCAAATTCAAGACCTCTTTGTAATTGTTGGGTTCCCACCCAGTAAGGAGTAATATACCTAGCTATTTCATACCAATTACCCGTACTTTGATCTTTAACTTTTACATTGGCAAAACGATCCCAATCATCACATCCAGTTGAAGGGCAATCAATTTGCAGATACATTTTTATTTCTTGGATATTTGATAAATCATCGTGTAAATTAAACACTTGACTAGCAGATTGACTAAATCCTCCTCCATAACCTAAAGCTTGATTTTGAAATGTTTGGTAATTGTGAATCATCGGAGTACCAACACCAAATAAATTTATATTTATATTATTGCCAATATCATTAGATGATATAACAAGAGTTGAATAATAGTTGGTGGCATCAGATGGTCTAAAACGAACATATATTTCATTTGAAATTTCTGGAACAAAAGAAATCTCATTGGAGAACGAGTTATTATCGGTTGATATTTCATAACCATTTGGAGAACTGATGTTTAATTCAGATGTAGTGTTTTCGGTACTTATGATTATAACTTGAGAAGCAGAAACCTGGGTTACCATTGTATTTTCAAATGATAAAGAACTAACATTGGTTGAAATACTGGCAGGTAAATTAATCACATTGTCATTTCCAGAATCTTCATCTGAACCACATGCTATTAAAAATGCACAAAATAGAAGTTTATATAAATTTTTCATAGTTGTTTTAATTTTATTATTTTCAGTTAAGTATTAAGTTTTTATCTCTTATTTTATTAATTCTAAGCATTGTATAATCAAAAAAATAATTTTGATATAGTTTCCAAGGTAATTTAGACCCTTGTTTTGGAAATAGGTGAGATGACCTGTGAATATATCCAGAATTAAGATTTAGCAAGGGGGAAATATTCATGTTTTGATTTTCAATCCTAGGCATAAAGAAAGAATAATTTTTCTTGTCCATTAAATTAAATAATCTACTTGCATATTCACTTGTTAAATCACTTTTTAATGTCCAAGACGCATTGGTATATCCAGCAAAAAAGATACAATTTGGTAATCCACTAAGCATCAGTCCTTTATAAGTTATTGCATCAGATGGATTATAAGGACCGTTATCAATGCTGATTTTTGACCCTCCAAAAGCTAGAAGCTTCAACCCTGTTGCACTAATAATTATATCGGCTTCTAAATTTTTACCAGATACTAGTTTTATTCCCTTTTTATTAAATGAATCAATTTTATCAGTAATAATATTTGCTTTGCCTTCTCGAATCGCTCTAAATAAATCTCCATCAGGCGCAACACAAAATCTTTGATCCCAAGGGTTATAATTTGGCTCAAAATGAGGCCTAGCTGGAAAATTACCTAATTTTCTTTGAGCAGCTTTTACCAATAATCTTTTCATATAGTTAGGCCAGATTTTACATGCTTGAAAAAATAAAATTTGAACAAATATATTTTTAAATCTTATGAGTTTATGGGCAACTTTTTTTGGAAAATATTTTTTAAATAATTCAGCATATTTATCCTTGTTAGGAAAAGCACCCACATAGGTTGGAGACCTTTGAAGCATTGTAATTTCTGATGTTTCATCAGCCATTTCAGGAACAATTGTTACTGCTGTAGCTCCACTACCAATTACCACAACCCGCTTATTTTTATAATCCAAATTTTCAGGCCAATGTTGTGGATGTATTATTTCTCCTTCATAGTTCTCAATCCCATGATAGGCAGGGGTATAACCCTTATCATAATTATAATATCCTGTACAGGAAAAGAGAAATCGAGAATGGTATATTTCCTCGTTTCCAACTTTGTTAATTGTGGTTATTGACCATATTTTATTTTGAGTGTCAAAGTTTGCTTTTATTACTTTAGTCTGGTATTTAATTTTATCTTTTATTCTATATTCATTTGCTGCCTCATTTAAATATTTTAAAATATTTGGAGCATCTGCAAAAGACTTTGGGTTGTCCCAAGTTTTAAATGAAAAACCAAATGTATACATGTCAGAGTCTGATCTTATGCCAGGATATTTAAATAGACTCCAAGTACCACCTAATTCTTCTCTTGCTTCGAAAATCACATATGATTTCTCAGGATTTTTTCTCTCCAAATGACACGCCGCACCTATACCCGATAGACCTGCACCAACAATAATAATATCAGTATAATTTTTCACTTTAAAAATTTTCTTACAGTTGGCGAAGATACAAACCATAAAGAAAATCCACTAAATACAGTTATAAGGCCCAATAGTGAAAATATTCTCAGCACTGTATTATTAAAGTCATCTCTTCCTTCATAATCCATAGTATGTGTCATCCATAAGAAATCAAACCACCTCCAATCTCTGTGTCTTACTGTTTGAAATTTGGCATTTTCTATAGAGATATATGCTTTTAAATTTTCATCTGATATATAATTAATAACATAAGCTGGTAGAAGTTTTTCTCTGTATTCGTGGTGTTTTCCAACTTTATATATTCTTTCAATACTTGATATTTCTAAGCCCTCTTTCATATGATTATTTGCGATATAGATTGCATCTTCCTTTGTAATTGTCTTTTTATGTTCACCGGTTTTTGCATTATACAAATAAGACCCATTTATTAAATAAAAAGGCTCTTTTTTTATATCGCGGATTTCAATATTTTTAATCGCATCAGAATGATTAATCTGAGAAGGACTAATCAAATCTTCGAAAGCCATTGGTTGATAATCAAGATTTTTAAATTGGTTACCATGGATTTCATCAAGATTAGTCCAGCTAAAATACAATCCACTAATTGTCCACATTAAAAATTGTACTCCTAAAAAAAGCCCTAAATACCTATGGGCCCTTCTAATTTTATGGGAAATTTTTCTATTCATTTTATTTGGTATTAAATCATTTAAAAAAAAATCAAAATTATTTTTTTATGTACTTTTTATAAAATGAATAAAGAATCGCATATATAATAAGCACAATCCATAGATATAAAAAAACATCATTTTTATAGCCCATTATTGTTTTGGTTATTAAATAGTTAGTTGTAACAATTTAATAAAAAATTAATTATTAATTTTTTAGATAAAAGAACATAGGGATTATTTCTTATTTTAACCCTCACTTTATTGCTGGGATATTTGTAATTTTACTCTACAATGAGACATACATCAACATTAAAGCTGAATTTTGTGGGAACAATGTTTTCGATTGGTATTATTTATTCTATAATAAGACTGCAATATGATGGAGAGATCAAAATATTAGATTATATTGAATTTTTATTGCCAATATTATTTGTATTAATAAATCTAATTTTATTTAGAGTAACAGTAAATTCTAATGGTATTTCAAAGTCTTTATTCTTTCCAAATGTCAAATACAATGTAAAATCCTGGAGTGATATTAAACATTTCATAAATGTAACTGAAGTTACTAAAGATCAATATGGTAAAGAGGAAAGACAGGAAACAATTTGGTTTGTTGATTTTAATGATAAAGTATGTTTAAGGATTCAAAAAAATAATGTGCTTAGCTCAAAGAATATCAAAAAAATAATAACTGTTATTAAACAAAGAGAAGTGGAGTATCCAGATAAATTAGTTTTCAGAAGTCCTTTTATGTATAGAATAGGTCTTTGGAAAGTAGACTATTCAAAAAAAGAAAATCCTGATTTGTAAATTATTTTTTATCTTTCAACATGTATCGATTATTAGCTTTTTTATTACTATTTAGTTTAACTTCATTTTCGAACAATAATCCTCAATTTGACGAATTTAAAAATATATCATTTGATGAATTTAAAAATCAAAATAATTTTCAATTTCAATTAAATGGTATTTTTCACAACCCAGAGAAAAAAAATATATTGCCAGATGGGCCATTAAATGATTTAATAAATAAATTTGCAAATACTAATTATCTTTCACTTAAAATCAAAAGCACCAGAGATAGGCAAAACGAACTAAAGATTTCATTTTCTAAAAGTTCACTAGCAATTAAATTTACGCTAGACTAAAACTAATATCTTCATCGATTTAATTATGTAAAGAATAATCTGAAAATAAACCAGCAGATAATTAATGCCCATATATACTTTCTATTTTTTTTATACCATTCCATATTTATTCACTTATTGATTTCAAATATTTATAATGAGGTCCACCCCCTCTTTTAGCAAGTTTATGAATCTTGTTTTTGGTGTCTAATAAAAAACTTTTAATACTTGGATTCAATTTTTCTTCACTCATAAGCTCGTCAATTCTTTGAATAAAATGTATTTGTAATCTTTGCTCAGATAGATCAGGATTTTCTGGATTTTTTACAATTGTTTCAAATAAATTATCGATTAATCCTTCGACCGAAAGGGGGTTGCCTTTTAAAGATTCTCCTGCTGACAACATTCTATTGAGTTTGCTTACACTCAATATTCTGTTAAATGCACTTAGCTGTAAGCTCTGAAGTGAGCCCAAAACTCCTTCAGCTTTTATTTGCGATATCAAGCTTTTATCCATTAGCCATTCTTGAGTATTCCAAAGGTTTTTTTCCATGAATTTTAGAGCCTCTATTTGTTTCTCGATATCAACACTTACATACCTTACAACTCCTTTTTGATTTTCATTATGAGGGGTGTCATAAATACCACCCACAAGTTTAAGGACATGATAGATATATCTTCGATATACCCCAATCAATTCTCCATAAAGCTCGTCAAGTTCACTATAATTTTCTTTGGCTTCTGTCGTCCATTCTTCTAAGTTTTTTGCAACTATTTTTAAATTGCTGATTCCATACATACTAGCTTTAACAGGGTCATCACCAATATTTTCTGTTTGAGAATTTGGATCGTTTCCGTATCCGCCAAACATGTATACTGGATTTAATGATTTTTCATCAACAAAGTTTTTAAGAATTTTTTTTTCTTCTTCTGGACTCTTACCAAAAAATCTATAACCCCACTCTATCGAGTAATTGTCATAAGGCCCTAGCTGTCTAATAAACCTTATGTTTTCATCTCCAGGCTGAGCAACATAATTATATCTTGCATAATCCATTATAGTAGTTGCAATACCAAACTTTTGAGTAAAACTCCCAGATCTTAATGAATCAACCGGGTAAGCACTACTTGCTTTCATATTGTGTGGTAAACCTAAAGCATGTCCAATTTCATGTGCAATGACTTGTCTCATCATTTCACCAATTTCTTTTTCTGGGGTGAATAATGTTCTTGCACTAAGATTTGCAGCTCCTGTTTCCAAAAGGTATCGGTTTCTATATGATCTTAAATGATTGTGGTACCATACAATATCACTTTCAATAATCTCACCTGTTCTTGGATCGGAAACACTTGGCCCCATAGCATTTCTAGTTGTGGATGCTACATATCTAACTGTTGAGTATCTTACATCTTCAGGACTAAAATCTGGGTCTTCTTCTTTGCTAGGGGGGTCTTTAGCTATTATGGCATTTTTAAAACCTGCTTTCTCAAAAGCACTATTCCAGTCTTCGATTCCCATCTTAAAATATTTTCTCCACTTCATTGGTGTGCCTGGGTCTAAATAATAAATTATTGGTTTTATGGGTTCAACCAATTCACCAAGATTATAGGCATCTATGTCAGAAGGTTCAAGTCTCCACCTCCTAACGATATTGTAACTGTCAGATTTTAATTTTTCAGAACTGTAATTTATTTTATTTAATGTGAACCATCCAACCCTTTCATCCTCATATCTGACAGGCATGGGGTCATCAGGCAAAGCAATAATTGAATGATTTATTTGAAAACTAAAGGTTTTAGTTCTATTTCCTCTGGGAGCTTTATTTGCACTAAAGGTTAATGTGTGAAGTATTTCTGTATTTCTTGGAAAGCTTCTTGCTGAGTCGATAAAACTTCTTTTTTTATCAACTCCCCCCATTTTATAATTATCTTTTTCATAAGACCTTATAATATTAAACCCTGGTGAATCAGACATAAAATAACCGGAAACATCAATTAGATATCTATCATCTTCTGAGTTTTTTATATCAAAAGCCCCAAGTATTGGTTTAAAATTATTAACCGCAACGCTAAGGGATATTGGATCTTTTGCATCAGAGATATTAGTAAAACTAACTTCTTTAAGTAGAATTTTTTTTGCATGCTTTTCAAATTGAACAACATGCTCAGCTGTTTTAGATCCGGCGTTTAGATATCCAGCATAATCACCCGGTAGTTGAGCCAACCTGGTGACGACTAAGAGTTCTTTTTCCAACAAATTTTCAGAAATTTCAAAATATAATTTGTTTTCATCATTAGAGTAGGTGTTAATTAAACCTGTACTAACTTTCATATCAATTGTTAACGAGTCAATCGTCTTATTTTGATCTTTTTTTATTGCATAAAGATTAAGATTTAAGCTTATGAATAGTATAAAAATTAATATTTTTCTCATATCTCTAATTTTTAACAAGTTACAAAACTGGCTGAAAAACTAAATTATGATTAGGATTTCTTTCGATTTTTTTCTTAATTGCACCAGCAATGTATAATATGATTCAAAAGTGGAATTAATTTTTGCCGATAATCAAGATTTAACTGACCTTATATTAATCCTTTTGATAAATATTTTTGTTGTCTTTGTTATTTCCAAGTTTATTTATTTGAAATTTAACAAAAGTAAAAAAGCATTAAACGATTTTTTCTTTACCTATAATTCAGCAGGCCTTATTACATTTTTACTTTGTTTTTTATTGAGTAATGTAAAATTAGATTTAGGTTTTGCATTAGGGCTTTTCGCAATGTTTGCAATAATAAGATTCAGAACTGAAACAATTAAAGTTAAAGAAATGACATATTTCTTTGTCATAATCGGAGTGTCTGCGATTAATGCTCTTTCTAATCATAACGCCAGTATAATGGAGTTGGTAGTTGCCAATGGCTCAATATTATTAACACTTTATATTCTTGAATACACAATAGGCAGATCTTCAACTGAATCTTCAACCAAATAAATTTCTTTAACACACAATAATCATTATTTTTTTCAGTTATAATGTTTCAATCAAATATTATAAATATGAAAAAACTTATTTTTTTAATTTCAATTTTGGTAAGCTTTTCTTGCTCAACTACAACAGAAAAAGTACCAGTTGTAGACATTGACCAACTTAAATCAGATATAACGGCTATGTCAAATGATTTTCAATCAGCATATATTACTCGTGATTGGGATACGGCTAGTAAGTGGGTTTCTGCTGAGCTTGGCACAACAATATATAACTCAAATGGATCTGCTTTGACTGTTCAAAGTCAGGAAGAGGCAAATTCTGTAAGAGGTTGGGATTTTGGCACATTTGAAATGTCTAATCATCAGGTTTTTATCTCATCTGATATTAATACAGCGGTTATTACATTTGATGCAGATGGGCTTATTAATTTTGAAGATGGCGAGCAAAATGTTCCTTATGCAACAAGGGCCTCTCAAACTTGGGTTAACGAAAATGGAGAATGGAAGGTAATGCATTCTCATTGGTCACCTAGAACAAATTCTCAAGGAATTCCACAAGCAAATTAGATTTTTGTTTTTGTAGATTGAAAAAACCCCGTTATTCGGGGTTTTTTTTATTTACTAACTTTACAATATGAAAACAAAGAAAGAAATAGTTAAGGATTGGATTACTAGATATACTGGCGTAGAAATTACCAATTTTGGAGAATATATATTATTGACAAATTTTCAGAAATACGTTGATGAATTTGCCTCCCTGAATAATGTTGAGGTTAATGGATTAGACAAGAATATGCCATCCTCAACTCACAATAATATTACCATTATAAATTTTGGTATGGGTAGCCCAAATGCAGCAACTGTAATGGATTTATTGACCGCATTAATGCCCAAGGCGGTATTATTTCTTGGTAAATGCGGTGGATTAAAAAATAGGATCAAAATAGGTGACTATATTTTGCCAATTGGTGCTATTAGAGGAGAAGGAACATCAAATGATTACTTCCCGATTGAAGTCCCAGCTATGCCTTCATTTTCTTTACAAAGAGCAATTTCTTCAGCTCTAAAATACAAGAAAACCGACTATTGGACAGGAACAATTTTTACAACAAATAGAAGGGTTTGGGAGTTTGATTTAAAATTTAAAAAATATTTGAAGAAGGTAAGGGCCTATTCAATAGATATGGAAACAGCGACTCTATTTACGGTAGGCTTTCACAATAGAATTCCTACTGGTGCTTTACTTTTGGTCACGGACCAACCTATGATTCCTGATGGAATCAAAACTAAAATTGAAGATGATAAAAACTCAAAATTATTTGATAAAAACCATCTTGAACTGGGTTTAGCATCTCTTAATGAAATTATTAAATATGACGGTACAAATACAGTACGACACTTAAAATTTTAACAATATAAAAGATGAAGATTTTTTACTTTTTAATATTTATAGTCTCAATCACTTTTTCACAGAATGAGATTAAACACTCTGACATTATAGGTGAATGGGAGATTAAAATTAAGGTAAAGCAACTATTAAATGAGGAAATCAAAGAGTTGGATATGTTTGAGAAAATGGCTGTGGAGTTAGCATCAGGTTTTGCAGAGGATATTCTTAATTCAGCAGACATGTATATAGAATTTAAAACAAATGATATTGCATTATTAACATTTGATTTTTTAGATTATCAAGAAGAAGAGGAAATTAAATGGAAGCTAATTGATGATGAAATTTTAATTGACGATTCTTTAAATAAAAAAATAAATATTGGCTCAGAAAATAATGTGTGGATATTGGAAAATGATATGATATTTCTCAAGGAAAAAAATCGAGCGTTAAACAAAGCTATTTTTCTAAGAAAAATACCTTAAATAATAGATTCAAAAGTTAATCCTGCATTTTCTTGAAGTCGTTTTAAAAGAGAATCTCCTAATCCTACAGAAGGAGTCAGTATGCCGAATTTTTCTGGAGTTTTATCTAAAGCTAAACAAACTGCACTTTCAGCTAACATTTTTGAAGTAGAACCATACCCTGGATCCATGTCTCCAATTACTTTGCTTACATAAGTTTTATTTCCAACAGTTAGATAAAATCGAAGATTATAATATCCATTTATTCTTTTTGTTTCAGAGGGTCCTTCTCCTGACTTAGGTAATATATAGTCAACAATATTTTTTATTATGCTTCCTTTTTTTCTTGTTGCTAAAAAGATTGGAATTAAACTAATGTAACCCTTTATTTGACCAGATATTCCTTTACCAGTAAGTGTTGCTTCATCATAAGTAAAGTCTGAGCCATATTTAAAGTCTATTAACGCATGACTTCTTCTTACAATTTTAGTATTGATTCCTGCCATAACAAACGGGGCAATCCATGACTTAGATATTTTATCAAAAATTACTTTTTGTAAGTCTTGTTTTTCAGGACCAAACTGTTTGCCAACCGGGTTGAGGCCATAGGGGTTTATCAAAGTTTTTCGCACATCCTTATCGTTACGCGCTTCTTCCAAAACATTAGACAGGCTATTGTAAGTACCGCCACTTATTCCCCCTTTAGCTCCTGCCACCCTCATATTTATCATATTAGCATACTCACCGGTTTTTTCAAAAATTCTTTTTTGAGAATAGTAAACGCCCATGTCGGACGGAATAGAGTCGAAGCCACAAGAATTAATTATTTTAATATTCTTTTCCTCCGCCAATTTATGGTACTTATCAATAATTCTTCTTATCCATTGGGTTTCACCTGTAATATCACAATAATCTGTTCCCGAGCTAATACAAGCCTCAATAAGATTAGTTCCCAATTTTGCATAGGGTCCAACTGTTGAGCAAATTACTTTAGTTTTTGAAGTAAGTTTAATAAGGCTTTCAATATTTTTGCTTTCAGCAATAAAAACTTTTTCACCATTAATTTTTAATTTATTAGCAATGGAAAATAGTTTTTCTTTATTTCTTCCAGCTATTCCCCATTTAAGATTGGTGCTTGAGTAGTTTTTATTTATATACTGACTAACCAGCTGTCCAGTAAAGCCTGTTGCCCCCCAAATAATTAAGTCTAGCTTTTTTGTACTTGACATATTTAAAATTTATTGGTCTATTTTTTCAGGTTGAAAGAAAGTGACTTCATTGTTTTCAATTGAAATTTGAAAATTAATAGGGTTACAGCAAACTTCACAGTCCTCAATAAAATTTTGATTTTTTACTGAAGGATCTACCATTTTTAATTGATTCTCCCAACAGTACGGACAATCGAAATATTCTTCTAACATAAAACTGAATTTTATATTGCAATATTATGACAAAGAATGGGATGATTCATTAAATTCACAAATAATTATTAATTAAATACTATGAAAAAATTATTTTTAGTTCTTTGTATACTTGGTGTTGTTTTACCGTATTATCATCTATATCACTTTTTACTTGAAAATAGATGGTCAATGAGTGGTTTTTGGAGTGATATATATTCCAATCATGCAATATCAATGATAACGATGGATATCACTGTTGCAGCGACATCGTATATGGTCTTTATTATTTATCAGTTTATAAATAAGAAAATTCATCTTAAATGTTTTCTTAAATATATGCTTTCGTTATTTTTAGTAGGGTTTTCATTATCAATGCCTTTATATCTATATGATAATTATAAAAACTGAAAAATAATAGATGAAAATATCAATTGATATAAGAATATAGACTACATTTGCTGAAATTTATAATTTATAATGAAAGGAACAGTAAAATTTTTCAATGAATCTAAAGGTTATGGATTCATTACAAACGACGAAACAGGAGAAGACCTTTTCGTTCATTATTCAGCACTTGGAAACCTTACAATTAAAGAAGGTGATAAGGTGGAGTATGAAGAAGGTGAAGGTAGAAAAGGAAAGGCTGCTACAAAAGTAGAACTTGCATAAGCATCTTAATAGCATTTAATTCAATTAATACTTTCTAATTAAAATCAAAAAAGTAAACTATATACTTTTTTATCTAATTACTGCGCGCGCATAAAAAATTTTGTGCATTTAAAACCTCTTCCCAATAGAAATACCTCCCTTGAAGGTTCCAGTTGGTCTGTATTCACTAACGCTATAATCGTCAATGTAAGGGGTATCATCACCTTCATCTCTGGCAAAAAGATATCTTCCAAACCCCAACATATACTCAAAAGTCCAACCTTTTTTATTGACCCATTTTCTACCGATACCAACTCCAGGAGCAATATCCCAAACTTTTATTTCTTCGTTAGTTATGTCTGGTTCATTCGGCATTGGGTCATAAAAGTATGTGTTTCTATCATATTCAATATTTGAAAATTTTATAAATACTTCAGCAAAATAGCCTTCACCACCGAAATCGGTTTTGTTTAAAAAATAAAATCTGTAAAAAGGGTTCAATGAAAATTTTTCAGACCATGATCTTGAAATATTATTATTAAAATTCAGAAGTACATCAGCACCATATGAGGAATATGAATCGTTTATTTTTTCAAATCCAATATTTAAAGCTGGTTGGCTTAATAAATCTATAACATCCAATTTTATTTCAGAATCACCTAGTTCATCAAAAAGCTGTTCGACTTGTTTATCATTTTTTATAACCTCAACCTGTTGAATATCTTGACTGAAGACCTGGTTGAAAAAAAGGATATATATTAAAACCAAATAATATCTCATTATTATTTTTTTACAAATCTAGCGTCTAATCGATGATTTTGAGCATGATTATTGTTAATTTAATATTAAAGTTAATCTGTATTTATTATTTAAATTTGCATAGCCAAAATATTTGTTTTGAAACCAAATCAAAAATCAAAAATCTCTAAAAAAAATCAAGTTGAAAAAATGTTCGACTCAATATCTTTTGAATATGATTTACTTAACGGAATTATGACTTTTAACAGTCACAAGAGATGGAAGAAAAATATTTTAAATATTGCTAAAAGACTCAAACCAAAAAATGCACTTGACATTGCAACTGGAACCGCAGATATTGCAATTAATCTTGGAGCCATTTCAAATTGTGAAGTTATTGGTGTGGATATTTCTGAGCAAATGTTAAATGTTGGTCGTGAAAAAATAAGGAAAATGAAATTAGCTAAATCGGTTAGATTAGAGTCAGGAGATGCTGAAAACTTAAATTTCAAAGACAATTTTTTTGACCTTGTCACTATTGGATTTGGTGTAAGAAATTTTCAAGATTTAAAGAAGGGACTAAGTGAGAGCTTTAGGGTTTTAAACGAAAAAGGTACACTTATTATTCTTGAAACTTCTGTCCCTGAAAATAGAATAATGAAATTATTTTATTCCATTTTCACAAGAACATATATTCCAGTTGTGGCAATGATTTTTTCGAAGGATAAATTAGCATATAATTATTTGCTAA
>CACLAD010000013.1 GCA_902604715.1 uncultured Bacteroidota bacterium
GATATTGATTAATTGATTGTCATGAACATTAATTTGGGCTCTTAAATTATCTAAATCTTCTAAGAAAACTTCATCATTATTCGTAATCCTTCTTACTTTTAAGTTTTTAGTCAATTCTTTTAAGTTTTCAGGCGTTATTTGCTGTTTAGCGTCACTCCATGCATTATCTGGATCATTATGTGATTCAATCATCAATCCATCATAATTTAAGTCTAGTGCAGTTTGACATAAATCAAAAATAAGATCTCTTCTCCCTGCTATGTGAGAGGGGTCCAGAATCAATGGCAAATCAGGAAGTCTTCTTTGAAGATCAATAGCAATTTGCCACTCTGGATTATTTCTATATTTTGTTTTTTCATATGTTGAAAATCCTCTATGTATTGCTCCAATATTTTTAATATTTGAAGAAAAAAATCTTTCAATTGCTCCTAACCATAAGGATAAATCAGGGTTTACAGGGTTTTTAATTAGAACAATTTTTTCAGTACCTCGAAGTGCTTCCGCGATTTCTTGAACAATAAACGGGCTTACAGTTGTCCTGGCTCCAATCCACAAAATATCAATTTCATTTTTAAGTGCTAAGTCAACATGGTTAGCATTAGCAACCTCAGTAGTAGTAAGAATTCCTGTCTCTTTTTTTACTTTTTTCATCCACTGTAATGCTAAGGATCCAATACCTTCAAAATTTCCAGGTCTTGTTCTTGGCTTCCAAATACCTGCTCTATAAACTATTGTATCTGAATCTTTAAGCTGATGGGCAATATCTAAAACTTGATTCTCAGTTTCGGCACTACACGGTCCTGCAATTAAAAGTGGGTGTGAAAGATTCATATCATCCAACCATTTTCTCAAATTTTTACTATTCTTCATATTCTAATTTATTCCTTTTAAAATTGTTTTTATATGATTAGTTGACTTTAATTGAGATTCAACTTCATCAAATCTATCTTTTTTAATCAAAGAATTTATATATACTAAATTTTCAATGTAATCATCTAATGATTTAATAATATTTTTTTTATTATCCTCAAAAATATCTGTCCACATTTCAGGTGAACTTTTTGCTAATCTAACTGTTGATTCAAAACCACTCCCTGCCATATCAAAAATATTCTTTTCATTTTTTTCTTCATCCATCACGGTTTTACCTAACATGAAAGAACTTATATGGGATAAATGTGAAACGTAAGCAATATGCTTATCATGAGAATCAGAGTCCATGTAGCCAATTTTCATTTTCATTAAATTAAATATTTTTAGTCCGAGCTCAAGTTTTGATTTATCTGTTTTATGCTTATCACATATAATTATATTTTTTCCTTCGAATAAGCCTTCATGAGCAGCCGCGGGTCCTGAGAATTCTGTTCCAGCGATTGGGTGAGTAGCTAGAAAATTTTGACGATTAGGATGGTCTTTTACAATTTGGCAAATACTTTTTTTTGTGGAACCAAAATCAATAACTAAGCTGTTATTATTCACAGATTTTAAAACAGTAGGTAGAATATTTATTATAGATTTAACAGGAACAGAGACTATAATAATATCAGGGTTATTTATTTGACAAAGTGTAGATTTTTCATCAATAATCTCTAACTCAAGTGCTTTCTCAAGGTGAATTTCTGACTTATCTACTCCAATAATTATTGATTTAGGAAATAATTTTTTTATTTCAATTGCAAAGCTACTGCCGATAAGACCAACACCAATAACATAAATTTTCTTTTTCATAATCTTGAAATTGCTTTTTTAATATTGGTTTCTGAATTGCATAGTGAAATCCTTACATACCCTTCACCATTTGATCCAAAAATACTACCAGGCGCAATAAAAATACCTTTTTCATTTAAAAGACTATCCACAAAATCAATAGAGATTTTATTACTTTTAATCTTAGCCCAAACAAACATTCCCGATGAAGATTTTGAAAAATCACAATTTAATTTATCGGCTAATTCCCATACTAATTTTCTTCTTTTTGAATATTCAAAATTTAAATTTTTAAACCAATCCTTTGATTGACTTAATGCTGAGACAGCACCCATTTGTAAAGGAAAAAACATGCCTGAATCAACATTACTTTTTACCTTTAAAATATTTGAAATGTATTCAGGATTTGCCACAGCAAACCCTAATCTCCATCCAGCCATATTAAAACTTTTACTCAGAGAATTTAACTCAATACAAATATCTCTCGCTCCGTTAACATTCATAATACTTAATGGATTATCATTTAAAATGAAACTATATGGATTATCATTTACTATTAAAATATTATTAGACTTCGCAAAATTTATAATTTCAGAAAAATACTCATGGGGTGCTACTGCTCCTGTTGGCATATGGGGGTAATTAATCCACATTATCTTAACAGTTGATAAATCAATTTTAGTTAATTGCTCCAGGTCAGGTAACCAGTTATTTTTTTCATTTAAATCATAATATATAATTTCATTTCCAATCAACTTTGTTATTGATGAATATGTTGGATATCCTGGATTTGGTATTAAGACTTTATCATTTTCAGAAAGAAAAGACATTGAAATATGAAAAATTCCCTCCTTACTTCCAATCAATGGTAAAATTTCAGATTGATAATTTAAATCGCAATTATAATGTAACTTATAAAAATTTGATATTTCCTTTCTAAATTTTTCAACTCCGATATAGCTTTGGTATTTATGCGCTCCAGCAACATTTAACGAATCTTTTAATTTTTTTATTACCGGAGTTGGAGGAGATAAATCTGGGCTCCCAATTCCAAGGTTGATAATATCTTCTCCAGAGTCAATTAAAGACTTTACCTCTCTCAGCTTGGAGGAAAAATAATACTCACTTAGTCCTTCTATTCTTTTTGAAAATTCAATCATCTTTAGAGTTTTTGTATTCACCTAATACTTTAAAATCTTTAGCCATAATTTCAATTATAGATTTAGCCTTAAAATAATCTTCTAATTTATCAAAAGTGATATCAACAAAAAATGAGTATCTCCACGGAGTTTGAATCATAGGTATCGATTGAATCTTAGTTAAATTTAACTTACAATCACTTAAAACATTTAAAATAGCTGCCAAGCTTCCCCTTTTATGATCCAATTCAAATTTTACTGATGCCTTATTAAAATTTAAGTTTTTAGATGAATCTTTTTTTTGAAGAATAACAAATCTTGTTTGATTCTTTTTTATCGTTTGAATATTAGCATTTATAATATCCAGCCCATAAATTTTTGAGGCTAAATCACTTGCAATTGCACCTAAACCCTTTATTTTATTTTCAGAAATTTTCTTTGCTACCTGAGCTGTATCCTTATCCTCAATTAAAACAATATCCGCATTATCTTTAAAAAAATCTCTGCATTGAAGAAGAGCCATGGGATGGGACTGAACTTCTTTTATATCTTCAATTGATTGACCTTTTAAGGCAATCAAATTATGTGATATTTGAAGATAAAATTCACCTACAATATTTACTCCATATTCATCAATCAATGCATAATTAGGAATAATAGATCCAGCAGTAGAATTTTCTATTGCCATGATAGCATAATCTATTTTATCATTAAATAAATTTAAAATCAATTCTTCAAAGGAAAGATATTCAATCAAATTAATATTTTCTTCAAAATAGTTGTTTGCAACTATGTGATGAAATGAACCCTTTATTCCCTGTATACCTATATTTTTTTTCATAAAAAAAAAGTCTCGAAATTTCGAGACCATAAATAATTTTGATTAGTTATATTACAACTGCCTCTACATCCTTTTTAGATAAAAGAAGTAATATAAGTTAAAGTTGTAGTTAAAAAATAGCATTTTTAAATATTGATTGGTCTAATGTAAATAATATTTATTAAAAAAAAGAAAATTATCTAAAGAATATAATCTGTAGATACAAAGTTAGAATTATCAGAACTTAACAAATCCTTAATTATCTTATTGTTTTCATTATTATCCTTTGAGGCAACAAAAGTACGAATTGAAAATGATCTTAGTGCATCATGAACACTTAATGTACTAAATGCAGAATCTTTTCTTCCTGTAAATGGATAAATATCGGGGCCTCGTTGACATGAGCTATTTATGTTGACCCTACAAACTAAATTCACTAAGGTATCAATTAGGGGTCCTAGCTTCTTTGTTTCCTTTCCAAAAATACTAACCTGTTGTCCATAATTTGATTCTGCCATATCATCAAGAGGTTCATTAATATCTTTAAATGAAATTATCGGAATCACTGGTCCAAACTGCTCTTCTTTATAAACACTCATATCTTTAGTAACAGGGTATAAAATAGCTGGAAATACATAATTTTCACATTGAATTCCACCTTTTGGATTAACTATCTTAGCGCCCTTCTGTTTTGCATCAGTAATTAGTGATTGAATGTATTCGGGTTTATTCGGTTCTGGAAGCGGTGTTAGCTTAACGTTGTCCTCCCAAGGATTTCCGTATTTTAGTTCATCAACAGCCTTGGAAAATCTGTTTAGAAATTCATCTCTAATTTCATCATGGACATAAATTATTTTGAGAGCGGTACATCTTTGTCCGTTGTATGAAAGGGATCCACTTATACATTCCTGAATCGTTAAGCCTAGGTCAGCATCTGGTAATATAATCGCTGGGTTTTTTGCCTCAAGACCCAAGACTAATCTTAGTCTATTTTTCTTTGGATGAGATTCTTGCAACGAATTAGCAGATGAACTGTGTCCTATTAGTGCCAAGACATTTACTTTACCAGATTCCATAATAGGACTTGCTAAAACCCTACCTCTTCCAAACAAAATATTTACTACACCTGGTGGAAAATGTTTTTTGAAAGCTTCCATTAACGGAGATATTAATAGTACACCGTGTTTGGCTGGCTTAAATATCACTGTATTACCCATAATTAAAGCTGGAATTAAAAGACAAAATGTCTCATTCAACGGGTAATTATATGGTCCTAAGCAAAGAACTACACCAAGTGGTCCCCTACGAATGTGTGCATTAATACCACTATGTTTTTGAAATTTTGCAGAATCTCTATCAATTTTCTTGTAAGCTTCAATTGTATCGTATATATAATCTACGGTTCTGTCAAATTCTTTTTGAGAATCAGTATGGTTTTTTCCAATCTCCCACATTAATAACTTTACAACTATATCTCTTTTCTGCTTCATTTCTTCAACGAAGCTTTCCATTGCATTAATGCGATCAACAACCTTCATCGTTGGCCATAAACCCTTACCTTTATCAAATGCATTACAAGCAGAGTCTAGCGCCTTAATAGCTTCATCTTTACCCAAACTTGGTATTTCACCAAGCAAAGTAGGCTTATATTCAGGCGTTGATGAGATTGTAGAATAAACAGATGAAAATTCACCATCCCATTTAACCAAATTTCCATTGATTAGATAGTTATCTTGCTTTATCTTTTCAGTTATCTCAAACTCTTGCGGTATCTTCTTAAATTTAAATTCCATAATAACTAATTTAGCTGCAGCAATTTCCATTCCAAAAAAATAAATCACTAAGTTTGAAATTCATTAATTATAATTTTTGATGCTTTCAAGTATTAAACATCGCAACAATAAGCAGAAATATTATTTATTAAATTATTTAAGTTTATTAATTCCTGATTTTTTCTACAGAAATAATTTAAGGAAGAAATTAAACTCTCTTTCAGATTTTGATTTTGATTATATTAAAAATAGGGTAAACTATTACAACAAATTAAACAAAGAAATTAAACTAAATAAGGATAATGAAAGTCTTGATAATTTTAAAATTAAAAACTTCCATAGAACTTATTTTTTTGATACTTACCAATACACTAGATTCTTTGAAAAAAGATTAAAGTTAAAAATGCTATTTGGAGATATCACTCATAGCCCAGATGTTCCATCTATTGTAAAAAGTAGACCGATCAATGAAAATAATCAAAATTCAATTTTGATGAAACTAAACAAAATCAGGCATTTTACATATACAAAAGATTCTAATGAATTTGATCATAAAATAAATAAACTAATTGGTAGATCTGCAATAACTGAAAAGCATAAAAAAAGAATTGATTTTTTTAAAATATACTTTAATAATCAGTTATGCGACCTTGGAGCAATAAATAAGAATACTCCACACCCAGAATGGCTCAAAAATAAAATATCAATAGAGAATCATTTAAAATATAAATTTATTATGTGTGTGGAGGGTGTTGATGTTGCTACAAATCTAAAATGGGTAATGTCTTCGAATTCAATTGCTGTGATGCCCAGGCCAAAAATTGAATCTTGGTTTATGGAAAATAGGCTGATTCCGGAAAAGCATTATATTGAAATAAAGGAAGATTATTCAGATTTAGAAAGTAAAATTAAATATTACATAAAGAATCCTGAAAAATGTAAAAGGATTATCAAAAATGCCAATGATTATGTTGTACAATTCAAAAATAAAAGAAGAGAGGACTTAATATCATTGTTGGTTTTAGAAAAATACTTTCATTTCACCGGGCAGCAAGAAAAAACTAGTTTTTTGGATTATTAGATTTCCAAATATCAGCTCTTTTAATTATTTCAGGCATTCTAGAATTATCGTTATTAGCTCCACAAATTATACAACCAATATTTTTATTTATGATTTTATGTCTGTAATGTCTTAGTGCAGCACTTGACATTGCACCTGCCGGTTCAGTAATAATATTTTCATACGATTTTAGTTCCAGAATAGAATTACAAATTTCATTCTCATCTAAAATTATTAAATCATCTAAAAGTTCTTTACAGTAATCAAAGCTATAATTACCAACTTTTTTAACCGCAACTCCATCAACAAAACCATCAATTCTATTTAAAGTAATTAACTTATTTTTATTAATAGATTTAGACATTGATGGGGCTCCTTTAGGCTCAATGCCTATTATTTTTGTCTTTGGACTCAGTTGTTTGAAAACATTTAATGCACCTGAAATTAATCCACCACCTCCGATTGGAATAAACAGATAATCTAGATGATCTTTAAATTGATTAATTATTTCTAAAAATAATGTAGCCTGTCCTGCAATTACTTTTTTATCATCAAAAGGGTGAATAAAAGTTTTATCATATTTATCACACTCTTGCATTGCTTTTTCATAAGCTTGGGTGAAGTTTTCTCCGTACAAAACAACCTCAACATTAGTTTTTCCAAATTTTTTTACTTGTTCAATTTTTTGATTTGGAGTAGTTGTAGGCATAAACACTTTTCCCTTATAACCTAGGGTGCGACAGCTTACAGCAAAACCTTGAGCATGATTTCCAGCACTAGCACAAACTATTCCATTTATTACTTGAGATTGATTTAAAGATGAAATTTTATTAAAAGCACCTCTTATCTTAAATGATCTAACTTTTTGTAAATCTTCCCTTTTAAAAAATATATTAGAATTATATTTTTGAGAGTAACTTTCAATTTTCTGGAAAGGAGATTCAATTACTACTGTCTGCAGTATTTGGCTAGCTTTTTTTATTTCATTTAATCCGATAAAATTAACCACTAAAATAAATTTTTCATCGATGTCATAGACTTTCTAAGTTCTACTCCAATCTTTTCAATAGGATGATTGTTTATTTCAAAGTTAATTTTTTTAAGTAAGTCTTTATCAATTTCTTCATTAATATTAGGCTCTATGCCTAAAGAAGATAGGCTTAATTTACTGACATAATTTTTTAATAGGTATTTTGCTTCATTTGCAAATAAGTAACATCCATATTCAGCTGTATCAGAAATTATACTATTCATTTCATATAATTTCTTTCTTGCAACTAAATTTGCAATTAAGGGTAATTCATGTAAAGATTCATAATATGCTGATTCGCCAATGATACCAGCTTCAACCATTGTTTCAAAAGCTAATTCAACCCCAGATTTTACAAATGCTATCATGGCAATTCCTTTTTCAAAATATTCTTGATTAGAAATAGTCTCTTCAGATGAAGGTGTTTTTTCAAATGCTGTCTCGCCAGTCTTCTCCCTCCAATTAAGAAGTTTTTTATCGTCGTTATTCCAATCTTCCATCATACCTTCTGAAAACTCTCCAGACATTATATCATCCATATGCTTTTTAAATAGAGGCGTCATAAGCTCTTTGAGTTCTTCTGCAATTCTGTTTGCTTCGATTTTAGAAGTGTCACAAATAGAATTCATCATTTTAGAAATACCTCCGTGCTTTAATGACTCAGTAATAACCTCCCAACCATTTTGAATTTGTTTTGCAGCATATGTTTTTTCTAGACCCTCGTTAACCATTTTTTCAAATAATAGTATTGATGCAGTCTGAAGTACTCCACATAAAATAGTCTGCTCTCCCATTAAATCACTTTTTACTTCTGCAACGAAAGATGACTCTAGAACACCAGCCCTGTGTGAACCAAGTGAATACGCATATGCTTTTGCTAAATCTAACCCTTGACTATTGGGATCATTTGCAGAATGTACTGCAATTAATGTTGGCACACCAAAACCTCTTTTAAACTCTTCTCTAACTTCTGTTCCCGGACATTTTGGGGCTACCATAATTACCGTTATATCTTCTCTAATTTTAATTCCTTCTTCCACTATATTAAAACCATGTGAATATGAAAGAATTGAATTTTGCTTCATCAAAGGCATGACACTATTGACTACATCTGTGTGGTTTTTATCTGGGGTCAAATTTATAACCAGATCAGCATCCGGAATTAATTCATTGTAAGTCCCAACTTTGAAATTATTACTAGAAGCATTTATGAATGATTTTCTTTTTGATGTGATTGCACCTTCACGTAAGGCATATGAAATATTTAAACCAGAATCCCTCATATTCAAACCTTGATTCAAGCCTTGGGTACCACAGCCCACAATCACAATTTCTTTATTTTTTAGGATTTGGTTATCATCATCAAACTCTGATAAGTCCATAAATCTACACTTTGACAACTGTGTCTTTTTTTCTGATTCGGTTAGTGAATTAAAATAGTTATTCATTTTAATTATTTTTAAAGTTGGAAAGTTTTTCTGAAATCATTAATGGAGATTTGGTTATTGCAATTCTTCCTGATCTAACATATTGTAAAATTCCATATTTATTTAATTTTTCATAGAGTTCATCTAACTCATGTGTTCTACCAGATTTTTCAATCACAAAAAATTCAGGATTTACCGTTACTATTATAGCGTTACTTTCTTTAATTATATTTTGGATCTGTCTGTCATCAAATAACAATGAAGATTTTATTTTGAATAAGCAGGATTCCTGATAAATTGTTTCCTCGTCTGTATGATAATAAGACTGAATTACTTCAACTTGTCTATTAATCTGTCCAACGATTTTTTTTATAAATGTCTCAGAAGTTATTACAAGAATTGTCCATCTTTGTACGTTTTCAATCTCTGTCATTGAAGAATTAAAACTTTCAATATTTATATGCCTCCTCTGAAAAATTGCTGAGATTCTGTTGAGAAGCCCAACACTATTTTCTGTATAAATTGAAACTGTATATTTTATTAATTTATCACTCATAAATAATTAATTTAATCTAATTTCTGAAACCGATGACCCCGTAGGTATCATAGGAAATACATTAGCCTCTTTTTCAACAACAACCTCTAAAAAATAAGGCTCATTAGATTTAATCATTTCCTCTACAGCATCTGCCAAATCCTTTCTTTCAGTAACTCGTCTTGCTTTTAAATAGTATCCCTCAGCAATTTTTACAAAATCAGGGTTTACCATTTCAGTTGATGCATATCTTTTATCAAAAAATAATTGCTGCCATTGTCTAACCATACCCAAAAAATCATTATTAAGAACAACAATTTTAACAGCGGCTTTAGTTTGAAAAACAGTTCCCAATTCCTGAATTGTCATTTGATAGCCTCCGTCCCCAATAACAGCAACAACTTCCCTCTCAGGGCAAGCCATTTTAGCTCCGATCGCTGCCGGTAATGCAAATCCCATAGTTCCTAATCCACCTGATGTAATGTTGCTTTTTGATATATTGAAATCAGAATATCTACATGCAATCATTTGATGCTGGCCAACATCAGAAACAATAGCAGCATTTCCTTTTGTTTGTAGATTTATTTCTTTAATAACTTCACCCATTGTCAAACCATCTTTTACAGGATTAAGATCATTATGAATAACTTTTTCATATTCAATTTTATAAAGCTTTTTGAATTCGTTTAACCATTTTTTGTGGGTTTTTTTGTTAGTGATTTTTAAAATTTCGTTCAAAGATTTTTTAGCGTCACCCAAAACGGCAATATCCACCTTAATATTTTTATTAACCTCTGCTGGATCAATTTCAAAATGAATGATTTTTGCCTGCTTAGCATATCGATTAATATCTCCGGTGACCCTGTCATCAAATCTCATCCCAATTGCAATTAATACATCACACTCATTCGTCAGTACATTTGGTGCATAATTTCCATGCATACCCAACATACCCACGTTTAAAGGATGGCTAGTTGGTATGGCTGAAGCTCCAAGAATTGTCCAGGCAGCTGGAATTCCAGATTTTTCAACAAACTTAACTAACTCATCCTCTGCATTTCCTAAGATTACCCCTTGACCCCACACAATTAGGGGCTTTTTAGCATTGTTTATTAAATCTGCTGCATTTTTTAAAGCATCAGGGTTTATTTTAGGTTCTGGATTATAACTTCTAATCGCTTCAACCTTTTTGTATGAAAATTCAATTTTATCAAATTGAGCGTCTTTTGTAATATCAATTAAAACAGGACCAGGTCTACCACTCTTAGCGATATAAAATGCCTTTGCAAAGATTTCCGGGATTTCGGAAGCCTTTGTTATTTGATAATTCCATTTCGTAATCGGAGTTGAGATTCCAATTATATCTGTTTCTTGGAACGCATCACTGCCAAGTAGATGTGAACTAACCTGACCAGTTATACACACCATTGGAGTGGAATCAATTTGAGCATCTGCCAGTCCAGTTACCAAATTTGTGGCTCCAGGTCCAGATGTGGCTATTGCAACCCCAACTCTTCCAGAAATTCTTGCAAATCCTTGTGCAGAATGAGTTGCGCCCTGTTCATGTCTAGTTAATACGTGATGAATCTCATCCTGATATTTATATAATTCATCATAAACAGGCATAATAGCACCTCCAGGATATCCGTAGATGATGTCTACATTTTCCTCTAATAAGCACTTTATAACAGCCTCACTTCCGCTTATTTTTGACATATTATTTTAATTAAATTCATCTGTTACACATCCTAAAGAAGCTGAAGAAACCACATTTGCATACTTAAATAGTGATCCTTTGGTAACTTTTAAAGGTTGTTTTTTCCATTTTTTTCTTCTTCTAATTAATTCATCGTCTGACAAATGTAAAGTAATAATATTTTTTTCAGCATCAATTGAAATTTTATCCCCGTCCTTAACAATTGCAATATTTCCTCCAACCTGTGCTTCTGGAGTTATATGACCTACAACAAATCCGTGGGTGCCACCTGAAAATCTACCGTCTGTGATTAATGCAACATCTTTTCCTAAACCGGCACCCATTATCCCCGCTGTTGGTTTCAACATTTCAGGCATCCCTGGACCACCTTTTGGCCCAACATACCTGATAACAACTACATCACCTTTTTTAACTTTACCATTTTTTATACTATGATTTGCTTCTTCCTCTGAATCAAAAACATTTGCAGTTCCACTAAAATGAAGCCCTTCCTTTCCGGTTATTTTAGCAACACTCCCTTTACTAGCTAAATTTCCATATAATATTCTGATGTGACCACTATTTTTAATCGGACTCTCACAAGGTCTAATTATATCTTGTTGAAAAGTAAGTTCTTCAACTTCATCAAGATTTTCGCTTAAAGTATTTCCTGTTACTGTTAAACAATCACCATGTAAATAGCCTTTTTTCAAGAGATACTTTAGGACTACAGGAATACCTCCTATATCATGTAAATCTTCCATCAGAAACTTACCACTTGGCTTTAAGTCAGCTATGAATGGAGTTTTCTCGCTAATTCTTTGAAAATCATCAATTGTAAAATCAATATCAGCAGCTCTAGCTATTGCCAGAAAATGTAAAACAGCATTAGTAGAACCTCCGAGAGCAACTACTGTTGTTACTGCATTTTCAATAGATTTTTTATTTATGATGTCTAATGGTTTTAAATCATCTTCAATTAATTTTTTCATTGCCTTTCCGGTCTCACTGGATATAGAATTTCTCATTTTATTATTTGCAGGAATTGAAGAAGAAAATGGCAATGACATACCTAATGCTTCAATTGCAGAGGCCATTGTATTTGCAGTATACATTCCTCCACAAGCTCCAGATCCAGGGCAAGATTTTTTTATAATTTCTCTATACTCTTTATTATCAATTGTTCCAGTAACCTTTTCTCCCCATGCTTCGAATGCCGAAACAATATCTAATTTTTTATTTTTGTGGCAACCTGAATCAATTGTTCCACCATATAAAAGAATTGACGGTCGATTCAGCCTAATCATTCCCATTAAAGCACCCGGCATATTCTTATCACAACCAACAACTGTGATCAAACCGTCATAGCTCATGGCTTGTACAACGGTTTCAATAGAATCCGCGATAATATCTCTAGACGGTAAAGAGTATCTCATTCCTGGGGTTCCCATTGAAATTCCATCACTTACTCCTATTGTATTGAAAATTAATCCTACAAAATCAATAGAATTCACCCCATCTTTCACATCAAGGGCTAAATTATTTAAATGCATGTTACAAGGGTTGCCTTCGTATCCAGTACTTGCTATTCCGATTAAAGGCTTATTAAAATCTTCATCTGTGAATCCAATAGCATATAGCATCGCCTGAGCTGCAGGCTGTGAATTATCCTGAGTTACTACCCTACTATATTTATTTAATTTTTTCATTTATAAAAAAAGAAAATTATCTATGAAAATAAATTCACACAGATAATTTACTCTGTAAAGAAAAACTTTTTCTTTAACTAAAAAAAGAATTATTGATAAAATTTAAAGACTGTAAATAAGTCTGATTGTTACAAACCTTGGCTGAATGAAGTATTCATTAGTACTAACAGAAATATTAGATACGTTTGATTGACTTTGAGATTTTGTGTCTAACAAGTTAGTTGCTCTTAATTCAAACTCCCATTTACTTTCCTTATCTTTTCTGTATGAAATGGCCGCATCAAAAAACTCAAAATCATTAATAATTGAGTTTTGATCTTTAAACTTAGTTGTTGAATAATTTGATCTGAAAGTAAATGATTTAAGAATTAGTGCATCAACTTCAACATATGGGCTTTCAGTGAAGTATTTTGTCTCCAAATCTCCAATATTTGTTTCACTTACTGAATACTTCATACCCGCTTCTATGTTTGGAGCATTCTTAAATAAAGTTCTGATGGAGGCATTATAATTTTGAGAGAAAGTTTCACTTAAGCTAGGTCTTGATGTGTCTTGAATAAACTGATTAAATTTAGATAAATTAAAGTTTGTTCCAATAGTTCCTCTTATTTTTCCAAAAGATCTTTGATATCTTCCATATGCAGATAAATTTTCATCAGCAAAACCTGAGTTAAAAGGGCTGCTTGTAGCTATTACACTTTCGAAACTGGTTAAATTTCTTATTTGATCAATTGATTTATTATAATTGATTCCAGCATAAACATTTGTGTAATTAAAAAGATTAAAACTGTTATAATTTAAACTTATATTGTGTGAAATAGCATTTTGTAAGTCTTGGGTACCAATAAAAATTGAGTTATAATTATTTAAAACCAATCCTCTTGCAATTTTACTAACATCTGTAAATTGAGTTCTCATGGCATAGTTTAACCTAAGCGTCTCACTGTCCTTAAATTGAATAATCATATTAAAATCTGGAAGAAGTTTAAAAAAAGATTTTTTAAAATTTAAACTTCCGGCATCAAAAGACTCAGTCTGTGAATTTTCAGAATTATATGAATGAGCTGTAAACCCTGGGCTAATTGTAAACTTACCTGATTTTAATCTATAGTGTAATCCCAAATAAACATCATTAAAAACATAGCTTACATCATTAAAATCTAAACCGGTATTTATGGAAGGAGTTGGATTATATGTATTCTCATTAGAGTTGGAGAGGAACTGAAAAATATCTGAATCAAATTCTTGTTTACTGTAAATTGTTCCAAAGGTTAAGTTAATATCACTCTTTTTATTTAAAATATTCCAATAATCAATTTTTGCATCAAGTTGATTTGACCTAACCTTTTTTTCCTGAGCAATATTATAAAAAGGAAGGGAATTATCTAATCCCAATCCAGTAGCAGTAATTTGATAGTTCTCGTTATTTTCCAAAATAGCATTATAAAAAGGATCTTCATCCTTGATTAAATGTTGGGCTTCTAATGCAAAAATATTTTTTTCATTAAGTGTGTAATAATAATTTATGTTTTGATTAATACTATAAGTTTCTGCTTCATCAAGCTGAGTAATAGCTCCGATAACCGATGATAAATAATTTTGGTCTTGAGTTTCATTTGTTAACCTACCCAATATCTCATACTCAAATTGGTTATTAACATTTGGAATAAATTTTAGTGAAAACTTGCCAATTCCAAGCTCACTAACTTGTGAAGTATTTGTTTGAGTGTTTTCGTCAGGGATATTTTCGGTTAAACCAACATACTGAGTACTATTATTTTGTTGTATTTCTGTCTCACTATTTGTTAAAATTAAAAAAGCAGAATAATCAACTTTTTTATCTGGTGAATAGCTAGAGTTTATTGCTACAAACTCAGTGTTAATATCCTTTGCTCTGTTATTTTGAAGTTGCAAAAAACTTAAATTATTATTTCCTAGCGAAATATTTGTTCCACTTTTTCCACTTGGTCTGTTAAAACCACCTGAAAAATTCCAATAATCCCTTCTTGTAAATGCCTGCTCACCAATATTATTTAAATCTCCAATAACATTAATGCTGTAAGTTGGACTGTAGAAGAAAAGCTTTGGCTGAAAGATATGTAGGTCCAAATTTTGATTTTGGGTGTGGCTAGGTGACTCACCTGCACCTGCTAGAATATCACCAAACCAAAACTTATCTTTACCCTTCTTTAACTTAATGTTAATGGCAATATTATCCTGATTGTTTTGAACCGAGCTTAATTGTCCAACCTCTGCATAGTTTTTTAAAATTTGAACTTTATCAACTGCGTTAGAAGGTATATTCTTTGAAGCAATTTTTGAATCACCATCAAAAAAATCTTTTCCTTCAACCATTACTTTTGATACCGCTTTTCCTTCAACTTCAATCTCTCCATCATCATTTATTTCAACACCGGGTAGGTTTTTTAATACATCTTCAAGTTTTCTTTCAGTACCAGTTTTGAATGAATCAGCATCATAAACTAGGGTGTCACCACTTACTACAACTGGCATTTCGTATGTTAGCTCAACTGCATCAAGTTGATTATCTTGTCTTAAAGAGAAATTCTTAATAATATCATTTTCTTTAGTATTTAAAGTTTGTGAAAAAGTAGCCATACCGATGTAGCTAACCTGAAGGTTATATTTACTATTCTTTTTTAAAGATAATTTGTAATCACCCTGATTATCTGACATTGCAAAAGTTTCAAGAGTATTAGAATCTGAATCAATTAAAATAATATTTGCAAGCTCTAAGGGTGCACCGATACTATCGGTCACCTTACCACTCATCTTTATCTGAGAAAAACTAATTAAGCTTGAAAGTAAAATAATTAATGTAATATATTTTTTCACTTCCTCTATTTTTTAAAAGATAGTTCATACATATCCTTGGGAACTCTAGGATTCATTATTTTAAACCATAAAATTGGTACAAAAGCCAATAAAATACTTGTTGGGTAACCAAAAGGGAGTTGTGGAGAATTGTCTATTGATTTCAAATTTTGATATTCCGTGTCTGCAATCCTGTGGTGATCACTGTGTCTTGTCAATTCATAAAGTACTATTCTTCCAAATATATGATTAGAGTTCCAAGAGTGTCTTTCTTGAACCCTTTCATATCTTCCAGATGATAATTTTTTTCTTAAAAGACCATAATGTTCAATGTAATTTACACTTTCAAACATAAGCACAGAAAAAAGAGCTGCCAATAAACAAAAAGTCAACCCCTTAATACCAAATAAAATAAAAATTAAAAGAATGTATGATAATTGAATTATCAAATACCAAAACATATCATTATAGACAGAGAAAAAGGATTTATTTTTTCTTGATAACATATTTATTTGAATATCAATGGCGCCAAAGAGTTCACCAATAATTGCACTAATCCAAAATGAATATACAGGTTCGTTATATTTTGCTGTAACAGGATCTTCTTTTGTTGCTACCTTTAAATGATGACCATAATTATGCTCAAGGTAGAAATGCATGTAAAGGGATGGTATTAATAGAAATTTTCCTAAGATTCTTTCTGGGGTATTCGTTCGATGACATAATTCATGAGCTACGTTAATACCATTTGAGGCCAATACAAGACCGAATGAAAGCAATGACCCTAAAAATTCAATGGACATAAATTCAAAAGAGACAATTTTTGTTAAAGAATATATCAGTAGTCCAAATACAATGAGAATATTTAAATACAACATTAAATCAAATAGCCAATGAATTCCTTTTTCAGCTCGATGGGTCTCTAACTCATCAATTCCATATCGAGTAAGTAGGAATTCCACGATTGGAATTATGACAAATATGTAAAAGGGGGTAGTAAACAACCAATAACCGCCAAGATAAAACCCGATTAAAGCAGTTAAGGGAATTGAATAAGCCATCAGATATTTAAAGTCTGATAATAGAAAACCGTTGGTTGATTTTAGATCTCTGGCAGACATATGATATTTAGTTTTTTCTTATTGATTTAGACCGTCCTCCCCTCCACATATTTCTCATTTCTTTAGTCTTAACTTCAACTATATTTTCAAACTCTGCTCTAGAAACAAATTCCCCTTTTTTTGGCTCAGAAATTTGTATTCTCTTCTCTGGGTTCATTACAACTTTGGTACATAACATTACAGTGTTATCATTTGTTAATTCTAAAATTAATCCAGGAAGACCTCCGAATTGGGCTGGACCGTGACTCACAGGAATTTGAGGGGTATACCACGCGGTTATCATCATATATTCTTCTTCCAAATTTTTAATAGCTGAATCTTTAATTGAATCATTTTGTTTTTCTGATTTTCTCCACACACTAGTCATGGTTTTTGGCTTAGAGACTTTTGCCGTTGCCTTAAAGCACAGATAATTTCCAATCATCTTTTGTTCTTTTTCCATAACCCATTTGATTTTGTCTGGATCATTCGAGATAAGAAACTTTTTTCCCATAAACTCAGTGCTTTGAAGAGATTTTTTTGACACTAAATCTTTATAAACAGGACCTCCTGAAGAAGCCCACATTCTTCCCCAACCTCTTCCGCCACCACTTCCTGGGGCATCTAATGTTTCCTCTTGCTGGTATATGGATTTGGTCTTATCAAAAGTAAGGATGTATACAGGTTCTAGAAAAGGCTTCATTCTTTCTTTCATTGCCTTTTTTTGTTCAGCAGACATCCTATCGCCCCAGGATCCAAAATCCATAGATGTTTGGGTCTTGTAAAAAGCTTGTCCTTGAAAATCTTGCGAACTAATACTTAAGCTGAAAAAAAAGGTAAGTATGTATAGAATTTTATTCATAATATTTTTTTAAATATAGGAACTCATGGCATAATTAGCTGTTAATTCACAGTTAAATTAATCATAATATTTTTTGTACATTGATGTTATGAGAGTAAAATTATTGTTCTTTTTTATTTTTCTCCAATCTTTTCAAGCTCATAATCAAATTAAAATTGAGAAAATAGAAACAATTAGACATGATAATAATTTTATATTAATAAAAATTGATAATCTAGGGAACAAATATTATTTAAGTGATTATCATCTGTTAAAAAGAAAAGATCTCTTATTTTCTGACTCATCAATGGGTTTAATATCAAAAGTTGACTTATATAATCCCTTAAAAATTAAGGTTTGGTTCCAAGATTTTAACAGCCTTATTATCCTTGACAATTTTTTAAATGAAATAACAAGGATTAATTTTAATGAAATTCCTTCACTAGGTGAAATTTACGACATATCATCAGCCAACGATAATAGCATATGGGTTTTTGACGAAACGGACATGAAAATAAAAAAATTTGATTTTTTTAAGAGACTAATTATTGGGAATATTGAAACTAAAATTGAAGGAGAATTTCTTGACTTTAAAAGTAGTTATAATTATTTGTGGGTTATAACGGACTTGTATTTTTATAAAATCAATTATAATGGGTCAATTATTTATAAATCCGAAAATAGCAACAGCTTTAATAAAGTAAGGATATTTAAGAATGATGTTATTCTTGCAAACAATAATAAATTAATCTATTTTAAAAATGATGAGGAATTATTTATTAATATTGAGCATCAAAAATTATTTATAAAAGATTTTTCCGTAATCGATGAAACCTTGTATATTTATGACAAGGATTATTTAAACAAATATTTAATTTTAACAAACTAATATGCATATAGCTATCGCAGGAAATATTGGTGCTGGAAAAACCACATTGACTAAATATCTAGCTAAACATTATAAATACAATAAACAATTAGAAGACGTAGTTAAAAATCCATACTTAGACGATTTCTATAATCAAATGGAAAGATGGAGTTTTAATCTTCAAATATATTTTTTAAACAGCAGATTTAGACAAGTAAAAGAAATCCACAAAAAAAGTAAAAACGTAATTCAGGACAGAACTATTTATGAGGATGCTAATATTTTTGCCCCCAATCTGCATGCTATGGGACTTATGACAAATCGTGATTTTGAAAACTACAGGTCACTTTTTGATTTAATGGAGGAAAATGTGGCTGCACCAGATCTGTTGATATATCTAAGAAGTTCTATTCCAAATTTGGTCTCTCAAATTCACAAAAGAGGGCGTGAATATGAAAATTCTATAAGTATTGAATATTTAAGTAGATTAAATGAAAGATATGAAGCTTGGATACATAATTATAGTAAAGGGGAATTATTAATTGTAGATATTGATGATTTAGATTTTGTTGAAAACAAGGACGACCTCAAAAAAATAATTTCACTAATAGATAGAAAAATGAAATAAAAAAGGGCCCAATTTGAGGCCTTTTTTAGTAGTCTATTTGGAATACATATTGATAAAATTAATTTTATCACCATCAAAACGGAAAGATTCCATCCAGCTTTTAGTAATTGATTCACCGTTTGATTCAACAATATTTCCTTTATCCCAAAGTAACACCCATTCATCACCATTATCGCCGGTAACTGCGAGATTAACTGCAACGCTATAGTCTTCAATATCAACTTCAGAATATGTGTCAGATATGTGTTTCATGGCAGATTCCTTACCTTCAATTAATGAGCCATCAGAAAGATTAAAAACAACATCTTCTGAAAGATAATCAGCAACTTTGGTGTAATCTTTAGCTATTAAATCTCTTACCATAGATTGTACAATTAATATCTTATCCTCATTACCAATTTCAAATGTATCAAGATATGTAGCATCATATATATAAGTTACAGATTTATGATCAACATCATGAGTTCCATGACCACCTAATATAGGAGCAATAACCAAACCTATTAAACATGTAAGTTTGATGAGAATGTTCATAGATGGTCCCGATGTATCTTTGAAAGGATCTCCAACCGTGTCTCCAGTAACAGATGCCTTGTGTGCATCAGATCCTTTAAATGTCATTTCTCCGTTAATTTCAACGCCTGCTTCAAAAGATTTTTTTGCATTGTCCCATGCACCTCCCGCATTGTTTTGAAAAATTGCCCATAAAACTCCACTGACTGTAACCCCAGCCATGTATCCACCGAGCATTTCAGCAATTAATTGGTTGTCTAGTCCAAATAACATTGGTAAGACTGTAATAATTATCGGAGTTCCAATTGTTAATATTCCAGGTAACATCATTTCTTTGAGAGATGCTTTTGTTGAGATGTCAACACATTTATCATATTCAGGCTTCGCCTTTCCCTTCATTATTCCGGGTATCTCTTTAAATTGTCTTCTTACTTCATAAACCATTTCCATCGCTGCCTTTCCAACTGCATTCATAGCTAAGGCCGAAAATACCACTGGAACCATGCCTCCAACAAATAACATTGCTAAAACAGGTGCTTTAAATATATTGATACCTTCAATTCCAGTAAATGTGACATAGGCTGCAAATAAAGCCAAAGAAGTTAGAGCTGCAGAAGCAATTGCAAAACCTTTTCCAGTAGCTGCTGTGGTATTGCCTACCGAATCTAATATATCTGTTCTTTCCCTCACAATAGGATCTTGTCCACTCATCTCAGCTACTCCACCTGCATTGTCAGAAATTGGGCCAAAGGCATCAATTGCTAATTGCATTCCGGTTGTTGCCATCATAGCTGAAGCAGATAAAGCTACTCCGTAAAAACCAGCGAAAGCATACGCTGCCCATATTGCAGCTGCAAATAAGATTACTGATCCAAAAGTTGAAATCATACCAGTTGCTAAACCTGCAATAATATTGGTTGCTGAGCCAGTACTTGATTTTTGAACGATTTCAAGAACAGGTTTTTTACCAAGTCCAGTATAATATTCAGTGATAGCAGAAATTAACCAACCAACGATTAAACCGGTTAATGTAGCGTAGAAGACATTAATTGAAGCGATATCTTTTAATCCTTCACCAAAAAACTCCATATTTAATGTTTCAGGAAGCATATATTTAACTAGGAAAAAACAGGATACTGCAACCAGAAGTATAGATATTCCATTTCCTTTATTCAGAGCACCCATCACTTCGTCCTCCTTTGCATCATTTGAATTTATTTTTACAAAAAGTGTACCTATTAGGGATATAATAATCCCTAATCCAGCAATTGCCATCGGTAATAAAATTGGTCCAATTCCGCCAAAGTTATCTTCAATCGATCCTCCCATATCAATGATAACATAATTTCCAAGTACCATGGCAGCGAGGACAGTTGCCACATACGAACCAAATAAGTCAGCTCCCATTCCAGCAACATCTCCAACATTATCTCCAACATTATCAGCAATTGTAGCTGGATTTCGTGGATCATCTTCTGGGATTCCAGCTTCAACTTTTCCTACCAAATCAGCACCCACATCTGCAGCTTTCGTATAAATACCACCACCAACTCTTGCAAACAAAGCAATTGATTCAGCTCCTAATGAAAATCCAGCTAAAGTTTCTAAAACTATAGTCATTGTGTCACTAGCAGATCCGTAATCAGTATCGGCCCATACACCACCCATAAAATGATTAAAAAATATGATAAAGAAAGCTGTTAGGCCTAATACAGCTAAACCTGCTACGCCTAATCCCATAACTGTTCCGCCAGCAAATGAAATTTTGAGGGCATCTGGTAATGATGTTTTTGCTGCCTGAGTAGTTCTAACGTTTGTTTTGGTGGCAATCTTCATTCCTATGTTACCAGCATAGGCAGAGAAAAATGCTCCAAAGATAAATGATACCACTATTAAAATATGAGTTGTAGGCACAATAAATGAAATACCTGCGAGAACTGCACTTACGACTAATACAAATACAGATAATAAACGATATTCAGCATTTAAAAACGCTAACGCACCTTCATATATATGATCAGAAATCTCTTTCATTTTTCCGTCACCAGCATCTTGTTTCATCACCCAAGATCTTCTTATAAAAACATAAGCAAGTCCTAATGCTGACATGATTATTGGCATGTAAATCATCATTGAATCCATAGTTAATTTTTTTTATTAGTTGGCAAAAATAGTGAAATAGAGTTAATTAAGGAAAAACTCTTTGATTATTTGTAGAGTACCTTTTTGACCGCTTTTACAACATCTTCACTGTTCGGAAGCCATTCTTTGAGTAAAACAGGAGAATATGGAGCGGGGGTGTCAGCGGTATTAATTTTCTCTATTGGGGCATCAAGATAATCAAAGGCTTGAGATTGTACTTGGTAGGTGATCTCTGTTGCAACGTTACCAAATGGCCAAGCTTCTTCTAAAATTACAAGCCTGTTAGTTTTTTTTACAGAATTTAGAATAGCTTCATGATCCATCGGTCTGACAGTTCTAAGGTCAATAATTTCACAAGAAATATTTTCTTTATCCAGTTCATCTGCTGCCTTATAGGCCTCTTTAATTATTTTACCAAAAGAAACAATTGTAACATCGGAACCTTCTCTTTTTATGTCAGCAATACCAATAGGAATTGTGTATTCCCCCTGAGGAACCTCACCTTTGTCTCCATACATCTGTTCACTTTCCATAAATATCACCGGATCATCATCACGGATCGCTGATTTTAACAATCCTTTAGCATCATATGGATTTGAGGGTACGATTACCTTCAACCCCGGGGTATTGGCAAACCAATTTTCAAAAGCTTGAGAATGAGTTGCAGCTAGTTGACCAGCAGATGCAGTTGGGCCTCTAAAAACAATTGGACAATTGAATTGACCCCCAGACATTTGTCTAATTTTTGCTGCATTATTGATTATTTGATCAATTCCTACTAATGAAAAATTAAAAGTCATGTATTCAACGATCGGTCTGTTACCTGTCATTGTTGAACCAATTGCAACACCAGCAAAACCAAGTTCAGAAATTGGGGTATCGATAACTCTTTTTGGTCCAAATTCATCAAGCATACCTTTGGATGCTTTGTATGCTCCATTGTACTCGGCAACTTCTTCACCCATCAGAAATATACTTTCGTCATTTCTCATCTCTTCACTCATTGCTTCACAAACAGCTTCTCTGAATTGAATAGTCCTCATAAAATCTAATTTTTGACAAAAATAGTAAAGCGATTAAAATTAAACATCAATATGCTAAAATTATTTATTAATTAAAGTTTTTTGTCTTTCAAATTAGTAACTTTGAAAGTGGATTTTAGAATTTATAAAGTATGAAAATTCTTGTTTGTATAAGTCATGTTCCTGACACTACATCAAAGATCAATTTTTGCGAGAATAATAGTAAGTTTGACAAATCTGGTGTACAGTTTGTAATCAATCCAAATGACGAATTTGGATTAACAAGAGCTATTTGGTTTAAGGAAAAAAATAATGCCACAATTGATGTGATTAATGTAGGATTACAGGATACAGAATCAACACTTAGAAAAGCACTTGCCATCGGGGCAGATAAGGCTGTAAGAATCAATCACGAACCTAAAGATGGTTTTTCCGTAGCGAAATTTATATCAGATTACATTAGTGAAAACAACTACGACCTAATAATTGCTGGTAGAGAATCTATTGATTACAACGGTGGTATGGTTCCTGGAATGATTTCAGCACTTACTAAAATAAATTTTATAGACAAATGCATTGCTTTAAATATTTCAGGTAATTCTGTCGAAGCCGCAAGAGAAATTGAGGGTGGTAAAGAAAACATATCAACCCAATTACCTCTAATAATTGGTGGCCAAAAAGGTCTAGTCGAAGAGAGTGATTTACGAATTCCCAACATGAGGGGAATTATGATGGCAAGGAAAAAAGAACTAGTTGTAGTGGAAACTAGTGATGATCCTAGCGCAACTCATTCAAAAAGTTTTGAAAAACCCCAACCAAAAGGAGAAGTTACTCTCGTATCATCCAATGATATTGAAAAGTTAATTGATTTGCTACATAACGAAGCTAAAGCATTATAATATGGAAATACTAATTTTTGCAGAAACTGATGGTGAGGGTAATCTTAAAAAAGACGCCTATGAAATTGCTTCATATGCTTCAGAGATTTCCTTAGAAAATGGGGGTAGTGTTAACGCTTTGTGTTTTAATGCTACCAATGCTGAAAGTTTATCAGATTATGGAGTTAATAAAATAATAAACTGTAAAAACGAAGAACTTAAGAATTTTGACCCAAGTAACTATTCAAAATGTATTTCTGAGGTTTTTAACAACAAAGAATGTAACTTACTTGTACTAAGCTCAAGTTCAAATTCAAAGTACATAGGAGGGATATTATCTGTTTTAACTGATGCAAGTTATGTTACAAATGTAATTTCAAAGCTCACCAATGGTGAAAAAATGACAGTTGTAAGAAACACCTTTACAAATAAAGCTTTTGAAACTGTAGAAATAATTAAAAACAAAATTATTTTAGCTATTTCAAAAAATTCTTATGGTCTAAAAGAAAAACCTGTAAAGTCTGAGATTTCTGAGATAAATTTTAATATTTCTGAATCTAAAAATAAAGTAAAATCAATTGACAGAGCAACTAATAAAGTAACAATTGCCGATGCTGATATTGTTGTTTCAGGTGGAAGAGGATTAAAAGGTCCTGAAAATTGGCATCTAGTAGAAAACCTTGCTGAAGTTCTAGGTGGTGCTACAGCATGCTCAAAGCCTGTCTCAGATTTAGGCTGGAGACCCCACAGTGAACATGTAGGACAAACTGGTAAGCCTGTATCCTCAAACTTATATATTGCAATTGGTATTTCTGGAGCAATTCAGCATCTTGCTGGTGTTAATTCATCAAAAGTAAAAGTCGTTATAAATACAGACCCTGAAGCCCCATTTTTTAAAGCTGCTGATTACGGAATTGTTGGAGACGCTTTTGAAGTTGTGCCAAAATTGATTGATAAATTAAAAGAATTTAAAGCTGTAAATGACTAATCTTTATTTTTTTAAATTAAAACATAACATTAGATTTACAATATGAATCTTGTTCAACTGCTAATTAACGGCATTTCCTACAGCCAAACTCAAAATGGTGCATATGCATTGATTTTAAGTGAATTGGAAGGTGAGAGAAAGTTACCAATAGTAATAGGCACAAATGAGGCACAGTCAATTGCGATTGCTATTGAAAAAGAAATTAAACCTCCGAGACCATTGACTCACGATTTATTCAAAAATTTTTGTGTAAGATTTGATATCAAAATAAAACAAGTGATTATCCATAAACTGGTCGATGGTGTGTTTTACTCTAGCGTCATTTGTGAAAGAGATGGAATTGAAGAAATAATCGACTCCAGATCTAGTGATGCTATCGCTCTGGCCATAAGATTTGAAGCTCCAATTTACACTTATGAAAATATTCTTGAAAAAGCAGGGGTTATTATTAAGGTTGAAAAAGAAATTGACGAAAGGTCATTGCTTAAAGAGTTGTTTTCTGACGAAAACTCAGAAATTGAAAGTAGTGAACTTAAAGAGAAAACAACCAAAGAACTTGAAGAATTATTAAAAATTGCTGTTCAAAATGAAAATTATGAATCAGCTGCAAAAATCAGGGATGAAATTTCCAATAGATAAAAAAAAGATACTTTTAACAACCTTATTTTTTATTACTGCAAGCTCCTCTGTTTTTGCACAAGATCAAAATATTATTCCAAGTAATGGATTTACCCTTGAAGGTTTTCTTAGGGGTCTTTTAGGAATATCGTTTCTAATTTTAACAACTTATCTTCTTTCAAATAATAAAAAAGCAATCAATTGGAAAACTGCATCAACTGGTTTAGTCCTTCAATTGATTCTAGCAGTTGGAGTTCTAAAAATTTCTTGGGTAAAGATGCTATTTGAAGGAGCAGGAAAGGTTTTTGTTAAAATCCTTGATTTTACTATGGAGGGTACCAAATTTTTATTTGGAGATTTAGTTAGTGCAGAAAATTTTGGGAATGTATTTATTTTCTCAATCTTGCCCACTGTGATTTTCTTTGCAGCACTAACATCCATTCTTTTTTATCTTGGGATAATACAAAAAATTGTAAGAGTAATGGCTTTACTATTATCAAAACTTCTTGGTGTTTCTGGGCCCGAAAGTCTTAGTGTAGCAGGAAATATTTTTCTTGGTCAAACCGAATCTCCTCTAATGATTAAAGCATACCTTGAAAAAATGTCAAAATCTGAAATTTTGCTAGTCATGATTGGAGGAATGGCAACAGTTGCAGGTGGTGTTCTGGCTGCTTACATTGGTTTCCTTGGAGGTGAAGATCCTGAACTTAAGGTCTATTATGCAAAACATCTTTTAACAGCATCTGTGATGGCTGCTCCTGGTGCAATCGTTATTTCCAAAATTCTTTACCCAGAAACGGAAAAAATTGATTCAAATATTGAAATTTCTCAAGACAAAATTGGCTCAAATTTTTTAGATGCTATTTCAATTGGAACGTCGGAAGGATTGAAATTAGCAGCCAACATAGCAGCAATGCTTTTGGTATTTATTGCCTTCATTGCGCTAATTAATTATGTATTAAGTGGCTTTGGGGAAATAACAAATTTAAATGCTTGGATTAACGAGAAAACAGTATACTCCGAATTATCATTAGAGCTTATATTAGGATATATTTTTGCTCCAGTTATGTGGTTGATAGGAGTTGCAAAAGAGGATATTACTTTGATGGGGCAACTACTTGGTATAAAATTAGCAGCTAGTGAATTTATTGGATATATTCAATTATCCGATTTAAAAGATGCAGCCAATGTGATTCACCTAAATTATCAAAAATCAATAATCATAGCTACTTATATGCTTTGCGGTTTTGCAAATTTTGCATCAATTGGAATTCAAATAGGAGGAATTGGTTCTATTGAACCTAAACAAAGAAAAAATCTTTCAAAATTTGGATTTAAAGCTTTAATTGGTGGAACTTTGGCATCCCTTTTATCAGCAACAATTGCAGGGATGATTATTGGCTAAAAAGTTAATAACTTTTACCTTTCTTTTTAATTAAGATTATCACTATTAATTATTTTTACTAACTGGATTTTATGAGACAATATTTAGACTTAGTTAAACATGTTCTTGACAATGGAGAACTAAAAGAAGATAGAACCGGAACAGGCACTAAAAGTATTTTTGGCTATCAAATGAGATTTGATTTAGATGATGGCTTTCCAATGGTAACAACAAAAAAACTTCATCTTAAATCAATAATTTATGAATTACTGTGGTTTTTAAAAGGGGATACAAATATTAAATATCTACAACAAAATGGAGTAAAAATTTGGGATGCTTGGGCAGATTCAAATGGAGATCTTGGTCCTGTTTATGGTTTTCAGTGGAGAAATTGGAACAATGATGGGATTGATCAAATATCTAATTTAATCAATAATTTAAAAAACAATCCAAGTAGCAGAAGACATCTTATTTCCGCTTGGAATCCATCCGTTTTGCCTGATACTTCAAAATCTTTTGAAGCCAATGTTGCTAATGGTAAGGCTGCATTGCCACCTTGTCATGCATTTTTTCAATTTCATGTAATTAACGGAAAACTTTCTTGTCAATTGTATCAAAGGAGTGCAGATGTTTTTTTGGGGGTCCCCTTTAACATAGCATCATATTCACTTTTAACCATCATGATTGCTCAAGTATGTGATTTAAAAGTAGGTAATTTTATTCATGCTTTCGGAGATGCTCATATTTATAGTAATCACTTTGATCAGATGAAGCTACAACTAACTAGAGAACCTAGAAAGCTGCCAACTCTAAAAGTCAATAGAAAAATTAAAAGTATTTTTGATTTTAAATTTGAAGATTTTATCCTTGAAGATTATAATCCTCATCCTCACATTAAAGGAAAAGTTGCAGTTTAATCTTTCTCATGATAAAAAAAACTATAACCATTATTGTTGCTGCAGCGGAAAATGATGCTATCGGAAAAAATAACAATCTTATTTGGAGTTTGCCAGATGATCTAAAAAGGTTTAAAAGCCTTACCTCTGGTCATTACATAATAATGGGTAGAAAAACGTTTGATTCATTTCCCGGATTATTACCCAACAGAAAACATATTGTTATTTCAAAAAAATCTCAAAGCTACTTTCCAGAAGAAGTTATTGTGGCAAATAATTTTGAGGATGCAATAAAAGCAACTAATGAGGATGAAAATCCATTTATAATTGGGGGTGGACAAATTTATAATATAGCAATGAAATACAGCGATACTATTGAATTAACAAGGGTGCATGAAGAGTTTGAAGCTGATACTTTCTTTCCAAAAATTAACGAAGACGAATGGCAATTAGTTAATGAAGAAAAGCATGAAATAGATGAACGCCATAAATTTTCATTTACATATAAAACATATTTAAAAATTAGGTAATGAAAGCATATATTTTTCCAGGGCAAGGAGCACAATTTTCAGGAATGGGCAAGGATTTATTTGAAAATTCAAAGACTGCCCATGAACTTTTTAATAATGCTAACGAAATTTTAGGTTTTAAAATAAGTGATGTGATGTTTAAAGGGTCGGCTGAAGATTTAAAACAGACCTTGGTAACTCAACCAGCTATTTTTTTACATTCTGTAATATTGGCAATGAGTAAAGAGAATAAAATCTCCCCTGCAATGGTGGCCGGTCATTCATTAGGAGAATTCTCGGCTCTGGTTATAAATAAATCCATTTCATTTGAAGACGGACTGAAGTTAGTTTCAATTAGAGCAAATGCAATGCAAAAAGCTTGTGAAAATAATCCTGGAACTATGGCTGCTGTGTTAGGGCTTGAAGATAAACTTGTTGAAAATGTTTGTAGCGAAGTTAACGGGGTTGTGGTAGCTGCAAATTATAATTGTCCAGGCCAATTGGTTATTTCTGGTGAATTAAATGCAATAGAATTAGCATGTGAAAAATTAAAAGAAATTGGAGCCCGACGTGCATTAGTTTTACCTGTTGGGGGTGCATTTCATTCCCCGCTTATGGAGGGAGCAAAAAGGGAGCTTGAAAATGCTATAAACGAAACGGTTTTTTCTGATCCAATATGTCCAATATATCAAAATGTAAGTGGCCTTCCCTACTCGACAGAAATTGAGATAAAAGAAAATTTAATTTCTCAGCTAACCAATCCGGTTAAGTGGACCCAATCAATAACCAAAATGGTTGAAGATGGGGCTAAGGAGTTTATAGAGGTTGGGCCTGGTCGTGTGCTGCAAGGCTTAGTAAGGAAAATTAATGGTGATATAAATTCAAGTTCATTAAATTTGGGAAATATTGAATAAAAGAGAACGTAATTTATTAATTACAACAATAGTCTTTTTAAGTATAACACTAGATCAAATTTCAAAAATTTGGGTTAGAAATAATTTTGAAAGTTATGTTGAAAATAGCATTATTGGTGATGTGTTTATTTTAATAAAGGTTGAAAATACGGGTGCATTTTTAGGTATGGGAAGCGAACTGCCGGAAACACTCAGAATTTTGTTACTAATTGTTTTACCTATAATAGTTTTAATCGGAATAACTGCTTATACTTACATTGACAAGGCTCTTGACAAAATGTCTATAATTGGATTTTCATTGATAATCGGAGGTGGTATAGGTAATATTTTTGACAGAATTGTATATGGTTCAGTAACCGATTTCTTTTATTTGGATTTTTGGGGTATTTTCCAAACTGGTATATTTAACATTGCCGATTTGTTCGTCACAACGGGTATGATTTTAATTTTAATTTCTAGCTTTAAAAAAAATTCTTAAATTTTTTAAATAACCACTTATTTCATAAAAATATTGATTTAGGACTAATTAATAGAATATTAATTTTTGGTTACTTTTGTTTAAAACTGGTAATATTAATTCTCTATTAATTAAAATATTTGAAGTTGTTCTAAGACTCTGCGCTCCTTTTTCAAAAAAAATTGAAAAAGGTATTAAAGGCAGAAAGAAAAGTTTTAAAAAACTAAAATCATCATTTAAAAAAGGTGATAATATTGTGCATATTCACTGTGCATCTCATGGGGAATATTTAATGTCTGAAAAATTAATAGCCCATCTGAAGGGTAAGTTTATCAATTATAAATTTCTCTTGTCATTTATTTCACCCTCTGGATATGAAAACGCTAATTTTGATATCTTTGATTGTGTGATTTATCTACCTCTTGAATCAAATAAAAATTGTATTGAATTTTATAAAATAATATCACCAAAGGCCACATTTTTTATCAAAAATGAAATATGGCCAAATTTTATCAAACACGCAAAAATGAGTGGCTCTAAAGTTTACTCAGCTGGTGGTAATTTCTCATCAAATTATTTAAAAAAAATATTTAAAATAAATTCAGCAATAAAAGAATTTGATTCAATCTTTGTTTTAAATGAAAATTCAAAAAAAGTAGTTGAACAGATTGGGAATCAAAATGTAATTGTAATTGGCGACTTAAGATATGATACTGTTATCCCAAAATTAAGTAAAGAAGCTGATGAAATTATCAAGGGATATATTGACAACAATAATTGTGTTGTTTTTGGAAGTACATGGAAAGAGGATGAAAACATAATCTTAAAATACATTGGTGATTACAAAGGAAATACCAAATATATTATAGCTCCACATGAAATATCTAAAAATTCTGAAAGGATTAAAAAATATTTGGGAGATAAATCTATTTTATTTTCAAAAATTACTTCAAATACAAATTTGAAAAAATTTTCGTGTTTAATTATTGATAATATAGGTATGCTATCATCATTATACTCATACAGTACAATTGCCTATGTTGGAGGAGGAATGGGTACAAAAGGACTGCACAACACATTAGAGCCAGCTTACTTTTCAAAACCCATAATTATAGGAAAAAATTACAAAGGATTTGATGAAGCGGAAAAAATGATTAAAAACGGAAATATGATTAGTATTTCAAATTACATTGATTTTACAAATGCACTAGAGTCAATTATAAATAATAAAAATTTAATAAAAGAAATGTCCGATAAATGCACTAAATTTTTTGACAAAAATAAAGGTGGAGTTAAAATAATTTTAAATAATCTAAATGATTATCAAATCAAAAATTTGATTAAATATTAATTTAAATTTTTAATTTTATCAACAAAAATTTTGATAGAATTGATTCCATTACTTTTAAGATATTTTATAAATGCGCTACCCACAATACAACCCTGTGAATATTTACTGGCAATTGAAAAATTTTCATTATTTGAAATTCCAAAACCAATAATTTTGGGTGTTGATAGCCTCATCTTTTCTAATCTTCTAAAATAATTTAGACTGTTTTCGTTGAATTTATTTGTAGAGCCAGTTATACTTGATGAGCTTACAACATATATAAAACCACCACTGTTTTTGTCTATGTAATCGATTCTTTCATCACTAGTTTGTGGAGATATTAAAAATATATTTTGGAGTCGATTTTTTTCAAAGATTAGTTTATACTTTGAAAGATAAATATCAATTGGCAAATCAGGAATTATCAGTCCATCGATTCCAATTTCATTACATTTTTTACAAAACTCTTCTACACCAAATTGAAAAATAGGATTAAAATAGCCCATAATTATTAAAGGGACATCCACATGATTTCTTATCCCTTTGAGTTGATCAAATAAAATTTTTGTAGACATTCCATTATCTAGAGCAATTTTTGAGCTCATCTGAATAGTCTCTCCATCAGCTAAAGGATCGCTAAAAGGCAGACCAATTTCAATCATATCTGTTCCTGCGGAAACTAAATTTTTAATAATTTCAGTTGTACTTTTTAAGTGAGGGTATCCAGCAGTAAAATATATTGATAAAATATTATCTTTTTCTTTTAAAGTTTTGTCAATTCTATTCATTATATATTAAAGTATTTGATATAATTCTCTAGATCTTTCTCACCTCTTCCTGAAAGGTTTAAAACAATTACATCATTTGAATTAAATTTTTTATGTTCAAATACAGCTAAAGCATGTGATGTTTCGATGGCTGGGATAATTCCTTCAATTTGTGATAATTGTAATCCTGCCGACATCGCCTCATCATCGTCAATTGAAATAAATTCTCCCCTTCCTGTTGTAAATAAGTTTGCATGCATAGGTCCAATTCCAGGATAATCTAATCCAGCTGAAATTGAATAGGGTTCAGTAATTTGACCATCATTAGTTTGCATAAGTAAGGTCTTACTTCCGTGAATAATTCCAGTTTTACCCAATTTTGTAGTTGCAGCTGATTTTCCAGAATTTACTCCTTTTCCAGATGCCTCAACACAAATAATTTTCACTCTTTCATCATCCAAATAATCATAAAAGGTTCCAGCTGCATTACTGCCTCCGCCAACACAAGCAATTAAATAATCTGGATAATTTCTTCCTTCAACAGCGAGTAGTTGTTCTTTTATCTCCTTTGAAATAATAGACTGAAATCTTGCTACCATGTCAGGAAAAGGATGCGGTCCAACAACGCTTCCAACAATATAATGAGTATCAATTGGATTGTTAATCCAATCTCTCATAGCTTCATTTGTTGCATCTTTTAAAGTTGAACTTCCAGATGTTACAGCAATCACATCAGCTCCTAACATTTTCATTCTTGCAACATTTGGAGCCTGTCTTTTGACGTCAGTAGCACCCATATATACAATGCATTTTAAACCCATTAAAGCACAAACTGTAGCTGTAGCAACTCCATGCTGTCCTGCTCCAGTTTCAGCAATAATTCGGGATTTTTTTAATCTTTTTGCAAGAATTATTTGCCCTATTGTATTATTAATTTTATGTGCTCCTGTGTGATTTAAATCTTCTCTCTTTAAATATATTTTAGCTGAATATTTTTCTGATAAATTTTTTGAAAAATATAATGGAGATGGTCTACCTACGTAATCTTTGAGTAATTGATTAAACTCTTTTTGAAAGCTATCATCACTAATTATTTTGATATAATTTTCTTTAAGCTCATCAATATTGTGTAAGAGCATTTCTGGAATATATGCACCTCCAAAATCTCCATAATATCCTTTAGTATTTACATTATAACTCATTTTTAAAATTTTTAATTAATTGAAAATCTTTTTTTGCATAGTCAATTTCAAAATGACTATTGATATCAACTCCAAAACAGTTTTTTGAAATTTTAGAATTAAAAAAGTCTTTTAATTCGTTAATATTATGTAAACCAATTCCACCACTTAAAAAATATGGTTTACTAAATTTATAATTAGTTAAAATTGTCCAATCAAAACAGATGCCATTACCTCCAGGAAATTTTCCTTTAGTATCAAAAAGAAAATAATCACATGATATGTAATCTTCAATTAAATTAAAATCAAAATTTTTATCAATTGAAAATGCCTTTATTATTTTAACATCTCGAATTTTTGATATTAAATCAGGTGTTTCATCTCCATGTAGTTGTACAAAATCTAAATTATGTTTTTTAACAATTAGATTTAAGTATTCAATTTCAGGATTTACAAAAACACCTACTTTTTTAATATTTTTATTGAGTCTTGGTATTGGTTCATTGTCGAAAAATCTTTTTGAATTCTTATAAAATATAAAGCCCATATAATCAGGGTTTAATTTTGAAATTAAACTGATATTATCTTTATATTTCATTCCACAAATCTTTAATTTCATACTTCGATTTTTTTTATAAACTCGCTTGCAGTAAATCCAGGATTTATTGTTTTCATAAAATATTCTCCAATTAAAAAACCTTTAAATCCATATTCCCTTAAATCTTTTACAACATTATAATTATAAATCCCGCTTTCTGAAATCTTTAAAAAGTCAGCAGGTATTTTCTTTGAAATATTCTTTGAAATATTAATATCAGTTTTAAATATTTTTAGATCCCTATTATTAACTCCAATCAAATCTATGTATGGATTTAATACCTTGTCCAATTCATTTTCATTGTGGACCTCAGCTAATACTTCTAAATTCAATTCTTTGGCTAACTTAGACAGCTTAAAAATTTCTTGTTTGGTTAAGACTGAAGCAATTAATAAGATTACATCAGCACCTAAGGATTTTGATTCTATAATCTGAAATTCATCTAAAATAAATTCTTTTCTTAAAATTGGACCTTCAAAAATTTCTCTGGTAATTTTTAAATCATCATTTGTTCCACCAAAGAAATCTAAGTCTGTTAGAACCGAGATTCCACAAACGCCAGCGTCCTGATATCCTTGAATGACATCTCGTATTTTTAAATTATTGTTAATGATATCTTTTGACGGAGATTTTCTTTTATGCTCTGCGATTATTCCAGAATTACTTGAAATTAATTTACTTTTTAGTGAAATGGTTTCTTTTTCAAAAAACGAAGTAGACTCTAATTGACTAATAGAATAATTGTGTTTGAGATAATCAATCTCATTTTTTTTATGTCGTATTATTTTATTTAGAATATTCATTTACTTAATTCAATTAATGTGTTAAATGATTTAAGAGCTTTTTTGTTTAGTAAAGAGTCTTTTGCTATTTCAAAAGCATCAGATATTCCTATTTCTTTTACTGTAGATATTGCCAAAGCAGAGTTTGCAAGAACTACATTTGTTTGTTCTTTTGTAGCTCTTAAATTTAGAACGTCATGAAAAATTGATGCTGCCTCTTTAACAGTATTGCCACCAAAAATTTTTTTGGATGGAATAATATCAAAATTAAAATCTTTTGGTTTTATCAAAAACTCATTATTATTTGAAACAACTTTTGTATCTCCAGTAAGAGAAATTTCATCATATCCATCAAAAGAATGAATAATTGAATATTTAAATCCTTTAGTTGTTTCAAAAACAGACTTATAAAGTCTAAGAATATCTAGCCCGTATACACCAACAAGTTGATTGTTTGGTCGACAAGGATTTACTAATGGCCCCAAAATATTGAAAAATGTTTTCATTCCTAATGCCTTTCTCACAGGCGCAACATTTTTCATGGCAGGATGAAATAGTGGAGCATGTAAAATACATATATTAGCCTTATTTAAACATGTTTTTAAAAAGTCTTCTTTATTTGTAAATTTTACCCCAAGAAATTCTAATACGTTTGATGAACCGCATGCTGAAGAAACAGAATAATTACCATGTTTTGCAACATGAATTCCAGCACCAGCGGAAACAAAAGACGCCAAAGTTGAAATGTTAAATGTATTTTTATTGTCACCACCAGTACCACATAAATCAATTGTTTGAAAATCGCTAAAGTCTAATTTTATACATAATTCTAACAACGCATCTCTAAATCCAATAAGTTCATTAGTTGATGTTCCTCTTAACATAAAGACAGTCAAAAAAGAAGCAACCTGCTCATTATTATACATTCCATTTGAAATATCGATAAGAATTTCTTTAGATTCTTTTTTATCTAAATTTTCATGATTTATTAATCTCGTTAAAATTTCTTTCATTTTAATTATTTATCCAGTTTTCTATAATTTTTTTTCCACACGGAGTTAAAATAGATTCGGGGTGAAACTGAACCCCTCTCACATCATATTTTGTATGTCTTAATGACATAATCTGATTATTATCATCAACAGATGTTATTTCTAGATTTTTAGAAATTTTATCAA
>CACLAD010000014.1 GCA_902604715.1 uncultured Bacteroidota bacterium
ATCTATCAAAAAATTTTCTAAAAAATATTTGTCACTAACATGGCGTATGCCTAAATTAATTTTTCCAAAAAAAACAGAATTGTAAACCACTCCAGCATGCAAATTCAGAGAATTGAGCAGTATTTTATCGTTAATTTCCTGAGAAACGAAAGAATTACCAAAAAATTCGTCAGTTGATGATTGTTGAAATTTATATTTTTTTTCTTCAAGAAAAATTACATTAAACAATTCCAAGCTTCTATCACTTATCGAATCTTTCTTGGTCAAAACATAAGATTGATCTATGTAAAACCTTTTTCCCAAAAACTCATTATGAGCATTTTCAAAGTTTGGGTCAAAGACTCCTCTGTCAAGAAATTGACTGTTTCCATTTTCAAAATTTGGAATATCAGAATTATTTATACCTCCGTTTTGTTCTGAAAAAAGCTTTTGGTTAGTGTAATGAGTTCTTAATCTATATTTCTTGTTTTTTGATAAATAGTTTGTACTTATCTTAAAATTTGAGCTGCTACTTATAAAATTTTGATAATTACCAAGTGATCTTAGACCTTTTCTTGAAATTGAAAAATTAAATTGACGAGAGGTATTAACAGAATACACAGCATCAAGTAATTGCCCTTGTTCGAATACCGACCTGTACATTAATTCTGTAAATGGAGTTGGTAGGTCGTAATAAACAACATCGTCGACAGAATCATACGAATAATATTTATTTGAAGCTCCCATTTTTGGTGTAATTGAATTTATTCCAGAAAATGACAATGTGTTGTAGGCCACACCTGTGTTAGAAAATGAAATCAAATCAAAATTATCTTTTCTTAAAAAATTTATTTTATGATATTTCTCAATCGTTAGAGAAGTGTCAACTGAAATAGTATCATTTGCCCTTGTGATGATTAAATAATCCTGAATTTTAGCATCAGGATTCTTATTAAGCTTGGTGCTTCTATTACCAAATTTGCTCATCAAAGAATCCGTAATTGGAGAATTTTGTAAATTACTTGCACGGTCAAGTTCTTGTGATGGAGCTTTTGGCATCTGAAAATCCTGTCCAAAATTTGGAAAGTAACATGAAATAACCAAAATTAAAAATAAGTAATATTTCATTTTTTCGAATATCGTTACAAAATTAATCAGAAACCAATTAACTAATGATAATTAACAAATTTTTATGCTGAAATCTAAATACAGTGCATTCGAACTTGAGTGTGGCATAGATGAGGCCGGCAGAGGTTGTTTAGCCGGTCCCGTTACAGCGGCTGCAGTTATTTTAAAACCTGATTTTTATCACAAATTAATTGATGATTCAAAGAAACTTTCAATGACTGACAGAGAAAAATTATCAGAAATTATTATTCAAAATTCAATTTCATTTAGTGTTCAGAATGTATTCCCAAATAAAATCGACGAAGTAAATATTCTTAACGCATCAATTTTAGCAATGCACAAATGCATAAAGAATCTAAGTATCAAGCCTGAATTTTTAATTATTGATGGAAATAAATTTAAAAATTATGATGGGATTCAACATAAAACAATAGTTAAGGGAGACGCTAAATACCTTAGTATTGCCTCGGCTTCAATTTTAGCTAAACATTCAAGAGATTCTTATATGAAAAAAATTTCTAAAAAGTTTCCAAACTATCTTTGGTTTAAAAACAAGGGTTATCCAACTAAGGAGCATAAAGAAGCTTTAAAAAAGTATGGCGTTACAAAATACCACAGAAAAAGTTTCAAGCTTTTTGATGAACAATTAACAATTGATTTTTAATTTAGTAAGTGGTTAATGTATTTATGAGAAACAAATTATTAATTATTCTGATATTCTTTATTTTTTCTGCGTGTGAAAAAATTATAAAAAAAGAAATTAATTCTTATGACCTAATAACCGAAAATTCAAAAGTAATCATTTCAATAAAGAACATAGGAAAGTTCAAAAATAGTATAGATAATAACGGCTACTTAAATTCACTTGTAAACTCAAATGTGACATTAAAGAATTTAGTCTCACAAATATCTTTGATAAACGATGATAAAGAGATTGTAATTGGACTTTACGAAGTCGATGGTCCTCTTCAGTATGATATCATTGGGTTAGAAATTATGAATGATAGCATTACAGATAAAAAATTAAAATATGATGAAATTGATATCATTTCAAGTAATAACAAACTTATACCTGTGATTAATAATAATTATTTTGGTAAAAAATTTCAAAAAATTAATCAAACAAATATCAATTTTAGTGTAGCACTTGATAGTCTTTATACCGATAAACTATTAGCCAAACTTTTCAATATAGAATCGAAGGATTTGAATAGAAATTTAATCTTAAATATTGATGCATCAAACAATCTGATTTCTGTAAATGGAGTGGTTGATAATTATTCTTTTGATATTCAAAAAAATGATGAAAAATTAGCTATTCAAGAGATGATTAGCTCAGAAAAAGAATTGTATTTTGATTTTAAAAATGATTTAATTGAGGATTATGATCTAATCAGCTCAAATCTTGAAAATAACCTAAACATCTTCGACTTTGAGTCTTCAGGTTCAAATTCAGAATACTACAAAATATTCCAATTAAAGAAAGGGGATAAAATCTTAAATATCAATGGTTATATTTCAGATTTTAAAAATGAACCTTCAAACTCATTGATTGACTTAAAATTTGAATCAGGGATTACTAATGATATTGTTCTCGGTCCACTTATCGTAAAAAATCACATAAATAATACTAATGAAGTTCTTATTCAAGATTCTAAAAATATTTTGTACCTAATAAATGATCGTGGACAAGTCGAATGGACAAGAGAAATTGATGGTAAAATTATTAAAGAAATAAATCAAATTGATAGCTATAAAAATGGAAAACTTCAATATGTTTTTGCAACGGAAAAATCATTGAACTTATTAGACAGAAAAGGACGAGATGTAGGGAAATTTCCTTTAAAATTTAAGGATAAGATAACAAGTCCAGTCTCAGTATTTGATTATGACAAGAATAAAAACTATAGACTATTAATAACACAAAACAATGAGTTATTTATGTTTGATTCAAAGGGAAGCAGGGTAAGAGGATTTGATTACAACAAAAAAAATAAAATAGTAACAACGCCAAAACATTTTAGAATCGGCAATAAAGACATAATTGTATTTAAAACAACTGACCAATTAACTATTCTAAATCGAAGAGGTGCTGTAAGAATTAATGCGAAAACTCTACATAACTATTCTAGTGATGATGTATTTAAATATCAAAATTTTCTTGTCACCAGTACACTAAAAAAATGAAATTGTGAAAATAGATATGAAGGGAAATACGAAACTGCAAGAGCCAATGCCTATTAATAGCAAGGTAATAAGTGACAAAGAAACAATGTTTACTTTACAAAAAAATATTTTATCAAATTCAAAAATCAATATTGAAATCCCATTTGGAAAATATGAAGATTTTAAAATTTTCTCTGGAAATGATAAAATTTATGTAAATATATTTGATTCACAAAACAATAAAATTTATTTATTTGATAAAGAATTAAACTTGATTAAAGGTTTTCCAATTTCTTCAAAAGATAATGCTCATTTTATGATTGATAAAAGTAGTATTGAATTTACAACACTCACAGAGAATAAAAATATCCGATACCAAATTGTTAAATAAATTGAGAATTAAACGTTTTTGAAAAACAACTTTTTAATGCCGCTTTTATCTTTTTAATATCCATTTCAGTCATATTTAATTCTTTATTCATCGATGTTACAATATTATCAGTAAGACCGCAAGGGATAATATTATTGAAATAATCTAAGTCAACATTTACATTTAGTGCGAAACCATGCATTGTTACCCATCTACTGGCACGAACGCCCATTGCACAAATTTTTTTTGGAAAGGGTGTGTCAATATCAATCCAAACACCTGTTTTGCCATCATTCCTTTCACCTTTGATTCCAAAATTATCTAAAGTTTGAATAACAGTCTGCTCCAAAAAACGCAAATACTTATGGATATCAGTGAAAAAATTTTCTAGATCCAAAATCGGATAACCAACAATTTGACCAGGACCATGATAAGTAATATCACCTCCTCTATTAATTTTGTAAAAACTCGCATTTTTGTTTTTTAACTGATTTTCATCTATTAATAAATTTGAATAATTACCACTTTTTCCTAAAGTATAAACATGTGGATGTTCAACAAATAAAAAATAGTTGGGTGTTTTTATATTTGTATTGTTCTTTCTATTTTTTTTCTTTATTTCAACTATTTCATCAAATAAATTTTGTTGAAAGTCCCATGCTTCCTTATAATCCATAGTTCCCAAATCAATAAATTTAATTTGCCTATTCATTATTGATTTTTTGGATTATTTAAAATAACAAGTGCAGCAATAACTCCAGGCACCCAACCACATATCCAGAGAATAAAGACAATTAAGATAGATCCACAACCTTTATCGATTACGGCAAATGGCGGACACAAAATGGATAAAAAGACCCTGAATAAACTCATAAAAAAGAATTGATGTAAATATAGTTATCTTTTAAAAATTAATTGGTTATTCATTTTTATTTCAATTAAAAGTATATTTGTAAAATAACAACTTTCAATGGATGGAATTTAGCGAACAGGAATTAGTAAGAAGAGATAAATTAAAAAAAATTAGAGACTTAGGCATCGACCCTTATCCAGCAGAATTGTTCCCAGTTTCTGACTACTCTAATGAAATTAAAAATAACTTTCAAATTGATAAAAAAGTTGTTATCTCTGGACGTTTAATGTCAAGAAGAATCCAAGGAAACGCAAGCTTTGCTGAACTTCAAGACAGTAAAGGTAAGATCCAGCTCTACTTTAACAGAGATGAAATTTGTCCTGGAGAAAATAAAATTTTATATAATGAACTATATAAAAAATTACTTGACATAGGTGATATTATCGGGGTTGAAGGAACTTTATTCAAAACTAAAGTTGGAGAAAAAACAGTTTTGGTTAAAAACTTCAAATTACTCTCAAAATCTCTGAGACCGTTACCGTTGCCAAAGGAAGATAGTGAAGGAAATTTATATGATGAATTCAATGACCCTGAGCTAAGATATCGTCAAAGATATGTTGATTTAATTGTCAATTCTGATGTTAGAGAAACCTTTGTCAAGAGGACCTTAATTACAAATAGTATTCGTGATTTTTTGAATGACAGAGAATATCTTGAAGTAGAAACACCAATATTACAACCAATTCCAGGTGGAGCTACTGCAAGACCATTTTTAACACATCACAATGCATTAAATATTCCTCTTTATCTAAGAATTGCAAACGAATTATATCTAAAAAGGCTAATTGTAGGCGGCTTTGACGGAGTTTATGAATTTGCTAAGGATTTTAGAAATGAGGGTATGGACAGAACTCATAATCCAGAATTTACAATTCTTGAGCTATATGTTTCTTACAAAGATTATCACTGGATGATGGAAATGACCGAGCAATTATTGGAAAAAGTATCCATTGATTCAACAGGTAATACCAAGGTTAAAGTTGGTGATAACACAATTGATTTTAAGGCTCCCTATGAAAGAATTACAATTTATGATGCCATCAAAAAATTTACTGGTATTGATATTTCTAAAATGGACGAATCAATGTTAAGAAATACAGCTAAAGATTTAAATATTGAAATTGATGATACTATGGGTAAAGGGAAGTTAATTGATTCAATATTTGGGGACAAGTGTGAGCCAAATTTTATACAACCAACATTCATTATGGACTACCCAAAAGAGATGAGTCCACTTACAAAAGTACACAGGGAGAACAATGACTTAACTGAAAGATTTGAGTTGATTGTTAATGGTAAGGAAATCGCAAATGCATATAGTGAGTTAAATGACCCAATAGACCAAAAAGAAAGATTTGAAAAACAGCTTGAATTATCAAAAAAAGGGGATCAAGAAGCTAGTGAGTTTATAGATTATGATTTTTTAAGAGCTCTTGAGTATGGGATGCCTCCTACTTCTGGAATTGGAATCGGAATTGATAGATTAGTAATGCTAATGACAGATAACTTATCGATACAAGAAGTAATATTTTTTCCTCAAATGAGACCTGAGAAAAAGAAAATTTCAATGAACGAGAGTGAAAAATTAGTTTATGAAAATATTTCCAAGGAAAATCAATTGATTGGAGTGATAAAAGATAAAATTGAAATCAGCAATAAAGCATGGGATAAGGCCATTAAGTCACTAAGAAAATTGGAGCTCATTAAAGTTGAAAAAATTGAAAACGATATTTATATATCAAAAATTAATTGACTATATTTATTAAAATTCACATCATGAGAAAACTCTTAGTAAGCTTTACATTTTTAATCTTTACTTCGTATTTTTCGTTTAGTTCTAACGATTATAAATCAATTGAAGAAGTTAAATCATTAAACTATGAACTCTTTGAAGAGATTGGGCTAGATGAAAATAAAATTAATTTCGTTAGTCGAGTCATTTACTCAACATATAAAAAGGCACAGTATATGGCATCTGAAGGTGCTACTTCTCAAAAAGCAGTTTTTCTCGACAAAGAAGCTGAGGAAATGCTCTTAAGGGTTTTGACTCAAAGTGAACTTAAGGCATTTAATGCTGTAAAGCACAAGTTAAAATAAACCATCATTCTTGCTAAAAATTGATTTGCACGGTATGACCTATGCAAAGGTCGAAGAGATACTGCCAGAGTGGATAATCACTAATTATAACAACGGACATGATGACTTTGAAATAATAACTGGTAATAGCTATAGAATGAAAAGTTTAGTGAAAAAAATCTGTTCAGAAAATGGATTCATAGCCATTGAAAATTTCAATGGAAATTCCGGTTCCTTGACTGTTGGCATTGATAAAATTTAATTACCATATTATTAATGATATTAAATCGACAATTTTTTCAATTTTTAATGAAAAAATTTGAAAAAATAATATCAGACATTATAATATCCAATACATTTTGGTTTGAAAGTTAACAAATTTTATATTTTCACCATTCTAATCTCTTTAAAACATAATATAAACATGAGAATTAATCTTAGTTTAACCATTATATTAATTTTGTTTTTTCAAATTTCTAATTCCCAAGAATTAGTTCGTGAAATGATTTCAAGTCAAGGAAATAGTGTCCTGCTAGAATCAGGTCATTATGTTTCTCAAACAATTGGTCAACAATCAATTACAGGAAATTATGATGGTCAAAATAAAGTTATTCAAGGGTTTCAACAACCATATTGGAAATATTTAATATCCAATTCAGAAGTTCTAGACTCAATAGAAATCAGCCATTATCCGAATCCAGTCATTACAAATCTTAACTTTAATTTCTCCAACTACAACGATGGGGTAACTAATGTTTTGGTATTTGATTTTTCGGGCAGACTTGTGATGGAAAGATCTCTCAGCGTTGAATCTGGAACAGCACAATTAAATCTTTCTAGTATCCCTAGCGGATCCTACTTGGTATACTTAAGAAATAATAAATTAAACTATTACACAAAAATTATAAAGAAATGAAACAATTACTAAAACTATTTATTCTACTAATTGGAATAAATCTTTATTCCCAAGAGATCAACTTCTCTGTGGGAAGCAACTTTTCTGACTATTCATTTGAGGTAAACGAAAACTTTAGCGCAAGTGGAATGGGGTCATATGCTGAAATTGGCTACACAAAGTTACTTGGCAAAAAAACAAGCAAAAGCCTAAGCTACTCTGTAAGTTTAAATCTGAATGAATATAATGCATCAACTGGAAATATGGCAAGCTATTATGAATGGCAAACAAGCTTTATTGGTGTTAAGAATTCAATTAATATTCCAGTTGTCACAATTGCTGACGTTATGAAGTTTGAACTTTCAGCTGGGGTTAATTTAAGCCATATAGTCAAGGGCAAGCAGCTGATTAATTCTATGGTTTATGATATATCAACTAACTCGGAGTTTGACGGACTAAATGCATGGACTGATTTGGGAATAAGCTTAAAATTTGATTTAAAAGAAGATGTTAAGTTTGCAATCGGATATTCTATCTCAGATAATAAGCAATTAACCGGATCTAACGATTCTTTAATTTTTGATGAACAAGCTGTCGATAATGTTGAAATTAATAATGATAACATAAGACTAAGTCTCATTTACATACTAAACTAATAATTATGAAAAAATATATTACACTATTAATTTTTAGCCTGCTGACTTTTACAGGTCTATCCCAAGACAATGGAATAACCTATCAGGCTGTAATTTACAATCCAAATGGGCAATCATTACCTGGTGAAGACGATACACACAGTCCACTTGTAGAGACTGACATTTGCCTAAAGTTTTCAATAATGGGCAACGGACTTGAATATGAAGAAACAGTTCAAACAACAACTGACAAATTTGGAATGGTAAATTTAAAAATTGGTACAAATACCCAAACCGGGGGTTCTGCCGGTTCTTTACAAGACATAGATTGGGATAGTGGCCAGAAATCAATGAGAGTTGAACTAAATGCAATTGGTAATTGCAATAGCTTTGTTCAAATTAGCTATCAAACTTTTAGTTATGTCCCTTTTGCGTATTATGCAATAAATGAAGGAAATACAACTGATATTTCAGCATTAGAAGAGGCATTAGCTGAAAATACAGCTGCAGATGCAGAAGAGTCTGCTGCTGGTGATGCCGCCGATCAGGCGCTACAAGAAGCAATTGATGCAAATGCTGCTGCAGATGCTGAAGAATCAGAGGCAGGTGCTGCTGCACTTCAAGCTGCCATAGATGCAAACGCTGCTGCTGATGCAGAGGAATCAGCAGCAGGTACCGCAGCTGATTTAGCAATACAAGCTATAGTTGAGGGTGCAATTCTTGAGGCAACAGCTGCAATAACTGCTAACACTGTAGCTATTGCAACAACACAGGCTGATGTTGATCAAAACGAAGCTGATAGTGATGCAGCTGATGCGGCTATACAAGCAATAATCGATGCGGCCATTACTGAGGCAACAGCTGCAATAATTGCCAACACTGTAGCTATTGCAACAACACAGGCTGATGTTGATCAAAATGAAGCTGATGGTGACGCGGCAGATGCTGCACTTCAAGCTGCAATTGATGCTAACGCTGCTGCAGATGCAGAAGAATCTGCTGCAGGAGATGCTGCAGATGCTGCACTTCAAGCTGCTATAGATGCTGTTGAGGATGCCGCAGTAACGCAATTAAGCGAACTATCTGATGTTTTAGTAGAAAATAATTCTTTGTTTGTTGGTAATGATCCATCAGCTACAACTAATACAGCACAGGCAAACGTTAGCTTAGGTTTAACAGCTTTAGACGAAATTACGTCAGGTGACAGAAATACTGCTGTTGGACACAATGCATTAACTGAAGCCAAGGCTGGAATTAATAATGTTGCAATGGGTTATAATACACTTAATAATGTCACTTCAGGAAATTATAACGTTGGTATAGGAAATTCTGCTGGTTCAAATGTAGTCGGTGGGTCTGGCAATGTTTTTATTGGAAATAATGCAAACACTGGAAGTAATCAGGCTGGTCCAGCAAACAGAATTGCAATTGGTTCTGCTGCAAACGTTACTCAAAATAATACTGCAGTAATTGGTAATGATCTTGTAACAAGTGTTTACATGAATGAAGAAGGTCAGGCAATGGTTTATGCAAAGGGAATTACATTTGGTGATGATACATCAATGGAAACTGCGGCTGCTTCAGCTGCTGATACTCAAGCCGCTGATCAAGCTCTTCAAGATGCAATTGATGCCAATGCTGCTGCTGATGCGGAAGAATCTGCTGCTGGAGATGCTGCAGATGCTGTACTTCAAGCTGCAATTGATGCTAACGCTGCTGCCGATGCAGAAGAATCTACTGCCGGAGATGCTGCAGATGCTGCACTTCAAGATGCAATTGACGCTAATGCTGCTGCTGATGCAGTTGAATCTGCAGATGGAGATGCTGCTGATCAAGCAATTGTGGATTCCCTAGATAATTTAGATCTTTCCGTTGCTGGGGACAATGGTGTATTTAATGTCGATGTTTATTCTGGAGATAATTCACCTGAAGAAACTTTATTAATCATTGGAACTAACAATGAAGTTGAAACAGACGGTTCAACTGATAATCAAATTCAAATAGGTTTACCTGATAATGTAGTAATAACTGGAAACCTGACGGTTGGTGGTGAAATTAGTTCACCAACAATTGATGACTTACTATCTACAATTTCTGAATTAAGTGAGCAAGTTAGTGCTTTAAGCGAACAGGTTTCAACCCTTGAACAATTACATGTTCCTGTAATCTCTGCAAGTGCTGGTTTATCATATAGTTTCAATTTATCGACATTTGATTATTTATGTCCAAATCCGGATGAAACTTCATTTATTAATGCGGTCATTGCCATGGTAGAGTCACCATCAGCGACAGATTTAGACGATGGAGATTTGACTGGAACTATTGAAACTGAAACTGATATTACCAATTTTGCACCTGGTTCCTACACTATATCTTACAATGTTACAGATTCTGATGGAAATGCTGCAGAGGAATTAGTTCAATCTATTGAAATAACCGATGATGTAGCCCCAGTAATTACAATTAGTGATAATGCTATTACATCTTTAGCGGTTGGTGGTGATTTTGAAGTTGCCGATGCTAGTGCTAATGATTGTGTTGACGGTGAAGTGGAATTATCTGTTACTAGTGATGTTGATACAAATACTGCCGGATCATATACTGTTACATATCAAGCAACTGATAGCTCAGGAAATATCTCGATTGAGTCATATGGCGTTACTGTTACAGCAACTGTTTTAGTTTCAGAATCATATGCAATAAATTCAATGGATCCAAGCGTGTTTACAGATCCATTTTGGACTTTCAACGAGGGCCCTGGATGTGATCCTGATGAATTCTATTATTGTATGTTTATGGGTAATGATCATGTTGAGGTAACTATTCCATCAGATGCATACACTGCAACTCCATCAAGTATTGAAGTTTCGGTTACATTTGATTACTTGGATTGGTATTATGATTTAGACACTGGAGATTTGGGTCCATCAATGTATCTTTCTATTAATGGTCAAGAAAAAGAATTAGCATATAGTGGTATAGAATATTATTGTGAAGGTGCCCCAGGAGCTTGGCTGACTGTAACCTATGAATTAGAAGTCGATCAGGCTAGTTGGTCTAATTCAAACAAACTATACATATGGAATAGTTGTTTTGTTTTGGCACCAAATGCTGATGGAAATTATATAGAATTGACGTTTAACTACTAAAAATAAAAAAATGAAAAAAACAGTTTTTACACTAATATTTTTATTTTCAATCTTTACTGGATTTTCACAAACCAATGAAGAAATAAATAATTTCAAAGAAAATAACAATAATTTATTAAATGAACTAAATGTAGAAAATGATCAGCTTAATGATATTATAGCTTTAACGCTAAAATATAATGAAAGAAAGCAATCATTAGAATCAAATGGTGCTGATGGTAAATTTATCCAAAAAAACATGAAAGGTTTTGAAATCAGACTAAAATCAATTCTTAACACTGAACAGTACAGAAAATATAACGGATTGAAGGATAAGTTTGAGTTTAATTAAAGATTATATTTAGATAATCAATAGTAATGGTGAATCTGCAATGGTAGATTCACCATTACTATTTTGTGCTTTTCTGAAATAAAAAATATTAACAATAAAATGTTAATTTTTTATTGACAAGCTATGTTTTTTGATCTTGAATATGATATAATTTTAATAATTAATGATATTCAAGATCATCAACATAGTTTTGGTTCAGGCTATAATCAAACAATCCTCACTGGTCCACTACATTGATTACACCAAAACGTTGATGACTTGAGTATTATTTTTTTATCATTAATGTTTGACCAACCTCTAGATTCTCGCCCTTTAAATTATTAAGTTTTATTATTGCCCTAATTGGCATGTTGAATTTTTTAGAAATAGAATATAACGTGTCTCCCTTTCTAACCTTGTAAGATTTATTTTTTTTCTTGAGAACAATATTATCATATTTATAAAGTTCATATCTCTCAACTAAATCAATTAATTTTTGAGGATATTTTGGATCCGTGGCATATCCTGCTTTTTTAAGACCTCTTGCCCATTGCTTGTAATTGTCTTTTTTTAAATCAAATAAAAAAGAATATCTTCCTCTGTTAGACAGAAAGAGTGAATGATCTCTGTAAGAATACTCTGGGTTATCATATTTTCTAAAACACTCTTGTTCTTCGTCATCATCATGAAAGATTTTTTTGCCATTCCAATCATGACACTTAATCCCAAAGTGATTATTAGCCTCAACTGCTAGCCTTCCTTTACCTGCTCCAGATTCTAAAATTCCTTGAGCTAAAGTGATACTTGCTGGAATACCAAACTGAATCATTTCATCCATAGCAATATCCGAGTAATATTTAACATAATCCTCAGTGTTTAAAATTTTGGGGACTCTTACAATTTTTTTTGATTTTTTCTTTTTTAGCTTTTCTTTTTTGGCTTTGACCTCTTTTTTGGGTTCTTCTGATTTGTTGTTGTAGATGATTCTCTTAGTTCCACAACTAAAGGTTAGAAACAAAATGGCTAAGATTAAAGAGACTTTTTTCATTTTAATAACCAATTGTAAAGATAATCGAAATTATTGTGTTTTAATTTATCTTTGGTATTACAATTGTTTGTTATTAATGCATAACCGATATTTTAAATGAACTTTAAAAAACAAATCTTATCAGGTATTCCCGTAGAACTTCCCGTTAAAAAGGAGTATGACAAAAGTGTAAATCATGCTCCTGTAAGAGAAAGTGTTCTTACGTCTGAAGAAAAAAAGCTTGCTCTAAGAAATGCACTTAGATACTTTGATAAAAAATTTCATCAAGAATTGATACCTGAATTTAAATCTGAATTAGAAAAGTATGGTAGAATTTACATGTACCGATTCAGACCTAACTATGAAATGTATGCTCGACCAATTGACGATTATCCTCACAAATCAAAAGAAGCAGCTGCTATTATGTTAATGATTCAAAATAATCTTGACAAAAGAGTGGCACAGCACCCACACGAACTTATTACCTACGGTGGAAACGGAGCAGTATTTCAGAATTGGGCTCAATATTTATTAACCATGAAGTATCTAGCAGAGATGACTGATGATCAAACACTTGCTATGTACTCAGGTCACCCTATGGGATTATTTCCTTCGAATATCAATGCTCCCCGAGTCGTTGTGACAAACGGTATGGTAATTCCGAATTACTCAAAAAAATTAGACCTTGAAAAATTCAATGCATTAGGAGTTAGTCAATATGGTCAAATGACCGCGGGAAGCTACATGTATATTGGACCTCAAGGCATTGTTCACGGAACTACAATCACGGTTCTCAACGCATTTAGAAAAATAAAAAAAGAGCCTAAAGGAAAAATATTTGTGACATCAGGTTTAGGTGGTATGAGTGGAGCTCAACCAAAGGCTGGAAATATTTCTGAATGCATCACAGTTTGTGCAGAAGTTAATAGAAAAGCTATCGAAACGAGACATTTACAAAATTGGGTAGATGAAATCATAAACGATACCTCAGAATTAGTTGAAAGAGTAAAAACCGCACAAGAAAATAAGGAGATAGTTTCGATTGCATATCATGGTAATATTGTTGATGTTTGGGAATCATTCTATGAGAACAATATTATGGTTGACATTGGCAGTGATCAAACATCCCTTCATAATCCGTGGTCTGGAGGCTATTATCCTATTGGTTATACTTTTGAAGAAGCTAATAAATTGATATATGAAAATCCAGAAAAATTCAAAAATGAAGTCAAATCAACACTAAAAAAACACGTTGAAATTATAAATAAACATGTCAAAAAAGGAACTTATTTCTTTGATTACGGAAACGCATTTTTACTTGAAGCATCTAAAGCTGATGCAGATATCGTCAAAGAAGATGGTAGCTTTAAATATCCTAGCTATGTTCAGGACATTATGGGGCCGATGTGTTTTGATTATGGTTTTGGACCGTTTAGATGGGTGTGCTCGTCAGGAAAACAAGAAGATTTAGATATAACTGACTCAATTGCATGTGAAGTGTTAGAAAAATTATTAATAAATGCACATGATGATACTAGACAACAAATGAAGGATAACATTCAGTGGATTAAAGCAGCAAAAGAAAATGATTTAGTTGTAGGTTCGAAAGCAAGAATCCTTTACGCTGATTCAAACGGAAGAATTGAAATTGCTAAAGCATTTAATAGGGCCATCAAAGAAGAAAAAATTGGCCCGGTTATATTAGGAAGAGATCACCATGATGTTTCAGGAACAGATTCTCCGTACAGAGAAACTTCAAATATTTATGATGGTTCACAGTTTACAGCTGACATGGCAATTCAAAATGTTATTGGAGATAGCTTTAGGGGCGCTACTTGGATTAGCATACACAATGGTGGTGGTGTTGGTTGGGGAGAAGTAATTAACGGTGGCTTTGGCATGCTAATTGACGGCTCTAAAAAAAGTGAAAACAATATTAAATCAATGTTATTTTGGGATGTAAATAATGGTATTGCGAGAAGAAATTGGGCTAGAAATACTGGAGCTATTGATCAAATTTCTAGAGCAATGAAAAAAAATCCAAAACTTAAAGTAACTTTACCTAACTTAGTGAATGATAACTTATTAAAGAATTTATAGTATGAAGAAGTTTACAATTTTAATTTTATTTATTTCAATTTTCTTGTCATGTGATTCGATAAGAGTTAGTGCTGATTACAATAAGGATATTGATTTCTCAAATCTTAAGACTTACGCTTTTTCAAAGCAGGGAGTTGACAAGGTAAAAATTAATGATATTGACAAAAAAAGAATATTAAAGGCAATTGATGTTGAATTATATAATAAAGGATTCAGAAAAAGTTCAATTGAACCAGACTTCGTCATAAACTTTTTTACAAAAACAAATCAAAAAGTTAATTATTACCCATCAACCAATTATTATGGTTCAATGGTCCAGAGCCCGTATGCTGGAATAGGACACTATGCTGGTAGTTGGTACTTAAATTCCTTTAAGTACAACGAAGGGGTTCTATTTATTGATATAGTTGATAATAAAAAAAATGAATTAGTATGGCAAGGGATAGGTAAGGGCTATATTTATAATGATCTACCTGAAAAAAAGAGTGAAAAAATTAGTGAAATGGTAAGCAAAATTCTACTTCAGTTCCCGCCGTCTAAAAACTAATTTTTAACATCTAATAAGTCTCTGAATGAATTTCCAAGTAACATAAATGAGCAAACCAGTAGCATTATACAAAGTCCTGGGATTATTGCTAGGAAAGGCTCACCAAGAATAATATAGTTATAATGATCTTTAATCATTAGCCCCCAGCTAGTCATTGGAGGTTGAGCACCAAGTCCTAAAAAACTAAGCCCACTTTCAATTAATATTGAGGCTGCAAAGTTAGCTGCTGATATTACAATCAGTGGGGAAACTATATTTGGTAAAATATGCCTCGTAATAATTCTAAAATCATTAAAACCCATAACCTTTGCAGCAACTACAAATTGCCTCTCCTTATATTGTTTTACCTGTCCTCTGACAATTCTTGCAACCTCAACCCACATAGTTAATCCAACTGCTATGAAAACCTGCCAAAAACCTTTACCTAGTGCTAGTGTGATTGCAATAACTAATAACAAAGTAGGTATGGACCATGTTACATTTATTAACCACATTATAATTTTATCAGCAAAACCAGAATAATAACCAGAAATAGATCCTAAAATAACTCCGATGAATAATGAGATAAAAACAGAAACAAAACCAATATAAAATGAGATTCTTGAGCCTACTATTATTCTACTAAGTACATCTCTTCCGAACTTGTCGGTTCCAAAATAATATTTTTTATCAATTATTTCAGCATTCTTTGACTCAATTTTTTTAAACTCTGAATCATTGGATGCATGAGGTAAATAATAGATTAAATCATCCTTAATTTCATATTTGACAATTGGAATTTGATTCATTTGTTCTCTAGAACCAAAAAAAATTGAATTTAAGGAAAACTTTTTTCTTTCTTCCCCTTTAAGACTAATCATTAGAGTTTCAAAGCCTGGCTTTTTTGAATGAATTGAAAGATTCATCGTATTAGCATTTCTAGTCTTGTCAGGGGCAATGACATACGCAAATAAGGAAATAAAAAAAATGAATAAAATAAAACTCAGACTAATTATTCCTAAAAAGTTCTTGTTGAGATCAAAAAACTTTTTCGAAAAGGTATACATAATTTAACTGTTAATTCTCAAGATACGAAAATCTTAAATCAGAAAGAACATTTAATGCTTCATCGATATAAAAGTCCTTATTTAAACTTTTGTGCCATCTTTCTCTTTTTATTCCAAGAGCAGAGTCTTTTTTAATAAGATCAACCTCGTAAGGCAGAGACTTGAAAGAGTAATCCATTGAAAAATCATTTAGAGCTTTAAATTTTTTTGTTTCATTGGAATTCTCCTCAAGCTCTTTTTTGAACTTATCATAGTTTAGATTGATCAGTTTGTCGTCCCTTACAGATTTTATCCATTTGGCATTTTCATCAACTAATTTCAAATATTCACTATTGGACATTCTATCTTTACTTTTTAGAATAGCCTGCTTAAAATCAAAGTTACTTTGCCATGTTGAATACTCAACATCATCAATCTCATCCCACTTTAATGGATTTTCAGAATCTTTCTCTCCAAAATCCAAATATTTATATCTGTATGGAACGTTAATATCGCTTTTTACACCCTCTAACTGAACGGATCCACCATTAATCCTATAATACTTTTGGGTTGTGTACCTTAAAGCACCAAGATCTCCATTAGTATTTCCTCTAACCATTCTGTTTAGGGGAAAGACGTTTTGGACGGTTCCTTTACCCCAAGTTTGGTTGCCTCCGATAATTATTGCTCTTTTATAATCCTGCATAGCCGCAGCTAATATTTCAGAAGCCGATGCAGAGCTCTCGTTTACTAATATAACCAATGGTCCAGTCCACAAAATAGCCCTGTCTCTATCACTTAGTACCTGCTTTTCTTTGTCAAAATACTTGACCTGAACAACCGGGCCATTTTTTATGAACATACCAGCCATATCAACCACCGTTTTAAGGGCACCACCGGTATTATTTCGAAGATCAATTACCAAACCTTTCATTCCCTGCTCCTTTAACCTTTCTATCTCAGTTCTGAGATCTTTCGCAGCATCTCTATTGTTTTGATTATCAAAATCAATATAAAATTTTGGAATATTAATTATACCATAACTATTGTTGTCTTTTTCAACAATTGAGGATTTAATGTAGGTTTCCTCTAGTTGAACAATATCTCTTTTTACGGTAACTTCAGAAATTGATCCATCATCTTTTTTTACAGTTAAATGTACTTTGGTTCCTTTTTTACCTTTAATTAATTTTACAGCCTCACTGAGTCTCATTGTTAAAATACTTACAGGCTCTTGTTGATCATCTTGCCTAACTTTCAATATTGCATCACCTTTCTCTAAAATATTATCTCTCCATGCAGGACCCCCAGAAATAACTTCAGTTATCTCAACTTTATCAATTTTTTTCTGTAATCTAGCTCCAATACCAGCATAATTACCAGACATATCAACATCGAATCTGTCTTTAGACTCAGGATCGAGATATGAAGTATTGGGATCGTATTGGGACAAGAAAGAATTAATATAAACTGAAAGCCAATCTGATCTTTGCATTTCTTCTGAAACAAATCTGTAATTCTGGGTCATTGTTTCACTTAAAGATTCTCTGGTTTCTTTTTCAATTAATTCAAGATTTCTAGTTTGAAATAGACTATCGTTTTGAAGCTTTCTTTTATCGTCCTCAATTTCATTGTGGTAGTTCTCAATTACGTAAATTTTCAGAAGTTTTCTCCACCTATCATATAATTCATCATTGGTTTGAACATATTCTAAAACTTCGAAATCACACTCACAAACTTCATTCTTTGAAAAATCAAAAGGAGTTGAAAGAACCTTATTAAATATTTTTTCGGACTCTGACATCCTCTCAATATATCTTGAATAAACTAAGTCAAAAAAATCGAAATTTGGATTTTTAAAAGCATCATCTATTTTGTATTTGTATTTTGAAAACTCTTGAACGTCTGAGGCGTAAAAATATCTTTTATAAGGGTCCAAATTTTCAAGAAATGTGTCATAAACCTTTTCAGAAAAATCGTCATCAATTTCTTTATCAAGGTAATGGGCCTGATCTAGTACATAAGTGATTAATTGAATAACAAGACTGTCTTTGTCACTTGTATCAAAATCCTTAGACACAAAACTGCAAGATGCTAAGCACATTATAAACGCAATTAATGAAGTAAAAAGATTTTTTTTCATGAGCAATAAAAATAATCAAATTCTAAGCCAAAGAATATGAGCATATTTATAATTTTTTGTTAAAGTAGTTAAATATTTATTTGTGTAATTTTGTGTTCATATATTTAAATATGAAAAAACCTCTAATACTTGTTACAAATGATGATGGAATAACAGCTCCTGGCCTTAGAACACTAATTCATGTCATGAATAAACTTGGTGAAGTTGTTGTAGTTGCTCCTGATAGTCCTCAAAGCGGAATGGGTCATGCCATTACTATTAGTGATACACTTTATTCAAAAAAGGAAAAAATTGACGATGGGCCTCAGACTGAATATAGTATTTCTGGAACTCCTGCAGATTGCGTAAAGTTTGCAATTCGTGAAATACTAGAAAGAAAACCTGATTTATGTGTCTCAGGAATAAATCACGGAGCTAACTCATCTATCAATGTTATTTACTCAGGGACAATGAGTGCTGCAATAGAGGCTGGTATTGAAGGTATTAAATCAATAGGTTTTTCTCTGTTGGATTATAGTTGGGATGCGGATTTTGAAGCATGTAAAGATTACATCAAGAAAATTTCTCAGAATGTTTTAAATCAGAAAAAATCCAGTCTTATATTAAATGTAAATTTCCCGTCAAAAATAAAACAGTTCAAAGGAATTAAAATTTGTAGACAGGCAAAAGGTTATTGGCAAGACACGTATGACAAAAGAACAAGTCCACTAGGAAAAGAATACTATTGGTTAACTGGAAATTTTATTAATCAAGATAATAGTGAAGATACTGATGAGTGGGCTCTTGAAAAAGGATATGTTTCTGTTGTTCCAATTAGTTATGATATGACCTCACACGCTGATTTAGATGAACTTAAAAAATGGAAATTCAATTGAATAAAAAAGAAGTTTTTTTTGGATTACTTAGTGGTTTCTTAGTAAACTTTTTAGGGTTGATTATTATAATAATCATTTTATTCAGGGAAATTAGCTGTTCAAATATTTTTAAAATTATCAATGATTCATTTCTAGATAACTCTATAACTAAATTGATAAGTCTTGGTGCTATTTTAAACCTTATTATATTTTTTATTTTTTTAAAATATGACTATGATGAAAGAGCTAAAGGTGTTCTATTGGCTACATTTGTAATTGCTATATTAACCGTATATATAAATAATTTTTAGTGAGATATTATATAATAGCAGGTGAAGCTTCAGGTGATTTACATGGTTCTAATCTGATTAAGGAGATAAAAAAGTTAGATCCTAATCCAAAATTCAGATGCTGGGGAGGAGATCTTTTAAAAGAACAAAGTAATAATCTTGTAAAACATTACAAGAACTATTCATACATGGGTTTCTATGAAGTTTTTATGAATTTAGGGAAAATATTAAATAATATTTCAATTTGTAAGAAGGATATTTTGGAGTATAAGCCAGATGCAATTATTTATGTAGATTTTCCTGGCTTTAATATGAGGATTGCAAAATGGGCAAAATCTAAAAACTTTATTAATCATTTTTATATATCTCCACAACTTTGGGCATGGAAGGAAAATAGGATTAAAACTATCAGAAAAGTTATTGATCAAATGTTTGTAATTCTCCCATTTGAAAAAGAATATTATAAAAAATTGAAATACGATGTGGTATATGTGGGGCACCCATTATTAGATGTTTTGAAACAAAATGTAAAAGAAAATTCAAATAGAGAAAAGTTAATTGCTCTACTACCTGGCAGTAGAGACCAAGAGATTAATAAAATATTACCAGTAATGCTTAGCGTGACAAAATATTTTAAAAACTATCAATTTACAATCTGCGCTGCTCCATCAAAAAATAAGTCATTTTACGAAAAGATTATGCAAAGAGGTGATTATAAAAATGTTGATATTGTTATAGATCAAACCTACAATATTCTTGAAAGATCATCAGCTGCCTTAGTAACGTCTGGGACAGCAACTTTAGAGGCTGCACTCATTAAAACACCTCAAATTGTTTGCTACAAATCAAGCTGGATTTCAATTCTAATCGGAAAATTTTTACTAAGAAATCTAAAGTTTATTTCTCTTGTTAATCTCATACTTAATAAAATGGCTGTAAAAGAGCTAATTCAAAATGATTTAAATACTAAAAATATAGTAAAGGAACTTAATGTTATCCTCAATCAAGAGGGAAAAGACAAAGTGATTGGATATTATAATGAGTTAGAAAATTTGTTGAATAAAAGGGGGGCTAGCAAAGAAACAGCAAAAAAAATAATTAATTATCACCTAGAGCCAAATTCGTAAACAAAAGACTCAAAAAACTTATTAAATTCTTCTTGAGAATTATAATTTTTATAATTCTCATCAGTGAAAAGTTTTAAATAAACCTCTAACTGTTTCGGGGTTTTGTAACCTCTAAGTTTGTGCAATAAATTAGATGATTTATCCAGAAATACAATTGTAGGAAAAGCTTGGATTCTAAATGCTTGACTTAATTGATGACTACTATTCCTTCTATTTGCCTTAGCTGGATCATAGTTTGGATTCTCAAATGTGTAACCTTTAAAATTCACAATATCATTACCTTCTGCGTTAAATTTAACAGCGTAAAAATTGTCATTAATATATCTTGCGACATCTTTATTCGCAAATGTATTTCTGTCAAGCAATTTACATGGACCACACCAGTTAGTATACATATCAATAATTATATTTCTAGGAGCAGCTTCTTGAAGGTAAACAGCATCTTCTAGTGATATCCACTTTATTTCCTGTGATAGAAGAGATTCAACAGAAAAAAAACAAACTAATATGATTTTTATATATAATGCTAATCTCATGCAATTTTAATATTTGACAAAAATAAGAAAAGAAATTTATCTAATTCCGTGCATTGATTTTTTAATCAATGGGTGTAATAATAGAGAAACTACTCCAAGACCTATCGGAATCACAGTAAATATCATAAAGAAACCAGATAAACTATACTCTTGTGTAATTTTATCAATATCTCCTCCAATATAATGAGCTAACTTATTTCCGATGGCAACTGCTAGGTAATATACCCCAAACATAAAAGCGATCATTCTTGCAGGGATTAGTTTACTCAAATAGGAAAGTCCCATTGGAGATAAACATAACTCACCAAGAGTGTGAAATAAATATGCTAAAACTAACCAAATCATACTTAAACTAGCGCTATCAGCACCTGATGGCACATTTCTGGCACCAAAGGCTAAAAATCCAAATCCAATACCTAATAGTGCTAAGCCTAAAAAATATTTAACAGATGCTGGGGGATTGTAGCTACTATCCCACCACTTAGCAAATAGCGGTGCAAATACAATTATAAAAAGTGAATTTAAAATTGCAAACCAAGTAATTGGAACCTCGGTGGATGTAGCTTGTGACTCATTGTATATTTTAAATATTATAATTCCCCAAACAATTATAAAACTTAATCCTAGAACTAAGTTTGAAAATAGAATTTCGGTAAAAGTTTTTTTGAATAGGCTTATTAAAACATAGGTGATGATCAAAAGCGGAATAACCGTAACCGAAATGTCCACAATTTTAAAAATTATAGCTGAGTTTCCTTCTAGAAAACGGTCAGTAAAGTCCCTTGTATACAGGGGTAAAGAACCTGCCCCTTGCTCAAATGCGGCCCAAAAGAAAACAGTGAAAATACAAAATATTGTAAACACAATCATTCGATCTCGGACGATAGGTGTATATCTTGGGATCCGCACTAGCAATAAGGCTATAAAAGCTATAAATGCTACAAGTGCAAAAAACAACGAGTTTTCCATCCCAAAATAAGTGAAACTCAAGATATCAATACCACCAATTTTACTTAGAGGATCATTTATAATGAATATAAGTGCGCTGACAACAAAAATTAAAATCAATAAAATATCTATTGGTAGAAAAGGATTTAGTTTCTCTTTTGTATCTTTTTTAATTATGATCTTTTCATCAGATCTAGAAGGGGGATCACCAATTTTACCAAATAAAGGTTGAGCAAAATAAAACTGGATCATACCCAAAAGCATAAATATTCCAGCCAATCCAAATCCGAATGACCAACCTACTTTTTCACCAACCCATCCACACAGCATAATTCCTAGAAAAGCTCCAGCGTTAACACCCATGTAAAATATATTGAAAGCCCCGTCTTTTTTATCATCTCTTCCTTCGTACATTTTAGAAATTATGGAGGTGATATTTGGTTTAAAAAAACCGGTTCCCACAACAAGTAATGATATGCCTATGTAAAGAAAAGTAGGAGTTTCAATAGCCATTGATGCATGGCCTAATGTCATAACTAATGCACCAATAACAACAGAATTTCTGTAACCAATTTTTTTATCTCCTAGCCACCCACCTGCAAGAGGAGCTAAATAAGCAAACATAGCATATGTGCCAAGCAAAGATAATGCAGCTGATGAACTCCAACCCCAACCTGGATTGTCACCAAGAATAGTGCCCGTAAGAAATATGACAAGAATGGCCCTCATTCCATAATAAGAGAATCTTTCCCACATTTCGGTGAAAAATAAAACAAATAATGCTGCAGGGTGCCCTATAACTGTTTTACTAAAAAATTGATCATTGTTATTCATGATTAACTATCCATTTCTTCTGCCCCATGTGTTAGTCTTTTAAGAGGCTTTAACAGAAGTAAAACCAGTATTCCAAATAAAGTACAGAATATAGCGATCCCTGTAAATACCTGAAATTCTCCAGCACCTTCAGATAGCTGTCCAACAGCCCCAGCAACTTTATTACCTAAACCTGTAGCTGCAAAATATGCCCCCATCATAAAGGCAGCATATTTTACTGGTGCTAATTTTGTGATAAATGATAAAGCAACAGGTGAAGCACATAACTCACCGATTGTATGAAACAAATATGCTAAAACTAGCCATATCATTGCAGATTTTTGAACAACTTCATCACCTTCCATAACAACCTCTGTTGAAGCTTTAGTCATAAAGAAAAAACCAAAAGCCATTATAATTAATCCGATAGCCATTTTAAACAAAGAAGAAGATTCCTTACCCTTTTTTGCCCAATCACTCCAAAACTTTGCAACTATTGTAGCAAATATTATTATAAAAAAGGCGTTAATTGATTGAAATATTGCTGCAGGCACCTCATTTCCAATAAATGGTAATGAAACAGAAAGTGTTCTGTCTGTTTTTTGTTCAGTGTAAAGACTCATGAGTCCGCCTGCTTGCTCAAAGGCTCCCCAGAAAACAATTATGATTAAGAATGACAACAATAACACAATCATTCTGTCCTTTTCAACTCTCGATAAAGGTTTATTCATTAACTCTTTATCTGGAGATTTATCACTTCCAATGAATTCACCGATACCCTCCAAATACTGAAGACCATAAAAATATACTAGTTGACCAATTGCCATTCCAATACCAGCCAAACCAAATCCATAGTGCCATCCATATTTTGCAGCAACAGCTCCCACGGTTAATGCACCAAGAAAAGCACCAATATTTATACCCATATAGAAAATATAAAAACCGGTATCCCTTTTATTATCGCCTTTCTTATACAAACCACCTACCATTGTCGAGATGTTGGGCTTTAAAAATCCAACACCCACTACAATAAGTATTAGTCCAGTAAAAAATGCCCACTCAGTGTCTATCGCTAAAACCCCGTGACCAAAGCAAAGTAAAATTCCACCAAGCATTACTGCCTTTTTTTGTCCAATATATTTGTCAGCTACCCATCCACCAGGTATTGACATCAAGTAGACAAACATTGTGTATGTGCCATAAAATGAAAGTGTTTCAGCATTTGTCCAACCAAAACCCGATTGAGGATCACCCATTATTACGGGAGCAGCAAGATATAGAGTTAAAATTGCTCTCATACCATAGTACGAAAATCTTTCCCACATTTCTACGAAGAATAAAATGTATAATCCTGCTGGATGTCCAAAAATTGTTTTTTCCTGTGTTAGTGAATTGGTTGTCATAATTTATTTTTTAGATTACACTAAAATATTATATTTTACCTAATTATATTAATTTAATCATTAATAAATTATTCATAATAATTTAAAGTCAAGTGTATTATCTTTGATTTGTAAAAAATCCTATAATGTCTGAAGAAATAACAGGTTTTTCAAAACTATCAAAAGATGAAAAAATTGAATGGTTAACCAGTACATGCTTTCAAAATAGTGATTCAGCAAAAAACATACTTACCCAATATTGGAACTCTGACAGCAACCTCCAAAAGTTGCATGATGAATTTTCTGAAAATACAATTTCAAATTATTATTTACCATTCGCAGTTGCCCCTAATTTCCTTATTAATGAAAAAATTTATTCGGTACCAATGACTATTGAGGAAAGTTCGGTAGTTGCAGCTTCTAGTAAAGCTGCAAAATTCTGGATGAAGCATGGCGGCTTTAAAGCTGAAGTAATCAATGAAGAAAAAATTGGTCAGGTACATTTCATTTTTCACGGAGATAAAAAAATAATTAGTGAATACTTTGATTTTGTAAAGCCATTATTATTTAAAAACTCTAAGTATTTAACCAAAAAGATGGAATCAAGAGGGGGAGGTATTAATGATATTAAATTAATAGATAAAACATCAGATTTAAGTGGATATTTTCAGATTTTTAGCACATTTAATACGGTTGATGCCATGGGTGCAAACTTTATAAATTCGTGCTTAGAAGATTTTTCGAAAACTTTTTGTAATTCAATCACAAAATTTAACAGAAAAGAGTTAAAAGAGAAAGATGTTGAAATTATTATGAGTATTTTATCAAATTATGTCCCAAACTGTATTGTTAAATCCTCCTTAAGCTGTAGTGTTTCAGAACTGAACAAGCTTGAACCTGAAACCAAAAATTTTGCCAGCAGATTCGTTAAAGCAGTAGAAATTGCAAATAATGATATACACAGAGCTGTAACACATAATAAAGGGATTATGAATGGGGTTGATGCCGTTGCAATAGCCACTGGAAATGATTTTAGAGCAATTGAAGCAGGTGCACATGCTTATGCATCAATAGGAAAATACAAAAGCTTGTCAAATGCCTATATTGAAAATGAAATATTCTATTTTGAATTGAAATTGCCATTAGCAGTAGGAACTGTAGGTGGTGTCACTAATTTACATCCTTTAGTTAAATTAGCCCTAAACATATTAGAAAATCCAAATACTAATGAATTAATGAATATAATTGCCTCCGTTGGACTTGCACAAAATTTTGGTGCATTAAGATCCCTGGTTACATCTGGAATACAAAAAGGACATATGAAGATGCATTTGACTAATTTATTGAACAAACATAAAGCATCTGAAAAGGAAAAAGAACAAGCCCTTGTGTATTTTAAGGATAAACTAGTGAGCAGTTCGAGTGTTGAAAATTTTATAAAAAATATTCGATAAATGTTATTTAAAAGTAACGGCAAAGTCTTGTTGAGCTCTGAATATTTAGTCATGGACGGAGCAAAATCGATTGCATTACCTGCAAAACTAACCCAAGATTTATCAGTTTCTGAATGTGATAAAAATACGATTGAATGGCAAAGTTTTGATAAGCATGACAATCTATGGTATGAAGATAGGTTTATAGTAGAGAATAATAATATTGTAAACCTGGGTAAAGAAAATATAATTTCTGAAAAAATTATATCACTACTTAATCATATTATTAAAAAAAATAATCTAAAAAGTATTTTAGGAAATAAGTTTGTTGCAAAACTCAATTTTGATAAAGAATGGGGATTAGGATCGTCTTCAACTTTTGTAAATAATCTTGCTAAATGGGCAAATGTAGATCCTTATAAATTATTGTTCTCTACATTTAAAGGTAGTGGTTATGATATTGCATGCTGTGATGTTAATCATCCAATCGTTTATAATAAAATGGGAAATTCTATTTGTATTAATAAAGCGAATTTTAATCCGCCTTTCATAGAAAACCTGTTTTTGATTTATCTTGGAAAAAAACAAAACACACAAACTTCCATTGAAAATTATTCAAAAAGTCAATTCAATAAATTTGAGTCAATAAAAAAAATAAATAAAATTTGTGATGAATTTTTGAAGTGTAATAATTTGATTCACTTTGAAGAACTTATGCAAGAGCACGAGTTTATAATTTCTAAAGCTATCTCAAAAAACCCCATCCAAAAGTCAACTTTTATGGGATATAAAGACGGTAAAATTAAAAGTCTTGGTTCCTGGGGCGGTGATTTTATTTTAGTAACAACTAAAAATAAAGACCTAACTTATTTTAGAAATATGGGTTTAAATACAATAATTCCCCTAAAAGAAATGGTCTATTTAGGTTAGTAAAAAGTTCCCCTAAAGTCTTCAATTTCAGCTTTTTCTTTTAATGCATTGTAAGCTTTATTTCTGACATTACTTGATCTGGTAGAACTGATAATATTAATCATGTTCTGATAATTAGCCAAAGAAGATGCTTTTCTTCTATCAGTTACATATATATAAAAAACTCCACTGTTTCCGATAATTGCTGCTGATGTAATGTCTTTATTTACACCCATTGCATATCCTACAACAGCTGGTTCATTTCCAACTCCAGAGATAACAGGATTATTAATATTTACAGATAATGCCGTTTGAACTTCAACATTGTTCTGAGTTGCAATTTCGTCAAGTGTAGTTGATTTTATACTTTGAATGATTTTTTGTGCTTTTTTTTGATTTTTCACTTTAGGCAATGCCGTAATTGAGGATTTATCATATGACATCATTCCATTGTCATTTATGGAGGTTAACATAGCAATTACATAACCTCCTTTTTGTAGACTAAATCTTTTAATATCACCTTTGTCAGTAGTTTCATCATAGGCCCACCTTACGATACTTCTTTGTTGACCTAACATAGGTATATTCTCATCCAACTCACCAATATTATTGACTGGGTTAATTTTAATATTATTTTCTTTAGAATATTCTCTAAAATTTTCCTCGTTAACAGCAATTTCAAATTTTGAGGTAATATTATATACGCTGTCTCTTGTTCTTTCCGATGGTTCGACCTTGACTGCAAGATTTCCCACCTTGACTGCCTTTTGCTTTTTACCCTGAGATAGAATTTCAATTACATGAAATCCAAAGTCAGTCTCCACTACATCAATGGATCCAACTCTTTTTTCAAAAGAGAAATCCCTAAATTCAGGTGCAAATCCATCAATGTAAGCAAATTCAATAATTCCATCATTTTCATTACTTACCTGATCAGTGGATAAGCTTAACAAAGAATTAAATTTACCCCTATTTGATTTTAAAACATTAGAAACACTATCAGCTGTCTTTTTTGCCTGTTCTTTTGATTTAGTAACGTCAGGACCGCTTCTAAAAGAACCCATGTAAGGAATTAATATGTGTCTTACCTTGGCAGAGTCCGCTATAAATTTTGAATCAATTAACTTAGTTGCTTTAACAAATCCATTTTCGTTGTAAGGACCATAAACCTCACCTTTATTGAGATTATAGATATTTTCGGCAAAAGAGGGTGATAAAGATGATTTAAATATATATGCATCAAAAAATTTGATAGCAGAATTAATATTTAAAAATTCCTCATTATTTTTTATATTTTTAAAACCTTTATAGGTAATATTTTTTTGAGAATTTGGATCATACTCTTCTCTATCCTCTAAAAGAGAATTGAGACTTGACTTCGCTTCAGATTTATCTAACCCGGATGGGTTTTCTTCAAACCTAACAAAGATTAAATCTCTGGAAGGATCGGAAGAATAATTATTTTCGTTTTGGTTAATATAGTCTGTTACCTCAGATTTTGAAACTTTAATATCGTTATCTAAAACTTTTGTAAATGGAATTTTAACATATTTAAAGTCCACAACATCATTTGAATTAAAGTAATCTTCTTCGCCCTCAAACAATGCTGTATTAATCCCAGCATCAACCAATCTATAGTACATCTCCTCTAATCCGATTGCTCCGATATTTTCTTCAAAGTTGTTCCATGACTCGTAATTTACTAAGGAACCTTGTAATTCCATTGTCTCAGGGGATATCTCTTTAAGATTAGAGATGAATTGATTTAACTTCGATTCATCAAATTCGCCATTACTATCTTGAAAGTCCTGAAAAGCTAGCAGATTAGTCTTTAAAAAATCCCTCATCATTTCTCTTTCAATTTGAATACCAATTTTCTGATATTCAGATTGTAAAACAAGTTTTTTTAGCTCCGAATTCCATATTGAATTCATAGCTTGAATTGATGAGCTAGAACCCCTATTCTGCTTTTCAAGATTATCAACCTTTTGCATAAAATCAGCCCGATCCATCTCAATTCCGTTGACAACTGCAACACGACTCTGATTAAATTCATCTCCTTTGAAAACATCTGTAACGGTACCTGTACCTGTTGAAAATACAAATGCAAATAGAGCTAATCCAATAACACTTATTAATGCTACAGGTCCAAGAGCTCTAATTTTTCCTAAAACTGCCATATTTTTTAAATAAAAGTAGTGGCCAAAAGTAGTATTTTATTGTCAATTAAAAAAAATAATTTTTAATCGGATTAAAGAATAGATTTAATTGTAAATCTAAGTTGTTAGTCAAAATTAATCTTCAAGGGATACAAACCCATTAACCTTTAGAAACTTTATTTTGTCAAAAGACTTGTCCGAATCAAAACCTTTCCCGTAAATGTCTTTGTCTGATGAAACATATCTAAAGTCAAAATTTGTAAATAACCATTCTTCACCTCTATCATAGTATAGTTGATCTGAAGTTAATGTATCCATAAGATGTGTTGATACAATAACATTCCCTCTTAAATCTATCAAATCACTATTTGAGTAAGAAATTGCATAATCTGCAATAATTTTAGTTTGATTATTATTCTCATCAAATAAAATTACCTCAATCTTAGTCGGAAATTCAAAATACGGAAAATTAGCATTACTAAAATTTAACATCTTTGGGCTATTTAAGATACTACTAACTATTCCTGAGTCGGTATGAACTGTATTTATTTCCAAAGCTGAGGAAATTGGTATGTCTGCAGCCCTTAAAAAAGATGTTAGATCCTTTTCTCCATTGCAGGATAAAATTAATACAAGAAAAATCGAAATTAAATATTTCAAGGACTATAGATTAGGTACTTTTACAGATCTACCAATCCAACAAGAAATTTCTATTACTTCACCCTCTCTACCTGATGAAAAGATTTCAGATTTTTGAGGTGCTTTTGCTTCATAATTTCTGGAACTCTTGAGAGCGGCACTTTTTAAAGTACCGTCAACTCTGGATGCCTTCATAGCTTCCTTAGATGCAAGCCAATAAACTGCTCTTTGACTAAAGTTATCTGCACCGCAATTTTTTGCACTAGATGCATACATCTGGGCAATTGCTAAATATGACCTTCCCATTGATGGATTAAACCCAAGAGCTTGCATGTAATATGACCTTGACCTTGAGTAAAGTCCATTCTTTCTAAAGTTTGTAGCTATTCTAAACAATATCTTAGCTTTTTCATAGGAGTCGGTTTCCAATTCGATTGCTTGATTGTAGAATACCAATGCTTCTGATGAATTTCCTTGTTTGTCTTTAATAGTCCCTAAATAATAGGCTGTTGATGCATTGGGTTCTAATTCATTTTTTTTCTGAACAATTTTGACAAATAGTTGAGATTCATCACATTCCTTGCCATACAATCTATTCATTGCCCTACTTAACCATTTACCATCGTCTTGATTAGCATCAAAATTATTTTCATAAAGTGGTATTAAATTTTCACAATTACCTCTATCGCCTAAATCTTTTTCCATTCCCTTAGATATCTGGTCATATGCCTTTAAAAAACTATTGTACGATTTGATACGTCTCTGGTCTTTTGCTGAAATAGAAACTTCTTCATCAGATGAGCCAACAAATTTATTAACCTTGTTGGTGTAATTCTTAATTTCTTTTTCAACTTTTTCAGAAATCTCATCATATTTGGTAAACAAATCCTCCGCACTTTTTAGATTTTCATCATAAAGTTGAACAATTAATTTAAAATAGGTATATAAATTTTTGGGATTATTAAACGAACTTAAGTCCTCGTTGTAAGCTCTATCAAAATTTGAATAAATTTCAGAATTACTTAGACCAAAATCATTCTTATTATCATATTGTAATTGTGCAGATTTAGCTAAAATATCGCCAAGAGGGGTCTTGTTAGGAAAATGTTCTCTTTTCTCGTCCCATAATTTCAATAAGTCATTTAAATAATTTACTTTTTCCTCAGAAGTTGAGTTTTTAATTTTATGTTTTAATATCCTCTCTCCGTAAACATAAATGGCACTGTTAAACTTTGGACTTCTTTCCCTAAGTTCCATCCAGGGTTCAAATGCAGCATCATAATTTTTAGCTTTAACATATTCACTGAAAATTGATAAAGCATTAATATCTTGTTCATTGGCTTGTGAAAATGCATTAACAGATATCAACAACAATAATAAAAATCCTAAAAATTTCTTCATAATTAATTATATTTTCTCTTTATGAACCACCTGTCATTAAGAGATAAACTAAGCTGAAAATTAACAAAATTTTCTTCAACTAAATTTTCATTTGTGGTTCCTCTTTTACCAAATTCAACTGTTGTGTTAACATTTGAAAATAAACCACCAGCTGGGATTCCTAGTCCAAATGATATGCCAAATTCATTTATGGATTCATTGTTAATGACTAATCCAGTTTTTTCAGAATAAAATCCAGCCCTGTAAACAACTCTGTTCCAAAATTTACTAAATGATGCATAATCAGGGATGTAAAATCCACCAAAAGATATTTTTGATGAATCTTCAAATTCACTGTTTTCAATGCTAATTAAATCATTTGAAAAGACACTACTGGTTATAGAAGTGTATTCAGCTCCAATAAACCATTTTTTTGGCTTACTAATTCCAAGTCCAAAACTTGTTACAGACGGCATTGATAAATAAGTCTTATCTAACCCCAAAGACTCTAGATCAACATTTATTTCATTAACAGGGAACTCAATCTCTGTATTTGGGTTTATCACAACCGAAGCAAATGTTCTACTATTCCTTGAACTTAAATTATAATCAGGGGAATGTGCGAGTGAAGCATGTAATTCAAGATTTTCAGTTATTCCTCCTCTAAATATTAAACCAAAATTGAAATTAACTCCACTCAGATCAGACCTATTTTGTTCTCTTGATTGGTAATCAAGAGGTAAAGATTCATCATCATATAAATATTCAAGTGCTGAATTTTGAATATTACCAAAATTATATTTTGCATCAAAACCAATAGCTAGGTTATTAGAAAGCTGGTATGCAAATCCCAAAAAAGCTTTGTTTAAACCTCCATTTCCAGAGTATTTATACTGAAGCTGGTTATCTAAATTTGACGATTGTAATTTATAACCAACAGATGAAAAAGGAATTATACCAAAACCAAACCCAAATTTACCCATTGGAATATTTAAGCCTAGATATTCAAAACTAGTATTAGTAGTTTCAGAACTATTTGCTGAACTTTTAAGGTCAGTTTCAGAGTGTCCTAATCCAACAGTAAATTTTACAAGTCTTCCCTCATTATTAAATGAAAACATATTTTTTCCAGTGTATGAAGCAGGGTTTCTGAAATTCATATGAATACTATCATTATATACGCTAACGCCTCCCATTGCTCTACTTTCAGATGTACCCTTAAAATCAAGAGAACCGATTCCATAGAAGGAATAAGGTGATGAGGTATTATTTTGTGATTTAACAGTTAAACACGCAAAGACAAGTGAAAATAGTATATAAAATGTTTTATTCAATTAATTTTTATTTAGGTTTAGAATGCAATTGAGGCCTTCTAAGATAAAATTTTGATTC
>CACLAD010000015.1 GCA_902604715.1 uncultured Bacteroidota bacterium
ATCTTCCAACACCACTCAAATCACTTATTGGTGTGTAAACAAAGTCTCCATCATAAAGGTTGGTGAAAGTTCCTTCTTCAATATCTTCCAAATACACATTAGGATCTGGAATGGTAGCTGTGTGAAGGTTAATTCTAAACTCCTGACCAGCAGCTTGATTTATAACCAAAGGAATAACTGCATTTTCCATGGCTGAAAGAGGCAATTGCTGGTGAGCAAAGTTGAAGCCCTCATCATTTTCAACAAGCCTAGTTGTAATGGCTGCCTCTTGATAAAAATCGCCAAGATCATAGCCTGGATCAAGACCTAAAGTCATGTTATCCTGAAACTTTATATGAGCATCTTCTATAAGCTCATCATAACTATAAAGCCTTAAAAATATTTCCGTGTTTTCCATCACATCACCAGAAATAAAATCGTCAGATGAAGCTGGTGATACTGTTTGCATAGCTTCAGCAATGGTTATATTTTCACCGCTTGTATCATCAGACGCAATCATAAAAGCTTGGCCGGGTGCAAAATAAACGGCGGCATTAGAATTATAGTCATGCCCTCTTGCAGTATATCCAGAACCATCAGCATCCCATCCGTAGACAGCCAAGAAATTACTGTCAATTTTACTAGCATTAGTAGTTAAAAAATTATTTGTATTATCGGCATCATCATTAGCATTAATGTATGTTGGATATGGATTGGCTACTAAGTTCCATCTTCTACCACTACCACTGTTAGCTGCATTATTGTTAATTATAGACTGAGTTTCATCACTTGATGATATAGTTCCAGTAAATGCTAAAATTTGTGTCCCCCCACTTACTGTTCCCATTTGATATCCTTTTCCAATATCAAAATTTCCAGCACCTCCAACAGTTCCAGTCGTGTAGTTTGTCCAAGTATCTGTGCTATTATCATAATATCCAATAGCATACGCAGAACCATTAGTGGCTAAAGTTGCTGTTCCAGAAGTGTTTGTGCTAACAAAACTTGAAATTGATAATCCATCTACCGGTGAACCAATTAAGTCCCATTCATTTGATGAAGCTACATTAACAAACCTATTGTAGGTAACATTTCCAGAAGTTGTTCCAGAAACTTTAATAGCTGAAAATTCATCTGCATCTGAATTCATTGTAACCGTTCCGGAATTGGAAAAATTTCCTCCAACTGTTGCGGTCCCCGTTTTTTCAATAGTTAAGGAAGCACCACTTTCAATTGTGAGGTTCTGTGAGTATGTAAAACCACAAATAAGTAAAAGTATGATTGTAATTTTTTTCATGATTTAAATATATTATTTTTTTGAAATTAATTGATTAACTATTTTTTTTAATTCGTCAATTTCTGTTTGTTGTTGTTTAAGTATTTCTATTTCGCTTTGTTGCTCATTTAACTTTGCATCTTGCTCTTTCAATGCATTGATAAGTACAGGTACTAATCCTTGATAGTTAACTGCTAACATTTCATTGTCATCTTCTGTAACAAGCTCAGGAAATACATCTTGAATCTCTTGTGCAAGTACACCAATCTTTTGTTTGCCTTTCATCTCATAGGACTTACCATCTATTTGTAATAGTTTAGGAAGTGTAGAACCAAGTGATACAATGTTTGACTTTAATCTTGCATCGGATGAAATTACTACATCGCCACTTACTGTTAGGTCATTGCTAACGGTAGTATCTCCATTAAAAAGTACCTTAAAGGCATCGGATAAATTTCCTGAGGTTCCATTTCCAATCACAAAAGCCGTATTTGAAGTACTAAATGATGAAGCACTATTAGTAACAGATGAACCAGAGGAATTGAATTGTCCAATTACTACAGAAGCATAATCACTTGCTGTTGTGTATGCTCCCATTGCTATAGAACGACTTCCACTTGCTGTTGTGCCCCATCCCATTGCTGTAGAATAACTTCCACTTGCTGTAGAATAACTTCCACTTGCTGTAGAAAAGTTTCCACTTGCTGTTGTGAAAAATCCCATTGCTGTAGAATAACCTCCACTTGCTGATGTGCTTGCTCCCATTGCTGTAGAAGCAGTTCCACTTGCTGATGAACCATCTCCCATTGCTACGGAATAAATTGCTGCTGAATTGTTCGAGGGGTGGCTATTATCGTCCATTTGTGCATTCATACTAAATGAGATAGTTAATGCTAAAAGTGTAAAAAGTTTTTTCATTGTATTTTGGATTTTAAAGTTTCAATTCTTTGTTTTAAGGATTGATTTCTTTTGGTTTGTTCGTTCACTGCACTTAATAAAACAGGAATTAATGCTTGATAATTAACCGACATATACTCATTATTTTCATCTACCAGTTCAGGAAAGACAGCTTGAACATCTTGCGCGAGTAAACCAATTTTTTCATTTTGAAAATTCAAAGCCTGAAATTATTAAATACATTTAATATTTTTTTAAAAAGGTATTTTTTTAATCAACGGGTTTTTAACAATTTATTGGAGTATCATATCTCCACTAATTGTAGCAGCTCCCATATTTTTAAAATCCCCTGAAATAGTGAGAGTGTAAGACAAGTTCAATGTCATACTTGCAGATGGATAAATCGTTAAGTTATTGCATGTTGCATTGGAGCCAGTAATAGTAGGATAATTAGATGCTCCCGTTGGAACCAAAACATGTACATCCGCCGTTGGTACATTTCCAGTGGACCAGTTTTTTGCCGTGTGCCAATCAGTTGAACTAGCATCTGTTTTCCAGACTGCTCTTTTAAATTTTGGGGCCCAATCAATGCCAGCACTCCATGCTGTAGCACCATATTCAAAAGCTCCAATATCAGCATTTGAACCAACATTGGTATGAGGAACTAAATCATCTAAAGTGTCACTAGTAGATGCTCCAGTGCTTACTGAATTTGTTGGTGATATCCCCGCATCTACCACAGTCACATTATTAGTTGGAACGTAATCAGCTTCAGATTTTCCATCTGCTGCATTATAAGTTAATAAGGATTCGATGTCGGCATTATAGCTAAGTCCAGTTCTTGTAACATTAATTTGATCAATGTTATTTTGAGAGCTTCCATTACCATCTCCTACAAAATAAGTATCTCCCGCTTGACAGGCTCTCCAATTATCAGACACCTCAATATAACCAGCATCGGAACCTCCACCGTTTCCATAAATTGGAATTGGACTGTTTGAGGTTAATGAAAAAAGCTGAGAACTTCTGTGCGAGCCGATTCTTTTTGCAAGATTATTATACATCCATGTGCTTGTATTGGAACAATCCTCAGCCAAAATAATAATGTCATTTCTATTATTAATGGTATTCATCACAGTATTGTGAGCAATGATTTGATTGTTACCTTTTATCATTAAACCATTGGTATTGTCAGCTACATTGTGATGCATTCTTCCATAACTTCCAGCTTCTGAAGCGTCGCCACCAGGGGCATCATAGCGAAAGGCATATTTTTCCGTATCGTAAATAAAATTGTGATGGACATTTGAGCCCTCTACATAGTTTTTCGTTCCCTGAAATACAGCACCATCAGACTGCAATAGCCCAGTATTGGTAACCTTGTTGTAAGAAAAAGTAGAAGCGGTTCCGGGTAAAACAGTAGCTGAGGCACCAGTTGTATGAATCGTGTTTTTTGTGAAAGTATTTGAAGCGCCCGTACAATATATAGAAACCATCAAACCACTCAGGTCAGATGCACTCCAATCAATATGATGAAAATAATTGTTTTCAATCGTATTGCTATCCCCTTTAATAACCAATGCTTCCCCTTCAGAATTTTCAAATAAACATTTTTTAATGGTATTGTTGTCAGAGTTATTATTTAAAGAGGTGACATTACTAGAGCCTAATCCACTTGTCAATCCGAGCATTCTTTTAGAGGCACTAGGAAAATAAAAATTACACTCTTCAATACTTAAATAATCAGAATTTTGAATATCAATGGTTGTTGCAAAAAAATTAATTCCCTTAAAAGTGATATAGTTTGCACCACTAAAAGTAACCCTGTAATCCGTGGTTTTTGCTTTTATTGATCTTCCTGTAGTAGAAGGATTCAATCCATCGTCTGGGTATAAATATAAGATATCATTTGTTTTGTCATGAAACCACTCATTATTGGTATCTAAGAAATCCAATTTTCCTTCAAAAAAATAATAATGATGTTTGTCCTTGTAGGTTGTGCTATAATCAGCATCCGTGCCTCCAGTATACCCATAGGTAATTACATCATCGGCAGCCCCGTTCTGCGTGTGGCCAGTAATCTGGACTGTTTCTGTTTTAAAAGAGCCAATATTTAAAATTCCAATTGAATTGTTAAGATCAAGTGATCCAGGATCAAATACATCCTCGTCAATTTGAAGGGACCCCTCCACGCTGTTAGGGTTTGAGTCATCACCCTCATCTCCCTGTGCCCAAGTAGAGTGAGAAAATATGGAGTCATCAAAAAATTGAGCATTGGGCCATCTCGCATTAACCATCGGCTCATCATCCACAAATAATTGTGTAATATCTGCAGAATAGGAGGATAATTGATAGGCTCCAGAAACTGAGCCGTAGGCGTTCCAAGTCCCTGTCACATCAACCGTACCATCAATGGTTACAACCTCATTGTTGTAGTTTTCAATGGTGATTAAATTTCCGCTTGTTCCATCCTCATCAATGGTGATTGTTTCTCTGTATGTCCCTGCTCTAATGTATAATATATCACCAGCAGATAGTTGATTCACGGCATACTGTAATGTTTCAAAAGGTGCAGCTAGGGTTCCTGCATTACTATCACTACCGCCCGATGATGATGGTGCCACATAATAAGTGGTTGAAAAGAATTGAATAAATGACAATTTAAACATTAATGTGAAGAGTACTCTTTTAGACATAACTTAATCTTCTTTTGAGCCCCACCCTCTGGATTTTAATTCAACAATTGAATTGTCTCTCAATACCAGATTTGTTCCTGCATTTTCTTCTTTTATATATCCGATTACTGTAAAATTTGGATTCCCCTTAATTTTGTCATAATCTTTTTGAGAAATAGTCATTAACAGTTCATAATCTTCACCTCCGTTAAGCGCTAAAGTTGTAACATTTAACTTAAATTCTTCACAGGTGGAAATTAGTTGGGGATCCAGTGGTATTTTGTTTTCATACAAATCACAACCTACTTTGCTTTGTTTGCATATATGTAGTAATTCTGAGGATAAACCATCACTGACATCGATCATGGAAGTTGGATTGACTTTTAAATCCTTAAGAAGTCTTACAATATCTTTTCTAGCCTCTGGTTTTAATTGTCTTTCTATCAAATAAGTATACTGATCTAAATCTGGTTGATTTTTTGGATTTACCTTGAATACCTCCTTCTCTCTTTCAAGAATTTTTAAACCCATAAATGCAGAGCCCAAGTCACCTGATACAACAATCAAATCATTGGGTTTTGCTCCGTTTCTATAAACAATATCTTTAAGATTAGCCTCTCCAATTGCAGTCACTGAAATTGTAAGTCCTGTGACAGAGGATGTTGTATCTCCACCAACAAAATCAATGTCATATTTTTCACAAGCCAGAGTAATTCCAGCATATAATTCTTCCATGGCCTCTTGTGTAAACCTATTTGATATTGCAATAGAAACTGTGATGTGCTTTGCAATCCCATTCATTGCATAGATATCCGATAAATTGACCATCACAGCTTTATAACCCAGGTGTTTTAGTGGCATGTAGGAAAGGTCAAAATGAACTCCCTCGACTAAAAAATCTGTTGAAACCAATACTTTTTTTGATTTATAATCTAAAACTGCAGCATCGTCACCTATTGACTTTATAGTTGACTTGTGTTTAATTTTTAAATCTTTTGTAAGGAGATCAATCAAGTTAAATTCTCCTAAGTCCTCTAATTTTGTTAGGTTTTTGTTCTTATTTTCTAACATGACCTCAAATTTACATTCTTTTAGTTAAATCTATGTTAATCAAATCAGTAATATTGATAATATTTTAAAAAAATATGCGGTTATGTCGTATATTTGTAGTTCGATTAAAATTAGTGGTGTGATTAGTATTTCAGAAGTTGCAAAAAATAAGGTAATAACCCTAATGAAAGATGATGGCTTTAACCATAAATCTGACTTTGTTAGAGTTGGGGTTAAAAGTGGTGGTTGTTCTGGTCTTTCTTATGAAATGAAATTTGACAATAAAATTGAAGAAAATGATAAAATGTATGAAGATAATGATATTAAAATTGTAGTCGATAAAAAAAGTTTATTGTATCTGGCTGGTACCACTTTAGAGTACTCAGGTGGATTAAATGGCAAGGGATTTGTATTCAGCAATCCGAATGCGAATAGAACCTGTGGATGTGGAGAAAGTTTTTCATTATAAAAAATTATGAGTAAGTATACAGAAGACGATTTAAAAAAAGAATTAGAGACCAAAGAATATGAATATGGTTTTTACACAGACATTGAGTCTGACACATTACCTGTGGGTTTAAATGAAGAGATCATTGTGGCTATTTCTAAGAAAAAAGAAGAGCCTGAGTGGATGACAGATTGGAGATTAGACGCATTTAAAAAATGGAATGAGATGAAGGAGCCTGAATGGGCAAATGTAAATTATGAAAAGCCTGATCTTCAAAAAATTTCTTATTATTCTGCCCCATCAAACAAACCAAAATATAACAGCTTAGATGAAGTTGATCCTGAATTACTAGAAACCTTTAAAAAGTTAGGGATTTCTGTTGATGAACAAAAGAAATTAGCTGGTGTTGCAGTGGATGTTGTAATTGATTCTGTTTCTGTAGCAACATCATTTAAGGATACTTTAAAAGAGAAAGGAATTATCTTTTGCTCAATGAACGAAGCAATCAAAGAGCATCCTGAACTTGTAAAAAAATATATCGGAACAGTAATTCCAAAAACAGATAATTATTATGCTGCGTTAAACTCAGCAGTCTTTAGTGACGGGTCTTTTTGTTACATCCCAAAAGGGGTAAAATGTCCAATGGAGTTGTCAACATACTTCAGAATTAATGAAGCTGGAACAGGTCAGTTTGAAAGAACATTAGTTGTCGCTGACAAAGGAAGTTATGTAAGCTACCTAGAGGGTTGTTCTGCTCCAAGCAGAGATGAAAACCAATTACATGCAACTGTTGTTGAACTTATTGCGCTTGACGATGCTGAAATAAAATATAGCACTGTACAAAACTGGTATCCAGGTGATAATGAAGGAAAAGGCGGTGTATTTAACTTCGTCACAAAAAGAGGTGTTTGCGGAAACAATGCAAAAATTTCTTGGACACAAGTTGAAACCGGAAGTGCAGTAACGTGGAAATATCCTTCATGTGTTCTCAAGGGTAAGAACTCAATAGGAGAATTTTATTCCATTGCGGTTACTAATAATTTTCAGCAAGCAGACACGGGTACTAAAATGATCCATATCGGAGAAAATACTAAGTCAACAATAATATCAAAGGGCATCTCAGCTGGTAAATCGCAAAACAGTTATAGAGGTCTTGTAAAAATAAATCCAAAAGCTAAAAACTCAAGAAATTTTTCACAATGTGACAGTCTTTTAATTGGAAATGCGTGTGGTGCGCACACATTTCCTTACATTGAAACAAAAAATAAATCTGCTAAAATAGAGCATGAAGCAACCACCAGTAAAATTGGAGAGGATCAAATATTTTACTGTAATCAAAGAGGAATTGATACTGAAAAAGCTATAGCACTTATTGTTAATGGTTTTAGCAAAGAGGTTCTAAACAAACTTCCAATGGAGTTTGCAGTGGAAGCTCAAAAATTATTAGAAATAAGTTTAGAGGGCTCTGTAGGATAAAAATATATTATGTTAAAAATAAAAAATATACACGCAAAAATCGAAGACAAAGGAATTCTCAATGGAATTGACCTTGAAATTAAAGCTGGTGAAATTCATGCAATCATGGGACCTAATGGATCTGGTAAAAGCACACTTGCGTCTGTCATAACGGGTAAAGAAGAATATGAGGTAACAGATGGTCAGATTCTTTTTGAAGATGAAGACTTAGAAGAAGTATCACCAGAAGAAAGAGCGCATAAAGGAATATTTATGTCATTTCAATATCCAATTGAAATACCTGGAATTACAACTACCAACTTTATTAAAACTGCGATAAACGAAACAAGAAAATCTAGAGGTGAAAATGATATGCCTGCCAAAGACATGCTTAAAATGCTTAGGGAGAAATGTGATTTACTAGATATTGATCAAAAATTTCTTTCTCGATCTATAAATGACGGTTTTTCTGGGGGGGAGAAAAAAAGAAATGAAATATTTCAAATGGCTATGTTAGAACCTAAACTTGCAATACTTGATGAAACTGATTCAGGTTTAGATATTGACGCATTAAAGATTGTTGCTAACGGAGTAAATAAACTTAAAAGTAAAGACAATGCAGTGTTGGTAATTACACATTACCAGAGGCTTTTAGATTATATTGTTCCTGACTATGTTCATGTTTTATTTGACGGTAAAATCGTTAAATCTGGAACAAAAGACTTAGCTCATCAGTTAGAAGAAAAAGGATATGACTGGATTAAGGAGGAAGTAAATAAGTAAACATGTCACAGCTTAAAGAAAAATTATTATCATCTTTTATCGCATTTGAGGAACAAAAAAATGTTGATAGCTATGTTCATGGTATAAGAACTAGAGCTATTAAGAAATTTGAGGAAGAGGGATTCCCAACAAAGAGGCTAGAAAACTGGAAATATACTTCACTAAAAAAGACTCTCAATTACGACTATAAATTATTTCCTACCACTACTGAAGCTTTAGAGTTTAAAGACATTAAAGATTATTTAATTGATGATATTGAATCCTACAAAATAATTTTTGTTGATGGAAAATATTGTTCGCATCTTTCTGAAACGACTCATGATGGAATGGATATTTGTATTCTATCTTCTTCACTTTCTCAATCAAAATACGATTTAGTAATTGAAAATTATTTTGATAAAATTGCAAAAAAAGATGGGATAACATCACTCAATACTGCATTCTCAAGTGAAGGATCCTACATACATATTCCAAAAAATGTTCAAGTTGATAAGCCCATTCAGATAGTTTATTTTTCTACTGGTAAAAACGAATCAGTCCTTTATCAGCCTAGGAATTTGATCGTTGTAGATGAAAATTCACATGTTGAAATTATTGAAAGGCACCAGAGTTTAAGCAGCAACAGTATTTTAGTCAACAGTGTTTCTGAAATATATTGCAATCAAAGGTCAATTGTACAGCATTACAAAATTCAAGATGATAACAGAAATGCTTCATTGATTGATAATACATTTATAAGTCAACAAAGAAATAGTGACTATACACTTCATACATTTTCGTTTGGTGGTGAATTAACAAGAAACAATCTAAGCATTTTTCAAAATGGTGAAAGAATTGAATCAACAATAAAAGGAATTACTATTATTGGAGAAAATCAACATGTTGATCACAATACCCTTATTCATCATAAAGAACCAAATTGTAATAGTTACCAAGACTATAAAGGGATTTTTGGAGAGAATTCTGTTGGTGTTTTTAACGGTCAAGTTCTTGTCGAAAAAGAGGCTCAAAAGACCAATGCTTTTCAGGCAAATAATAATATTTTAATTTCAGACAAAGCAACAATCAACACAAAACCACAACTTGAAATATTTGCTGATGATGTTAAATGTTCTCATGGATGTACAGTAGGTCAACTTGATAAAAATGCTCTTTTTTATTTAAGATCTCGTGGTATTCCAGAAAAAGAAGCTAGTGCACTACTCATGTTTGGCTTTGCAAATAAAGTATTAAGCAGCGTAAGTATTCCTGAGGTCAAAACAAGAGTCAATAATATTATAGCCAAAAAACTGGGGGTTAAAATAGGATTTGATATTTAAAATGGAAATTTTAAAAAACATAAAATCAATCAGAAATGATTTTCCAATTCTAAACACCAAAGTAAATGGTAATCAATTAATCTATTTTGATAATGCAGCAACTTCACAAACTCCTAATTGTGTAATTGAATCCATTTCAGATTATTATAAAAAACTTAATTCTAATATCCACAGAGGAGTCCATAAATTAAGTCAATTAGCTACTGAAAAATACGAGGAATCTAGAAAAAAGTTTAAAGAACATTTAAATGCCAGAAGTACCAGTGAAATTATTTTTACTCCGGGTACTACACATAGTATTAATCTCATTTCTAACGGATTTACTGAATTTTTAAACGAAGGTGATGAAATAATTGTTTCTCAACTTGAACATCACAGCAACATAGTTCCATGGCAAATGCTATGTGAAAAGACAGGAGCATTTATGAAGGTTATTCCTATGGATGAAAAAGGAGAATTAGATCTCTCTAAATTTTCAGCACTTTTAAATGAAAAAACCAAAGTTGTTTTTGTAAATCATGTTTCAAATGCATTAGGTACTGTTAATCCTATTGAAATTATAATTGAAAAATCGCACAAGGCAGGTGCGGCTGTTTTAATTGACGGGGCTCAAGCTGCACCTCACTTTGAGATCGATGTTAAAAAACTTGATGTTGATTTTTATGTCTGTTCAGCTCATAAAATTTGCGGACCAACAGGTGTTGGAATATTATATGGTAAAAAAGAATGGCTTGAAAAAATACCCCCTTATCAAGGTGGTGGAGAAATGATTGACCAGGTATCTTTTGAAAAATCTACCTATGCTGATCTACCAAATAAATTTGAAGCTGGAACACCTAATATTTCGGGGGTAATTGCCTCTGGAATAGCCCTAGATTATATAAATAAACTTGGTCTTGCAAATATTAAGGAATACGAAGATTATTTACTTGACTATGCTTCTTCAAAGCTTGCAGAAATTGACGGAATAAAAATATATGGGGAATCTAAAAGAAAGGTCTCCGTAATTTCTTTTAATATTGGGAAAATTCATCCCTATGATATTGGTAGTGTAATTGATAATTTAGGAATCGCTGTTAGAACTGGGCATCATTGTGCACAGCCTATTATGGATTATTTTGGTATTCCCGGTACAATTAGAATCTCATTTAGTTTTTATAACACAACAGATGAAATTAATATTTTAATTGAGGCTCTTAAAAGAGCTTCAAAAATGTTATCTTAATATCGATTAAATCATTTTATAAAAAATCAGATTTGGAGATTAATAACATACAAAATGAAATCGTAGAAGAGTTTGATATATTCGATACCTGGATGGATAAATACGAATATCTAATTGAGCTTGGCAAATCTGTTCCTAAGATTAGCGAAGAAAATAAAAAAGAGGAAAATATAATAAAAGGATGTCAAAGTAAAGTTTGGCTTCATGCTGAAAAAGAAGATGGCCTGGTTAAATTTTACGCTGATAGTGATGCAATAATTACCAAAGGAATTATTAGCTTATTGATTAGAACATTTTCAAATCAAAACCCTACTGATATAATCAATGCTAATACAGATTTTATAGATAAAATTGGTTTAAGACAACATTTATCAGCCAATAGAGCCAACGGGCTTAATAATATGATAAAAAAAATTAAATATTATGCAATTGCATTCTCAAAATTAGATTAAATGGGTAAAGAAAAATTTGATCCAAATATATTAGGTGAAAAAATAATCAAAACGATTAAAACAATTTTTGATCCTGAAATCCCTGTTGACATATATGAGCTTGGCTTAATTTATGATATAATGATAAATCAGGATTTTGACGTAAAAATTATGATGACTTTGACAACCCCAAATTGTCCCGTCGCAGAAACACTTCCAGTTGATGTGGAGGAAAAAGTAAAAACCGTTGAAGGAGTAAAAGATGTAAAGGTTGAAATTACATTCGAACCTGCTTGGTCTCAGGATTTAATGAGTGATGAGGCAAAATTAGAATTAGGAATTTTATAAGATTATGAAGAAAATAGGTATAGATGCAATTTCATATTACGTTCCCTCTATATATTTATCGATTGAGAAACTAGCAGAGCATAGAAATCTGGACTATGAAAAATTAAATAAGGGTCTAGGATTAGAAAAAATGGCAATTGCTGACACTAACGAAGATCCTTCATCATTTGCAGCAAATGCCCTCATTAACCTATTTGAAAAAAATAATATTGATCCAAAAAAAATTGGAAGAATATATATGGGAACAGAAAGTGCCCTTGATGCTTCTAAACCATCAGCTACATATGCAACAGAATTAGTTGAAGAGTATTTTTCTGAAAAATTTGGAGAAAGGTGTTTAAAAAATTGTGATGTAGCCGACTTGACCTTTGCTTGCATCGGCGGGGTTGATGCTCTTCAAAATACAATCGATTGGATTTCCAATAATCCAGGAAAAAATGCAGTTGTTGTTAGTTCTGATTTGTCAAAATACGAACTTAACTCCACAGGTGAATACACTCAAGGCGCCGGGGCAATAGCATTATTGATTTCTGAAAATCCCTCGTTAATTTCCATTGACAATTTATGGGGAGTAGCCACTAAAAGCGAAAATGATTTTTTTAAACCAAGAAGAACTTTTAATAAAAAGGAATTAATAGATGAGATTATTTCTAAATTAAACTTAGATATTTCAGAAAAAGACTTTGAGGAGATTTTCTCTGAGTCCACTTTTTGGGATAACAATAGTGAAATTATTGAGGTATTTAAGGACGAGCCTGTATTTGACGGACAATTTTCAAATACATGCTATGTTGATAGAATGCAGGAGGCTTTTGTCCATTTTCAACAAAACAAAAAGACTGACTTTTTGAATGAATGGAGTCATATTATTTTTCATTTACCCTACGCATTTCACGGCAGAAGAATGATATTTAATAATTGGCTAAATTGGATAAAAAAGGATATCACATACAAGGATCTTTTAGCTGAAATTGGCCAAGATAACGACGAGCAGTTTATAAAAAAGGCATATAAGTCAAATATTTATAAAAACTTCGTTAGCAGTAAAATTGCTCCTGGTGAAAAAGCATCATCATCTATTGGAAATATGTATTCTGCCTCTGTATTTATGTCTTTACTGAGTATGTTAAATTATCATTTTGACAACAATACAGAAATTAAAAATCAAAAAGTAGGCTTCATTAGCTATGGAAGTGGTTCAAAGGCAAAAATTTTTCAAGGTGAAATTGAGGCTAATTGGAAAGAGAAAATTAAAACCTCTAAACTTTTCGAATCATTAAATAAGCGAAAAGAAATCTCATTTGATGAATACCAAGATCTGCATAAATCAAAAAAAATATCACCTCTATCCAATCACAGTATAAGATTTTCTCATACTGATGATAGTACTAACTCTAAAGGTTACCGAAGATATAAAATCTAATGAGTGAAGAAATAGTTAATAGAGTTCAAAAAAGTGGATTGGTAACAATTGATATGGATGACATTGAATTGCCAAAAAAAATATTAGAACTTGATATAAAATGCTGGTTAAGTGAGGGGTTATTTTTAAAAGAGAAAGAATATAGAACCAATGTGTTAAGTCATGATTGGAGCAAGTATAAAAATTCTTATGTTTACGTTCATTGCAGTTCTGATGCAATTATCCCTACATGGGCTTACATGATGGTTTCTTCTCAATTAGAAAATCATACAAAAAAAGTTACAATGGGTAATAAAAAAAGGTTTTATGAAAGATATTTTGAGAATGCCATAAATAAATTAGACTTTACTATTTACTCCGATAAATCCGTAATAATTAAAGGATGCTCTGATGAAAAAATTCCTATATCTGCTTACCATTTAATTACAACGAAGCTTAAGCCAATAGCAAAGAGTATCATGTATGGAGAGGCCTGCTCTGCTGTTCCTGTTTATAAAAAATCTAATTAATTTCTGGGTAAAGAAAATTATTATAGGGAAACCTTGTAATATGAATTTCTCTAACTTTTGAATATAAAAGTTTCTTTAACTGTTCTATATTGCTTTTTTCGATAGCTGAAATAAATATCACATCATTCCCCAAATTACCCATCCATGTCTTTTTCCAATCATCTAAAGAATAGTGAATTTTTGTTTTCTCTGTTATCAAATCATCTTCATCAATTTTCACTGATTTATAATTATCAATTTTATTAAAAACCAGAATTGTTGGTTTATTAATTGAATTGATTTCAGATAATATTTTTTCTACTGATTCTTTATGCTCTTCGAAATTACTGTGGGTTATATCAACAATATGCATCAATAAATCTGCCTCTCTAACTTCGTCTAAAGTACTTTTGAAAGACTCAACTAATTGTGTAGGTAATTTTCTTATAAAACCCACTGTATCACTGATCAGAAAAGGTAAATTTCCTATTACAAGTTTTCTGACAGTAGTGTCTAGGGTTGCAAATAACTTATCTTCAGCAAAGACTTTCGATTTACATAATAGATTCATTAAAGTTGATTTACCTACATTGGTATAACCTACAATTGCAACCCTTACCATTTTTCCTCTATTACCTCTTTGGACATGCATTTGTTTATCAATTGATTTAATTTTTTCCTTTAATAATGAAATTTTATTTCTTACAATTCTTCTGTCGGTTTCAATCTCTGTTTCTCCAGGACCTCTCATTCCAATACCCCCTTTTTGTCTTTCAAGGTGTGTCCACATCCCTTTTAATCTTGGTAATAAATATTGGCATTGAGCAAGCTCTACTTGGGTCTTAGCATAACTAGTTTTAGCTCTTTGAGCAAAAATATCGAGAATCAAATTTGTCCTGTCCAATATCTTACAGTTAAATATTTTACTAATATTTCTTTCTTGAGTTGCAGTTAACTCATCATCAAATATGACAGTTTTTACATCATTTTCTTTAATATAATCCCGAATCTCGTTTATTTTACCCTCTCCTATGAATGTTTTTGGATTTGGATTATTAAGTTTTTGTGTAAAAATTTTATTTACAAAGCCGCCTGCAGTAACCGTTAAGAACTCAAGCTCTTCTAAATAGTCAATAGATTTTTCATAACCTTGATCATTTGTAATGACACCAACAAGTACTGTTTTTTCCAATTAATTTGCAGCTTTGGTTGACAAATTTAAAACTATTAAGAAATTTGATAATTAAAATTCTAAAATTTTACTATTCCATTTGTATATTTAAATAACTAATCAATATAATTTACCTTGAGATATATAATTCTATTTGTATTGGGTATTATTCATCTAAATACCTATTCACAACAAAATACTACTATTAATTGTACTACTGGTCCGGTTTCAACAACTTTCTGTTATGATACTGGTATGGATAATAGTTACACCTTTACAAGTAATGATGGAACTCCTTTAAATTTAACAATTGCTGAAGGTCAAGTAGAAACAAATTGGGATGAATTAGAAATTCGTGACTCTGACGGATCTGTTCTTTATAATGGTTATGGTAATGGCGGTAATATTTCTGGGTTTTCTTTTCAATCCTCTGGTGATACAATAACATTAGAGGTAGTCGAAGATGGAAGTATTAGTTGTGTTTCATCAGGCTATACCCCAATTACTTTTATTGTTTCATGTGCTACATGTGTAAATCCTCAGGTTGATTATGAGGTGGTGTCTGATTGTTTAAATGCACCACAGTTTTTTGTTGATGTAAATGTGACTGATTTAGGTTCTGCCGGAAGTTTAACAATTTCTGACAATCAAGGTAATACATCAAGTACAAGTAATACTGGAACAATTCAATTTGGCCCTTATGATAACAATACTGATGTACAAATTACCGCATCAAACAATGACGATGCTAACTGCTCTTCAAGTAGTGGCCCGTTAACCCAAGAATATTGTGCTACAACATTAGTAGACTGTGGTGTTGGACCAGTCTCAAGTTCATACTGTTATGGTAACGGTGATACCACACAATTTGAATATGTTAGCTCAGATGGATCTCCTTTGAACTTGACTGTCGACTCAGGACTAATAGAAGCAGGATGGGATATAATCATTGTAACAGATACCGATGGGAGTATTTTATTCCAAGGAGATAACGGAGGTGATTTAACAGGCCTTTCTTTTCAATCTTCGGGGGATACAATATACTTTGGATTCCAAACGGATGGCTCTATAAGCTGTACATCCAGCTCAACCTATGCAGGTGGTATTGATTGGACCGTTGCTTGTGCAACCTGTACAAATCCGTCTGCGGAATATACCGTTATCGATGATTGTACTAATGGAGATCAATTCCTAATCGATGTAAATATTACAAGTATGGGCGATGCTGGATCTTTAACAATCTCTGACAACTATAGCTCAAACACAGAGCAAACAAGTAGTACAGGAATTGTACAAATGGGACCATACCCATTCTTGACAGATATTATAATTACAGTTTCAAATGACCAAGATGTAAACTGTGTGATAAATAGTAACCCAATACAACTATTTGCTTGCCCACCAGAAAATGATAATTGTAGTGGTGCGATTGAGGCTGTAGTAAATGCTGACCAGTCATGCAATTATACAACACAAGGAACATTGAGTGGAGCATCTTACTCTGGAAATGAAAGTAACTGTTTGTCTGACATGGACGATGATGTTTGGTTTTCATTTTCAGCTCTAAGTGAAGTTCAATCAATATCAATACAAAATATTTCTGGAAGCACAGGCAATTTAGGTCATGCACTATATGTTGGAACTGGGAATGAATTATGCAGTACATTAGAAGAGTTATACTGTGTAAATGAAACTGCCAGTGTAACTACTGATCTTACTATTGGAGTGACTTATCATATTCGTGTTTTTTCAGTTGGTGAGGAGCCTCAAGATGTTAATTTTGATCTTTGTATTAGTGATGCTCCTGATAACACAGTCTGTGATAATGCTACAAATTTCTGTGGGGAGGGTGGAGCTCTTTATGGTGCAAATATATTTGACTATCCTAGTCTTGGTCAAATTGCATGTTTATATACAACTCCAAATCCATCATGGAATACAATTCAAATTGGTGAATCTGGTGAAATTGATATACAGATTACTCAAAATACAGCTTTTGATGATAACGGAAATCCAGTTGGAAATGGACTTGATGTAGATTTTGTAATATGGGGGCCCTTTGAAGCAGGATATAACTTTTGTGAAGATGGTGTATTAGATCAAGGTTGTCCTGATCCTTTTAATTGCCCAAATAATACTTCAAATCCCAACTTTTATCCATATGGAAATATTATTGATTGCAGCTATTCGATTTACAGTGTTGAAAATTTAACTATTGAAAATGCTTTAGCGGGTGAGGTTTATATTCTGCTTGTTACTAATTACTCAAATAATCCAGGAATAATTCAAATTGAGCAAACAAATGCAGGTGAGGATGGGGCTGGATCTACAATTGGAGAGATTGAGGTAGATTTAGGAAGTGATCAGACGTTTTGCGGTTTTCCAGAGTATGAAATTGTTGCAGAAGCTCCTTTTGGAGATTACTTTGAATGGTATATAAATGGTGAATTTATTGATAGCACCGAGCAAAATTCATTAATAGTAACCGAGACTGGTGAATATTCAGTTATTGTATATGATGAACAATGTGGTTCATCTGCTCAAGATACTGTTCAAATTAATTTATTCTCCGAATCATATGCTTATACGACTGATGATATAATCACATGTGATGACAATTCTAATGATGGAATTGAGAATTTTGACCTTTCTATTCAAAATGAAAATATTCTTGGAGGTCAAGATCCAAACGAATATTTAGTCACCTATTATGAAACATTGCAAGATGCACAATCTGGAAATAATGCATTGAGTATTAACTATACTAACACGTCCAATCCACAACAAATATATGCTAGGGTTGAGCATGTTGACGCTATTGGTTCCAACTCAGGATGCTTCTCAATCTCTGATTTTATGATTGTTGTTACGGGTGCTGTTCCTGACGCGATTTCGCCTGGCGAGTTTGTGATATGTGATCCGGTTTTTGCATCCAATAATCAAACTTTTGATCTAGATTCACAAAATGAAATAATTTTGGAAGGTCAGAATATTGATAGCTATAATATAACTTATCATATTTCTGAGGAGGATGCTCTAAACGGAATAAACCCTCTTGAATCTCAGTATGAAAATATTTCTAATCCACAAACAATATACGTTAGAGTTGAAGATACAAATGCATTTGAATGTTATAGTACAACTAGTTTTGATCTTGTTGTATGTCTTATTCCAGAAGGTATATCTCCAAATAACGATGGATACAATGATACATTTGAATTGAAGGGCTATGACGTTAAAAGCTTAAAAATTTACAATAGATATGGAAAATTAGTTTATAGCAATACCAACTATGCTAACAATTGGGAGGGTCAATCTAATGAAGGAAATAAACTTCCAGTTGGTACTTATTTCTATCATATTATTTATGATGAAAATTTAGAAAAAACAGGATGGGTTTACATGAACTACTAATGTCTAATACTTTATTTGTATATGAGTAAAATAAATACTAGTTTTAATTTCATCGAGACTAACTCTCATATTTACATTATCAAATAATTATTATGAAAAGATTTATATTCTTTATTGCATTATTTTTGTCTGCTCAGTTTATAATTTCACAACAAAATACTACTGTTAATTGTACTACTGGTCCGGTTTCAACAACTTTCTGTTATGATACTGGTATGGATAATAGTTACACCTTTACAAGTAATGATGGAACTCCTTTAAATTTAACAATTGCTGAAGGTCAAGTAGAAACAAATTGGGATGAATTAGAAATTCGTGACTCTGACGGATCTGTTCTTTATAATGGTTATGGTAATGGCGGTAATATTTCTGGGTTTTCTTTTCAATCCTCTGGTGATACAATAACATTAGAGGTAGTCGAAGATGGAAGTATTAGTTGTGTTTCATCAGGCTATACCCCAATTACTTTTATTGTTTCATGTGCTACATGTGTAAATCCTCAGGTTGATTATGAGGTGGTGTCTGATTGTTTAAATGCACCACAGTTTTTTGTTGATGTAAATGTGACTGATTTAGGTTCTGCCGGAAGTTTAACAATTTCTGACAATCAAGGTAATACATCAAGTACAAGTAATACTGGAACAATTCAATTTGGCCCTTATGATAACAATACTGATGTACAAATTACCGCATCAAACAATGACGATGCTAACTGCTCTTCAAGTAGTGGCCCGTTAACCCAAGAATATTGTGCTACAACATTAGTAGACTGTGGTGTTGGACCAGTCTCAAGTTCATACTGTTATGGTAACGGTGATACCACACAATTTGAATATGTTAGCTCAGATGGATCTCCTTTGAACTTGACTGTCGACTCAGGACTAATAGAAGCAGGATGGGATATAATCATTGTAACAGATACCGATGGGAGTATTTTATTCCAAGGAGATAACGGAGGTGATTTAACAGGCCTTTCTTTTCAATCTTCGGGGGATACAATATACTTTGGATTCCAAACGGATGGCTCTATAAGCTGTACATCCAGCTCAACCTATGCAGGTGGTATTGATTGGACCGTTGCTTGTGCAACCTGTACAAATCCGTCTGCGGAATATACCGTTATCGATGATTGTACTAATGGAGATCAATTCCTAATCGATGTAAATATTACAAGTATGGGCGATGCTGGATCTTTAACAATCTCTGACAACTATAGCTCAAACACAGAGCAAACAAGTAGTACAGGAATTGTACAAATGGGACCATACCCATTCTTGACAGATATTATAATTACAGTTTCAAATGACCAAGATGTAAACTGTGTGATAAATAGTAACCCAATACAACTATTTGCTTGCCCACCAGAAAATGATAATTGTAGTGGTGCGATATTTATTGAAGCAAACGAAGATGAAAGTTGTGATGCTTCTGGGTCAGGAACTTTAGTTGCAGCAACTCCTTCATCTGAAAGTAATGCATGTGGTGGGTCAGCCGATGATGACGTATGGTTTGAATTTACAGCGGTTTCAGAAAATCATGCAATTTCACTATACAATATTATTGGTGATACTCAAGACTTGTATCACGTCCTTTATGAGGGTGACGGATGCGGCAACTTAAATCAGGTATATTGTAGTGATGACAACAATAGTACTGCTAATGGTTTAACAGTAGGAGACAACTACTTTGTTAGGGTATACTCGTTTACAGCAAATGAACTTTCTAGTCTTACATTTGACATTTGTGTATTTACGGTTCCTCCACCAATATCTACCAGTACAACATTATTTTCTATTGAAGAATTAGTAACTGATGTATTAATTGACTCTGAATGTAATCAGGCATTTAATGTTACTTCAAGTACAGGAATTGACTTTGGCAGCACAAACGGGATTGGATACTTTGAAGCAAATGGTTCGTCATGGCCATTTGAAAATGGTTTAATAATGACATCTGGTGATGTAGCTAATGCAGCTGGCCCTGAAAGTGGGGTGTTAGTAGACGGAACATACGCATGGCCTGGTGATGGAGATCTTGAAGCATTTATTCCAGGTTTAAATGCAGGTGATACAAATAACGCATCAATTATAGAATTTGAATTTGTTCCTGTTTCAAATTCAATGAGCTTTGACTTTATTTTTGCAGCTGAAGAATACGGAACATTTCAATGTACTTTCACCGATGCTTTTGCTTTCTTACTGACAGATTCATCGGGAAATACTACTAACCTAGCAATTGTCCCTGGAACAGATGATCCGGTTTCGGTTTTGACGGTCAGAGATGATCAATATAATGGTTCATGTGAATCCGTTAATGCGGAATGGTTTGCAAATTATTATGGTCCGGGTGGACTTCCGCCACTGACTAGTCCAACCAATTTCATCGGGCATACTGAAGTTATGACTGCAACAGCAACTGTAATTCCAAATGAAGTTTACACAATAAAATTAGTTGTAGCTGATGATGGAGACACAATCTATGACTCTGCAGTTTTCATTGATGGGGGAAGTTTTGATATTGGCCAATTAGACCTTGGGGAAGATATTCTTGTTTCATCTGGAAATGCCCTGTGTGAAGGTCAGGAGATAGTTTTAGATGCTGGCGCATTACCAAATAATTCAAGTATTGAGTGGTTCATGGACGGTATATTATTAGAAGGTGAGACAGGAGTCACACTCACAGTAACAGAAACAGCATTTTATAGTGCAATAATTACAGTAGATAATACAGATTGTGCTTATGGTGACGATATACTGGTTGAATTCTTCCAATCTCCACAAATAGTTGCTGTTGAAGATAGTATAATTAAATGTGCCAATGAAGGTTACACATTGGAGGTGAATATTGAAAATAGTGATCAGTTGAATTCACTTACATACATATGGACCCTAGATGGAATCGATCTTCAAACAGGAACTGACAATACCTACTATTTAGATGAATTGACAGAGGAGACAGGAGAATTTACTGTTACTGTCTTTGATGATGTAACATATTGCTGGAATTCAATAACAATTAACGTTGATTTTTATGAAAATAGTTATTGTGTTGATTTACCACAAGGTCTGTCACCTAATAGTGACGGTTATAATGACTGTCTTATTCTTGACCATTTAGAGGACAGAGAAGATATTGATAAGATTGAAGTGTTCAATAGATATGGAACTAAAATCTATGAATTAAATGAATATGTTGATCAGTGGTGTGGTGTTGATCAAGACGGTAAAATAGTTCCTGTAGGCACCTACTTTTATATAATATATTTTAATTCAACTAAAGAGCCAATAACTAGCTGGATTTATGTTAACTACTAAAAAACTAATTATGAAAAAAACAATTTTAGTAATTCTTATTGTGTTGACAGCATTGAAAATAAATGCTCAACAAGACCCGCAATATACTCAATATATGTACAATATGAATGTGATCAATCCAGCATATGCCGGTTCCAGTGATGCTACTAGTATTGGTATTTTGTATCGTGATCAATGGGAAGGTTTAGATGGTGCGCCAAAAACAGCAACTATAAATGTACACTTTCCAGCAGGAAATAATGTCGGCTTTGGATTTTCAGCTATCTCTGATGAAATTGGTCCTGTGAGTGAAACTAATTTATATGTTGACTTTTCATATACCCTAAATCTTGCTAATGAAAATAGGTTAGCATTTGGAATAAAAGCTGGAGGAACTTTTCACGATATTGGATTAATAGATTTATCTCTTATAGATCCAAATGATCCTTTCTTTGCAAACGACATTAATGAAAATACTCCAAATTTTGGTGCTGGGGTATATTTCTATAAACCAAACAAATATTATGTTTCAGTCTCTGTACCAAATATATTAGAATCTGTTCATCTCGATAGTAGTGATTTTAATATTGGTTCTGAAACTAGACACATATTTGCAGCAATGGGTTATGTTTTTGATATAAATAATGATTTTAAGTTTAAACCTCATGCCTTTATGAAATATGCTAGCGAGGCGCCTGTAAGTTTAGACCTAAATGCAAATTTATTTATGTATGATTTTGTTGAAATTGGATTAGGTTACAGAACCGATGATTCTATTACCGCGATGATTAATTTTCTGGTTTCTCCGTCCATTCGGATTGGATATGCTTACGATAGCATTCAATCAGAGCTAAGCTTTTTAACTAAAGCCTCTCATGAAATATTTATAAACTTTGATATTAACTTTAGAACCAAAGTATCAAGATCACCAAGATACTTCTAATTATATAATATATTAATATGAAAAAAATACTTACAATTTTAATTATAGCATTAGTTAGCATTTCGCCTATTTTTGCTCAAAACAATTCAACTAAGAAAGCTGATAAGCTTTTTGACAGGTTAGAGTTTGTAAAGGCTGCTGAAGAATATTTAAAGTTAGCTGATAGAAGCCCTGATAATTATATTATAGAAAGATTGGCTGATTCATATTATAATATATTTAATACTCGTGAGGCCGAAAAATGGTATTCAAAAATAATAAATGATGAACCTAACGCTGAAATTATTTTTAGATACTCTGAGATGCTAAAGGCTAATGGAAAGTACAAAGAATCAAATATTTGGATGTCTAAATTTTCAGAAATCAAACCTTATGACACAAGAGCAATTGCATTTAGAAATACTCCAAACTATATTGATAAAATAATTAAAAAAGGTAAAAGATTTAATGTTCAAAACTTAAAGGATGTAAATACAATATCATCTGACTTTGGTGCTTTTAGATATGACAATGCACTCTATTTGACCTCTGGTAGAAAACAAAAAGGTTCTCAAAATAAAAAATACAATAATTATACATCTGATGAAGAATATGTACTTGATGTTTTTAAATATGACGTAATTAATGATATTTATCTTAATGAGACTCCTTTAGAAGCGATAAACACCAAATATCATGAAGGAGTAATTGCATTTAGTCCCAGTGGTGATACGATGTATTTTGCTAGAGAAACATACTATTCTAAGTCTTATTACAAGGACTCAATAATAAAAAATGGTTCAACCAGAAAACAGGTTAGTGTTATTAATTTATATCGGGCAACTAGATGTACAAAAAAGGAAATAACGTGGAAAAATAATGGTAATTGTAACTTTAATAAAGGTTGGAACGTGGAAGAATTGGAGTTTAATAGTGCTTTTTTCTCCATTAAAAATCCAGCCATAAGCTGTGATGGTAAAACATTATACTTTTCATCTGACATGCCCGGTGGTTTTGGAAATTATGATATTTATAAATCCGAAATCAAAGAGGATGGTAATTTAGGAGACCCTGTTAACTTGGGCCAGAAAATAAATACCGAAGAGCAAGAAGTATTTCCACACATGTGCTGTGATGATAATCTTTATTTTTCATCAAATGGACATCTAGGACTTGGCGGACTTGATGTTTTTTACTCAAAAAATGTTGATGATAAATGGTCTAATGTAAGGAATGTTGGTATTCCAGTGAATAGCAACTCTGATGATTTTGCTTTCAAAATGGGTGAGGACTGTACAAACGGATTTATTTCATCTAACAGGCCTGGTGGAATTGGAAGTGATGATGTTTATGCTGTCAAAAAAATTAAACCACTCTGTGATATTTTATTAGAGTCTATTATAGTGGATGCAAAGACTGATGCTCCAATTGACTCAGCACTAACATCTGTTTCTGACAGTACTGGTATAATAAATAATAGTAAAGAGAGTAATAGCGAAGGTATTGTAGAATATATATTTGAATGTGAAGATGAAATTCAATTAATGGTCAGTAAAGATGGGTATGAAAGTAAAATGATTGACATAAAACTTCTTGATATTGACCCTCCACTACTTACAGTAAAACTATATCCAATTGAAGAGTTAATAGTTGAAGAGAAAATAATTTTAAATCCAATCTATTTTGAATTTGATAAATCAAACATCACAAATCAAGCTGCTTTTGAACTTGATAAGCTCGTTGCCATTATGAAAAAATACCCTGAAATGGTCATAAGAGCTGAATCACATACTGATAGCCGTGGTCCTGCATCATATAATAAATTTCTTTCAGAAAGAAGAGCAAAATCTACCGCTCAATACGTAATATCAAAGGGAATAGGTGAGGAAAGAATTTCTGGAGTAGGTATGGGTGAGGAAGATCCTGAAATTGATTGCAATAGTGGATGTTCAAAAGATGAACATGCAATGAATAGAAGATCTGAGTTTATAATTGTATCTAAATAAATTTTAATTAATCCCATCTACAACATTTGATAGATGGGATTAATAATATTAAGAAGAATAAGAATGTTTACTAAAAATTAAATCTTACTTCTTGAGTTAAATCTGAGCTCAAACTTTGGGCGACAGGGCAACCTTTGGCAACAGCTTTCAATTTTTCAATATTTTGTTCTGATAGATTATTCTTGTCAAAATTAATTTCAACAATAATTTTTGAAATTCTTCTTGGGTGAGAGGACATGACTTTTGTTATATGTGCTGTTGAATTTGGCAAATCAAATTGATTTTTATTTGCACATATCCCCATAACCGTTGTCATACAACTACATAATGCAGATGCTACTAGATCAGTTGGAGAAAATGCATTTCCTTTTCCGTTATTATCCTTTGGAGCATCAGTAATAATCACATTAGATGATTTCAGGTGAGTTGACTCGGTTCTTAACTCACCCACATATTTATTTTCAATTGAATGTGACATAATTTAAATTATTCACCAACAACTAACACATTGTCAATTTCATAAGTAGCAGACCCTGAAGAAGTTGATACATACTTAAAAGCGATATATATATTTCCTCCAGTGTATGAGCTTAAATCAATATTTCCTGAATCAGTCCAAGAGGACCAACTACTACTATCCGTGTCTAATGTTACAGAAAGCTCATTCCAATTGCCATCAGTAGATGGATCTCCTCCTGAGTAATTGGATGAGGCATAAACTTCAAGTGTAGGGCCGTTATATCTAACAACGGATTGAAAATTTAGTGTTGCTGTTGACAATGAACTTAAGTCGATAGTATTTGTGATTAACCAATCCTCATTAACATTGTTACCTCCACTATAGCCAGACATTTTTGCACTTGGTGCAGGGTTTCCATATGGGGTAATCTCCCACTCCTGTTCACCAGTAACATTAACCACTGTCCAATTGTTTAAGTTGTTGGATGAAAAATCATCAGCAAATAAAGGATCACATCTAGAAGAATCAAAATTTACGTCATCTTTAGTATTTAACATCAGAACTCTATTATCCCCAAAATAGTCTCTTGTGATAATCCCTGTAATTGTTCCACTACTTTCGGTTGGAAGCATGCTATCATTAAAATTAGAAAAAGCACTTGTTTCTAATTTTAATGTTCCTGAATCAACACAACTCTCTAAATCTCGTTGAGTATCATAATCTTCATCTGGATCAACATATGTTAAACCATCTAGTCCAGCTGAAAATTGAGCATTTAATGCACTCACGTATACGCCAATATGACTGTCATTAATATCCGATAAATTTAAAGCAGGTGGTACTAGCATAAAACTATTACTCGACCTTAAGATACAATCAGAAGCTCTATTTTCAGAGATTTCAGAAATCTCATCACCTGCCGCATTTCCACCACCTCCAATCGCTATTACACCGTCACCAGAATTAGTTTCACCTACATAAAGTCCTTGAAGTTTAATATATACTTCTCTACCAACATTAAATTGATTATAACTGTCAACCTGATTAATAGATACTTTTATCCCGGCTGTTGGATTTTCTATATCATCTTGCATGTAAAATTCTTTATAGAAATTACCCGTGTAGTCTGAAGATGACACATATCCTTTAACAACTAGATTGGATTCAATTTCATTTACTTCACCGTTCACAAATAAATTTTTTACCTCAGAAATTGACATTAAATCAGCAGAACCATCTTCAATTTCAGAAAGTAATTGAACTAATTTTTGATTCTCTTCAAATCCAATACTCTGAGGAACAGAATAATCATCATCCTGAACACAAGAGTAGACAAAAAGCGTAATAAAAGCTAGTATTGATATTTTATTAATTAATTTCATAATTTTTATTATTTAAAATCTAAAGTATAAGTTTAAAAAGTAATTTGTCCCTCTGCCATACCAGTACTTAGGGCCAAACACTCGTTTAGGTTTGTTTGTATCTTGAAGAAGTTGCTGATAGTTTGCATTTCTACCCTGCTCAAATCCTCCCGTTCTATATTTTTGATCTAAGATGTTATTTATGCTTGCAAAAAAACCAACATAATAATCATCAATTTTCCAAGATTTTCCACCAATCATATTAACTACCATGTAGTCATCAAATTTTTCTTGTTTTAGTAATTCTCTTGCAATGCTGATATCATAATCATTGAAAGGAAGTCCATCCTGAGCAAGATAAAAATTTTGAGTTCTTGTTAACGGACTAACATCAACATATGTATTTGTGAAAAAATTAGAAGTTATTCCAATAAACCAATAATCTGGATCTCTATATTCAAATCCCACTGAATAAGCTTTTTGAGGACCTCCTGCAATTTTGTAATTTTCTAAATTTGAAGATCCAACCGCAACCGTATTATTATCAGCTCCAAGATATAAATATGGGTTATTGTCATACGTATATTGTCCTATGGATGCAGCACCTTTCAACTTTACAGTTGGTATAATTTGTGCTTCAACTCCAAATTCAACTCCAAGGTACTTTTTATCAATTCCTTGTAAGATTTCTTGTATAAACTCGCTGTCATCTTCAAACCCAACTAATCCATCTGCATAATAGAATGAAATCTCATTTGCATCCTTAACTTCAGAATAAAAACCAGTTAGTCTACCCGTAAAAATTGGAGTTCTAAATATATAATTAGCATCAAAAGACATGATTTTCTCCTCAGTGATAGGAGAATCACTGATTAAGCCGTTAATATCACTTCCAACAACATTATGATTTACCCTTGAATTAGTAAAAGTGTTTCTAATAGATGGTGCCTTTTGTAAATATGCCGAATTAAAATCTAAAATATGTTTTCCTGAAAATTTATATGTGATACCAGCCTTTATTCCATATCCGTCAAATGATATTTCATCACCCTTTCCAGCTGAATTCCCGGCATTTGCTTCATTTTCAAAAATACCATCTCGTTGGTATGTTGTATTCGTTATGTCTCCTGCAACATAGAGTTCAAGTTTATTAAAAGAAAAATTTATCATTGAAAATAAACTCATCTCCTCAGCACTCATCTGGTAGTGATACTTAAACTTATCACCTTGAGATACTATGCTGTTGGGGGATAATAGGTTGTAGTCTAAATAATCAAATGAATCAATATTTGAATAGGAATATCCTCCTAGCATATCAGAAATCTCAGCAAAATTGTCGGAAACTAAATTCCTATAATTTGCTGAAGCAGTTACCTTTATATTTTCATTTATTTCTCTATTATATGCAGAATTAATAGTTAGCTGAGTATCATCTACTCTATCCTCATATAAAACATAAGCAGCATTTAAGTTAGCTTGATTGTTTGTCAGGTTTGCATCATAAATTCTATTCCAATTAATTTGACCATTATTAATAAAATTTTCCTGAGCAATGTATGCTCCTTCATAATCAGGTCCATCAGTATCTGCTAAAAAATAACTTGGAAGATCCTGATAATAGGCAGGACTTGGATTAGCCCCACCCGCATAATCTAATCTGCTATTTCCCATCTCACCAAATTGATAGCCAATACTGGTTTCTAAACTTGATTTGTCATCAATAGACCAATCATGATTTAATAATAATATTGGCTCAACTACTCTTTTTACTCTTGAATTTCTTTTTTCTCCGTCATGATAACCCCAATACTCATTGTACTTTATTCCTTTAAGGTCATAAACCTCTTGTGTATTTGGAGATACTTTTCCTCTGCGATTTGGAGCATATATTGCAGCAAAATTTAAATTATGTTTATTGTTAAATATTTTTTGGACAGAAAGGAAAGCGGAGTTTGAGTCATAAAAAGAAGCGTCTTGGTATCCCTCATTTCCCCATCTTCTACCAATTGAAAGAGAATATGCCCATCCTTTTTCTAGCATGCCCGAATTATAGGTTGCCATTAATCTATTAGAATAACTTCTATTTGAGGAGGAATAGGTAATTCGTCCACCCTCACCATATTCTGAAGCTCTTATATTAATATTATTAGAGCCTAAAATTCCTCCAAAATTATATTTAAGAGGGATAGAACCATTTGATAACTCCTGATTCCTTAATACATCATTAAGTCCGCCCCAATTACTCCATTGGGGTCTACCATTATAAAGCTTATTCATCTTGACCCCGTTAATGTGGACAATTGCATTATCAGAGTCTAAACCTCTAACTTTAAAAAAAGATGAACTAAATTCATATGCAGCAGTTCTGTAAAATACATCCATTGATGAATTAAGTAATCCTGAAATATTGTCTGAAGCAGAAGTATCATCATTCAATTCATCGTCACTCAGTGAAATACTAAACAGATCTACAACATCATTTGTCGTAGATAAATCATTAATAGTATCGCTTATGATAACTTGTTGTTCAGCTTGGGAAAAAATATTGAAGTTTATAAATAATATTATAATTAATACTAGCCTTGTTTTATGCATATCAATAAATATTTTCAACTATTATAATAATTGAGTTAAATTTACATTTTATTTACTAGTTAAATAACAATAACAAATACTTTTTATGAAAATTAAATCAATATGTTTTTTAGTACTTACATTACTAATTTCGGTTAATCTATTTGCTCAGGATAATGAAAGAAAATTTAAAATACACACTTTAGCATTTTACAATCTTGAGAATCTTTTTGACACCATAAATAATGTTAATAAAAATGATGAGGCTAGTCCTATAATGGAGATAAAATTTAACAGAAGTGGTATTTACAGACAAAAGATTAGAAATATGGCAAAAGTTATCTCAGAAATTGGATATGAGGTGACTAAAAGACCACCGTCAATAATCGGAATTTGTGAGGTTGAAAATAGAAAAGTTGTGGAAGATTTAATTTCAAATGAAAAATTAGAAAACCACAACTACGGAATTGTTCATTATGAATCTCCAGATGATAGAGGTATTGATGTGGGATTAATCTTTAATAAAGACGTCTTCGTAGTAAAAAATTCAAATTCCCATGATGTGTTTATTACGGGTAATAATTCTAATAAAAGAAGAAATACAAGAGATCAGCTTGTGGTAAGTGGCCTTCTTGATGGAGACTTAATTCATATTATAGTAAATCATTGGCCTTCGAGAGGTGCTGATGAAACTAAAAGAATTGCTGCAGCAGAAGTAAATAATTTAATTATTGATTCAATCAGAAATATTCACAATAATGCAAAAATTATAACTATGGGGGATTTTAATGATGATCCATTTGATAAAAGCATAAAGAAAGTTTTGGGGGCCAAAAAGGAAATTAAGGATGTAGGTAAAAACGATTTATATAATCCATTTGAAAAAATCTTAGTCGAAAATGGAATAGGAACCAATGCGTACAGGGACAAGTGGCAATTATTCGATCAGATTATATTGTCGAGAGAGTTCTTAAAAAAGGATTATCAAGATTATCAGCTATATAAAGCTGGTGTTTTTAATAAATCATTTCTAATAAACAAGAAAGGTAAATTTAAGGGTTATCCTTACAGAAGTTTCTCATATGGAACTTTTACAGGTGGTTACAGTGATCATTTACCTCCATATATATACCTACTGAAAGAAATTAAATAAAAAAAGGCTCACCAAATGGTGAGCCTTTTTTTTAGAAACAATCTAATAATATTAGAAGTTGTATCTCAACCCAACATTCCAGGTTCTTCCTAATCCGAAATAACCCTGGTTTGCAGTATCAATACCATCGTATAATACGCCAGTTCCTTCTCCAGCTGCAATTGCAGATCTTAATTCACTGATATAAACATTATCAAATACATTATTAACATTAAGTCTTACGTCTAATGTTCCATCGTTTACAAACATTTTATAAGAAAGACCCATATCAAATATATGATAGCTTGGTAATTCAAGATTTTCTTTTACTGCACCTACATTAGCATATAAGTCATCATAAAATCTTACATCCGTATCAAATGATAATCTCTCTGCTAAATCAACATCAAGACCTAAACCAGCTGAAAACTGAGCAGCATCACCTACTTTACCGCCATCAACATCTTCTAATTCGGTACTTAATACATTCTGATCTTCATCTTGAACTCTGGTGATAGCATCACCTTCATATATCCAATCACCAACAGAAAGGAATCCTTTTATGGTATATGGCATTTCCGGTTGAGGCTTTGCAAAAAACTCAAGCTCAACACCTTGGTGAAGTTGACTAACACCTTCAGATATTTCATAAAATAAAGCATCATCAGAAACATACGAAGAAGCTGTTACTCTATCTGCCCAAGATGTTCTGTAAACATCAACTCTCGCAGAAAAGTTTTCAACTTCATAAACATATCCTAGTTCTAAACCAATAATTGTTTCATTTGAAGTGTTAGGATTGATTCTATTCGTGAAATTCAAATAGATATTATCGAAATATGGTGCTCTAGAATAGTATCCAGCATTTACATATGCTTGACCATTTTCACCAAGTCCAAAACCTACACCTGCCTTTGCATTGTACCCAAAGTTATCTACTTTTTCAGAATTAACACCATCAGTAATTCCATCCGGTAAAGCTTCTCCAGTCCATTGACTTGATGTTCCATCAATTAGGGACTGATCAGCATATTGGTAATGATCGAACCTTTGGTACATTGTTTGAGAAACAGAGCCTTGGAAGAAGGCTGAAAAATCGTCTTTTGAATACTCTAACTGAGTGAACAATCCACCATAAGATATTCTCTCATCATTAC
>CACLAD010000016.1 GCA_902604715.1 uncultured Bacteroidota bacterium
AACTAACCTGGAATATATAGTTACCGTATTATTTCCATTAGGAAACTGCCTGCCATCATAACCAGGGTCTAGCCCATTAGTAACATTATTTAAAAAAAATAATTCAGTTTTTGCTCTAAAATCATTTTGTGAGACCTCAACAAATAATTCTGCTCTATTTTCAGATTCATTAATATCTCCAATCCAATCATTAGTGGAGGCTAGTCCAGAATCAGAGCCTAAAACTCTCATCCCAGTTCTGAAATCTAAAGAATTTGATATTCCTGCAGCTGATGAAACGAAAAATGCTGAACCTGGGGCTGCAAAAAGTTTAGCATCAGATTGAGTTCCAGTGTTATATTCGTCACCATCCCAATAATATATTGCAACTTCTGAGTCAGTATGTCCAAGAACATCTTCGCCATCTTGAATCCCATTATACCATAAGAAATTTGATGATGCATCGGAAGCTGTCGCTGCAGCTGAATTTAGTGCAATAAATTCTGGGTATGGGTTAGAAACAAGATTCCATTGCGTACCAGAACCACTTCCAACGTAATTTGAAATTGTTACTGTTTGATGTGACTTTATCAAAGTTCCTGTGAAATCAATAGTACCTGGGCTTCCTTCGGGCATAGCCATTGAATATCCAACCATATCAGTAAGTGCCAGAGTTGAACCACTAGTAGAAGTCCAACTATTAGTTTGATTATTGTAGGGTTGAATAGCATAATTATTGTTGCTTGAATTTTGAGCTAATGATGTTGTATTTACTGTAGCGCTGCTTAAAGGAGATCCAACAAGATCCCAACCAGGATCTGCATTTGTGGGTGATGCCGATGAAATATCGTTTATCCATCTTTTGTAAGTAAGATTACCTGTCATACTTCCTTCAACTCTTAACGATGAGTAGCCATTCACATCCGAGTTTAATATTAAAGTTCCATTATTGATTAAATTTCCTGAATTATATGATAAACTAGCTGAAGTTGAAGAAATCGTCAAGTCACTCGAAGCATCAACTGTTAAAGTTGCGCCAGATTTAATTTCAACACTTGGAAATGATAATCCGGTTGTTGAAAGTGAAGCAGATCCAGAAGCTACATATACTGGTTTAACATTTGAACCTGTAGGAGCAGTTGTTGATGTTGAATTATTAGAAGAATCCCAACTTAACCAGTTTGTTCCATCAAAAATATAATTATCAGGTGGTACCCCAACACCAACTAAAGCTGCAGCTAAATCACTTGAGGTAGGGTATGCGCTCGGAAAGTCAACTGTTTCAACCCAATCAGAGGAAATAGCATTTGAACTATCTGTATCGTCAGGCATAGGCCACCAAGAACTTCTACCTGTAAATACACCAGCTTTCCTAGAAATATTAGAGTTTTTTGTTTCAACCCCACTGTAAGTTGGCCATGAATTTGCATCTCTTCCAAAATAATCAGTAGTGACTCCGCCTCTTTCCAGCCTAATTTGGTCATTTCCATTGAAGTACCATGTTTCTTCAATGTATCTTACGTTTGGATTATTTGTTTCAATTTGAGTTTTTGCACCAGCATATGTTGCTTCTGATGGTCCTAAAACCATAACTTCACCAGGTGCCAAAGAACCAGTTTTGATAATTTCCTTATTACTTTCACTACCTCCATTCGCTCTATACTTCACATAGAGCCAAGTTTCACTGGAACTTTCGTCAAAGTTTAAAGTTGCACCTGTATTATTATAAATTTCTATAAGTTTAGGATGGGACCCTGTATTAGTTTCTACATACTGACTAATAATTTGTCCAAATGAAAAAATAGGGGTAATAAGGAATAAAAGAGAGAGTCTTTTCATAAAATGGGAAACTTAATTTTTCAAATTAAAAAAAAAATTAAATATTTCAACGATTTTAATTTAATATTTGTAAAATTTCATTAACTAAATACCATTATCTAATTAGCAATAATTTTTAGATCTTTTGTAAAAACATAGTAATCATCATCTACACTAATGTATAGATTTATAATAGGTATTTGTTTGAATTCTAATGTGGGATACAACTGAGTATTTTCCCCATCGATTATTACCTCCAATGGCATATCAAAACCATCAATAACATTATTCCATCTATACATTAATATACCATCTATAATTTCATATTCAAAAACAGGAACCCTATAATCTCTCAAATATTGATCAAATACCTTTGATAAATCCATCCCGATACTTTTTGAAATGTAATCTTCAATTTCTTTGGTTGTCACCGTAGAGTGATAAAATTCATCATTTAATCCCCTCAATGTTTGTCTCCACAATTCATCATCCTTAGCTAGTTCTCTGATAGTGTGCAAAAGATTAGCACCTTTAGAATACATATCTCCAGAACCTTCACGATTAATATCATATTGACCTATGATTGGTTTTTTATTGGAAATCCCACGTCTAGTGCCTATAACATATTCAGCAGATGCCTCTTTTCCATAGAAATAATCAACATATAGATTTTCGGAATAACACGTAAAGCCTTCATGAACCCACATATCAGCTATATCTTTATATGTTATGTTATTAGCAAACCATTCATGACCACCTTCGTGAATTATGATATAATCAAACTTTAAGCCCCATCCTGAACCTGATAAATCTCTTCCAAGGTATCCGTTTTGATATTTATTACCATAGGTTATTGAGCTTTGGTGTTCCATTCCCAAGTAGGGGACTTCTACCATTTTAAAACTGTCCTCATAAAAAGGGTAGGGTCCAAACCAATGTTCAAATGCTTCAATCATCATAGGCACTTGTTTAAACTGTTCTTTGGCTTTTTCTAAATTATAACTTAGAACATAGTTGTTTATATCTAAATCTCCTTTTTCTCCTTTGTACACCTCTGAAAAACTAACGTAATCTCCTATGTTAATATTAACTCCGTAGTTATTTATTGGATTAGTAACAAACCAATCAAAAGTTTTAGTATCATTTTTATGTTCAGTTACTTTTCTTAACCTTCCATTTGAAACATTAGTTAGGTTTTTGGGAATATTTACACTGATTAGCATCGAATCAACCTCATCATACATATGATCTTTATTAGGCCACCAAACACTAGCACCTAATCCTTGACATGATGTTGCTATAAAATGATTTCCATTATCATCCTTAGTCCAAGAAAGACCTCCATCCCAAGGTGCTCTTATAGCTTCTTTTGGAAATCCTTCATAATTAATCTTGATATAATTAATATCATTTTTCTTTTGTTTTTGCTTTAGTTCAATAAAATATGCATTTCCTTCACGATTAAAGTTTAATGATTTTCTGTTAGCTTCTACTGAAGTAATTTTCATTGGTTCTTGTAAGTCAATTTGCATCGTTTTATTCGAATTTAAAACTCTGTAACCAACTGTATTTGAACCACTTATAAACTTTTTATCAGGTTCCACTTTAATATCTAAATGATAGTAGGTTAAATCCCACCATTTTCTTTCAGGTGTTATACTGCCCCTTAAACTATCCTGTCTTGTTGGTAATAATTTATCTTCCATTAAACCTTGAGAAAAACCATCAATTGTAAACACAATAAATAAGAATATTATTAATCTTGATGCCATATTATTACCTTTAACAAATTATTCATTCAATTTAATAATTAAGAATGAGATTATTCTATTATTTATTTATAACATTAGTTTTATTTTCATGTTCAAAGAATTTAGAATTAATATTTGATGATGATAATGGTGGCTTATTTCTACCTGAAGGTTTTCAATCTTTGGTTGTTCATGAGGGAGTTGGTCAGAGTAGACACATCGCTGTTAATGAAAATGGAGATATATATGTTAAGTTGAGATTAGATTATGGAAGAAATGGTAATGTTGCATTAAGAGACAATAATGGGGATGGCAAAGCTGAAATAACTAAAAGGTTTGGTGATTATCCAAATGATGGACGGTTTGCAACTGAAATGAAAATTAACAAAGGGTATCTATATTACAGTTCCGAAAGAGTAATATATAGACAAAAGTTAAATCCAAAAAAGTTAGTTCCTGATTCGCCCGTAGAAGTAATTTTAACAGATCCTTTTCCCATCAGATGGCATAATGCTAAATCAATTGCCTTTGATAATGAAAACAATATGTATGTAACATTTAGTGGTTTTACAAATTCTTGTGAAGATATGACTAAAGGTTATGACGATCCAATGGCCACAGTTCTTGGAAGATATCCATGTGATGAACTAGAGCTTTTGGGCGCAATATGGAAATTTGATAAAAATAAATTAAACCAAAAATTAACTGACGGAGAAAAATTTTCAACCGGTGTTAGAAGTGTAGTTGGTATTTCTTGGAATGACTATACTAACGAGCTTTTTGCAGTAAATCATGGTAGAGACTATCTTCACAATCACGCTCCAAAATTCTATACTGAGTGGGATAATACGGTATTACCATCAGATGAATTTTTGAAGATTTCAAAAGGAGACAATTTTGGTTGGCCATATACATATTATGACCATTTTAAATCAAAACGACTTGTAGCACCTGAATATGGTGGAGATGGAAAAAAATTAGCATCAATTAAATATAGAGAACCTATTTACGCATTACCTGCGCATTGGGCTCCTAATGATTTATTGTTCTATTCTGGAGATATGTTTCCTGAAAGATATAAAAATGGTGCTTTTATTGCTTTTCATGGTTCAACCAACAGATCACCTTATCCACAAGCTGGATATCTGGTTGGTTTTATTCCTTTTAAGGAAGGTTTACCATTAGGTGATTTAGAGATTTTTGCTGATGGATTTGCTCAAGTTGAAGTAATAAAAGAAATGAAGGACGCCAAATACAGACCAATGGGTTTGGCTGAGGGTCCAGATGGTTCTGTATACATTTCCGATTCTAAAAAAGGTAAAATATGGAGGGTTGCTTATACAGCGGATAAATCCTCTTTTACAGATGAAAATTTAAAAGAAATGGAGTTGAGAAAATATTTACCACACATTAAAACTCCTATTGAGTTTCAAGATATTGTAAAATAAAAAAAGCCTCCTTTTGGGAGGCTTTTTTATAAATGAACAAATTTTATCTCAGAGATATAAAGTTCCAGTGGGTGTCACTGTAAACGTGTCTTCTGAGTTTTTGGATTTCATCATGTTTTTCTCTTTGTTCTTTTGACATTTCAAAAGTAGGTGCTCTTTCATCCATCATATCTGACATTTTGTTATAAAAATCAACAGTCATATAGTTGTTATTTAAACCACTCCCAAATCTGTCAACTCGTTTGTGAACTGCCCATCCAGCCTTGCCTGAAGCTTCTACAGTTTGTTTGTATTCTTTCTCCATTTTTTCATACTCGAATTCATCCCCATGAGTAACTTTCATATAATTTGTAAGAGCGATTTTTGGAACTGAATCTTGTTTAAAATAATTATCCACAACTTTATAAATAGTTGTATTAACGATTTTTCTAGCTTCTCTATTCTTTTTATTAAATTCAGCAACTTCATCATCTGTCATATCTGGAAAAGCTCTGCTTATTCCAGCACCAGCACCAATGCTGTCAATATCGGTTAACAATGTAACAAGTAATATGTCGTGATTGGATTCATCTGTTGAATTCATATTCCACCATGCATCCCATCCAACAATTGTACCTTCTTTGATTCTTTTTTCTGCAAGTTTAGCCCATTTTTCAGAAAGTATTTGACCGTAATTTTTGCCAGGTACTGTTTTTATATAATCAACTTGAAGGAAAGTAGCTCCGTTTGAAACACCGTCTTCCTCTTGAGCAGTAATAAAGCCAATAGAAAAAAATATAATAAGTGTAAAAAAATAATTTTTCATGATAAGTTTAATTAAAGTTAAGTTCAATAATAAAAAAAATTTTTTAAAAATATTGTGGATATTAATATGTCTTGTTTTTAAATATTTGAAAAAATATAGCAAGTAGTTGAATAATATTGATTATTAGCCTTTAACATTGTTGATGGAAAATTTTCGAAATTGGGTGAATTAGGAAAATGTTGTGTCTCTAAACATAGACCTTGATTTTTATTAAAAAATCCTGATAAATTATTACCCGAATAAAACTGAATTCCAGGTTGGTCAGTAGAAATTATTAATTTCCTTCCGCTGGCTTCACACGATAATTCGGCTGCTACAGCAGAGTTTTTATTCAAAACAAAACAATGATCATATCCTTTACCAATTTTTAATTGTTCATGGTCAGTGTTAATTTTTTTTCCAATCTTTTTAAATTTAGTAAAATCAAACGGTGTTTTTAAAACACTTTCAATTGATCCAAGGGGTATACATTCATCGTCAACCGGTATGTAATTATCAGAATTGATTTTTAATTCATGTTTAAGAATCGACTTTTCCACAGGATTTAAATTAAAATATGAATGACTACTTGGGTTGAATACGGTATCCTTATCTGACTTTGCAAAAAATTCAATTTTAAATTGATTCTGATCGTTAAGAGAATATTTTACATTACAATTTAAATTTCCGGGATACCCTAATTCTGAATCAAAACTGTTTATCGATAGTATAACAAATTTTTGTTTTTTATCATACTCAATTAATTCCCAATGTTTTTTGTGAAAACCATTGAGACCTCCATGCAAGTGGTTTTCACCCTCGTTTTTATCTAGATGATAAATATTTTTATCTAGCTTGAATGTGCTTTTTGCTATTCTGTTAGCATATCTACCGATTACAGCACCCATGTAAAACGAATCAGTTAAATATTTATGATTTGATTTATGATTAAGTACGATATTTTCAACATTTCCATTTTTATCCGGAGTGTTAATTTCTTTAATAATACCCCCGTAGGATAATAATATTATTGAGATATCATTTTTGTTTACAAGTTTATATTCTTTGATTGCACCCAAATTTTAGTTTTTTTAATTAAAATCACACTAAAAATAACCAATTTAAATATTACTTTTTAGTATTTTAGAAGACTCAATAAATTTAAATTATGAAAAGATATATATTCCTAATCGCATTAATAATTTTTAGTTCTAATACATATTCACAGAAAAAGAAAAAAGATAAAAAAAATCCACTTGATGAAACGTCAGTTAGTGCTTTAAATTGGAGAGCAGTTGGTCCGGCCTTGACATCTGGAAGAGTTTCCGATTTGGCTGTTAATCCGAATAATCCTTTTGAGTACTACGTTGCTATCGCTTCTGGAGGTGTATGGAAAACATCAAACTGGGGAGTAGATTACAAACCAATATTTGATGATCAATCTTCTTATTCCATTGGTTGCGTCACAATAGACCCAAATAATACCAATATTGTATGGGTTGGAACAGGAGAAAATAATAACCAAAGATCTGTTGCATATGGTGATGGAGTATATAAATCAGTTGATGGGGGCGCTTCATGGAAAAATATGGGACTTAAAAACGCAGAACATATTGGGAATATTTTAGTTCATCCTGACGATTCCAATGTTGTCTATGTTTCAGCATATGGGCCGTTGTGGAGTAAAGGCGGTGATCGAGGCATTTATAAGACTGAAGATGGTGGTAAGACGTGGAATAATATTTTAAATATAGATGAACATACAGGTTTCAATGAAATACATATGGATCCTAGAAATCCTGATGTTCTATATGCTGCAAGTCATCAGAGAAGAAGACATGTTTACACATATGTTGGTGGTGGACCAGGTTCAGGCTTGCATAAGTCAGTTGATGGTGGTAAATCATGGAAAGAAATAAATAAGGGACTTCCAGTTGTTGAAATTGGTAGAATTGGAATGGACATCTCAGATGCAAATCCAGAAATCATTTATGCAATTGTTGAAGCGGCTGAAAGAAAAGGTGGGTTTTATAAATCTACTAATAGAGGAGAGACATGGGTTAAGCAAAGTGGAAAAGTTACAAGTGGTAATTATTATCAAGAGATTTTTGCTGACCCTGTAGATCAGGACGTAGTATACATAATGGATACATGGATGTCTGTCACTCATGATGGAGGAAAGACTTTTAAAAATGTAGGTGAAGATTACAAGCATGTTGATAACCATGCAATGTGGATTAATCCTAAAAACAATTCTCATTGGCTTGTTGGTTGTGATGGAGGTATATATGAAACTTTTGATTCTGGAAAAAAATGGGATTTTAAAAAGAATTTACCTGTTACGCAGTTTTACAAAGTTGCAGTTGACAATGCTGAACCCTTTTATAATATATATGGAGGTACACAGGATAATTTCAGTATTGGAGGCCCGTCAAGAGTAAATAATTCTCATGGGATTTCAAATCAGGACTGGTTTATAACTCATGGAGGTGATGGTTTTGAATCTCAAATTGACCCTGAAAATCCTAATATAGTTTATGCCCAATCTCAATATGGTTGGTTGGTTAGATATGATAAATTAAGTGGTGAAGAAGTTGGAATTAAACCAATTGCAAGAAAAGGTGAGCTAGATTATAAATGGAATTGGGATGCACCATTAGCTGTTAGTCATCACAAATCTGGTAGATTATATTTTGCTGCAAATAAAGTGTTTAGGTCAGATGATTATGGAAACAGTTGGGATGTAATCAGTGATGATTTATCAAGGAAAATAGACAGAAATAAATTAAAAGTTTTTGATAGGGTCCTAAGTATCGACGCTGTTGCAAAAAATGGATCTACTTCGCCATATGGAACAATAGTGGCTCTCTCTGAGTCACCAATAGATGAAAATTTCATTGTTATTGGTACAGATGATGGTTTGATTCAAATCTCTGAAAATTCAGGAAAAACATGGAGAAAAATCGATAATATTCCGGATGCTCCAGAACAGTCTTACGTTAATTCGGTTTATTTATCTCAACATAATTTAAATGTAATTTATGTTGCTTTCAACCACCATAAATATGGAGATTTTAAGCCATATATATTTAAATCCAGCGACAAAGGAAATTCTTGGGAGTCAATCAGTAATAACCTTCCGATTAGAGGTAGTATATATTCAATTGAAGAAGATCACGTGGACAGCAACTTAATTTTCTGTGGAACTGAATTCGGAGTTTTCTTTTCACCTGATTCTGGTGGAAACTGGAAAGAGTTGGCAACTGGATTACCAACAATAGCAGTTCGTGATATTGCAATACAAAGAAGAGAAAATGATTTAGTATTGGGAACTTTTGGTAGAGGTTTTTACGTATTAGATGATTACTCTGTTTTAAGAAGTATTGAAAATTCAGATAATGACTCCGCTGCACAAATATTTGATGTCAGAGATGCTTTAATGTGGGAAAAAGCTAATCCGCTTGGACTTCCTGGAAAAGCATTTCAGGGTGATAATTTTTATCTAGCTGAAAATCTTGATCCAGTAGCTATTTTTACATACACTTTTGATGAAAAATTTGAAAGTCTTAAATCCAAGAGACAGAAGTCTGAGAAAAAGTTGATTAATGAAAGAAAAGATGTTTCTTATCCGACATATAAAGAGCTTTATCATGAGTTAAATGAGGCAAAACCAGAACTTGTATTTACCATTAGAGATGATCAGAATAATGTTGTTAAAAAGATATATAGAAAGCTTTCAATGGGTTTAAGCAGATTTCACTGGGATCTAAGATATGAAGATAATAGCCCGATTAATCTAAGTTCAGCATCATTCTACAATCCTTTTGCTGGTGTTTCCGAGGGAACTTTGGTTAATCCTGGAACCTACTCAATAGATATGTCAATTTTAAAGGCTGGTGAAATAACCAAGGTTGCAGATGCTCAAAGTTTTAATGTTGTTGCTTTAAATAATACCGTAATGCCTGCTGATGATCGTGAATCTAAGGTTAATTTTCAAAGAAAAGTTTCAAAACTTCAAGCTGAGATGGGTGAGTATTCAAGAAAGTTTTCTGAAATCAGTAACAAAATGCCATACATAAATGAAGCTATAAAAAAGGTAGAACAGCCACTTGATGAAATTTCAAAAATGGCTTGGGATGTTAAGCAATCAATAAAAGACGTTAACCTTAAATTTTACGGTGATAATGTCAAGAGTAGATTAGATATTCAATCTTATTTAAGTCCATATTCAAGATTGGGGTCTGTTGCATACTATCAAAAGTATTCAACAGCTGCTCCAACTAAAACTCATATGGATAGTTATGAAATTGCAAAAGAAGAATTCGAACCTATTAAGCTGATGATTGATGAGCTCAAGGTTAAAATGACTGACTTGGAAAATCAACTTAAGGATATGGGTGCCGCATATACACCGGGAAGACCTAAGGCAATTAACTAGCCTTATTAATTCTAATTTAATTTTTAAAAAAAAGCACCTCAATATTGAGGTGCTTTTTTAAAAATTGAGATTAAATTATTTAACAGCTAACTTGAAAGTTTTCATTTTCGAATTATTCCCTTCAACGTTTACTATATAAATAGAACTACTTAAACTTGACAAATTCAGTAATGCTGAAGTGTCGTTTAAGTCTTGATTTAAGACCTCTTGACCAAGTATATTATAAATTTTAATATTTGATAATATCTCCTCTGAAGTTACTCTTAATGAATTAGTCTCTTGATCAAATGAATAATCAATATTTTGTAGAGTGAAGTCTTCATTACTCATTGTGCTTGAAGTAACAGAAACGTTGTCAATAAACATGACATACATATCGGTTATGTCGTGATGTCTAAAAGCAATATATACCTCTTCGCCAACTGCTCCAGAAATATCAAATGATCTTTCACCCCATGTTCCACATCCATCTCCACCACTCGCAATGGTTTCATTATAGTAGACGGGACTATTTAGTAAATCGTCTGAGTTACTTGACGGGCCTACATAAACGCTATAATTTTCAGAACAATATGAAGCATCGGGACCTATAACATCCCACTCTAACATTGCGTCCGAAACATTAGTTAAATCAATTGGACCAAGTACAAACCAATTGTCTGGGCTTAAAATAGTACCATTATACCAGGAGTATGATGCCGCTACAATGCCATTTGTAGCGTCATAAGGCATAATATGCCAGAAATCAATATAACCTGGACTAACGGTATCTGAATCAAGATTGTAGAATATATTACAGCTTGACCAATCTTCAATAGTATCTTGGGTTGGGTTACCGCTTGCATCAGCCTCTCCAAAATCATTGAAATAAGGAAGAGTGTAAACTGATAAACAACTACTTGTAGTCCACTGGTCCGGACCGTCATTTCCGTTGTCTTCCCAATCTGAATAATTATCTTCTCCACAAACTGATCTGATAGTCATATAGTATGTTGTAGATCCCTCCAATACTCCGCTCATTACATGCGGGAAAGATTCAAATTCATAAACCATCGCAGTTCCGTCTCCACCTGTAAATTGAGAGGTACTATATTCAACTTGATATCCTATGATACCTTCTTGGTTGTTACCATCAAAATTAGCTCCATCGCTTGTCATTTGCCATTGAGTTATCTGTGGTGGTGGACAACCATCAGAGCATACTGCCTCAAGTGCTGAAGTATCAGCAGGTCCAGCGTCACCGGCGCCGCCACCTGCTCCTTGTTGCTGGGTTTGAGCCTCTCCGATGTTATTATAAATTGTATAACCACATTCACCAGCCCAATTTCCACCGTCTGTAAATACAACATCAATAGGTTCGCCATCAGAGACTTCAAATGTATATGACGCAGCATATCCATTATCAATTGTAATGTCATCTAATACAACTGTACCCCCAACAAGGACATCAATAGTGTGATAGGCAGCGCCTGTAGCCACCCATCCGTCGCCATATGTGTCAGATAAACTAATTGTAAATTCACATTGTGAATAAGAAAATTGAAAGAATAAAAAAGTTAAAAGAATTAAAGTAATTTTTTTCATAAGCGTTAAATTTTTCTTATAATTTATAAATAAAAATCAGATATTAGATTTATTTTCTGTAAATATTAAATTATATATGTGAAAATGTTAACAACTTGATAATTTATCAACAAAAAACCCACTGAAAATCAGTGGGTTAAATCCAATAGCGGAGGAAGAGGGATTCGAACCCCCGGAGGTGTGACCCTCAACAGTTTTCAAGACTGCCGCATTCGACCACTCTGCCATTCCTCCTTTGACGGATGCAAATATAGACTTGTTTTTCTTTGCTTCAAAAAAAGTCCTTAAAATATTTATGTTATATTAATTAAAATTTTTTAATATGTTCAATTATAAAATAATATATATTGTTTTTACATTTTTTATACTATCATGCGGTGATGTAAAAATTATTCCAGATTATGAAAAATTTACTGCTGAAATTGGGGAGTTAAATTATCGAATATTATATCCCAAAAATTTTGATAATTCAAAAAATTACCCACTAACTCTTTTTTTACACGGAATCGGAGAAAGAGGTGGTGATAATGATCTTCAGCTAAAGTACATTGATAAAGTTTTTTTAAATACCAAAAACTATAATGATTTCCCTTCATTAGTAATATTTCCTCAAGCTCCCCTAAACGATAATTGGTCTTCAAGAATTTTAATAGATAATGGGATACGTCAAGTTTTTCCAAAAGATGCAAAACCTACAAATTCTCTTCAATTGGTTATTAAACTAATGGATTCCATTTTAAGAGAGGATTTTATAGATAATAAGAGGGTGTATTTAAGCGGGTTGTCGAACGGAGCAATGGGCTCCTTTGAATTACTTAAGAATAGACCAAACATGTTCGCTTCAGCAGTTTTAATATGTGGCGGTGGTGATCCCAAATGGGCCAAAGATTTTGCCAAAACAACACCGGTTTGGGTTGCTCATGGAGCAAAAGACACAGATGTTCATCCGTTATTTTCGATAAAAATGGTTGAATCTATTATTAAAGAGGGTGGTAGTCCAAAATTTACTTTATATGAAGATGTTTATCATGATAGTTGGAACAATGTTTTTGAAGATCCTTTATATCTTGAGTGGTTATTTTCTCACATTAAAAATTAATGTACTCAAAAATTTCCAAACCATAACCAATCATTCCAACTCTCTTTGTTTCTTTCGTATTTGTAATTAGCCTTAGGTTTGTGATGTCTAAGTCATGTAAAATTTGTGCACCGATACCAAAATCTCTGTCATCCATATTTAAAATCGGTGCCTTTGTTACCCTGTTTTTGGCCTGATTCTTTCTAAGAATTTTTAATCTTTTAAGTGTATTAATTGCTTTTAACTCAGGGCTGATAAAAATCATTGCACCCATTCCATCATTATTGATAATTTCAAACATTTTTGATAATGAGGCGTCTGTATCAGTGGTCAATGTTCCTAAAACATCATTTTGAACCGATTTAGAGTTTATTCTAGTTAGAATAGCATCACCTTTGTCCCAACTTCCTTTTGTCAAGGCAATATGAACATTATTATTTGTTGTTTGTTTATATGCTCTTAATCTAAATTTTCCAAAGCGTGTATTTATTTCAAAATCTTCTTCCTTTTCAATCAAGGAATCATGTTCCATTCTGTAGGCTACAAGATCTTCAATAGAAATTATTTTTAAGCTAAATTTTTTGGCAACTTTTATTAAATCAGGAACTCTTGCCATTGTACCATCTTTATTCATTATTTCAACAATAACTCCTGCCGGTTTTAATCCAGCAAGCCTTGGCAAATCAATTGCTGCTTCGGTATGTCCAGTTCTTCTTAATACACCTCCGCTTTTCGCGACTAGTGGAAATACATGGCCTGGTTTTGAAAATTGATTAGCTTTAGTCTTTTTATCAATTAGTGCTCTTATTGTAGCTGCACGATCAGAAGCTGATATTCCTGTTGTTACCCCATTCCCTTTTAAATCTATCGAAACGGTAAAAGCAGTGTCCTGTGGGTCTGTGTTTGTTCCAACCATTAAATTTAGACCTAGTCTTTTTGATATATTCTCTGTGATTGGCGCACAAATTAAACCTTTTCCATGAGTTGCCATAAAATTGATAATCTCTGGTGTTACCAACTCTGCCGAGGCAAGAAAATCACCTTCATTTTCTCTGTTTTTATCATCTACAACAATTACAATCTTTCCATCTCGTATATCTTTAATGGCTGACTCAATGGAATTTAGTTTGAACTTATCCTTTGACATATTTTTCTATTTTTTTGTAAAATGAAATGATGTATTCTCCAAAATTAAAAACACTTTGATCGTTTGTTGCTCGATAAGTTAAATAAATACTAAATGGCAACATAATCAAAGTTGAAAGCCAGCTAGCTAAAATAGGGTTAATACTGCTGTCTTCAGCTAGGTTTTTTGAAAAAATTCCTAAAAAGTGGTATGCTAAAAAAAGTAATATTGAAATAACAAGAGGTAAACCATAGCCACCTTTTCTGATAATAGTGCCAAGTGGAGCACCAATGAAAAATAAAATTATACATGCAAAACCTAATGAAAATTTATCATGCATAGTCATCACATGCTTGTTCAAATTCTGTTCTCTGTAAGATTGTATAGTTTTATTGGATTTAACAATACTGATAGTACTTTTTACAGAACTTATAGCTAAATCATAAAGTTGTTTTTGTTTTTTGGGTTGAAAAAGATTTAAAAAATTGTCATTTTCATAATTTACCTCATCCTTTGGATTTAGGTTATAGTCTATAGTTTTAAAATTTGATCTGTTAAACATTTTTGAGCTAATAACAGCCATATCTTCAGTTTTCTTTTCTGTAAGAGAATCAATGGCAGTATTCAATTCATTTACCCTCATCATTGAGTGTTTGTTCACATCGTCTTCTTCATTAAAATCAACTTCGTTGATTGAGGCAATATCAATATTGATTAAATACTCTTCAAAATAACTTTTAACAAAAGGTTTTTTAATTTTTTTTGAATAGTCTTCAGAAATTATCTCATCATAATAGTTACCGTAATACAACTTTAGTTGTAATATATCGGAGTTTTCTTCTGATATTATTTCCCCAGTTTTGGATTTTATTACTGTGTAGTTTCCTGGTTTATTTTTCTTTTGGTGAATAATTACCTTATCAAGTAGTTTTCCCTCGTTTCCGTATTTATTTTCGACCTTTATATTATAGTCGCCTATTTGACTAAACTGGCCTTCAGCTATTGCCATCGACGGTTTTACTTTAGAGATGTTTTTCCTTAGATTATGAAAATTATATTCAGCTATTGGTGCAATATTATTTGAAAAAAAGAAAGTAATTATTCCAAGTAAAAATGTGAAGAAAATTAGACTCTTCATTGATCGCTGTAGTGATATTCCACTAGCTTTCATTGCAGCAAACTCATAGTTTTCAGAAAGACTACCAAAAACCATAATACTAGACAATAAAATTGTCAACGGGAGAACAAGAATTACTAATCTTGGTGATACATTAATTAGAAACTTGAGTATTATGTCCAGTTCTAAGTCTTTTCCAGCTAATTCTGAAATATACAGCCATACCGATTGCAATAAGAAAATCAACATCAAAATGCAAAATGTACTGGCTAATGTCTTTAAGTAAGATTTAAATATGTAGAGATCAAGTATTTTCAAAAAATTAATCTAAAATATTCATGTAATAGTCTTTATATTTTTCCTTGTCAAAAACGAATAAATTTGCGTCAAGTGGTAAATTGAATTCAAAATCAACAATTGAAATAGTGGTTACAGTTTCATTCTTACCAGTTTCAATAACTTCGAAAATCTGGTTAAACTCGGTATCAATACCTAAAAGAATATATTTAATTTCAGCTTCAGAATCTTTAGGAACTAATTTTACATATTGAATTTTTTTTCTAAACTGTCCATTTCCAATTAACCTGGACTCATCCATTTCAAAATAATACCCATCCTCATAAAAATAAAGCATTTTATTAGGTGTTATCGTAGTTTCATCTTCAGGATCTTGGCTAGAAATTGTAACTTCTTCATCATCCGGGCTTATTGAATATAGTTTGTCTCCGTCAAAAATCCTTGTTACACCCAGCATTTCAAATCTCCAATTGTCATTTTCAGTAACAAAGCTTCCGTTATTTGTTTGACTTATATCTTCTTCCAAATTCTGTAAAGTGTAAGCATAGTTTATGTAGATATTTTCATAACTCTTAATGTTTTCTGAAACTTTGTTGAGTAATAACTCGGCGTCCAGGTTATCCTGAGTATAACCTAAAGCGCAAAATCCAAAAATTAATAAAAGTAGCTTTTTCATAAATATATCGTTTATTCGTTTTCTAAATGTCTATCAAGAGATTGTAAATCTGGGATTAATACTTGCCTAGCTTTGCTTCCCTCAAAAGGCCCAACTATCCCCGCAGCTTCCAATTGATCTATTATTCTTCCGGCTCTATTGTATCCTAATTTGAGTTTCCTTTGCAGTAAGGAAGCAGAGCCTTGTTGTGCTGTAACCAAAACCTCAGCTGCTTCTCTGAACAACTTATCTCTGTCTTCTATGTCGATATCAAGATTTGTGCCACCTTCCTCACCAATATACTCTGGTAATTGGTGGGCAGTAGCATATGCTTTTTGTGAACCAATAAAATCTGTTAACAACTCGATTTCGGGTGTATCAACAAATGCACATTGTATTCTAATTAGTTCGTTACCTTGTGTGAATAGCATATCACCTCTTCCAATTAATTGATCTGCTCCAGAACCATCAAGAATGGTTCTAGAATCAATTTTAGATGTAACTCTGAATGCTATTCTTGCGGGGAAATTTGCTTTGATAACGCCTGTGATTACATTAACAGATGGTCTTTGGGTTGCAATTATTAAATGAATACCTATAGCTCTAGCCAATTGTGCTAATCTTGCTATTGGAGTTTCAACTTCCTTTCCTGCGGTCATTATCAAATCAGCAAATTCATCTACAACAAGGACTATGTATGGTAAAAACTGATGGCCATCGTTGGGATTTAATTTTCTGTCTTTGAACTTTTTGTTATATTCTACAATATTTCTACAGGCAGCATTTTTTAATAATTCATACCTGTTATCCATTTCAATACATAAAGAGTTGAGTGTGTTAATTACTTTTTTGTTATCGGTAATTATGGCTTCTTCAGAATCTGGAAGTTTTGCCAGATAATGTCTTTCAATTTTATTATACAGAGTTAATTCGACTTTTTTAGGGTCAACTAATACAAATTTTACCTCTGCTGGATGTTTTTTGTATAATAGTGAAGTTAAAACCGCATTTAATCCAACAGATTTACCTTGTCCTGTAGCACCAGCCATAAGTAGGTGAGGCATCCTAGCTAGGTCAAATACAAGGGTTTCATTACTAATAGTTTTACCGATCGCTACGGGAAGTTCCATTTCAGACTTCTGAAATTTCTCAGCAGAAATTACAGAATGCATAGAAACAACAGTTGGTTTTTTATTTGGTACTTCAATACCAATAGTTCCTTTTCCTGGGATTGGAGCAATAATTCTTATCCCTAAAGCGGCAAGAGACAAGGCAATATCATCCTCAAGGTTTTTTATTTTTGAAATTCTAACACCAGCATCTGGAATAATCTCATACAAAGTGACAGTGGGGCCAATAGTTGCTTTGATATTCGATATAGAAATATTATAATTTCCGAGAGTCTCTACAATTCTATTTTTATTTTCCTCAAGCTCATCCTTATCAATTGTGATTTTTTCTGAATCATACTGTTTCAAAAGGTTTAACTTGGGAAATTGAAACTTACTTAGTTCAAGTTTTGGGTCAAATCTTCCAAAATTATCTACTAATTTATCTGATAAATTATCAGACTCTGATTTTTCTTCAAAAATCTCCTCAACTTCAATCCCAACATCATTAATTATTTTTTCTTTTATATTATTTTCAGGTTTTTCACTTATCACAGACTCTTCTAATTTTTCTTCCATCCCTTCATTATTGATTTCTTCATCAATTTGATTATCGTTTGGAATTTCTTCGTTAATTTCTTCTTCAGGAACGACTTTTTCTGATTTTTTAAAACTTAAGCTTTTTAGAAAATTTACTACTTTGAAAACATCATTTGTTCCGACTTTTAGTCTGAATGTAACATAAATAAGTGTCATGAAAATGAGAAGAAATGTTACTCCAATTTGACTTATGTATATATTAAGGAAGCTAACAATTTCATAGCCTATAATTCCAGAATATATATTACCGTAATCTACTAATCCAAAAAATATAGAAACTAAAAAAACTAAATAAAAACCCCAAAGCCATTTGTTGGAAAGCTTTCTTTTCTTAAAATCAAGTAAAATGTGTAATGCGCTAATAAAAATAAGGAATGGAAAAATGATTGAGCTTAAACCAAAACCTCTGTAAATAAAAAAATCACTTAACATTGCACCAATTTTACCTAAAGAATTTGTGGTTGAAATTGTATTATCAGTGAAGTCATTTAAATTGCTTTGATCTATATCGCCAGTGAAAAAATAAGATATAAATGAAATTATAAGAAACAGTGAAAGTATAATTAATGAGCTAGCTATGAACAATCTTTTTGCTCCGGAAAGTTCTTTCTTTTCTTTATTTTTTGAAAACGAAAAAATGTGCTTCATTAATAGCTAGTTCGATAATAGTTTGCAATTTAATAATCATTTCCGCAAGAATGAATTTTTTAATTAAAATTTATGATTTGAAATCATCTTAATTTTTATCATAAGATATGCGTAAATTAATGTAGTTAAAGGGCTTAGCCAATTAAATATTGCATAAATAAAATAATCAGCAACAGAAACCCCAAGTACCCCATGGTGGTATGCCCCACAAGTATTCCATGGAATTAGTGCAGAAGTGACTGTACCAGTGTCCTCAAGAGTTCTACTTAAATTTACTGCTGATAGATTTTTTTCTTCAAAAGCATCCTTAAACATTTTACCAGGGATAACAATTGCGAGATATTGATCTGATGCTACTATATTAACACCAAGACAACTTGCTGCCGTACTTGCAAAAAGCCCGAATGTACTTTCAGCCATGTTTAGTAAATAATTTGTTATTTTTTTTAGTGCTCCAATTCCATCCATAGAGCCACCAAAAATCATTGCACTGATTGTAAGGTATATTGTCCATAACATTCCTTTCATTCCTCCAGAGTTATATAACCTTATGATTCTCTCATTTTCGGTTGGAATACTGGTATCTGTAAAAATTGATAGTAAAATAGATGTTGACTTAGACGGATCAATACTATCTAAGATATTATTTTGGAATATTATTGAACATATTATTGCACCAAATATTCCAAAACTTAATGCAATAACCGGTCTTACTTTTAAGAAAGCTAAAATTATTACTAAAGCTGGAATTAAAAAAAGTAAAGGTGAAATATGAAAATCTTCTAAAATTGTTTCAGAAAGACTTCGTATATCTCTCATTTCTCCAGCACTTCCAATTTCCATATTAAAACTTAAAATTATAAACACCACTAACGTAATAGCATAGGTTGGAAAAGTAGTGTATGTCATGTATTTAATGTGCGCATAAAGATCTGTGCCAGCCATAGCCGGTGCTAGGTTAGTAGTATCACTTAAAGGAGACATTTTATCACCAAAGTAGGCACCCGAAATAACTGCACCTGCAGTCATCCCAGATGGAATGTTAAAAGCCACACCAACAGCAACTAGTGCAATTCCGACAGTAGCTGAGGTTGTGTAAGAGCTTCCTGTTGTTAATGATACAAGCGTAGAAACAACTAATGTTAAAGGAAGAAATACAGCAGGATCAACAAGATTTAACCCATAGTAAACCATTGCAGGAATTATTCCGCTTACTTTCCATGAACCTGCAAGAGCGCCAACTAGCAGAAGTATAATAATAGGAGTGCTAATGCTCTTTATGCTTGAAAATATCTTCTTTGTTACAAAGCTAATTTTGATTTTTTCTGAAACTCCTATGCCAGTTGCTACTGTAGATGTAAAAACTAATATATAGTGATATGTATAGTCTCCTAACCAATCATTATTTTCAAAAAAAATAATATTGTAGAATAATAATGAGATTAGTAAAACAATTGGAATTATTGATTTTCTTAAGCTTATCTCAGAATGTGTTATTTCCATTTATATTAGATTGAGTTCTTTAAGACATTCTTTGATTCCATTGTATGTTCTAGAAATGTCCTGATCTAATCCAACCGAAAATCTTATCAAACCTTCGCCTAGTCCCATTTTTTCTTGCTCTTCTTCTGAAATCTCAGAAGAGGTAGATGATCCAGGTGCACAAAATAGTGTTTTGTAGAAACCTAAACTAACGGCAAGATATCCAAGGTTTTTGTATTGCATTTTTTCCATCAACTTATTAGCAATTTCTAAGGTTCCTACATCAATTGTTACCATACCTCCATATCCATATTCTTGATTCATCATTTTTGAAAAAACTTTATGTGACGGATGAGATTCAAGGCCTGGGTATACAGCTTTGATTCCATCTTTTTCAAAGGATTTTGCTAGATACATTGCGTTTTCACTGTGTTTTTTTATTCTAATATGAAGTGTTCTCATGTTTTTCAGTACTGAAGCAGCCCTTAAACTATCCATAGTTGCACCCATTAACATGAAAGCCCCATCATTTACATCTCTTAAAGAGTGTATAAAATCTTTATCACTACATACGACACCAGCAATTGTATCACTTGTTCCATTAATAAACTTTGTCAGGCTATGAATAACAATATCAGCTCCGTCTTTTGCTGGGGATACTGAAAGAGGAGTAAATGTGTTATCAACAACTAATTTTAAATTATTTTTTTTTGCTATTTTAGAAATTGATTTTATGTCGGCTATCTCTAACAGCGGATTGGAAGAAATTTCACAATAAATAATTTTTGTACTAGGCTTTATTAGTTTTTTAATATCATCTAATGAAGTTATGTCAACAAAATCAGTTTCAATCCCAAGTTGTGGAGTGAAATTTTTTAGAAATGCATAAGTGCCACCATAAACTGTTCTACTAGAAATTATATGATCTCCAGACTTACACAATTGTAAAATACATGATGTGATCGCACCCATTCCTGAGGAAAATACATTAGCCGCTTCGGTCCCCTCCATCGCTGCGCAAGCTTCCTCTAGATAGAGATTACTTGGTGAGGAATTTCGAGAATATAAATAACAACCCTTCATATTTCCTTCAAATGTTTCACTCATGGAATTCGCTGACAGGAATGTATAAGTTGAAGAATCCGAAATGGATGGATTTACACCTCCAAATTCGCCAAAAAATTGTAAGTCTTGTATTTTATTTGCTGGCTTTGATTTCATTAAAATAGTTGGTGATTTGAGTTTGTTTTTATTACTAATTTACCAAAATCAATTTTAATACTTTAAAAATTATTTTAACATTTAAATATTTGTATTTTTGAAACCTAAATTCGAGATGTATGAGCACATATGATGTAATTGTAATTGGTTCCGGTCCTGGGGGTTATGTTTCAGCTATCCGCGCAGCACAGCTGGGAATGAAAACAGCACTTATTGAAAAATATTCAACAATGGGTGGCACTTGTTTAAATGTTGGCTGTATTCCGAGTAAATCATTGCTGGACTCATCACATCATTATGAAAATGCTCTTCATAATTTTGAGGACCATGGAATATCAGTTGAAGGTAAAATTAAACTTGATTTAGATAAGATGATGTCAAGGAAATCATCTGTTGTTGAACAAACTACTAAGGGTTTGGAGTATTTGATGAATAAAAATGATGTGACAGTATTTCACGGTTTGGGTTCATTTAAAGATGAAAGTACAATCGAATTAAACACTGACGGTAACACTCAAACAATAAAAGGAAATAATATAATTATCGCTACAGGAAGTAAGCCAACGAAATTACCTTTTGCTGATTTTGATGGTGAAAGAATTATTTCATCAACAGAGGCTCTAAAACTTTCAGAGGTACCTAAACATTTAATTGTTGTTGGTGGCGGAGTTATTGGTCTTGAATTAGGTCAAGTATACAGTAGGCTTGGTGCAAAGGTAACCGTTCTTGAATATCAAGATAGAATAATTCCTAATATGGATTCGAGTTTATCAAAGGAGTTGACTAAAGTGTTCAAGAAAAGCGGGGTTAAAGTTAACACATCTCATAAAGTTTCATCGATTGAACGAAAAGGAGATTCAGTTTTTATAGTTGCTGAAAATAAGAAGGGAGAAAGTGAAACCTTTGAAGGTGATTATTGTTTAATTTCCATAGGAAGAAGTGCATATACGAAAGGTCTTAATCTTGAGGCAATCGGAGTTTCAACTGATAAATATGGAAGGGTAGAAGTTGATAATAATTTAAAGACTAGTGTTGACAATATATTTGCTATAGGAGATGTGGTCAAAGGTGCTATGCTTGCGCACAAAGCAGAGGAGGAAGGTGTTTTTGTTGCAGAATATATAAAGGGACAAAAACCTCATATAAATTATAATTTAATACCTGGTGTAGTATATACTTGGCCTGAGGTTGCTTCTGTTGGTCAAACAGAAGATGATTTGAAAAATAGTAATAAAAACTATAAAGTTGGACAATTTCCAATGAGAGCTCTTGGAAGAAGTAGGGCTAGTTCTGATTTAGATGGGTTTGTTAAAATATTAGCTGATGCTGAATCAGATGAAATTTTGGGAATTCATATGATTGGAGCCAGATGTGCCGATTTAATCTCTGAGGCAGTCGTTGCTATGGAGTACAAAGCTTCAGCAGAAGATATAGCTAGAATATCCCACGCTCATCCAACTTTTTCTGAGGCAATAAAAGAAGCTGCTTTAGCCGCAACTGAAAATAGGGCAATTCATATATAGCCATTATAATACATACATTTCTATATATTTATTTTAAACAAATAAAATGCAATCAAAGTTTGAATCTTACCTAAAAGATAACTTTCCTTATTTATTAAAGGAAAGGTGTATTATTTGTTGCTCATCAGGGGTTGATAGTATTGTTTTGTTTCATTTGATGCTTTCTGTTAACAAAAATATTATTGTTGCCCATTGTAACTTTAAATTAAGAGGAGTTGAAAGTGACAAAGATGAAGAATTTGTAATGACACTTTGTGAAGAAAATTCTACTAAATTTTATTCAAAATCATTCGACACAAAAAAAATTAAAGAAAATTCAAATAATTCAATCCAAATGATTGCCAGAGATCTTAGGTATCAATTTTTCGATAAAATCTCAAATGAACTTAAAATTAATCACATATTAACAGCTCACCACTTAAATGATTCTTTAGAGAGTTTTATAATTAATATAAGCCGTGGCTCTGGTTTAGATGGTTTGACGGGGGTTCCGATGCTAAATGGTAAAATTAAAAGACCATTAATTGATTTTGAAAAGAAAGAAATTATTGATTATGCCAAGAATAAAAATTTAAGATGGAGGGAAGATTCATCAAATAAATTAAATTCTTATTTAAGAAATAGGGTAAGAAATAATATAATCAGTGAGCTCGAAGATTTAGAAGGTAATTTTTTAAAAAACTTCAAGAAAACCATCAAATATTTAAAGATGTCAAATTCTTTAATTTATGAAAGAATTAATAAGATAAAGACTGATTTATTAAAAATTGAAGCAGATGAAATTAGTTTAAATATAAAAAGTTTAGATGAGGTCAACAAGGAGGCTTTCTTATATTATTTTTTAAGGGATTATGGATTTGTTGATTGGAGTAAAATCATGGATTTACTAGAAGGAGAATCTGGAAAAAAAATATATAGTAAAACCCACGTGTTATTTAAAGTGAAGTCAAAATTGATACTTAGAGAAATTAAAGTAATCAAAAACTTTTCTTTAAAGATCAACAGTTTAGATACAATGAAGCTACCTTTAGAAATTGGCACTTCCTTGTCATTCAAGCAGGCAGAGGAAATCGAGAAAGATAATTTTGATATTATAACTGTTGACAAGGGAAGCCTGATACTACCACTAAAATTAAGATATTTCAATCATGGGGATACTTTTTGTCCATTAGGAATGAATGGAACAAAAAAAGTAGGTAAATTTTTAAAAGATAAGGGTGTAAATGAATTGGATAGGTCATCCAAACTAATTCTCATCAACGGAGATAATAAAATAATTTGGATTGTAGGTATGAGACTAGATAAAAGATTTAGTGTCAAAAAAGATTCTATTAAATTATTGAATATTGAATATCTTAAGTAATATTAGTTATCGATTAAAACATATAGGTCCAGGGTCTGTAGTGGCAGCAGCATTTATTGGACCTGGAACAATAACTATGTGCTCAATAGCTGGTGCCCAGTTCAAGTACGCGCTGATCTGGGCATTATTAGTTTCAATACTTCTCACTATGTTTATTCAATTTACAGCAATCAGAATTGGTTTAATAACCAAAAACACTCTATCCAATTTAATTAAAGATCAGTTTCAGAATGGTTTATTAAAGTACACATCTATTTTGCTAATTATTTCAGCAATTTTTATAGGAAACAGTGCATATGAGGCAGGTAATATTAGTGGTGCTGTTATGGGTTTTGAACTTTTTTTTGGAAAAAGTTTTGAATTTAATCAAATTAATATATTTAGTATCCTTTCAGGACTCTTAGCGCTTCCTTTAATTATTTTTGGTAATAATAAAGTTCTAGAAAAAATACTTATAATTCTTGTTTTAATTATGAGTTTTTCTTTTGTTTTTACTGTTTTTATTGTTGGCGTTGATTTCAACTTATTATTCTCATCTTCAAATTTTTTCAGTTTTCCTCCTGACAGTATTTTAACCATTGCTGGGTTAATCGGAACGACGGTTGTGCCATATAATATTTTTCTTCATGTTGCTTTAGTAAACAATAGATGGAAAAGTAGCAAAGATTTGAAATTTGCAAACTTTGATACAATTGTATCAATTTCTATTGGGGGATTGATTTCATTGTGCATTCTCCTTACAGCTGCAGGTTTAAATAACACAGATATTTTGAATGCTGTAGATTTAGCTAACAGCCTTCAACCCCTATATGGTAATTTTTCAAAATATGTTATTGCTATAGGATTACTGTCAGCTGGTTTGACCAGTTCAATTACAGCCCCTATTGCTGCTGCTTACGTAGTCTGCGGATGTTTTGGATTTTCAACGAATCGTAAATCTATCCTATTTAAGATAATTGCTGTGATTGTTCTTCTAATTGGAGTAATTTTTTCATCAATTGGAATTAGTCCAATTGAAATTATCAAGTTTGCACAGGTTACAAATGGAATACTTCTTCCATTAATTGTTGTCTTTTTATTGTTTTTAGCGAATAATACAAGATTACTTAGAAACAAAACGAATAATACTTTCCAAAACATACTAGGATTAATTGTGATTGGATTTTGTCTATTACTTTGTTACAGAAGTATTGCTAAAGTTTTTATATAATGATAAATGTCAAATTAAATGCTGATTTGGGTGAGGGAGCTAATATTGAAAAGCTAATCATGCCATTTTTGTCATCTTGCAGTATTGCTTGTGGTGGGCACACCGGAGATGCTAACTCTATGAATGAAGCTGTTAAAATTGCCGTTGAAAGTAATGTAAAAATCGGAGCTCACCCATCTTACCCAGATAAAGATGGTTTTGGAAGAATACCAATTAGTATTTCAAATAAGGATTTAACAAAATCTTTAATCTCACAAATCAATTCCTTGAAGCAAATTTTAAATGATTTTCAATTAAATTTAGATCATATCAAACCTCATGGCGCACTTTATAACTTAAGCGCAAAAAATTATGATTTAGCAATGCTTTTGATAGAAGTTATAATTCAGAATTATGGCGATGTTTTTCTGTATGTTCCCTCTGGAAGTTTGATTGAGAAGCTAGCTTTAGAAAATGGTGTAAAAACAAAAAAAGAGGTTTTTTTGGACAGAAACTACAACAGTGATAATTCTTTGGTTTCTAGAAATAATGACAATGCTATAATTAAATCATCTAAGCTTATGTTTGACAGAATTGAAAATATAACTAAAAATGGTTTTTTGCTTTCCCTTACTGGAAAAAAAATTCATCTAAAAGCCGATACTTTCTGTATACACGGAGATAGTCCAAATATTGTGGATTATCTTAATGAATTAAATGATATATCTGATGGGAAAATATAAAATCAACTTTTTTCATTACAGTCAAAATTCAATCCTTGTAAATTGGCCGCAATCTATTTCTATTGAAATTTCCACTGATATAAATACTTTTTGTAAAGCTCTTTACAATGATGGAAACATAATCGAATATAAAAAAGGATATTGTTCATTGTTAATTCAATTTAATTCTGAAAACATCAGCTATGATTATTTTCGTGTCTATCTAATCAATATTTATAAAAATCTTAAAAAAATTAATATTGTAAAACCGTTAGTGTGGGAGGTTCCAGTGTGTTATGATAATAGCTTTTCATTTGACATGAAAGAGTACTCAAAAAAAATTTCCTTAACCAAGAATGAAATAATCCAATTACACAGTTCAAAAACTTACTACTTACATATGTATGGCTTTCTGCCCGGTTTTATGTATTTAGGGGGGTTGGATAGTAAATTGCAAATTTCTAGAAAAAATATCCCAAGTAGAAGGGTTCTTAAAGGTTCTGTTGCAGTCGGGGGAAGTCAAACAGGAATTTACCCATCTAATTCACCGGGTGGCTGGTATGTGATCGGAAATACACCTATTAATTTGTTTAACGCATCAAATTTAAACCAACCAGTTGCTATCCCTGATTCAAATTATGTGAAATTTACACCTGTTTCAATTGAAGAATATGAATTGATAAAGGATGAAGTGAAAAAATCTGAATATAAGTTTATTAAAAGGGAATTCAATGATTGAGATTTTAGATTCGGGGTATCACATAACTATACAGGACAGAGGAAGAACTGGTTTCTCCAAGTATGGTGTGCCATTATCCGGAAGTATGGATTATATCTCTTCAAATAATGCTAACTCCATTATCGGCAATTCAATTGATGAGCCGGTATTTGAAATAACGATGATGGGTGGAAAGTTTCTTTTTACAGAAGAAGTAGATATTTGCATCTCTGGTGCAGTTTTCGAAGTAAAATTAAATAACAATTCAATCGATAATAATACCATAATTCGGGCGCAAAAAGGGGATATTTTAAATTTTGGAAAAGCATTGAAAGGATTTAGAATTTATTTAGCAATTTCAGGCGGTTTTGATTCAGAATTAATTTTGAAAAGTTCTAGTTATTATGAAAATATTACTTCTTCAACTGTTGTAAAAAAAGGGGATACATTTGATTTATTCAGAAATAAAACAATACCTAGTAGTTATATTAATTATCCTGAGCTAATTTTTGAAAATATTATCGAGGTTTCAAGGGGGCCAGAGTTCAATCTAATCAACGGAAATGATTCAGAGTTATTACAAGAGCAGTTTTTTACAGTTTCAAGTAATAATAGAATGGGATATTTTTTTGAAAACGGACTTAGTTCAAATAATTTTTCAATTATTACTACTCCCGTAATCCCAGGAACCATACAATTGACCCCTTCAGGAAAAATGATAGCCTTAATGAAAGATGGGCAAGTAACCGGGGGTTACCCCAGAATTTTACAGATGAACTACAATTCAATAAGTATTCTGTCTCAAAAAAAACAAGGTGATAATATCAGATTCAAACTAATTAATCTATCCTAAATATTTCATTATTTTTCTGACCAAACTTAATTTGTTCTTGTAAGGTGCATATCTAAGATTGTTATCAAACCAAGTAGATCTCTTAACTACAGATTTTTTATGAGAAAATAATTCAAAACTAGCTTTTCCATGATAGGAACCAATTCCGCTACTCCCAATACCACCAAAAGGCAATCTAGAATTAGCTAAATGTACAATAGTGTCATTTATAGCTCCACCACCAAAAGGATATCTGTTAATTATTATTTCATTAAACTTTTTATTGTCAGAAAAAACATATAGGGCAAGTGGATTAGGATTTTTATTGATTATATTATCTATGTCTTCAATTTTTTCAAAGCTTAAAACAGGTAGTATTGGTCCAAAAATTTCATCTTTCATTATCTCTTCATCCATTTCTGGACTATCAATTATTGTTGGTGATATATATCTTTTAACCTGATCATATTTACCTCCGTAGATTAACTTATTTTTATTAATTAGACTAATGAGTCTGTTAAAGTTTTTTTCATTTACAATTGCGGTGAAATCATCAGTTTTTTCAGGTTGTTTTCCAAATGTTTTTTCTATTCTATTTATTAATTCTTTTATCAAGGTACCTTTAATTGAT
>CACLAD010000017.1 GCA_902604715.1 uncultured Bacteroidota bacterium
CACAGAAGTAATTACGAAAATTACAATTGGAATAATCAATTTGACAACACAATAACAAATTCAATTTCATTAGGCTTAGAATTAAGAGACATTGTTGACTTAAATGTGGACCTAATTTCCGTTAGAAAGCACATTCAATTTGAAAAAATAATTAATGATTTGGCAGGTTCAAGTGAATACTCAATTCTCCCTGTTCAGCACAACGGAAATCTTGATATTTTAAAGTTTCGGTTAGCCAGAAAAATAAATTTTGGCAAATTTTCAATTGATTCAAAATTGCTATTCCAAAAATCACTTTCCGATGATATAATTAATATACCCCTAATTGTTTCTAGAAATACTCTCTATTTCAGTACTGATATGTTTAAAAAAGCCTTGTTTTTACAAACGGGATTTGGAGTGAAATACTTTTCAAAATTTTACATGAATGGTTACGATCCATTACTGTCTGAATTGTATATTCAGAATGAAAAAGAGATTGGAGAATTCCCTATCATTGATTTTTTTATTAATGCAAAAATTCAACAAACAAGGCTGTATTTTAAATTTGAGCATTTTAATTCCTCATTTACAGGTTACAACTATTATTCGGCACCAAATTACCCCTACAGAGATTTCTCCTTCCGATTCGGATTAGTTTGGAATTTTTTCATGTAGTTAAGTTGTTGATAATAAACTATATCTAAATATTCTCTGAAAAATATCTGTAAAATGTTTTGTACATCTCAAAAAGATACTATATTTGCACGCGCTATAAAGTAAAAGGCCATTGTATATGGTTAAACTTGTTGATAAATAGTTCTTTATTTCAGGTTATATTCTTTTGCTAGCAAAAAAAAGGGTTTTATATTAGTCCCCCTGCTTTCTTGAAAGCAGAGAAAAATTTATGTTCTTTAAAATATTGAAATTGATTGACAGCGTAAATTAAAATTTATTTTAATTTCAGAGAATAAACCATCATGAGCAGATAGAATTTAATTTCTTTAGTTGTTAAATAGTATTTAAAATTTAACAATGAAGAGTTTGATCCTGGCTCAGGATGAACGCTAGCGGCAGGCCTAATACATGCAAGTCGAGGGGTAACAGGAAGTGCTTGCACTTCGCTGACGACCGGCGCACGGGTGAGTATCGCGTATACAATCTGCCTCATACTAGGGAATAGCCCGAAGAAATTTGGATTAATGCCCTATAGTATCTTTTTAAGGCATCTTATTAGGATTAAAGTTTACGGTATGAGATGAGTATGCGTTCTATTAGCTAGTAGGTGTGGTAATGGCACACCTAGGCTACGATAGATAGGGGCCCTGAGAGGGGGATCCCCCACACTGGTACTGAGACACGGACCAGACTCCTACGGGAGGCAGCAGTAAGGAATATTGGACAATGGGCGAAAGCCTGATCCAGCCATGCCGCGTGCAGGATGACTGCCCTATGGGTTGTAAACTGCTTTTATATAGGAAGAAAAATTTTCTCGTGAGAAAACTTGACGGTACTATAAGAATAAGGATCGGCTAACTCCGTGCCAGCAGCCGCGGTAATACGGAGGATCCAAGCGTTATCCGGAATCATTGGGTTTAAAGGGTCCGTAGGTGGACAAATAAGTCAGAGGTGAAATCCTGCAGCTCAACTGTAGAACTGCCTTTGATACTGTTTGTCTTGAGTTATTATGAAGTGGTTAGAATGTGTAGTGTAGCGGTGAAATGCATAGATATTACACAGAATACCGATTGCGAAGGCAGATCACTAATAATTAACTGACACTGAGGGACGAAAGCGTGGGTAGCGAACAGGATTAGATACCCTGGTAGTCCACGCCGTAAACGATGGTCACTAGCTGTTTGGACTTCGGTCTGAGTGGCTAAGCGAAAGTGATAAGTGACCCACCTGGGGAGTACGTTCGCAAGAATGAAACTCAAAGGAATTGACGGGGGCCCGCACAAGCGGTGGAGCATGTGGTTTAATTCGATGATACGCGAGGAACCTTACCAGGGCTTAAATGTTAGGTGACAGATCTAGAAATAGATTTTTCTTCGGACACTTAACAAGGTGCTGCATGGTTGTCGTCAGCTCGTGCCGTGAGGTGTCAGGTTAAGTCCTATAACGAGCGCAACCCCTGTTGTTAGTTGCCAGCGAGTAATGTCGGGAACTCTAGCAAGACTGCCAGTGCAAACTGTGAGGAAGGTGGGGATGACGTCAAATCATCACGGCCCTTACGTCCTGGGCTACACACGTGCTACAATGGTAGGTACAGAGAGCAGCCAATGCGCGAGCATGAGCAAATCTATAAAACCTATCTCAGTTCGGATCGGAGTCTGCAACTCGACTCCGTGAAGCTGGAATCGCTAGTAATCGGATATCAGCCATGATCCGGTGAATACGTTCCCGGGCCTTGTACACACCGCCCGTCAAGCCATGGAAGTTGGGAGTGCCTGAAGTCCGTTTCCGCAAGGATCGGCCTAGGGTAAAATCGATAACTAGGGCTAAGTCGTAACAAGGTAGCCGTACCGGAAGGTGCGGCTGGAACACCTCCTTTCTAGAGAAAGACGACTAAAGTTTCTTAAACTATCTAATCAAATAGTTTATTCTCAACGCTGTTAATTATAATCATATAAGTGGAGTCTCATAGCTCAGCTGGTTAGAGCGCTACACTGATAATGTAGAGGTCGGCAGTTCAAGTCTGCCTGAGACTACTACGTTTAGTTTTATTACTAAATAAAATGAGGATTTTAGTTGCTGAGTTTATGATTCTAAGAACCCATTTTTATATGGGGGATTAGCTCAGCTGGCTAGAGCGCTAGATTTGCATTCTAGAGGTCGTGGGTTCGACTCCCACATTCTCCACAATCAGCTTTATGCTGAAAATGTTCTTTGACATATTGAAAAAAATACATGAAATTAGAAAATTTCTAAACAAATCTAAATTTGATTAATTTATTAATCAGGTTTACGAGCAAAATAATTTATAACTCATAAAAATACAAAAGTTACAATAAGCTAATTAAGAGCGTAAGGTGGATGCCTTGGCTCTCAGAGGCGATGAAGGACGTGATAAGCTGCGATAAGCTACGGGGATTGGCACACACAATTTGATCCGTAGATTTCCGAATGGGGAAACCCACTATATTGAAGATATAGTATCCGTTAAGGAGGCAAACCCAGGGAACTGAAACATCTAAGTACCTGGAGGAAAAGAAAACAAAAGTGATTCCGCTAGTAGTGGCGAGCGAACGCGGAACAGCCCAAACCAAAATTGTTTCGGCAATTTTGGGGTTGTAGGACCACGACATTGAATGTTTAATGAATTAGAATTCTTTGGAAAAAGAAACCATAGAGGGTGATAGTCCCGTACAAGTAAAGAGAATTATTCATAGTGGTATCCTGAGTAGCGCGGGACACGTGTAATCCTGTGTGAATCTGGCGGGACCATCCGCTAAGGCTAAATACTCCTGAGAGACCGATAGTGAACTAGTACCGTGAGGGAAAGGTGAAAAGAACCTTGAATAAAGGAGTGAAATAGACCCTGAAACCCTACGCTTACAAGCGGTCGGAGCCATTCGTGGTGACGGCGTGCCTTTTGCATAATGAGCCTACGAGTTACCGTTTCTAGCAAGGTTAAGTACTTCAGGTATGGATCCGTAGCGAAAGCGAGTCTGAATAGGGCGCTTTAGTTAGTGGCGGTAGACGCGAAACCGTGTGATCTACCCATGGGCAGGGTGAAGCTATAGTAACATATAGTGGAGGCCCGAACCCGTTGACGTTGAAAAGTCTTGGGATGACCTGTGGGTAGGGGTGAAAGGCCAATCAAACTCGGAAATAGCTCGTACTCCCCGAAATGCATTTAGGTGCAGCGTTGGTTTAGTTTTATAGAGGTAGAGCTACTGATTGGATGCGGGGGTTTCACCACCTACCAATTCTTGACAAACTCCGAATGCTATAAAATGATGATCAGCAGTGAGGGCATGGGTGCTAAGGTCCATGTCCGAGAGGGAAAGAACCCAGACCATCAGCTAAGGTCCCAAAATGTATGTTAAGTTGAATAAACGAGGTTGAACTGCCCAGACAGCTAGGATGTTGGCTTGGAAGCAGCCATTCATTTAAAGAGTGCGTAACAGCTCACTAGTCGAGCGGTTCGGCATGGATAATAATCGGGCATAAACATACTACCGAAGCTATGGACTTGTAAAAGTGGTAGGGGAGCATTGTAGTGTCGCCGAAGGGGAAGCGTAAGCTTCCCTGGAGAAGCTACAAAAGAAAATGTAGGCATAAGTAACGATAATGCGGGCGAGAAACCCGCACACCGAAAGACTAAGGTTTCCTCAGCTATGCTAATCAGCTGAGGGTTAGTCGGGACCTAACGCGAACCCGAAAGGGGTAGTGGATGGACAACAGGTTAATATTCCTGTACCTGCTCACAATAAAAGTGACGGAGGCGTGAATTTGGTGCGTACTGACGGAATAGTACGTTGAAGCCAGTGGTAACACGGCAATAGTACACTGAAACTTCGGTGGATGTGATAATCCAGAATAGCGACTTCCAAGAAAAACGAGTGAAGCAGCCCGTACCCTAAACCGACACAGGTAGTCGGGATGAGAATTCTAAGGTGCTCGAGTGATTCATGGCTAAGGAACTAGGCAAAATAGACCCGTAACTTCGGGAGAAGGGTCGCCCATCTTCGGATGGGCCGCAGTGAAAAGGTCCAGGCGACTGTTTATCAAAAACACAGGGCTATGCTAAATCGAAAGATGATGTATATGGCCTGACACCTGCCCGGTGCTGGAAGGTTAAGTGGAGGGTTTAGCTTCGGCGAAGATCTGAAATGAAGCCCCAGTAAACGGCGGCCGTAACTATAACGGTCCTAAGGTAGCGAAATTCCTTGTCGGGTAAGTTCCGACCTGCACGAATGGTGCAACGATCTGGACACTGTCTCGGCCATGAGCTCGGTGAAATTGTAGTATCGGTGAAGATGCCGATTACCCGCAGTGGGACGAAAAGACCCCGTGAACCTTTACTATAGCTTAGTATTGGCTTTGGATAAGTAATGTGTAGAATAGGTGGAAGACTTTGAAGCAGCATCGCTAGGTGTTGTGGAGTCAACCTGTGAAATACCACCCTTTGCTTATCTGAAGTCTAACCTCTAACGAGGGACAGTGCTTGGTGGGTAGTTTGACTGGGGTGGTCGCCTCCAAAAGAGTAACGGAGGCTTCTAAAGGTTCCCTCAGCACGCTTGGTAACCGTGCGTAGAGTGCAATGGCATAAGGGAGCTTGACTGAGAGACTGACAAGTCGATCAGGTACGAAAGTAGAGCATAGTGATCCGGTGGTTCCGCATGGAAGGGCCATCGCTCAAAGGATAAAAGGTACTCCGGGGATAACAGGCTGATCTCCCCCAAGAGCTCATATCGACGGGGGGGTTTGGCACCTCGATGTCGGCTCGTCACATCCTGGGGCTGGAGAAGGTCCCAAGGGTTGGGCTGTTCGCCCATTAAAGTGGCACGCGAGCTGGGTTCAGAACGTCGTGAGACAGTTCGGTCTCTATCTACTGTGGGCGTTAGAAATTTGAGTGGATCTGACTCTAGTACGAGAGGACCGAGTTGGACTAACCTCTGGTGTATCTGTTGTTCCGCCAGGAGCATTGCAGAGTAGCTATGTTGGGAAAGGATAAGCGCTGAAAGCATATAAGCGCGAAACCTACCACAAGATGAGATTTCTTTAAAGGGTCGTGGAAGATGACCACGTTGATAGGCTACAGGTGTAAAGGCAGTAATGTCATAGCCGAGTAGTACTAATTACCCATAAGCTTATTTAGCAAGTATTTTTGTGCATGTATTTTTTTCAATATGTTATGATATTAAAAGTCTAGGGCGGTTATAGCGTCGGGGATCACCTCTTACCATTCCGAACAGAGAAGTAAAGTCCGATAGCGCCGATGGTACTACTATTGTGGAAGAGTAGGTCACCGCCTTTCTTTATGGCCCCTACAATTTATTGTAGGGGCTTTTTTTTATATTTAAGTTAAATGTTGAAAATAAAAAACTCATATAATGTTATAGGGGTAATGTCAGGAACTTCACTAGACGGTGTTGATCTATGTTTTTCAAACTTTTCATATGAAAATAAAGATTGGAAATTCATAATCGGATATACAGAAACAGTGCCTTATGAAAAAAGTTGGATAACAAAACTTACAAACGCGCCCAATCTTTCTGAAAGTGAACTGGATGAAATAGATTTAGAATTTACCTCATATTTATCTAAAATTATTCTTGATTTTATTCAAAAAAACCAAATCAGTAACATCGATTTTATTTCTAGCCATGGACATACTATTTTTCATGAACCACAAAAACAAATAACCTATCAAATTGGAAATAGAGTTGAGTTAAATCGTTTAACCAATCTCCCTGTTGTATGTGATTTTAGAGTACAAGATATTCAATTAGGTGGGCAAGGAGCGCCTTTAGTTCCTATCGGAGATTTGTTATTATTTAGTGATTATAGTCATTGTTTGAATCTTGGAGGTTTTTCTAATATTACTGTTAAGTCTAATAATATTATAATTGCGTATGATATCTGTCCGGTTAATATAGTTTTAAATAAATACTCAAGATTATTAGGTTATGATTTTGATATGGAGGGCCAAATTTCAAAATCTGGTAACATAAATAAAAATTTATTAAAATTCCTTAACGAAATATCGTATTATAACTTCACATATCCTAAATCTCTTGGTTTGGAGTGGGTTGAAAATAAAATATTTCCATTGATAGATTCATTTAATATTACTGTTGAAGATATTCTGAGAACATTTGTTGAACATATAGCCATTCAAATATCAAATAATTTAAGAGGTAATAATTTGAAAATATTGATTAGTGGAGGTGGAATTAAAAATAAATTTTTGATAAATCGAATAAAAGATTTATCTGAACATAATCTTGAAATAATTTCTGAAAATATTACAGATTTTAAAGAGGCATTAATTTTTGGTTTTTTAGGTGTTCTAAGAGTTCGAAACGAAAATAATTGCTTAAAATCAGTAACTGGCGCAAATATTGACCATAGCTCTGGAGTAATTTTCCAATAATTTAAAGATTCATGGCATAAAATTTGACTTTTTTTATATTGTAAATTAAATTTATTCAATGGAAATATTGGTTTTAGCTGTTTTTGTAGTTAGTTATTTTGCAATTACAATTGAGCACACGATAAAAATAGATAAATTAATTCCTGCATTAGCAGCTATGGCATTTTCTTGGGCCATAATTGCACTCAGCATAAATAGCTTTGATACTTGGTTTAATCCCGCCACACATTCCCTGGTTGACGGATTTGGAAATCTTCCTCTTGATGAGAAAACACACTTAATGGAAGAAACATTATTACATCACTTAGGAAAGACAGCTGAAATATTAGTCTTTCTTATTGGAGCAATGACTATTGTTGAAATAGTCGATTATTTCAATGGTTTTAGCATATTTCAAAAAATTATAAATTTTAAAACAAAAAAAGCAATTTTATGGGTATTCAGTGGATTGGCTTTTGTCTTATCAGCAATTATAGATAACCTAACAGCAACTATTGTCTTGATTTCTATTTTACAAAAAGTTGTATCTGATAAAAAGTTAAGAATTTGGTATGCTGCTCTTATTGTTGTAGCTGCCAATGCTGGTGGGGCTTGGTCGCCAATTGGTGATGTTACTACAACTATGCTTTGGATTGGCGATAAGGTTTCAACCCCAATGTTAATACAATATTTATTGATTCCTTCTATTGCTTGTGCAGCAGCAGCTGCAGGTGTTGCCTCTATTTTACCTGTATTCAAGGGTAAAATTAAACTTAATCCCGTTAAAGATGAAGGAAATAAATATTCACTCAGAATGTTGATTTTAGGCCTTGGCTCAATCATATGTGTTCCAGTTTTTAAAATCATTACACATCTACCTCCTTATGTTGGTATGATGTTAGCTCTTGGCGTTGTTTCCGTATTCGCGGAAGTATACAGTAATAGAGAATTTTCATTATCTCAAGCAACCGGACCCGATCCTGATGGAAATGCAAATGAATCAAGTCATCATGAAAGTCCTGTTCATAAATCTTTAACTAAAATAGAGATGCCGAGTATCTTATTTTTCCTTGGTATTTTATTAGCAGTTGCTGCACTTGAATCTTTAGGTCTTTTATTTGTTTTTGCTACAATACTAAAGGAAACTATTTCATTAGATTTATTAATGGTTTTATTTGGTTTTGCTTCCGCAGTAATAGATAATGTCCCTCTTGTGGCTGCTAGTCTTGGGATGTTTACAGAGTTTGCCCCTGATGATCAATTATGGCATTTCCTTGCATATTGTGCTGGAACTGGTGGTAGTATGTTAATTATTGGTTCAGCGGCTGGTGTTGTTGCAATGGGTATGGAAAAAATTACTTTCGGTTGGTATCTTAAGAAAATTCTTTGGATTGCATTAGTTGGATATTTTGCTGGAATTGCAGTATTCATGCTTATGAGAAATTTAATCTAATAATTGGAGTATAATTCTCTTTTGGAATGGATGTTTAATAAGCTTCCAATGTATCAAAACATTGGTGGTTCAGCTTATAAAAAAGATCTTTCAAATATCATCCTAATTTGCGAGCATTTAAATAATCCCCAAAATAATTTTAAATCAATTCATGTTGGTGGAACAAACGGTAAGGGATCTTGTTCACATATGCTTAGTTCAATATTACAAGAAGCAGGATATAATGTAGGTCTTTATACATCACCTCATTTGGTTGATTTTAGAGAAAGAATAAGAATTAACGGGGATATGATTTCTAAAGATTCAGTTTCTGAATTTATGAATCATAACCTTGATTTTTTTAAATTAAATAATCTTTCATTTTTTGAAATGACCGTTGGACTTGCTTTTGACTATTTCAGTAATAATAAAGTTGATATTGCGATTATTGAGGTTGGAATGGGTGGAAGGCTAGATTCAACAAATATTATCACTCCCGTTCTATCAGTTATAACGAATATTAGTATTGATCACACAAAATTTTTAGGTTCTAACATTTCTGAAATTGCTAAAGAAAAAGCGGGGATTATAAAAAAAAATATACCGGTTGTTATCGGTGAGACTCAAGATGAAATTAAATCCATATTTACGGATGCATCCAATGCAAAAAGCGCTGAAATAGTATTTGCTGATGATTTCATTTATGACAATCATGATTGTGATTTAAAAGGAAATTATCAGAGAAAGAATATGCAAACAGTTTTGAAGGCATCAGAAATATTACAACAAAATGATTATAAAATTAACGATGGTCATATTATTAATGGTTTAAAAAAGGTATCTCTTAATACTGGTTTGAAAGGAAGGTGGGAGGTTATTCAAAATAAACCTTTAATAATTAGTGATACAGCACATAATACGGCAGCACTAAAGGAGGTGATTTCACAACTATTAATATTAGATTATTCTTTGCTTTACTTTATAATTGGTTTTAGTGATGACAAGGATTTAGATAAAATTTCAAAAATATTTCCTGAAAAAGCAGAATATTATTTCGTAAAACCAAAAGTCGTCAGAGGAAGAGATTCTCAAGAAGTAAAACAAATTTTTCAGTCGAATAATAGATTTGGAACTATACAAAACTCAGTTAATGAAGCACTTAATAATATTAAAAAAAGTTGTAATGATAATGATGTGATATTTATTGGTGGTAGTACTTTCCTTGTATCAGAAATTTTTCGATAAAACTATGCCTGAAAAATATAGTTTGATTTTTTTGTCAGTTCTTTTAACTAATTTATATTTGCAGACCAACACTTATGGGCGCGTAGCTCAGTTGGTTCAGAGCACTTGGTTTACACCCAAGGGGTCAGGGGTTCGAATCCCTTCGCGCCCACAATAACAACCTCAACTCATTGTTGAGGTTTTTTTATTCTAGAATTTAAATTACCCTCTTTGATTAACATGAGTTTTTAAAATTCTTTTCTTTTCTTCTTTTACTTTTTTATTTTTTAGATGCCCCCAGATTTTATTTTTTGCTTTTTTGGAAGTGTAGTCATGATCAACTATTTTACAAGGGTAATCTCTTCCAATTTTAAAATTATAGAATTTGGATTCCATTTCACTCATTAACCATGGTTCATGAATAAACTCATTAGGAATACTTTTTAATTCAGGCACCCATTTTTTTATAAAAACTCCATTTGGGTCGTGTTCTTTAGAATTTTTAATTGGATTATAGATCCTAATGGTATTTACACCAGTTGTTCCTGCTTGCATTTGGAATTGAGTGTAATGTATTCCAGGTTCATAATCCAAAAACTGCTTTGCAAGAAAGTAAACTCCATTTCTCCAATCTTGATCTAAATTATGTACAAAAAAGGAAACCAGCATAGCTCTCATCCTAAAGTTAATCCAACCAGTTTCTTTTACCGCTCTTATGCTTGCATCAACCAATGGGTAACCCGTAAGCCCATTTTCCCAGGCTTTTATATATTGAGAATTTGTATTCCTTTTTAATGTTTCAAAACCCTTATTTATAAATTCAGTTTCGTATGTGCAATCAACTTCAAATTTTTGAATAAAATGACAATGCCAATGTAATCTTGAAATTATTGCATTAATCGATCTTAAATTTTTCTTTTTTTTCTTTAACCCCATTAAATGTCGATATACCAATCTAATATTTAAATTTCCCCATGAAATGTAGGGTGAAAGCCTGCTACATGATACTCTACTTTTTTCTGGTTTTGAAATATTGTATGCATAATTTTTGACCCTTTCTTCACTAAACGACATTAAATATTTCCAAGCCATTGTTTCACCAGCGGGTTGAAATATATTTTTATTTTTATTGATCTTAGTCAAAAAAGATGCAGGCAAAGTAAAATTATTTTTAAAATCTATTTTTTCTTGTTTATTGAAACTGTTATTTATGATCTCACTGTGCATGAATATATGCCAGTTTTTATTCCAGTTTTTTCTATTTTTAATTCCTCTTATTACTCCGTCTCTTTGAAATTCAGTCCAATTGACTGCTTTATCCGCACACAGGCTTTTTATTTTTAAATCTCGTTTCCAAGTTGATTTAATTCCGGATTCTTGATAACTATATATATTTTCTATTTTAAATTGTGAAAGTAAATCATCAAAAATTTTAAAAGTTGAGCCATAAAACATCTCTACCTCCTTATTAAATTCAGACAACTTACTATTAATATTAATAATGGAATCGAATATAAATTGTAAATGTCTGTCACTTGTATCAGGATATTTTATAAGCTCAGAGTCAAAAATATAAATTGGGATATATGGTAATCCCATTGATTCTGCAACATGAAATGCCTCGTGATCAATGGTTCTAATATCTCGTTTTATCCAAACAATATTTATTGACTTTTTACCCACAATTAATTATAATTAGTTGTGAACTATCATCAATAATTAAACCAATGATTTAAGATTAAATTATTTTTTTCTTTTTTCCCAAATTTCATGTAAAGGGGCTCCTTTACTGGTCTTTCCTTTATGAATCCAATCTCCTTTTTCGATATTGTAATTAAATTCTAAATTCATACCGACCCTTGAGTTGTCTCTGGAGAAAAATTCAATTTTTTCTGAGTATCTTCCATCAATCGTTGTGTAGGTTCCACCACCGGTTCCCTTAAATTCTTTTTTTTCAGTATCAAAAGCAATCCATTGAAATCTTGTACCCGATAGAATTTTCATTGTTTTTCTGGGTCTGTCAGTATTTCTAGTTTGTTTTTCCCCATTTCTATATCTGCCAGACATAAGCCAGGCACCATTTAGGTCTCCTGGTTTGCCGTCATCAATTCTTGAAAAATGCCAATCTGATTCTGGGATGGATAATTTATCCTTTGTAATAGTTACCTCAAATGTTACAACATTTCCAACTCTTACTGAGTTAGCGGTATCAAACTCAACTACTTCAGTCATCATATTACCGTCTAATTCCCATGTTCCACCGTTTGAATATATAAATTCACCTGACTTTGCATTAAACATTGCAATTGATTGAAACTTTTCTGAAAATATGACAACGCTTCTAATCTCAGCCCCGTTTTCATCCTGATAATATCTTTCCCAGGCACCTAAAGGGCTTTGAGAAAACATTTGAATGCTCATGAACAATGATAATCCAAAAAGCAAACTTTTACAGTTGATAAATTTTTTGCGCATAATAATATTAATTTTCTGTTAATGCAATTAAGAAGGCATATTCCATTGCTGTTTCTTTATATGCTTCGAATCTACCAGACGCACCACCATGTCCTGCATCCATGTTGCAATACATAAGTAAAGGCTCTTTATTAGTTCTTCGATCCCTTAATCGAGCAATCCATTTTGCTGGTTCAAAATATTGAACCTGTGAGTCATGATAACCAGTGGTTATAAAAATTGCTGGGTAATCTTTTTCTTCTACTTGGTCATAAGGAGAATATGATAACATATAAAAATATGAGTCTTTATCCTTTGGATCTCCCCATTCATCAAATTCAAATGTCGTCAAGGGGATGGTTTCATCTGACATAGTAGTAACGACATCAACAAATGGAACACCGGCTATGATTCCTTTAAAAACTTCAGGTTCCATATTCGACACTGCACCCATTAAAAGACCTCCAGCACTACCACCCATTGCAAATATTTGATCCTCATCTACAAAATTATTTTTTGCTAAAAATTTAGCACTATCAATAAAATCCCAGAATGTATTTTTTTTATTGAACATTTTTCCATCCTCATACCATTGTCTTCCTAAATATTGACTTCCTCTTATATGTGCAATGGCATATACAAACCCTCGATCCAATAAACTTAACCTAACTGAACTAAATCCCCCACTATTCGTTGAACCATACGAGCCATATCCATAAAGTAATAGCGGATTTTCACCCTGAATGTATGTGTCTTTTCTGTAAACCATTGAAATGGGTACCTTTTTTCCGTCTCTTGCATCTGCCCACACAAGTTTGGATTCATAATTCTTTTTATCAAAATTTCCACCCATTACTTCAGATTCTTTCAAAATCTTTTTTTCTCTGGAATTCATATCATATTCAATAGTTGAATTAGGCGTAGTCATGGACGAATACCCATATCTAAATTTGTTTGAACTAATTTCTAGGTTGATACTTGAGTAGGCTGAGAATACTTCTTCCTCAAAATCAATATAATGGTTTTTACCATCATTATTTGAAATTATATTAAATCTTCTCTGACCATTTTCTCTCTCTGTAATTACCATAAAATCATCAAATACTTCAACACCCTCAAGAAGAATATTTTCTCTATGCTGAATAAATTCTTCCCAGTTTTTTGAAGATGTATATTCTTCATCGCATTGCATTAATTTAAAATTTTTAGCACCATTCATATTTGTTCTTATGTACCACTTGTCACCAAGGTGATCAACAGAATATTCTAAACCATCTATTCTTTTTTGAAAAACTTTTAAATTTTCATTTGGTTTATCAGCCGATAAAAATCTAATTTCATCTGAAATGGTTTTACCACTTACTACAATAATATACTTTCCTGACTTTGACTTGTAAGAATATAAATTAAATTCATCGTCAGCTTCAAAAAAAACTTCTTCATCATTTTTATCTTTCTCCAAATTATGCCTCATAACTCTTTCAGTCCTTAAAGTTTTTATATTTTTTTGGTTGTAAAATATTGTCTTATTGTCATTGGCCCAAGTAACTCCTCCCGACGTGTTTGAAATAGTATGGCTACTTTTTTCACCAGATTCCAAATTTTTAAAATTAACAGTATATAACCTTCTGCTAACTGTATCAACAGAATAAGCCATAATTTTATTATTAGGGCTAATATCAATTCCACCAATTCTAAAATATTCATGACCTTCGGACAATTTATTAGCATCAATAAGCACCTCCTCCGGATTGCTTAAATTATCTTTTTTTCTACAATAGATTGGGTATTGTTTGCCTTTCTCGTATCTAGTATAATAATAATATCCGTTTTCAAGGTAAGGTACACTTGTATCATCTTCTTTAATTCTTGCCTTTATTTCTTCAAATAATTCATTTTCTAGGCTTTTGTAACCCTTCATGTATTTATCTCGATAATCATTTTCAGCATTTAAATAATCAATAACCTCAGGATTACCCCTTTGATTAAGCCAATAAAATTCATCATTTCTTTCATGGTCGTGCATTTTTAAGATTTTATCAACCTTTTTTGCCATTGGCTCTACAAGTTCATTTTTTTTCATATTGCAGGAATGTAATATAATTATTATTAGTATTATATATTTTTTCATAATCGATGACTTAAAAACCAATAAACATTGGTGTATTTTTTTGATATTCTATATACTCCGGATATTTTTTTGAGCTAATTCCCTCACTGAATTTAGCACTAAAGTAAAAAAGAACTACTAAAAGTAAACATCCAACAATTGACCAGTTTAAAAATTCACCGGTAGCAGATACACTAAAGAAATAAAATGTAATCCATATTAGTTGCTCACAGGTATAATTTGGATGTCTTGAATATTTCCATAAACCTGTATCAATAAATCCTTTTTTATAATTGCCAAGTAGCTCTTTATTTTTTTTTATTAATTCATATTTTTTTGTTTGATATTTATGCTGTTGTTCATCAGCAATAGTTTGAATAATAATTAAACAAAACATTAAAGAAGCAACTAATAAATCTGTAATTGTCATTTCAGTATTACCTTGCCATGCAGACAATATTGGAAGTGAAAAAAGAAATATAAGCCCCATTTGATAAAAGCATATGAAGAAGAAATTAAATAATGACCAATTTAATTTTATTTTGAATGTGGAAATATCTTTTTGTAGAACCTCCCATCTATAATCCTCAGCTCCTTTCCACGGAACTAAGGAAAAACCACCTTTCCTTGCAAAATTAAATGAAAGCCTAACCCCCCATATTGATACTAGGGTAGACATTAAAACCAATCTTTCATCCATTCCAGATGCATATGCGAAGTACCAGCAATACACTATAGGAATTGTACTCCATAATCTGTCTACTTGACTATAGTTTTTGGTTAATTCTCCTGCAACAAAACTATATGTTGCTGCACCCAAATATAAATAGAACATACTGTAAAAAGCTTCAAGCTGTTCCAAGGAAAAATCAAATGTAAAAAGCTGACTATAAACCACTAAGTAAACTGCAAGGCATATTGTTGTAATCAATAAAATTATTTGCTTAATCATTTGACTAATTTATAAAAATAAGCTTCATTTTAACTATTTTTGTAACCTAAATAAATCGTTTTGAACTCACAAAACATACTTTATATTTTCATTGCTCTTGTAATATTTAATTTTCTATTTACAACAGTACTTGACTACTTAAACGACAAAAACTGGAAAGATGAAATCCCCGATGACCTTAAGGATTTTTATGATTCAGGTACTTATCTAAAAGCAAAAAAATATAAAATTGAAAGAGGAAGACTATCGTCTATTAGTAGTTTCCTAAACTTAATTTTCACTCTTTTAATGTTATATTTTTATGGATATGGATTTATAAGCGACTATGCTATATCACTTTCTGATTCTGTTATCGTTCAGTCATCTGTTTTTTTTATGATATTCTATTTAATTACTTATATCTTGGGGATACCTTTTAGTTACTATTCAACATTTGTTGTTGAAGAAAAATTTGGATTTAATAAAACTGATTTAAAAACATTTGTAATAGATAAAATAAAAAGTTTAATTATGTCTGTCATACTCATAATTGGCTTAATATCGATAGCAGTTTTAATTATTGGGTTTTTCAGTGCTGGCTTTTGGTTATGGCTATGGATTGGTTTATCACTATTTATGCTTTTTTTAAACATGTTCTATGCAGATTTAATTGTCCCCATTTTTAATAAATTAACTCCCTTAGAAGAAGGAGATCTTAGGAAAAAAATTGAAGCTTATTCAAAAAAAGTCGGATATTCTCTAAAAAATATTTTTGTAATTGATGGTTCTAAACGTTCATCCAAGGCAAATGCTTTTTTTAGTGGACTTGGTCCAAGGAAGACAATTGCTTTATTCGATACTTTAATCGAAAAACACACTGATGAGGAATTAGTTTCTGTCCTTGCACATGAGGTTGGGCATTACAAGAAAAAGCATATTTTATATTCTATGATTATAACAATTTTTCAATTGGGCATAATGTGTTATTTATTTGAAATCTGTATGCAATACGATTTAATTGCCAATTCATTAGGATCTTTAACTATGAATTTTCACATTGGTATTATTGCATTTAGTTTTTTGTATTCACCGATTGGTTTAATCACAGGTATTTTTATGAATATTTTAAGTAGAAAAAATGAATTTGAGGCTGATGAATATGCCAAGGATACATATGATGGAAACGCTTTAAGTTTGGCTTTAAAAAAACTCTCAGTTGATTCTTTATCTAATCTTTACCCGCACCCCTTATATGTTTTTATTCATTATTCACACCCACCTTTAATAAAGAGGTTGAAGGCACTAAATAAAAAAACCCCACTTTCGTGAGGTTTTAATTTTTTTGATTAATCTTCAATTTCGTCAATAGGGTCTGTTTCATAAGCCTTAGATATATCCTTTCGGTCATAATAGTTGTAAGCACCCTTAATCATTCCGTCATCATTAAACCACAATACTGTATGATTTCTGATCGTATACTCTTCACCTGAAAATGACTTGTAGGAATAAGGAGACCATCTCATTAAAAATTGACCTTGCTCACCTGATGTTGCAAGAATAATCGGAGGCTCGTCATCACCACCAGAGTCCATTTTCATTTCGTCCCATAAACTGAAAACATAATTGAAGCCTTGTCTAGCTTCTTCTTTTCCTTCAAATTTTTCACCATTAGGAAAAACCCATTCCATGTCATCTGTAAAAAGTTCTAACATTGTGTCAGTATCCTTATTTTCAAATGCTGTTTTCATAATTTGAGCTTTTTCCTCAAGTGGTGAATAATCAATAACGTTTACTCCGTTAACTCCACAATCACATTCTTCACATGATGTAAATAATAACGGAATTATAATTATTACTAATAGAATTTTTTTCATTTTGTGTAATATTAGGTTAGTAAAAAATTGAATATATGAATTATTTTTTTTCAAAGTATCCTTTTAATTTATTTTTCTCAACTTTATCAAAATCGAAATATTGTCCGTTAATTGCTATGTAAACTCCTTTTTCTAGAGTTTGAACAAAAGATAATGCACTACCAAGATTAAAAAATCCATCTGAGGAACTTCCAAATGCATAAGGTATCATTGCTCCTGTTAAAACAATCGTTTTATTTTTAATTTTTTCCGCAATTTTTTCTGCCGTATTAACCATGGTATCTGTACCGTGAGTAATGACAATTCTTGATGATTTAGTTTTTTTGCATTCGTCAATTATCTTTTCAATATCTTTCTTAGTCATTTCAAGGCTATCAATCATCATCAGTGTTTTAACATCGACATTTAAACGACACTTGCTTCTTTCTAGCATTTCTGGGATATGAGTTTTCTCAAAAAATAAATCTCCGCTGATATGATTATAGCTTTTATCAAAGGTGCCACCCGTGATTAAAATTTGTATCATTAATTATTATATATTAATAAATATATTATTTAATACTCAATTTTAATATTTTAATTTATTATAATATAATTTGAAAAAAATCAAATCCTGATTAAAACTTTTGAATTATATATAAGAAGTTGTAGATTTAACCATGAAGTTTTCAAATAAATATGTCCAATTTGTAATCGGCTACATTGCTTTTTCATTTTCTGTACTACAAGGTCTTAGTTTTTTAATAAGTAATTATGGAATTAGTCCCAAGATTCTTGATTTTGTTCTATTTGCGTTAGTAATTGGATTTTTATCCTTCATAATTTTTAGAATAATTAAGTCCTTGCCAAAGATTTCAAACTTAAAAAATATAAATAAATTAAATTTTAAAACCAATTACTCTTATCTAAATATTGCCCTAACTGTTTTGGTTGGTGTTTTCTTTATCTACTACTACAGTGCCAATAAAACAAAAGATAAATTAATTGAAATTAAACTTCCCGAAATTATCAGTGCATACGAGTCAAATAAACTTTTGTTTGTGTACGAAGAAATAATTTCATTAAGAAATAATAATATCACAAACCCTATTTTGGACAATTACTTTCAAAAGGTTACTACTGATGTTGATATTGTATCACAGCCAGAAGGATATGATGTTTATATGGATTTATTAAACGACTCAGTACAGAATTGGACTTATTTAGGTAAATCTCCTATATACAATGTAAGTGTCCCAAATCTTAGGTTTGACTTAAAATTTAAAATTGATAATGATGAGTACATTCAGAGATCAAATTATCGGGTGCTAAATAGGGGTAGAGTATATGGTATGCCTGAAAAGACAGATTTTGACAAAGAAAAATTTAAGCTAATTTTAGGAGGTAAAAAAACATTACAATATCCAGGATTGGATCATTATCCAGCTATTGAAATAGGCCCCTATTTAATATCAAAATTAGAGGTCACAAATAAAGATTTTTTAGAATTTGTTCTTAATTCAGGCTACAAAAATCCAAAATATTGGGAGTTTGCGATTAAAGAAAATCCAAATTTCATGTTAGATACAGCAATAAATTTTGTTGACAAATTTGGGAAACCGGGACCTTCAAATTGGTCATATGGCTTGTACCCAGATGGACAAGAAAACTTTCCTGTTACGGGCATATCGTGGTATGAAGCAATGGCATATGCTAACTATAAAGAAATGTCTTTGCCAAATGTTTATCAATGGGCAGCAGCAGCAACTTTGAGCTCCTCAAGTTCTTTTATGTACAATAGTAATTTTAGTCAAAACCAGCTAATTGAGGCTGGTTCAAGCCAAAACTCAAATTATTATGGATTATATGACATTGCAGGAAACGTAAGGGAGTGGATTGTAAATTCATTAAGTGACGATAGCTCCATCAAAGGAATTTTAGGAGGAAGTTTTAAAGATGAACCTTATTATTATAATGATTATTTTGGGCAATCCTCTATGGATCGTAGTATAGGGAACGGCATAAGACTTGTAAAAAATCTTAAGAGTGAATATAAATCAAATGAAAATGCAAATGATCAATATTATGTTAAGGTAAGAGACTTTTTGAATGAAGAGAATGTTTCTAATGATGTTTTTGAAATATTTAAGTCACAATTTGATTATCCAAAAAAAGATTTAAACTTAGTCCATGAAAACCTTGATTACGGTTTTTCATCACTTGCTGTTGAAAAATTTACTATTGATGCAGCATATGATGATGAAAAGCTTCCAGGATATGTTTTTTATGACAAAAATTTTGAGAAGCCATACAAGCCAATAATATATTTTCCCGGTTCGGGTTCAATTAATACAGACTCCTTTGAATCAGGTATTGAAAATAGAATGAAGCAGTATTCATACTTACTTACAGAAGGATATGCAATAATACATCCGATTTATAAAAGTACTTTTGAACGTAGGGATAACATAAGAAGTGACTACCCTGATGAGTCTGATGAATACAAAAAAGCTGTCATAAGTTGGGGTAAAGATTATAAAAGATCAATTGACTATATAGAGTCAAGGGAAGATATGGATATAGATAAATTATCATATTACGGGGTCAGTTGGGGAGGTTCAATAGCCAATATTTTATTAGCAATAGATAATAGAGTTAAAAATTCAGTTTTACTGGTTGCAGGATTAGAGTTTCAGACATGCAAGAAGGAAGTTGATAAATTTTATTACACTCCAAGAATTAATATCCCAGTTTTAATGTTAAATGGTAAGTTTGACCACTTTTTTCCGCTTGAAACTTCTCAAATACCAATGTTTAAACTATTAGGTACAAAAGAAAATGATAAAAAGCATTTTGTTTATGAGACGGGTCATTATGTCCCTCGTGAGATTTTAATCAAAGAGCATTTAGAGTGGTTAGATAAATATGATAATTAAGATTTTAAAATCTGGATCATTAATTATTAAAATAAATTACTTATATAGTTGCTAATATTCTTCTTGCTATTTTATGTTGCTTAGATATGAGCCTAATGAATCCTTAAATTCGATTCCGTCAACCATTCTATTTTTTGAGAGCTTTTTAAAAGAGGAAAGTCCCCATATTAATATTTCTTTAAAAATATTTTGATCATCTTTTTTTATATCCTTGCAATACTTATTTATCAAATTATCAAGTGGAGTTATTTCCTTTAAAATTGATGTATATTCAATATTTGTAAATTCATCTGCAATAAAAATTTCCACTTTATTTTTAAAAAACCAGGATAAAATATCATCGTATTCTGTCAACTCATTTGGTTTTTGCAAAGTTGGAATCCTTGGAAAAAATTTAAGAAAAATGTTTTCTATTGCTTTATCTATCAAATTGAAAGAAATTTGATCTGCACCTTGCTCCTCACCTTCGTAAACTAACTCAATTTTTCCAGTTATTGATGGTATTATACCTGTAAAGTCTGATAATCTTATTGATGTATTTTTCTCATTATTTATAAGCATTCGTCTTTTGGCAGTACTAATTAAATTCTCATAAGCTGTAATACTCATTCTTGCACTTACCCCACTTTTGTTATCCACAAACTCACTTTTTCTAGCTGTAAAACTAACTTCTTCAATTAAATCAAGTGCAATTTCAGGCACATAAATTCCATTAATATCAATTGTTGCTTCCTGTTTTGTTATCCTTTTTGCGATATTTAAGTTTAAAGGATAGTGGGTAAGAATCTGTGATCCAAGCCTATCTTTTAACGGAGTAACAATACTACCTCTATTTGTAAAATCTTCTGGGTTTGCTGTAAAAATAAATTGAATATCTAGAGGAATTCTTAATTTGAATCCTCTAATTTGAATTTCCTTTTCTTCTAAAATTGAAAACAAACTTACTTGAATTCTAGCTTGTAAATCAGGAATTTCATTAATAACAAAAATAGACCTATTTGCTCTAGGAATCATTCCATAGTGAATTACATTTTCATCTGCGTATGATAACTTTAAGCTTGCCGCCTTTATTGGATCAATATCACCAATTAAATCGGAAACAGTAACATCAGGTGTCGCAAGTTTTTCAAAAAAACGTTCACTTTTATAAACCCACTCAATTTCAGTATTATCACCTTTTTCTAAAATTATATTTTTTCCAAAATTAGAAATTGGTTTTAAAGGGTCATCATTAATTTCAGAGCCCTTTATAATTGGAATCCAATCGTCAAGTAGATTAACCATCATTCTTGCTAATCTGGTTTTTGCCTGTCCTCTTAACCCAAGAAAATTTATATTATGTTTTGATAATATTGCTCTTTCCAGCTCTGGAATTACAGTATTTTCATATCCAAAAACATAAGGAAATGACTCTTTACCATTCTCTAAAATGGAAGATAAATTTTTACATAATTCATCCTTAATTGAAACTGGTGTATATCCTGACTTTTTTAATTCAGCTAAAGATTTAATATTGGGTTTTTTCATTAAAATTTTCTTATCCTATTATTTTCATAATCTTCAAATATCATTTGGCCCAAATTATCAATTCCTGTGTAAAATGCTTTGCCACAATTAACTGTTGTAAACTCCTTAACAAATTTTTGCAAATAAGGATCTGAAGCTATCATAAAGGTAGTAATTGGGATGTTTAATTTTTTTGCTTTTTTTGCCATTTCATAACATTTATTAGTTATTTCAGTATCTAATCCTGCACTATTTTTGTAATAGGTACCATCTTTGAGTTTTAAACAACTCGGCTTTCCATCAGTAATCATTAGAATCTGTTTATTATTACCTCTTTTATTATGTAAAATATCCATAGCCAACTTAAGCCCTGCAACGGTATTTGTATGAAATGGTCCAACTTTTAAATATGGCAGCTCTTTAACAGAAATAGTTTTAGCATCATTTCCAAAAACTAAAATATCAATCGTATCTTTTGGATATCGTGTTAATATCAGCTCAGCAAGTGCCATTGCCACCTTTTTTGCAGGTGTTATTCTATCCTCGCCATAAAGAATCATACTATGACTAATGTCAATCATCAAAACAGTATTCATTTGAAAACTTTTATTTGAATTTTTTACAATAATATCGTCTTGAATAAGATTAAGGTTGTCATTTCCAGTTCTAGTATACATATTTCTTAGACTTTCACTTATGAGTATTTTATCAATGTGATCTCCAAATTGATATTTTTTAAAATCGTAGGAATCGTAAGTATCAGAACCAATGTATTTGGTTTTATGATTACCTGTTTTAGATTTTTTAATTTTGCCAAATATTTTGTCAAGAGCAAACTTTCTAAGTGCCTTTTCCATTTTAGAAGAAATTTTAGTAGAATCTTTATTGCTTAATAAATCAAATCGTTTAGTGATATAGCCTTTTTGCATTAGTTCATCTATGAAATCATCCACATCGTAATCTTCTTCTGAAAGAGAATATTCTTTATCTAGCTGTCTTAGCCAGTCAATTGCTTCATCAAAGTCACCGGAAGTGTGTAAAATTAACTCTTTGAAAATATTAAAAAATTTTTCGAAGGGAGATTTCTTTATATCTTTAAATATTGCAAAAGACCAACCTTTTAAGGGAATATTATTCATAGCTTACATAAACTTGGTTTGCAAAATAAATGCCATTTTTAAATAAATTATTTTAAAAATAAAGTTTATTAATATCATAAATCTTATTTTATGGTTTAAACATAGAATTTATAAATTTAAGCCTAAAATTATTATTTATTTAATTTGATTAATTTAGCATAAATATTCGAAATCTTGAATGAGAAAAACACTAAAATATACATAAATACACATAGGTTTTTTAAAGTATTTTAGAATATGGGTCATTAACTCAGTTGGTTCAGAGTGCTACCTTGACAGGGTAGAAGTCACTGGTTCGAATCCAGTATGACCCACAAAAAAATATACATTGATAATCAACGCTTTACAAACTCGAAAAGTGTTCCCAGATGTTCGACTCTCATAGTGAATAATTGTAATTATTTAAGCTGAGTTTAAAGTTGATTTAATTTCCTCAACATCATTTTGATTAAGCTCAAACCATTCCCCTCTAACCCTCTTTTCAGAAAATGTTTTATGTAGTGCCTGTTCAAAACTAAGAGCCATTCTTCTGCTTACATATTTTTTATTACATATCATTTCAATTGTTGGTTTTTCACTTTGTAGAGTTTTTTCACGGTATTCGGGACTGTTAGAAATACCGATTTTATAATACCCTGTGTTAAAATCTTTCATTAGATATAAATAGCATGCATCTTTAATTTTACTAGTTTCAATTTCTTCCCAATTTTCATCAAGCAGATTCATGCCAAGTTTTTTTCTTTTTTCGTTTTCTTGTAATCGATATAATTCTCTAATTTCTTCTTCTGTCCCTACATTTTTTTTCAATGTTTCTATATTTTTTAGCACTTCAGTTAGTTTTCTTTGACTCTTTATAACTGCTTTATAGCTCTTTTTACTGGAAATAAATTCTCCCTCAAATTCATAATTATAGATGGTTGTTTCAATTATTTTGGCTTTCTCTAAAGCAATTGCTATTTGATTTACACCAGCTAATCCTAATGCTCTTTGAGGAAGAGTTCTATATGAAAATTTTATAGAGTGATTTTGAAACTTATTGGTTATGTCAAACTCTGTACATTCTTTTTTAGAAACAATGTGTCTGGCAACTGATTCAAACATTGGGTGAAAACCATTTTTTTCCCACTCAGATTGGGATCTAATTTCTTTATATTTAAATTTATATATAATCCCTTTAAAAAAAAGGTAGACACCATACCACATTATAACACCACCCACCAGGATTAATAAAACCACAAATATTTCCATATTGTAAATATATTGATATAGTACTAAAAAAAATTATGAAAATTAATTTAGTCAGATTCTGTCCACATTAATTTTCATTAGTTCTGTATCAAAAAAAGTGATACTAATTGGAACATAAAGTGTTCCCTTGAGGAACACCCTAAAAAATTAAGCTATTGATAATGAATAGCTTAAGAGGTGAGTTCGAGTCCAGTATGACCCACAAAAGAATATACACTGATAATCAATACTTTACAAAACCAAAAAGTGTTCCCAAATGTTTGCCTCAAACTATTGATGTGATTTTAGTCGAACAATATTTTTTGGCCACGGATCTTTAAAGGAGTAACCATTTCTCCACTTTTCAATTTCTTCCTCTGTCAAAAAACACGATTTTAATTTATCAGTAAATCTATCAATGTGATCTTTATCTCCAATAACTGTTAAGTCGCAACAACGATCTCCAAAACGTCCTTTTTGATTTGAAATAATTTCTTTGAGTGCCTTTAATTCATCAGGAAAAAGGTTGTTTTGTTCATCCTCCAAAATTGAAGCACGCCAGGTACCAATGAGTTCAAGATTTATACCCGATGCTGCCTGATTCCAAAGCAATGACTGGCTATTTCTGCTAGCAAGCCAAAAAAACCCTTTACTTCTATGTATTCTCTTGTCAAGAAATTTATGACAAACTTGCCACAGTCTTTCAGGATGAAATGGTCTATCATCTTTAATAACATTTGAGGACAAATTATAAGGTTTATCGATTTTTTCTTCTTGATCTAAAATTGGCTGTAATTCATTGAATAGTTTGGCAACATTAAAATAGTTATACTCCTTTAGATCAAATAAAAATTCAATTGAAATATTTCCATGAACGACTGAATTTATAAGTACATACGGGTTTATTTGTTTGATTTGATTACATATTTCTTGAATATCGTTGTCATCAACTTTATCAGTTTTGGTAAGAATTATATTGCTACTAAATAGTATTTGTTCTACAAGTAAGTTAACAGGACCTCTAATATTATCAATCATATTTTGCTGCATTTCAGGGATAAGATTTATTCCACAATTAAAATCATTAGTTATCATTTGGCTATCTAACAAAACAAAGACGCCAGTTAGTTTAACTTTGTCATGACCTTTAAAGTATTTTATCAAAGGCATGTTTCAATTATAATTATTTCAGGATTATTTTCAATCGAATTTAGTATTGATTGATCTAGTTTTTTTATTCCCTTTTTACTACTTAATACACATGAAGAAATAGAATTAAATATTTGTGAATTATCTTCTTCAAGAATATTAGAAATTAATTCCCCATCAACATCAAGTTCACTCATGTCATTTACAATTGCGGAAGCAACTATATTTTTATTTATACACTGAGATAAAAGACTTTTAAACATTGTAGTCTTTCCGGAACCAAGAAATCCATTCAAAATTACAACAGGTACTTTATTTGACATATAATCTTTTTCAATTCCAAATATAAATAAATGTGGACAGAATCTGTCCAAATTAATTTTCATTGGTTTTTTTAAAGGAAAGTGATACTGATGGAAACATAAATTATTCCCTTGGGGAACACCCTAAAAAATTAAGCTATTGATAATCAATAGCTTAAGATGTGAGTTCGAGTCCAGTATGACCCACAAAATTTATAATAAAAATTATTGTAGATTTACATAAATTAAATTAACTGTTATGAAAAATTTTGTTTTAATGATGTTAACTCTAATGTTAGCATCTTGTACTGGTAGTGTCCAACATCCAGAGTTTGAAAATAACGTAAAACTTGGACAAAAATTCTTCCAACTTCACGGAGAAGAAAATTTTGAAGCAATGGTAGATATGCTTTCAGATGATCTTCAATGGACAAGTCCCAAGTATGGAGAAGGCATGATAAATAAAGAAACTCAATTAGGTTATATTAAAATGTACCAAGATTTATATGATAATATAAATTTTGAAGCAAATTATTGGTTGCCTGGTGTTGATACTCTTTCCTTACAAAATGATGGTAGTATTAGGGTTTATGGCTCATGGACTGGAGTTCACACTGAAACTGGTAATGAATTTAATCTTGGTTCATATCATACAATGGCATTCCAAGACGGAAAGATTATTGGAGGTGGGGATTGGTTTGATTTGACCGGTTTTGTTCAAGAATCAACTAAACCAGCAATGACCGAGTAAATTATTATTTATTCAAATTATTAATAAAGGCGCCAAATGGCGCCTTTTTTGTTTAAGATACATTATGAAAATATTTATCTACATCTCATTATTCTCTAATCTAGTAATGATAGGTGTTTCATTAATTACACACTTTGTTACATATCCCTCTTTTAAATTA
>CACLAD010000018.1 GCA_902604715.1 uncultured Bacteroidota bacterium
GCATTTTAGCACCCTTAATCTTTATATAACCATTTTTAGCCTTTGAAAAACTCATCTTAACAATATCAACAAATATAATGCTAAAGTTTACTATTGCTGAGATGAAAATTCAACACTTTTGAATAATATTAAATTAAAATGTATATTTGATTTATAAATTTATTGCCTATAAAGTAACATTACACAAAAATTTTAATAAAACTCAGTTTTAATTAATAAGTAATGTTATGAAAAAACCAGTAATTGCAGATTCCGCATTAGTGTCAAGATATATCTTAGGACACGAAAAATCGCTTGAAATTCTTATCAATCGTCACAAACAAAGAATTTATTCTTTTATTTATTCAAAAGTTTATGACAGGGATTTAACAGAGGATATTTTTCAAGATACTTTCATCAAAGTAATAAGAACATTAAAATTAGGAAAATATAATGAAGAGGGTAAATTTATTTCTTGGGTTATGCGTATTGCACATAATTTGGTTATAGATCACTTTAGAAAAAATTCAAGAATACCAAAGTTTGAAAATTCACATGATTTCGATATTTTCTCAGTTCTGAAAAATACAGATATTGATATTGAAAATAAAATGATTAAGGATCAAATATTGGGAGAGGTAAAAAAAATTATTGAATTTTTACCTGATGATCAAAAAGAAGTATTGATTTACAGATACTATAATGATCTAAGCTTCAAAGAAATATCAGAAAAAACTGGAGTGAGTATCAATACTTCCCTTGGCAGAATGAGATATGCTTTGATTAATCTTAGAAATATAATTAAGAAGAAAAATATTCTTTTAACCAGCTAATATAATATTCTGTTTTTTTTTTCGTTATTTCAAAAAATAATGAATGGAAAAAAACTACTTTTTTCAAGAGAAAACTGCTCTTGAGCCAAAAAGAAAAACTATTAATTTTATTTTAAATTATTCAAATTCAATAAAGGTTCAAAAAACAGGTTTGGGTAAGTTTATTTTTGAGTTAAACTAATTTATTTAAAATAGATTTTCTACCTATTTTCTTGGTAATAACATCCTTATTAATGTCCCATCCTCTTGCAGGTGAAAATTTTCTTGCATAAAATATAATCTGCAAATGGAGTTTATTCCACTTTTCTTGGGGAAATATTCTTTTAGCGTCTTTTTCTGTTTGTTTTACATTGGAACCATTACTTAACCCCCATCTGTACATTAATCTGTGAATATGTGTATCAACTGGAAATGCAGGAAATCCAAAAGCCTGAGACATAACAACACTAGCAGTTTTGTGTCCAACACCTGGTAACTCTTCCAAATCTTCAAATGTTTTAGGTACAAGTCCATTATGTTTTTCAATAATAATTTTACTTAGGCCATAAATCCCTTTACTCTTCATTGGAGAAAGCCCACAAGGTCTGATAATTTTTTTAATTTCCTCGACTGTTAGATTAACCATTTCATAAGGATTATCTGCTTTTTCAAATAACTTGGGAGTTATTTGATTTACTCTTTCATCTGTACATTGTGCGGACAACAAAACAGCAATAAGCAAAGTATAAGGGTCCTTGTGTTCCAACGGTACCAGAACTTCAGGAAATAAAGTTTCAAGTTCCTTTATTAAGTATATAACCTTATTTTTTTTATCCAAATTATATTATTTTTACAATCAAATATAATAATTATGAATGTTTTGAAAGTAGGGGATACTGCCCCAGATTTTAGTTGTAAAAACCAACATGGTGAAATAATCAGTTTATCTGACATGATTGGAAAAAAAGTTATACTATTTTTCTATCCCAAAGCAAATACACCAGGATGCACTGCAGAAGCATGTAATTTAAATGATAATTATAATAGATTTAAATCTGATGGATATGAAGTTGTAGGGGTCTCAGCTGATAGTGAAAAAGTTCAGAAAAATTTTAGTGAAAAGTTTAGTTTTAACTATAGTTTACTTTCTGACGTGGATAAAAAAGTAATTTCATCTTATGGCGCATGGGGGCAAAAAAAAATGTACGGAAAGGAATATATGGGAATCATTAGAAAAACAATTATAATTGATGAATCTGGTAAAATTGAACGAATAATTGAAAAGGTAAAAACCAAAGAACATTCATCTCAAATTCTCAATCAGTAGAATTATTTGTTATATCCAAAAAAATTAAATTTTTTAATTTTTGATGCTACTTCTTTTGGAAGTAAAGACTCCCATCCAGCTGAATTTTCTTTGATTTTTTCTAGAACTTCGTGTGAGTATATTTTCAGTGATCTTAAGTTATATTTGTTAAGATCAACTACTTTACCGTTAAATTTCAGGAATTTGTAAAGTTCTTTCATCCTAGGATGAACTTTTAGATTTTCACTGTTAATTATTTCATCTTCTTCATTTAGAACAGGGTAAAGGTAAATTTTCATGTTCTTAAAAAATAATTTACCGAAAGCTTCCATTATACCTCCACTTAGATGAGTGTAATATTTTGGATCAAATACTCTTATAAGATTATTCACGCCCATTGTTAAACCAATCTTCTTTTTGGTGTATTGTGAAAAATATTCAACTAACCTATAGTATTCCTTAAAATTAGTTATTAAGACTGTTTCACCTAATGACCCTAAAAGTTTTGCTCTGTCCATAAAGTCTTTTTCGTCAATTTCACCATCATTTGCTAAGTCAATCATCGTAATTTCAAAAATTACGATGGTATCTTTTTTATCAACATGTCTTTCATTTAAAAAGATTTCAAGAGAGTTTAAATACATCTCCTCATTCACTTTTGTAACGGGTCTAAATCTACCTCTGAGAGCTAAAATATTTTTTTTGTACAGAGCAGCTGCGGGCAGTAAATTATTACCATCAGGTCCAAACATTACAGCATCAGTCATTCCGTTTTTAACCAACTCTAGGCTTAATATTCTATTATCAACGTCTTTAAAAACCGGACCGGAAAAGTTTACAGTGTCGATCTCAATCTGATCTTTACTGATGTGATCATACAAATACTTAATAATTTTTTTTGGTTTGTTGTAATGATAAAAAGCACTATAAATGAGATTAGTGCCTAAAACTCCAAGGGTTTCTTGTTGTAGTGTGGCAGTATTTTCTTTAAATCTAACATGTATAATGATTTCATTATATTTTTGTTTGGGATCAACTTGAAACCTTATTCCCACCCAACCGTGACCATTATATTTCTTTGCAAAATCAACAGTAGCAACTGTGTTAGCAAAACAAAAAAACATCTTATTAGGTTGATCTTTTCGTTTAATTCGTTTTTCGATCAGAGATGTTTCATGTTTTAGCATTTTTGTTAGCCGGTCTTGCGTAACATATCTTTTATCATCTTCAATACCATATATATCGTCACTAAAGCTTTTGTCATATGCTGACATTGCTTTTGCAATAGTTCCCGAAGCACCTCCAACTCTAAAAAACTGTCTCGCAGTTTCTTGCCCTGCACCAATTTCAGCAAAAGTTCCGTAAATATTTTCATTCAGGTTAATTCTTAAAGCTTTTTGCTTTATTGTAGGAATGGCTTCTATGTGTGAATCACCATTTAAAGACACCTCATTCATTAGGTAGGTTTTGCTATCACAAATGTATTAAATAAGTCTAATTAGAAGAAGAAAAAATAGTGTATTTTTGATTATTCTAAATATGAAAATCACTTTCTTAGGTACAGGAACTTCACAGGGTATTCCAGTTATTGGAAGTAAACACCCTGTTTGTCTCAGTGATAATCCAAAAGACATAAGATTAAGAACATCTGCGTTAATTCAGTGGAATAATAAAAATATCGTAATTGACTGTGGGCCTGATTTCAGAGCTCAAATGCTCAACTCTGGTTGTCATAGGGTAGATGCAATATTTTTTACGCATGAGCATAACGACCATGTCTCAGGTTTAGACGATATTAGGCCTTTTTATTTTCGTCAGGGCAATATCCCTATATATGCTGGAGTTCGTGTAATAGATGCTTTAAAAAATAGATTTGGATATGTCTTTAAAACCGAAGGAAATATTCCAGGAACACCCAATGTCAAAATAAATGAAATTAACGACAATTTTATGTTTCATGAAGATGAAATAATATTATTGAATGCTTTTCATGGAAAATTACCAATTTATGGTTTCAGAATAGGAAATACTGCTTATTTTACAGATGTCAAAACAATTCCTGAAAGTGAATTTAAAAAATTGAATAATCTAGATTTGTTGGTAATAAATGCTTTGAGAAAAGAAGAGCATTATTCTCATTTAAATTTAAATGATGCACTAGACCTTATTTCTAAAATACAACCCAAGAGAGCATATTTAACTCATATAAGCCACAAATTAGGATTTCATGATGAAGTCCAAAAAAAGTTACCTGGAAATGTATTTTTGGCTTATGATGGTTTAGAGGTTGAATGCAATTAATTTTTTAATAACCACAGATTCATTTGTTCAAAATTTTTAGAATTAATCCCGTGTTCTGACTCAAACTCCAGGTATTCGTGATTTATATTTTTTTCTGAAAACCATCTATCAGATTCTCTACCAATTTCAATTGGAATAACTTGGTCATTTAATCCATGTGAGCAAAAGAAATTATGATTACTGTAATCAAATCTTTCATTGAAATTTATTATTTCATGTGGGATTTTACCACTTAAACCCACAGCTTTTTTATAATTTTTTGGGAAGTTTATTGATAACGCATAAGAAATCATACAACCTTGACTAAAACCTAGTAAATAAACCTGATTTAAGCCAAAATTATAATTAATAGATAAATCCTCACTTATAAATCTATTCAATTCATTTAGAGAATTTTTAGCCTCCTTAACATCCATTTGTAATTGCATATCATTATTTAAATAAAGAGACCACCAACAATAAGAATTATAGTCCATTTGTATGGGCGCTTGAATTGAAATAATTAAAAAATTTGGATTCATGAATTTTGCAAATGAAAATAAATCATCTTTATTACTTCCATATCCATGAAACATGATAATTACTTTGTTGTTTTTATCAAAAGATAAAGACTCTTTTATAGAGTAGTCAAAAGAAATATTATTCACTTAAAGTCATTTTTCCGTTTGAAATAGTACCATAAATTTTTCCTTTCAAGGATGACCCTTTAAATATTGAGTTTTTAGAATTAGATAAGATGAATTTATCATCAAAAACATAACTATTGATCGGATTAAACAAACTCATATCGGCTTGAGCTCCAATTTTTATCGGAGTCTCTTTTATTCCAAATATTTTTTTTCCCATTGTTAATATATTAATTGTTGTTTTTATCGGGAATATTTTATTCAAGGCCCCAAAAAAAGATTCTAGTCCAATTGTTCCAAATTCAGCGTTATCAAATTCAACATTTTTTAATTCTATATCAAGTGGGTTGTGATCGCTGGTCACAATATCTATTGAGCCGTCCTTCACTCCAGTAATTAGTTTGTCAACATCATTTTGAGTTCTGAGAGGAGGGAGGACTTTGAATTTAGTATTGAAGTTGTTTAGTTCATTATCATTAAAAAATAAATTATGAATACAGGTGCTACATGAAATATTTAACCCTTTATCTTTTGCTTTTTTTATTAATTCTAAAGAATTTCCGGTTGATATGTAGGGAATGTGTAGATTTCCGCCTGTATATTCAAGAATTCTTATGTCTCTCATTATTTGAATTTCTTCAGATATATTTGGGATACCTTTCAAACCAAGCATTGTGCTGGTTTTACTCTCATTCATGACACCATTATTTGAAATTTCCTTATTTAGAGGAAAAGAAAAAACAGGTAAGTTAAAGTCTTTTGAATAGAGTAGTGCCAATTTTAACATATTGGGATTAACAATTGATTTTTTGTAATCACCAAATCCTATAGCACCAGCATTTTTCATTTCAAAAAGTTCGGCCAATTCATTTCCGTCAGATTTCTTAGTTAATGCACCAATTGGATATATATCAATATTAGATTTCTTTGCAATTGCTTTTAAATATTCGATCTCGGTACTTTTTTGGGTTACAGGAAACGTATTTGGCTGTAAACCTACAGATGTAAAACCTGATTTGGAGGCAACTTTTAAAGTATTAAGCAAATTATCCCTTTCTTCATATCCTGGTTCACCAGAACAAACACTGTAATCAAACCAACCATTTGAAACATGTAAGTTTGGAAGACTAATTTCAGAGTAGTTCTTGGCATTTTTGATATTCTCAGAAATATCAGATATTATACCATTCTTAATTAGTATGTCGACTGATTTGTTATGAAATTCACTGTTTTTATCAATTATTGTAGCTGATTTTATTAGTGAATTCATTTAAAAAATTTCAACAAAAATAATAAAAATTAAAGTATGAATTTTTAATACTTTGCAGGCATTCCGTTAGTAGATGAATTTTTAATAAACTCTCTTAAATCATCATTGGATTTTTTTAAATCTTCAGCCCTTAAATACATCATGTGTCCACTACGATATCCCTCAAAATAAAATCTATCTTTCATTTTACCACTTGGGTCAACCTGCCACATGGTATATTTTGCCTGAAAATAATTTGTTGCGCCATCATAATATCCAGATTGTATAAAAACTTTTAAGAATGGATTTTGAGCCATCGCTTTTCTTAAATTTTCACGAGTATTATCATTCTCTCTATCCCATGGGTGTACAGGTCCAAAAACATTGTATTTGATATCCGTTTCAAACTTTAATTCATTTCTGACATAGTAATTTATCGCTGGAGTAAAAGAATGATTCCAAGAATTTAGTTCAATATTTGTATCAGGACTTGAGCCAGCTTCTCTTTTGTCAATGCCTCGATATCTGGAATCTAAGCGACCCACAGTTAGTCCATTTTTATATCTTAATAATTCTTTCCAAAATGCATTATTTGGTACATCAAGATTATGACTCAAAACAAATTCTTTACTTAATCCAGAGTAAAATGAGTATTTTTCTGCAATTTTATTTCTTTCCTCATCCGAAATAAATCCACCTTTGGCAATTGCAGGAATTAATTCATTTATTGTGAAATTTTCTACGCTGGGTAAAATATCATATAAATCCCTAGATTGAAGGTCATCATTTAAAGATTTGTGATACCAAGCGGTAGCAGAATAATATGGTAGATGTAATGATGAGTTTACAGCATCTCCATCTTCAAATAATTTATAATCCGCAGGAGAGACCATAATAACCCCATTTAAATACATCCAGTGGCTACTTTGTAATTCATGTGAAAGCCCCATAACTCTGGTTCCACCATAACTTTCCCCAATAATATATTTGGCAGATTCCCATCTATTTTTTCTTGTAATAAATGTATTTATCCAGGTTGCTAAATATTTAATATCTGCGTTAATGCCAAAAAATTTTTTTCTATCAGGGTAGTTTCCTTTTTTATCGGCAAGCATTCTAGAGTAACCAGTATTAACAGGACAAACAAATACTATGTCAGCTGTATCAATTATTGAATATGGATTAGTCTTCATCCCATATGGTTGAATAGGAAAACCTTCATCATCAATTTTTAAAACTCTTGGCCCCGTATAACCAATATGCATCCACAGAGAGCCAGAGCCAGGGCCACCATTGAATGAAATAATAATGGGTCTGTGAGACTCTTTGACTTCAGAGTCTTTCGGTAAATTTCTTTTGTAATAAGTGTAAAATAAACTGGCAATTGGTTTACCATCATTATCCCAAACCGGCTGCATTCCTGTTTCTGCAGTATATTTTATTTTTTTCCCCTTGATAGTTGTTTCATGAAAGGTCTTGACAATTGTATCAACTGGAACATGTATATCTTGAGAAAATATAAATGCACTATTGAGTAGTAAGAGTAGTAAAATATTTTTCATTTCGTTAGATTATTTAATCTAATTTAAAAATTAAAAATTAAAATTTTTCAAATACGCCTATGCCGAAAAGGGCAAAATCATATTTTACGGGATCATTTTTATCAAAAACTCTAAGAATTGAATCTAATTCTAAAACAGCTTTATAATCATTTTGTTTTCTGTGAATAAGACCTAATTTTCTTGCCACATTTCCTGAATGAACATCCAATGGGCATGATAAATTTTTTTGGTCAATGGATTTCCATATTCCAAAATCAACTCCTTTTTCATCTTTTCTGACCATCCATCTCAAAAACATATTTATTCTTTTGGATGCAGACCCTTTTAATGGATCAGAAACATGTTTTTTCGTTCTTTTGGTATGTGGAATCTCAAAAAAAATTTTCTTGAATTCATGAATAGAATTGTGCATTGACTGATTTTTAATATTTTCAGCAAAAACCTTCTCCAAACCACCATAATTCATATAGATATGTCTAAGACTTGTAATGAACTGAATAAAATCATAGCCGTTAAAAGTTCTGTGGACAAATTTTAATAGTTTTTTAAGATCTTTTTCAGAGTGATTTATGATAAAATTATGTGGATCATTTCCCATTAATTTCATCATTTTACTTGAACTGGTTATTATGGATTTTCTGTTACCCCAAGAAATTGTTGATGTTAGGAAGCCTGAAATTTCAATATCTTCTTTTTTGTTAAATAAATGAGGTATTTGAATTGGATCATCTTTTATAAAACTAGAACTATTATATTCTTCTGCTTTCAAATTTAAAAATTCTTTAATATTCAAAATTTCGGCTTATTTAATCTTACCATCAATTATTTCTAAAACTTTATCTGATTTTTTAGCGAGAGATAAATCATGTGTAGCTATTACGAAAGTGTAGTTGAAGTCTTTTCTTAAATCCAAAAAAAGGTCGTGAAGGTTATTTGAGGAACTGGTGTCAAGATTACCAGATGGTTCGTCAGCTAGGATTATACTTGGTTCATTTATCAAAGACCGAGCTACAGCAACTCTTTGTTTTTCGCCTCCAGAAAGCTCATTAGGTTTATTATTTGTTTTATCAATTATTCCTAAATAGTCCATCAATTCTTTTGCTCTAGTTTCAGCAATTTTTTTTGGTGTTTTATTTATGAATGCAGGAATGCAAATATTTTCAATAGCAGTAAATTCTGGAAGTAATTGATGAAATTGAAAAACGAATCCTATTTCTTGATTTCTAAATCTAGCTAATTCATTATCACACATGATACTTATATCATGATTATTCAGTAATAATCTTGAACTTTCTTTTTTGTCATAGCTGTCAATTGTTCCAAGGATTTGTAAAAGGGTTGTTTTACCTGCTCCAGAAGCGCCAACTAAGCTGATGATTTCTCCTTTATTTATATTAATATCAATTCCTTTTAGAATGTGGCTATTATCATAGAATTTATGTATATTTTTGGCTAAAATCATTAATCAAAAATAATATATTAATTTAATTTATGAGTGTTGTTAATAAAGCATATTTTTCTGGTGGTTGTTTTTGGTGTACAGAGGCAATATATAAAAGACTTAATGGGGTGTTAGATGTAAAACCTGGCTATTGTGGCGGAAATATTCAAAACCCTACTTATGAAGAGGTTTGCACTGGAAAAACTGGTCATGCTGAAACAGTAGTGATAACATACGATACTTCGATTATCGACTTTCAATCATTGCTAAAAGTTTTCTTTGATACACATGATCCAACAACTTTAAATAGGCAAGGTAATGACGTTGGAACACATTATAGATCAATTGTGTTTTACTCAAATTTAATTGAAAAAGAAATGATTTTAAATTATATTGAGTTTCTAGAAGGGAGTAGTTTGTTTAAAGATAAAATTGTAACTGAAGTGATTAAATTTAATAAGTTTTTTAAAGCAGAAAATTCAGCCTTATTGTAATATTGTTATCACTCCAAAAGTTGAAAAATTTAAAAAAAATTATAAAGATAAATTGGTTTAAAAATTAAAATTTTAAACCGAAGAAAGACAAAAATTTTCTTACAAACTTCCAGAAAAAATTAAATTCTCCAAATAAAAAAGCTACTAATATTAATATAAATTGATACACAATTGTAATTAAAAATATCCTAATCAACCAATACATTATAACACCTAAATTATCGGCAGTTATTCCAAAAATATTACAAAGGGGTTCGGAAATCAAAGCTGCTGTTGACCCTGTAATTCCAAAAACAATAAATATTTTTAAAATTTGAAAATCAGAGCTGATACCCCATCTTTTTTTGATTTTATCTAACATTTTAAGAATTGTATATATTAATGATCTGTTCGGCGAGTTCGATGCCAATTCTTTTTTGCGCTTCTTTTGTTGCAGCTCCAATATGCGGGGTCATTGATATTTTTTGATTCATTAAAACTTTAATGCTGGGGGTTGGCTCATTTTCAAATGTGTCTAGTGCCGCAAAGGTTAAATTTTTATTTTCTATGTATTTAAGTAAAGATTCTTCATCAATAACTCCACCACGAGCTGCGTTAATAATTCCTGAACCTTGTTTCATTAAAGAAAACTCTTTATCTCCAATAATATACTTCTTTTGTGCAGGAACATGTAATGAAATGAAGTCAGATTCTTTTAAAAGTTGGTTAAAAGTTGAGCTTTCTAATTCAAATATCTTTGTACTTCTGTCAAAAAAATCAATTTCAATTTCGGCTTTTTTATTCTTCAAATCATAAAAAATTACATTCATACCGATTCCTATTCCAATTTTAGCAACTTCTTGACCTATTCTGCCAAATCCAACTACACCCAATGTTTTACCTTTAAGTTCTGTTCCTCCTGAATAATTTTTTTTGAGTTTCTTAAATTCTTTATCACCATCCAGTGGCATTTCCCTATTCGAGATGTGCAGTGACCTTACACAAGAAAATAAATGCGCAAATACCAGTTCAGCAACCGATATTGATGATGCTGCAGGAGTATTGATTACATGAATACCCTTTTCCCTAGCATATGACACATCTATATTGTCCATTCCAACACCGCCTCTTCCAATAATTTTTATTGATTTACAGTTATCAATCAGATCCTTTCTAACTTTTGTTGCGCTTCTTACTAATAATACCTCAATATTATTTTCATTTATAAAATCTATGATATTTACTTGGTCAACGGATTCTAAAATAGTATTAAAGCCTGCAGCAGTAAGTTTTTCAGCCCCCTCCTGACTAATCCCATCATTTGCTAAAACATTCATATTTTAAATTTTAGATTCTAATTCACTCATAACTTCGACCAGAGCTTTTACACTGTCAATATCCATTGCGTTATACATAGATGCTCTGTATCCACCTACACTTCTGTGCCCTGAAAGTGCAGATATTCTAGCCTCCGACAACATTGATTCAAAACTATCTTTAAAATTGTTATCACATAAATTGAAAGTAGCGTTCATCATTGATCTATCGGCCTTATTGGCATGTCCTTTAAATAGTGGGTTTAAGTCAATCTCAGAGTATAGCATTTCAGACTTTTTTCTATTCTTTTCCTCCATTGCAGAAATACCGCCCATTTTTTTTAGCCATCTCATGTTAAGCATAGAAACATAAACTGAAAAAACAGGCGGGGTGTTAAACATACTGTTTTTTTCAGCATGTACCTTATAGTTTAGCATTGAAGGAACACTTCCTTTAATATTGTCTAATAAATCGTTTTTTATGACAACTAGTGTTGCTCCTGCAGGACCTAAATTTTTCTGTGCACCGGCGTAAATTAAATCAAATTTGGAGAAATCAAGTAAACGTGAAAATATATCACTACTCATATCACAAAATACTGGGATTTTTGTTGAAGGGAAAAAATTCATTTGAGTACCAAAAATTGTGTTGTTAGAGGTGCAATGAAAATAGTCGTATTGCTTCGAAATATTATATTTTGGAATGTAATTGAAATTTTCATTCTCGGATGTGGCTAACACATCAACCTTTCCAAATAATTCTGCTTCTTTAATAGCTTTCTTACTCCAGGTTCCTGTGTTTAAATAAGCAGCTTCATTTCTAAGAAAGTTATATGCTACCATTAAGAATTGAGAACTTGCACCACCTTGCAGAAATAGTGCTGTGTAATCGTTTCCGTTTAACCCTAATAATTCTAAAGATAAGTCTCTAGCCTCATCCATTACCTCAACAAACGCATGGCTACGATGAGAAATCTCTAAAAGTGATAGTCCTGAGCCATTTAGATCTTTTACTGCGTTTGAGGCTTCCACAAAGACCTCATTAGGTAAAATCGATGGTCCAGCGCAAAAGTTATGAATTTTCATAGGTTATATTAAAAATGTAAATTTCGATATTTAGTAAACCAAATAAGGTATCAACATGTAAAATGTTTTTAACTACTTGTTAACAGAAAATTTATTGTGTCCGTATTATCTGCGTATTGGTCCAATTTTGGGACTTGTGCATCTCCAAATCCTGTAGAGTTGTCTATTTGGAGATTAGTAACAATGCATTGAATTTGACTTTTTTTCTCATTTATAAAATTAGATACCATAGAAATATCATCATAATAATCATAGTATATTATCGAAATGGGTGGGTTGATTTCTTTGGATTGGCTCATCAAGAAAAAATCACAATCAACAAAAACATCATTGTTCATTATTTTGATCGTCTTTTGATAATTGTAATTGTTCGAGTATTTATTATGGTTTAATATGTGACTATAATTATCAAACTTATTTTTTAGTTGAGATATATCATATCCGTTGGGGACAAATATTTTGGAAATATTTCTACACCCTAATCCAAAGTAGATAAAAATATCATCCGATAATAACTTTAATTCATTTTCACTTTCATGTCCTGATAAAACTGCTATTGAATTTCTATTTTTTCGAAGTAATGAGCTTTTGTCTCTAAAATAATACTCAAAATAATTAAATGTATTGTTAGAGCCCGTAGCAATTACTTTGTCAAAATCACCAAGTTTATCTGTAGTTATTTCAATTATCTTATTGGTTTCAGCAAACTTTTCGTGTAAGAATTCAACAAAAAAATTAATCAGGATTTTATCATCGCTTGATGGTTTTATAATGGCTTTATTTCCTGTAATAATTACACAGACCAGGTCATGTAATCCAGCTAAAGGAAAGTTACCAGCCATAATTATAGCAACTTTATAATTTACATTTTGCAAATTATATTTTGAAATCCAAGTTTCAAGTTTATCCTTTCTTAATTTGACCATCCAATATTTTAAAGCATTGATAATATTTTTTTTTGTAAACCAACTATTATACTTTTCTGCATTTTCAATTGCTAGTGTTAGTTTTGGATTTTCAGAACGATTTTCATCTGAAAAGAACGATTCTAATAGTTCTCCAAAACTTGATAAGTAGTTGATTCTTAATTCTAATTCTGTATCTATACTTTTGTTTTTAATGATATTGGCGCTAATTTTGCAGCAAATTTAAGTAATATTATAAAATATCATGGCGATAATTATAACAGATGAATGCATAAATTGTGGCGCATGTGAGCCAGAATGTCCAAATACCGCTATTTATGAGGCTGCGGTAAATTGGAAATATTCTGACGGTACAAGTCTTCGTGGAGAGGTAAATCTTTTGGATGGTAAAATTGTTAGTGCCGAGGTTCCTCAAACGGCGGTTAATGATGAGGTTTATTATATTGTCCCAGATAAGTGTACTGAGTGCAAAGGATTTCATGAAGAGCCTCAATGTGCTGCTGTATGCCCTGTTGATTGTTGTATTCCTGACTTAAATAATATAGAATCAGAATCCCTGTTGCTTGAAAAGCAAAAATTGATGCACGGTGATGAAATTAATGCCTAAATAAATGAAAGCTGGAATTGTAGGTTTGCCAAATGTCGGAAAATCAACACTGTTTAATTGTTTATCAAATTCAAAAGCTCAAAGTGCAAATTTCCCCTTTTGTACTATTGAACCAAACCATAGTATTATAAATGTCCCTGATAAAAGACTTATGGCTCTTGAGGAGATTATAAGACCTGAAAAGGTTATTCCAGCAACGGTTGAAATTGTTGATATTGCGGGTTTGGTCAAAGGAGCCAGCAAAGGGGAAGGTCTGGGTAACAAGTTTTTAGCAAACATAAGGGAAACTGATGCTATAATTCATGTTCTAAGATGTTTTGATAATGATAATATTACTCACGTTGATGGTTCAGTTGATCCTGTCAGAGATAAGGAAATCATTGATATTGAATTACAATTAAAAGATTTGGAGAGTTTGAATAACAGAATCGAAAAAGTTAAAAGGACCGCAAAATCAGGTGATAAGGAAGCAATACGCGAAAAAGAAATACTGCAAAAAGCAATCGAATTTATTGAATCATCTAATAACATCAGATCGATTGAATTAGACACACCTGATATGGATAAGTACCTTAAGCCCCTACAATTAATAACATCAAAGCCGGTACTTTATGTTTGTAATGTCGATGAAAACTGCATAAATTCAACAAATCACTATGTTGAATCTGTCAAATCAATAATCAGCAAAGAAGGAGTTAATTTAATTGTTCTTGCTGCTGGAATTGAATCTGAAATTAACGAGCTCGATGATTATGAAGAAAGAAGGATGTTTCTAGATGATTTAGGTTTGGATGTTCCTGGTTCCTCAAAATTAATAAACGCTACATATGACCTACTTAATTTACAAACTTATTTTACTGCAGGTCCAAAAGAAGTTCGTGCTTGGACTATTCCTAAATTGTCAACTGCACCGCAGGCAGCCGGGGTTATTCACTCAGACTTTGAAAAGGGTTTTATTAAAGCAGAGGTTATTAATTATAACGATTACATCAATTACAAAACTGAAGCTAAGGTAAAGGAAGCAGGAAAAATGAGGATAGAAGGCAAAGATTACATAGTTAAAAACGGAGATATTATACATTTTTTATTTAACGTTTAGCATATCTGTCAATCTCTTGATATTTTGTTAATTACTTATTTAAATCAACATTTATTTTCTTTTACTGATACATTATATTAGCAATCTCAAGAAGTATGGCTAAAATCAACCAATATACAGAGGATAATATTAGATCTTTAGATTGGAAAGAGCATATTCGTATGCGGCCTGGAATGTATATTGGTAAGCTCGGAGATGGCTCTTCACCTGATGATGGTATTTATATCCTGTTAAAGGAGGTTTTAGATAATTCAATAGACGAATTTGTCATGGGTGCAGGTAAGACTATTGAGGTTTCAGTTCAAAGCTCTAGGGTAACTGTAAGGGATTATGGTAGGGGTATTCCACTTGGAAAATTAATAGATGTTGTTTCTAAAATGAACACAGGAGGAAAGTACGATACTAGAGCTTTTAAAAAGGCTGTTGGTTTAAACGGTGTAGGTACAAAAGCTGTAAATGCATTATCTGACTATTTTAAAGTTGAATCTAACAGGGATGGAAAAACTGCATGTGCTGAATTTAACAGAGGAGTTCTTGAAATTGAAAATCAGCCAGAAGAAAGTTCTAGAAGAAGGGGAACTAAAGTAACATTTATCCCTGATGAGTCAATTTTTAAAAATTTTAAGTTCAGAAATGAATATATAGCTCGCATGTTGAAAAACTATGTCTACTTAAATCCAGGCTTAACAATAGTTTTTAACAATGAGAAGTTCCATAGCAAGGATGGGTTAAAAGATTTATTAGAGGACAGGATCAAAGATACTCAAATTTCATACCCGATTATTCATTTAAAGGGAAATGATATTGAGCTTGCAATTACTCATAGCAGAACACAGTACAGCGAAGAGTACCACTCCTTTGTTAACGGTCAAAATACAACACAAGGTGGTACACATCTAAGTTCATTTAGAGAAGCTTTTGTAAAAACTATCAGAGATTTTTATAAGAAAAACTTTGACTCCTCTGATATTCGAAAATCTATCGTAGCTGCAATCTCTATTAAGGTAATGGAGCCTGTTTTTGAAAGCCAAACTAAAACCAAGTTGGGCTCTACTGAAATGGGAGGGGATTTACCTTCAGTAAGAGTATATATTAATGATTTTTTAAAAAATAAACTTGATAATTTCCTTCATAAAAATAGTGATGTTGCGGAATCACTTAATAAAAAAATATTACAAGCTGAAAAAGAAAGAAAAGAACTTTCAGGTATCAGAAAGTTGGCCAGAGAAAGAGCGAAAAAAGCCAGTCTTCACAATAAAAAACTAAGGGATTGTAGAGTTCATTTAGGAGATTTAAAAAATGATAGAAGGCTTGATACAACCTTATTTATTACAGAAGGTGATTCAGCATCAGGTAGTATTACAAAATCAAGAGACGTAAACACACAGGCTGTTTTTAGTCTTAGGGGTAAACCTCTAAATTCATATGGCATGTCTAAAAAAATTGTATACGAAAATGAAGAGTTTAATTTACTTCAAGCAGCTTTAAATATTGAGGATTCAATTGAAAACCTAAGATATAACAATATTGTAATTGCTACTGATGCTGATGTTGACGGAATGCATATTCGTCTTTTATTAATCACATTTTTCTTACAATTTTTTCCTGAGCTGATTAGAAGCGGCCACTTATTTATACTTCAAACACCATTATTTAGGGTCAGAAACAAAAAAGAGACGATATACTGTTACTCTCAAATTGAAAGAATTAAAGCTATTGAAAGACTTCATCCAAAGCCAGAAATTACAAGATTTAAAGGATTGGGTGAGATTTCTCCTGATGAGTTTGGACATTTTATCGGAGACGATATAAAGTTAGATCCAGTAATGTTAGATGAAGACAAGAGTATTGAAGAGCTTTTGAGCTTTTATATGGGTAAAAATACACCGGACAGACAATCCTTCATTATTGATAATTTAAAAGTTGAACTTGATATTATAGAGTAAATGCAAGAACATTTTAACGGCAATGGAAATTTAGAGCAGGGGGAATCTATAACTCGTGTTACAGGAATGTATAAGGATTGGTTTCTTGATTATGCATCTTATGTTATTTTAGAAAGAGCAGTTCCATCTGTTGAGGATGGATTTAAGCCTGTTCAACGAAGAATTATGCAATCAATGAAAGACCTTGATGATGGTCGCTACAATAAAGTTGCCAATATTGTTGGGCATACAATGCAATATCATCCACATGGTGATGCAAGTATAGCTGACGCTATGGTTCAAATTGGACAAAAGGACTTACTTATTGACACTCAGGGTAACTGGGGTAATATTTTAACTGGTGATAGGGCCGCTGCTTCCAGGTATATAGAAGCTCGGTTATCAAAATTTGCTCTTGATGTTATTTTTAATCCAAAAGTCACAAATTGGCAATCTTCATATGACGGTAGAAGGAAAGAGCCTATTAACTTGCCTGTAAAATTCCCTCTTTTATTAGCTCAAGGTGCTGAGGGTATTGCAGTTGGTTTATCCACAAAGATTTTATCACATAATTTTAATGAACTGATTGATGCATCTATTAAATACCTAAAAAATAAGAGGTTTACATTGTATCCAGATTTTATTACAGGTGGTATAGCAGATTTCACAAATTATAATGATGGTAAAAGGGGGGGTAAAATTCGAGTAAGAGCGAAAATAAAAATTATTGATAAATCTAAACTTCTAATCTCTGAATTACCATACAGCACTACAACTACCTCTTTGATTGACTCAATTATTAAAGCTAACGATAAGGGTAAAATTAAAATCAAAAAAATAGATGACAACACTTCCTCTAAGGTTGAAATATTAGTTCATCTACCATCTGGTATTTCACCTGATAAAACAATTGATGCCTTATATGCATTTACTAATTGCGAGGTTTCAATTTCACCTTTGTCGTGCATAATTGAAAATAACAAACCTTATTTCCTTGGTGTGTCAGAGATATTAATTAAATCTACTGATAATACCGTAGAGCTATTAAAGAAAGAATTGGAGATTCGTTTACAAGAGCTGGAGGATCAATGGCATAACTTCTCATTAGAAAGAATATTTATTGAAAACAAAGTATATCGTGACATAGAAAAGGAAGAAAGTTGGGAAGGTGTTTTACAAGCGATAAAAGTTGGAATAAAACCTTTCGTTAAAGTATTAAAAAGAGAAGTTACTGAAGATGATGTTGCAAAATTAACTGAGATAAAAATTAAAAGAATATCAAAATTTGATATAGATAAGGCCAAGGAAAAAATAGAGAATCTTGAAAATCTAATTAGTGAAGTTAAAATCAATTTGAGTAAAATTGTGGAGTTTGCAATCGATTATTTTACCAGACTGAAAAAAGATTATTCATCTGAAAAACAAAGAAAGACTGAAATTAAAATATTTGATGATGTAGACGTAAGAAAAGTTGTTATACGAAACACTAAATTATATGTTAATAGGGAAGAGGGGTTTATAGGAACATCTCTTAGAAGAGATGAATATGTTTGTGATTGCAGTGATATTGATGATATAATTGTTTTTACGGAAAATTGTAACATGATGGTTACAAGAGTTGGCAGTAAAACATTTATTGGGAAAAACATAATACATGTGGCGGTTTTTAAGAAAAAAGATTTAAGAACTATTTATAATATGGTTTATAAAGATGGCGATAAGGGCTATAGCTACATTAAAAGATTTGCAGTTTCTGGAGTTAACAGAGATAAAATGTACGGCTTATCTTCATCTAAAAAACCTAGTAGAGTAAAGTATTTTTCTGCAAACCCAAACGGTGAAGCCGAAAAAGTTACAATTAATTTAAGACAGAATTCGAAGTTAAAAAAACTAAGATGGGATATAGATTTTAGTGATGTCATGATCAAGGGAAGAGGAACAAGGGGTAATATTTTGACTAAAAATACAATCAAAAACATTGAGTTAAAGGAAAAGGGTGTGTCTACACTTAAGCCGAGAAAGATTTGGTTTGATGAAAATGTTCAAAAATTAAATGTTGATGGAAGAGGGGAGTTGTTGGGTGAATTTAGAGGTGAGGATAAAATATTAGTTATTTCTCAAAAGGGGGTTTTAAAAATAATACCCCCAGAGTTAACCACTCATTTCAATGATGATATGATTGTTTTAGAAAAATGGTTTCGAAAAAAACCTATTTCTGCGATATATTTTGATGGTAAAAAAGAAAAGTATTTTGCTAAAAGATTTTTAATAGAAAATGAGAATAAAGAGGAGGTCTTTATTTCAAATAAAAAAGGATCTTTTCTAGAGTTAGTATCTACTGATTGGAAACCAGTTTTTGAAATTGTTTTCAGTAAATTAAGGAATAAAGACCAAAGACCTAGTCAAAGAATTGTCTTTGAGGAATTTATATCAGTCAAGGGAATTAAAGCACAAGGTAATCAATTAACAAGTCATAAGGTTAAGCAGGTTAATATTTTAGATCCGATAGAGTTTATTCCATCTATTGAAAAACCCGCTATTCAAAATGAAGATGTCGATAATCAAGGTATGAATAATAACGAAAATGAACCAGGTTCAACTCAGGCTACTTTATTCTGATTGCCTTTGCCTTTAGTTTTTCACTATTTCCCAGAAAAGAGTATTCATAAGTATAGGAAGAATCAGTTGTTGTTAGGATTTTAATCAGTATATTTTTCTTTTCATCTAGACTTTTAGGATTAATAGGTGATAAAATCATTTCACAATCATTTACCCATCTGACAATGCTGGAGTCAATCTTTCCCTCAAATTCTTCAATTTGTATTCCATTTGGCATTCTTAAAAAGGTTGACTTGTATGTTTTGTCGTTAACTGTTGTTTCAGTGAAAAAATTGCCTATTTGATAATCTTGGCAATTTCTCTGAGGATTATTACAGCTTACAAACAACATAGCTAGTAGTAGGGGGTTAATTTTTTTTGAAAGTACCATCTTTGTAAAGTATTATAACGGATTCTATTTCGCTGCTTTTTATTTTATTTTTTTTCACAACCTTAGTTTTCTTTCCTGAAATTATCCAATTTAAATCAGTTTCCGGATATCTTTCTTTGATTTTTAGAAAAAAATCTAAGCTTGGTTTATTTCTACCACTAAAAAAGTGTGCCAAGCTCGATCTTTGTATTCCAATTTCTGCAGCAAAAGCAGACTTAGTTAAGGATTTACTTTCCATTAGTTTTTGTATACGTATGTTTATCGACATGTTTACAAATGTAAACAAAAAAGAAATAGATATTAAGCTTCTAGCTTACTATATATATTAAACTAAAATATTAATTGAATATATTTAAAGTGTTGATTTACAGCATTATATAACTATTTCATTAATATTTAATATTAAAAAAGAATTAATTATTAATTTATTCGCAGTTAAATCACTGTATTAATATAATTTTTATAAAATTTAGCCTATTTTTTTATTAAAACAATAAAGATGGTATTATATTTGTGACTATTTTTTATATAATTAAAAGTTATGTCAAAAATGAAATTAGATGAGATAGATCATCAAATTCTTGATATGTTAATCGAGAATACCCGTACACCTTTTACTGATATTGCAAAAAAACTACTTATATCAGCTGGTACAGTTCATGTAAGAGTAAAAAAAATGGAAGATTATGGTTTAATCAAAGGCTCATCTCTTATTTTAGATTACGATAAGCTTGGTTATACATTTATTGCATATGTAGGTTTATATATTAGAGATACCTCCAAAATAAAGTTTATTATTCAGCGAATCAATGAAATTCCTAATGTTACTGTTGCACACATTACAACTGGTAAGTTTAATATCTTTTGTAAGATAAGAGCCAAAGGAACAACTAATGCTAAAAATATAATTTTTAAACTTGATGAAATTGAAGGTGTTTACAGAACTGAATCAATGATATCGTTAGAAGAAAGCATAAATGATAAAAAAAGATTAATGCATTCGATCTTCAAAGATATGAGCTAGTCTTTGTAAAACTTAAAAGCATCCACGATTTCCTTTGCCGTTACAACTTGGTTGAATAAAGGTTCACCTAAATCTTTTAGTAATACAAACATGGCTTTGTCATCACTATTTTTCTTGTCATATTTTAACAGATTTATGATTTCATAAATATCTGAATCGCTAAATTTTACTGAACTAAAATGTTTGTTAATATATCTTTTGATATCATTAACTTGTTCAAAATCAAATCCTGTTTTTAAATAGGATAAATAACTTTCTAACACTATTCCAATGGCAATTGCCTCACCATGCAATAATTCTGTATTGCTTCCAAGTAGATACGATTCAATTGCATGACCAAGTGTGTGACCATAATTTAAAAATTTTCTAATGCTGGATTCATGTGGGTCAATATCTACAATACTAATTTTTGTGGTAATAGATTTATAAATCATTTCATGTGGAATTTCGTCAACAGAATCTACTTTTTTAATCATATCAAATTCAGATTTTTCACAGATTAAACTATGCTTTATCATTTCAGCATAACCTGCAGTTTTTTGTCTTTTAGTAAGAGTGTTAAGAAATCTATAATCAATTAAAATGATTTTTGCGAACTCAAATACACCAATAATATTTTTAATTTCCCTGTGGTCAATTCCCGTTTTTCCTCCTATACTTGCGTCTACCATTCCAAGAAGAGTTGTAGGTACATTAACAAATTTTACACCTCTCATAAATGTTGAAGCAACGAATCCTCCCAGATCTGTAATCATGCCTCCTCCTAGATTAATTATTAAATCTGATCTTTTAAATCCTTTATCAATTAAAAATTTCCATACTTCAATTGATGTTTCAATATTTTTGGAGTTTTCACCTGGTTTTACCGAGTAGTAGAATAAACTGGAATCAATTAGATTTGAAACTTGATTATTTGTAGCTGATAATGAGGAGATGAAGATGTCAAGACAATTTTCCTTTGAATTATCATCGGTTAGGATTAATATTTTTTTAAAATTATTATTCTCAATATATTCAGCTAATTCCACATAGCCATCATGGTTAAATATAATCGAGAATTTATTTTTTTTTATCGGATTCATTATCGGAAATGATTTTTTCAAAATAAACTAATAAATTTAATAAAGATATTATTCATGTAAATTATATTTGAAAAAAAAATTATTTGGAATTCAATAATACCAAAATAGCTTTTAGCTATAAGTCAAATTACGAGCTTAAGAGAGCTTATTATTTATTTAATCTACTATCGCTTGGGTTAATCTCAAAATTAGGTAGAAAACTGCTTAAAACGCTTATCAAAATAAATTTTCCATTGGATTTATTAGTTCTAAAAACAATTTATGCTCAATTCTGTGGCGGAAGAAATATTTATGAATGCGAAGATGTGATTAATAATTATTCTAAAAATAAAGTTTATTCAATATTAGATTATTCCATTGAAGGGTCAATTACAGAGAATGATTTTGAAAATTCTATGAATAAATGTTTAAATATCCTCTCAGAATGTAAATCGAAGAATCTATCAAAATTTATCGTTTTTAAGCCCTCTGCCGTAGGAAGATTTTCACTTTATGAAAAAGTTAGTTTATTACTTGATCTTGATGCTAAAGAGAATAATGAGTGGAACAGGGTAGTAAATAGATTCAATAAAATATGTTTTGAAGCTTCAAAAAAAAACATAATGGTACTTGTTGATGCTGAGGAAAGTTGGATACAGAATGCTATCGATGATTTGGTTTATGACATGATGAAAAAATACAACAAAAACAAAGCTGTTGTATTCAATACCCTACAGGCTTACAGAAGGGACAGATTAGAATACTTAACTAATATACATAATAATTCATCTGGTAAGTTTAAAATAGGAATTAAACTTGTCCGTGGTGCTTACATGGAAAAAGAAAGAAAAAGAGCAATTAGATATAACTACATGTCTCCAATATGTGATGATAAGATTCATACAGATAAAATATTTAATAATTCATTGGAATATATTATTCAAAATATTGATGACTTTGGATTATTTATTGGCTCCCATAATGAAAAAAGTAACCTTTTTTCAACAGAGCTTTTAAAAAAATACAAGGTTAATACAGATGATGATAGAATTTGGTTTAGTCAATTATATGGTATGAGCGATAATATTAGCTTCTCCCTTGCAAATAATGGATATAATGTTGCTAAATATCTTCCTTTTGGTCCGGTTAAAGAAGTAATGCCCTACCTGATGAGAAGACTCGATGAAAACTCCTCCATTTCATTTCAGTCTAACAGAGAATTAAAATTAATAGAAAAGGAAATTATAAGAAGAAAAAAATAATTACTTGTCTGATATTCTATAATCATATACTTCTGCTGTGTTTTTACAATTTTTAATAATTACCCAAATTTTATTCGTATTGCTCTCATCTTC
>CACLAD010000019.1 GCA_902604715.1 uncultured Bacteroidota bacterium
GAAACATAAATCATTAAAATGACGCCAGCTAAAGTTGATGGTTGAAAAGTAAAACCTACAAAAGGTATTTTAATCCATCTGTTAGTATTAGTTAATGAATCAGATAAGGTTGGTTGAAAAAGGGTATATAGTAGTAAAACAATTACTACAGGAATCATAAGAATTGATATTCCCCTGAAGTAATGATATGGTATCTTTTGCATAAAATACATGAAAGTAAATCCTAGGGATAAGTGAATAAAATGCTTAAATAAAAAATTAAAAGTATTTCCTGATGCTGAAACATATGCAAGATTACTTGCCGCACTATATACAGGCAAGAATGAAAAACCAGCAAGTAATATTAAAACTGCCCACAGTGTTTTATCTCCTTCTATATTTTCAAAAATATTATTCATTATAATTTTCTTACTGCTGCTTTAAATTGTCTACCCCTATCCTCAAAATCATCAAATAAATCAAAACTTGCACATGCTGGAGAAAGTAATACGCAATCTCCTGTTGATGAAATTTTATAAGCTGCACTAACCGCTTCATCCATTGATTTTGTATCAATTATATATTCAACCATGTTTTCAAATTGGTCCATTATCTTCATATTATTTAAACCAAGACAAATAATCGCCTTTACTCTCTTACCTACAACCTTTTTTAAATCTGAGTAATCATTACCTTTATCAACACCTCCAACAATCCAAACGGTTGGGGCTTCCATAGACTCAAGAGCATAATATGTAGCATTTACATTTGTAGCTTTTGAATCGTTTATGTATTTGACCTTGTTGATGGTTAAAACATTTTCTAATCTATGTTCAACACCCTGAAAATGTTCAAGACTTTTTCTGATTGTCTCTTTTCTGATCTTCAATAAGTTTGCAACCGTTGCAGCAGCCATTGCGTTCTTTATGTTGTGATTTCCTTTGACTAAAAAGTTTTCTGTTGGCATATTAATTTTATTTTTTTCAGTTATAATATTTATTTTGTTGTTGAAAAAGTAAGCTCCTTGATCAACTTTTTTTTTTATTGAAAAAGGGAGCAACTTTGACTTAATTTTGTTTGATTTTATATAGCTATCTATTATCTCACAATCGGAATCATAGATTAGATAATCTTTCTCAGATTGATTTTTAATTATTTTAAATTTTGATTCAACATACGCTTCAAAATTTTTATGGCGATCAAGGTGATCTGGTGTGATTGCTGTTAGTATTGCAATGTGTGGCTTAAAACTTTCTATTCCATCTAATTGAAAACTACTTACTTCTACAATGCTAAAATCAGTATCATTTTCACAGACACTTGAAAAACTGTTGCCGATATTTCCTGAAATTGTACAATTATAACCACCCTCTGAAATTAATTTATAAGCTAATGTTGTAGTTGTTGTCTTTCCGTTACTTCCTGTAACTCCAATAATCTTCGAATTGCAATGAAGGGAAGCAAATTCAATTTCAGAAATTATTTTAACAGAAGTTGATGTAAAAAATTTAACAATATCATTTGCATCAGAAATACCTGGGCTTTTTACTATAAAATCAGGTTTTAGAGTCTTGGCTTTTTGATGTGAATTTTGCTCAAAATCGATACCTGATTCAACCAGTTTATTTTTTACTTGATCGGAAATTTCTGAAGAGTCAGAAACAAATACATCATATTTATTTCTCTTAGCTAGCAATGCGCTACCTAATCCACTTTCTGCTGCTCCAAGTATTATAATATTATTCAATTATCTTATTTTAAGAGTTATGATTGATAGAATTGCTAGAGCTATTCCAACAATCCAAAACCTTGTTACTATTTTACTTTCGTGATATCCCTTTTTTTGAAAATGATGGTGTAGTGGGGACATTAAAAAAATTCTTTTTCCTACACCATATTTTTTTCTGGTATACTTGAAATAAAAAACCTGCATGATAACAGAGATATTTTCTACTAGAAAAATTCCACAGATTAACGGTATTAACCATTCCTTTCTAACCGCGATTGATATCACTGCTATTATCCCTCCGATTGTCAAACTTCCAGTATCACCCATAAAAACTTGGGCTGGATAAGTATTATACCACAAGAACCCTACTAAGGCACCAACAAAAGCACCAATAAATATTGTTATCTCACCAACCCTGGGGATATACATTATATTTAAATAATCGGAGAAAATAATATTACCTGAAACCCATGTAAATACACCCAGAGTTAGAATAATTATTGCAGATGAACCAGCTGCAAGCCCGTCTAAACCATCGGTTAAGTTGGCTCCATTTGAAACAGCTGCAATAATTAGTACAACAAAAAATATAAACACAATCCATGTATATGATCCCAAACCGGGATCAATCCATGTTATTAAATCAGAATAATTAAAAACATTATCCTTTACAAAAGGAATTGTAGTCTCTGTAGATTTATATTCAATCAAATTATCAGGTGACTGTAATTCTATCCCAAACGGGCTCTGTTCTTTGACTGTAACCTCGGGGTGAAAAAACAAAGTGAAACCAACAAATAATCCTAAAATTATTTGACCAATAATTTTATACTTACCTCTTAAACCGTCTTTATCTTTTTTGTAAAGTTTAATATAATCATCAACAAAACCTATAATTCCCATCCACACCAAAGTCACAATTAATAAAATGATATATATATTCTTGAGATTAGCAAAAAGGAGTACTGGGATAATTGTTGAAATAATGATTATCAACCCTCCCATTGTTGGGGTACCAGTTTTTTCAATTTGACCATCTAACCCTAGGTCTCTAATTGATTCTCCAATTTGTTTTTTTCTTAAAAAAACAATTATTCTTTTACCAAAAATTGTTGAAATAAGTAGTGAAGTAATAATTGCAGCTGCAGCTCTAAATGAAATATACGTGAATAATGATGCACCTGGGATTTGATATTGATTTTCTAGAAATTCAAAAAAGTAGTAGAGCATAAATTAATTTTTTTGGTTTAATAATTCTTTAATAATCTTAAAGTCATCAAAATCACTTTTAACCCCTTTGACCTCTTGATATGATTCATGGCCTTTTCCAGCTACAAGAATAATATCATCAGACTGAGCAAATTGACATGCTGTTTTTATTGCTTCTTTTCTGTTTGTTATTGAAACAGTCTTGTTCGTATTTGTAGACTTTACACCTTTTAACATCTCTTCAATTATTGATTCTGGATCTTCATATCTTGGATTGTCACTAGTAAAAATTACCTTAGAGCTTAGAGTACTTGCAATATCTCCCATTACTGGTCTTTTAGTTCTATCCCTATTACCTCCGCATCCAACAACAGTTATTAAATTATTTTTAGGAGTCTTAATTTCATTTATAGATTTTAAGATGTTAATAAGCGCATCTGGAGTATGGGCATAATCAACAATTGCAGTTATTTTATTTTTCTTATAAAATTGAAATCTCCCTGCAATTGCCTCTAAGGAACTTAAGGCCTTAAGCAACTCATCTTTTGGTAATCCTAAAATTGAAGCAATTGCATATACAGATAAAATATTATATGCATTAAACTTTCCGACTAACTTTGACCAAAATTCTGAATTATTAATTTTCAACAACATTCCGTCAAAAGAGGATTCTAAAATTCTTGCTTTAAAATCTGAGATTGAATTTAAAGAATATGTATATGTGTCTGCTAATGTATTTTGAGTCATTATCAATCCATTTCTATCATCATTATTGGTTAAAGCAAATGAATCAGAGCCTAAGGAATCGAAAAATTCTTTTTTTGTATCCCTGTAATTCTCAAAACTTTCGTGGTAATCTAAGTGGTCATGAGTTAGATTAGTAAAAACCCCCCCCTTAAAAACCAATCCATCAATTCTACATTGATCAATCCCATGTGAGCTTACCTCGATAAAACAATAGCGCACATCTGAATTTACCATTTCAGATAAGTAACGATTTATTGAAAGTGAATCTGGAGTAGTCTGACTAGCCTGAATAGTTTTGTCATCAAATGAAATCTTTACTGTTGAAATTAAACCTGACTTAATACCCAAACTCATATATAAGTTAAATAGTAATGTGGTGATGGTTGTTTTTCCGTTTGTTCCTGTTACGCCGATCAAATTCAATCTTGAAGAGGGATTACCATAATAGTTTGATGAGATTATGGCAAGAGCTTTTCTAGATGAAGAAACGTTAACATATACTACATCATCAACTTTTTGGTCAGGTGTTTTTTCGCATATAATACAATTTGCCCCATTTTGAATTGCATTTGGAATAAAATCATGGCCATCAACATTGACACCCTTTATAGCAACATACATATCTCCTTCATTTATTAACCTTGAATCAAATTCAATCTTATTTATAGTTAGAGAAGTATTTCCTATTACAGAATTAATTTCTACTTTATATAATATTTCCCTTATCAGTTTCAAATCAAATTTATTTTTATTGTTTGACCCTTTTTTAATTGTGTTCCAGACTTTGTTATCTGTCTAACTTTATTTCCATTCCCCTCAATTGACAACTTATAGCCGTTGTTTTCAATCATCGGAATGATATCCATTAATTCATATTTAGAAATGTCAGGCATTATCATATTTTCTAGCTTTGAAACAAATTCCTGATTACTTATAGCTTCAATAGACTCATATTTTATTTCATCATAGCTTTCAACTTCTGGTATATTTGAATATATCTTTTGTGCGATTTCTTTAAATACAGGAGCCGCAACTATATTTCCATAGTAGCCTTTTTTCTTATCTGGTTTGTGAATTACGACAATGCATGAATATTTAGGATTTTCAGCTGGAAAGTAACCAGCAAATGATGAAATATATAAACCTGTTGACTTCCAATATTCAGTTTGACATGTACCAGTTTTTCCTGCCATTGAAAAATCTTCAGAATAAATATTATGTGCAGTACCATGTTCTTTTTCTACAACATTTTTCATCATATTTTTAACCTTGTCAATGGTTTCTTGACTGCAAACTGAATTAGAAATAATTTCAGTATCAAATTTTTTTATTACTTGGTCAAATTGCTTTACTTCTTTTATGAATCTTGGCTTTACCATTACCCCATCATTAGCAATTGCGTTATAAAAAGTAAGGGTTTGTAAAGGGGTCAATGATATTCCATATCCAAAAGCCATCCATGGCAGGTCAAGTCCATCCCAATTAACTTTATCTCTTGGATGTGTAAATTTTGGCTGACCTTCTCCAAGTATGGGTAGACCAAGGGATTCATTGATTTTCATATCAAATAACCCTTCAACAAATTGTTCGGGTTTTTCATTATAATTATCATTAATGATTTGGACTATGGCAGTATTTGAAGAGACTTCAAATGCTTTTGCGGCTGATATTTTTCCGTAACCACCCTTTTTAGAATCCCTTACCTTTCTTCCATAAAAACTTAAGATTCCATTTTTGGTATCAACGATATCTGAGGTGTCAATTACCTTGTCTTCTAGAGCCCTAACCATTGCCATTAGCTTAAATGTTGACCCAGGCTCATGAGATTCACCAACTGCATAATTCAACTTTTCATAATATTTACCCTCAGAGGTTCTTCCTAAATTTGAAATAGCTTTAATTTCACCTGATTTAGTTTCCATTACCACTACACTACCATGTTCTGCTTCATAAAATTCTAATTGACGTAATAGTGCATGATGAGCTAAATCTTGAATTTCTATGTTTAGTGTAGTGTGTAAGTCGTAACCATCTTTAGGATCTTTTTCATTATAATCTAATACAGGCTTCCATTGACCAAGTCCTATTTTTTGAGAGAACCTAATTCCGTTTTCACCTTTTAGATATTTTGGCCCAAATGCTCCATCAAGCCCCGGTCTCATAGCATTGCCAAAATCATCATACCTTTCGTAACCTACAGTTCTTTGAGCTATTCCACCAATAGGATAATCTCTTTTGGTATATTGCTCAGTTATAAATCCACCTTTGAATCCTCCAAGCTTAAATAATGGGAAGTTTTTAAATTTCTTAAAATCTAAATACCCCAGATTTCTAGCAATTAATAAATATCTGTTTTTATCTTTTCTTGCTTGCCTTAGTTTGTTAGAATATATCTCTGATGATTCTCCAAAATATGAAGCGAGTTCTAATGCCAAATCGTCAACATATTTATTAAAGTTCGAGTCGCTTGGCGCTAGGGCATCGAATCTTATATCATATTTAGGTACTGAGCTTGCCAGAAGTTTTCCGGAATCAGAATAAATATTACCTCTGTTAGCAGGGATTTCTATATTTTTAAATTCTCTTTTTTCGGAAATATCTATATAATAGTCACCTTTAAAAAACTGTAAGTCAATAATTTTAAAAACAATAGAAAAGATAATAACGATCAGAAGAAAGCTGATTACATAAAGTCGGTTCGTTATTTTTTTCTTAGTTATTGACATTTATTACAATTTTAACTGGAGGAGTTTTTGATGATTTTATTCCCTGCTCAAATAATCTATTTTTTACAGATGATTCCATTTTGTAAATCATCAATCTTGTTCTTGTATCTACGAATTCAGATCTAAGAGATTTAATTTCTTCATTTAATGATGCTATTTTATAGACCTTCTGATCAACGGAATGAGAGGATGATATCATAATCAAGGAAAGAATTAGAAAAAGGAAAATATAAATCCAATTTGAAGCTGATTTTTCATCAACTAAAAAGGACCCTCTCATGATATTAAATAACTTATTCTTCATTTAATTAAATTTTCTCGGCTATTCTCAATTTTGCGCTTCTTGACCTAATATTTTCTTTTAACTCTACAGCCGATGGTTGAATCATTTTTCCAATTTTTTTAAAGGGTACCGAAGAGTTTCCATACAAATCTTTTTCAGCAGTTGTTGAAAAATTTCCATTAGTTATATATCTTTTTACCATTCTGTCCTCTAAGGAGTGGTAAGAAATAACACATAATCTGCCGCCAGGTAATAATAATTCGCTTGTCTGTTCTAAAAATGACTTAAGGACATCAAGTTCTTTATTAACCTCAATTCTAATGGCTTGATAAATTCTAGAAAGGTTTTTATTTAAATACCTCTCAGGGTAAAGTGGCTTTAGTATCTTATTCAAATCAAATGTTGTATTTATTTTATTTAACGTTCTAGCTTTAATAATTTCTTCTGATATTTTTTTTGAGTTCTTTATGTCTCCATATTCGAATAAAATTTTACTAAGATTTTCATGGTTATAGCTGTTTATGACTTTCATCGCATCAAGTGTATTATTCTTATTCATCCTCATATCAAGAGCTGCATCATATCGGTAAGAAAACCCACGAGCAGGAGTATTAATTTGAAAAGAAGAAACTCCAAGGTCAGCTAGTATACCGTTAACTTTTGAAAAACCTAAATTTTTTAAAAACCTCTTCATGTATTTAAAATTTTCATTAACGAAATAAAAATTACTTTCTTCATAAGAATTATTTATCGAATCTGGATCTTGATCAAAAGAAACTAATCTTCCTTTTTTAGAAAGACTCTTTAATATTTCTAAACTATGACCGCCTCCCCCAAAAGTTGCATCAACATATATCCCTTCATCATCTATTTTTAAACCATTAATCGACTCTTTTAGCAATACAGGTAAGTGATAATCACTCTTCATCGCCACCCATTACTTCTTCAGCCAGTTGGGCAAAATCATCTCTAGAATCTGCAATTGCTTTTTCATAACTGGATTTATCCCATATTTCGATTATGTTAACAGAAGTGGAGAGAGTAACATCCCTATTAATATTTGAAAATTCTATCAAATCTTTAGGTATCAATAACCGTCCATTGCCATCTAATTCAATAAATTTTACACCTGCTGTAAACCTTCTTATGAAATCATTGTTCTTCTTCTTGAACCTATTAAGTGAGTTTACCTTTTTTATTAACTCTTCCCATTGGGCTAAGGGATACAACTCTAGACAATTTTGAAAAACAGCTCTTTTTAAAACAAAACCTTTTGGAATAACAGGCGCAAGCTGTTTTTTAAATGCAGAGGGAATTAAAAGCCTTCCCTTGACATCAATTTTACACTCGTATGTTCCAATTAAATAATTCAAAATCCTTCCCAGTTATATAATCTCAAATTTAATAAAAAATTTACCACATTTTACCACATTTTACCACATTGTTAATAAAATTAAAGATTCAGCAATTTTTATGATTTAAAAAATGGAAAATTAGGGCTTAAATAACTGATAAACAGGTGGTTACAAATATATTATAATTAATCAACACATATTGTTCATTAATTGTTAATCAATCGTATTAATTAAGTGTTTCTGAATAAATTTGATTAATTTTGATTTAAAGTCAGGATATGGATTTCAATCTTATAGAAGAAAACGGCTATAAATACATTGAAGAGGGTGAAGGTTTCCCAATTATCATCCTTCACGGTCTTATGGGCAACCTAAGCAATTTTAATCATGTTACGGATTTTTTTAGACAAAGTGATTTTAAAGTCATAATGCCTGTACTTCCAATTTACGATCTACCTATACTTAAGACCTCTGTAAAAGAATTAGCAAAGTTTTTAGACAGATTTATAATTCATAAAAAACTTAAAGAATTTGTTTTAATGGGTAATTCTTTAGGTGGTCATATTGGGCTTTATTACACCAAACTTTTCAATAAAGCCAAAGGTTTAATTTTAACAGGAAGCTCAGGACTCTATGAAAAAGGTATGGGAAGCGGATACACTAAAAGAGGTGATTACAATGTAATCAAGAAAAAAGTTGAAGAAGTATTTTATAGTCCAAAAACCGCAACTAAAGAGCTTGTTGACGAGGTTTTTGAAACTGTTAATGACAGAAATAAGTTGATTAAAATATTAGCAATGGCTAAAAGTGCAATTAGACATAATATGGCTGATGATTTGCCAAAAATGAAGCTTCCAACATGTATAATTTGGGGAAAAAATGATAATGTAACTCCACCTGAAGTTGCTGATGAATTTCACAAGCTCCTTCCTAATTCAGATCTTTTTTGGATTGACAAATGTGGCCATGCACCTATGATGGAGCACCCAAATCAATTTAATACACTACTTATGGATTGGCTTTCTTCAAAAATTGTCCAAAAGTAATGAATATTAAAAGTGCAAAATTTGTAATTAGCAATCAAAACTCAAAAGATTGCCCAAAAAGCAATTTGCCAGAGTATGCTTTTATTGGCAGGAGTAATGTAGGCAAGTCATCATTGATAAATATGTTGACTAATAATAAAAAACTAGCAAAAACTTCTTCAAAACCAGGGAAAACAAGATTAATTAATCACTTTTTAATTGATTCCTCTTGGCACCTAGTAGATCTTCCTGGCTATGGGTATGCTAAAGCTTCAAAATCAGAAAAGAAAATTTTTCAAAAACTAATTACAGATTATTTTTTGAATAGAAACCAACTAGTATCTGCTTTTATTTTAGTTGATGTTAGACACGAAGCACAAAAGATTGATATTGAATTTATGAGATGGTTGACATTAAATAATATCGCTTTCTCAATTGTTTTTACTAAAATCGATAAATTAAAACACGACGGGAACCCAAATGATGGTGTTGAAAATAAGGTAAATAATTACAAGAAAGTAATTCTTGAAAACTGGGAGTTTCTACCTGAAATATTTCTTACCTCAAGCACAAAATATCTTGGAAAAGAAAACATACTTTATTACATAAATAAGCTAAACAGTGATCTTATTCAAAAATAAAATCTAAAGGCTTTCCTGTTGAGTTCTTCATTTTTTGACCGAGTAATTTTGAAATCGTTGGAGCAATATCAGGAATTTCTGTAATCTCAAAAGTTTCGCCATGCTTAATTCCACATCCATAAAAAATCAATGGAACATGTGTGTCATAATTATAACCCGATCCATGGGTAGTACCCTTGCCATCATAAAAAATTACATTTGGTTTTAGTATGAGTGCTACATCCCCACTTCTATTTTGATGAAAACCATTTTGAATTAGTTTTTGATATCCATCTAAGTTTTTTGAATTTAAAATAAAATTGGCAGAATGTACATCTGAAATAAACTCAAATGATTTCAATATTCTAATAAGCTCATCAATGACCTTATTTTTATCCAAACCTAAATCAATGATTGAATCATCGTTTAAATATATTTGATTGTTGTCAATATCATCAATTAAACGACTAACCTCAACTTTAAAAACTTGATATAATTGTTCTACAACTTCCTTAGCTAAATCATTTTCACTAACTGCGCTAGCATTAATTCCACTACTTGTTAAAAATGCTGGTATTTCCAATACACCATGGTCACCTGTCAAAAATAATGTGTATTGATTTTCACCTAGTTCGTTGTCTAAAAACAATAAAAGTTTTTCAATTTCTTTGTCTAGACGGATATATGTATCCTGAGTTTCTACAGATGCTACCCCAAAATTATGACCAACATAATCTGTAGATGAATACCCAATAGTTATCACATCCGTTACCCCTCTTTTACCCAAATTCTCATTAATGATTGCATTAATTGCAAAATCAGTTGTCATTTCATTGCCATACGGCGTTTCCTTTATCATATCAAAACAATCATTATGTTTCATTAGTGACTTTGTATCATATGGAAATGCAGAGTTGTCTTTGCCTTTAAATAATTTTTCAAAATTATTACTATCAATTTCAAAATTGTCGTAAGTTGAAATATCATAAAGAGGCACCCATTCTTCTAGATATTTTTCTAAATTATCCTCCAAGTTGAAATTTTCAACCCAGGCTGGTAAATCATTCATGTAATATGTACTTGTTATCCACTGAGCTCTTTCTTTTCCATAATACCAATAGGCGGCATCAGCACTTTTACCTCCCATTAAAATTGAACCTCTGTCTTTTATAGCAACTGAAACTGTTTTTGAATCTTTATTATATGACTTGTTAATATCTGCAAAGGTCTCAACTAATAAATTATTTGGAGATTTATTACCAGAATAATCATCACCTCCAATATTATCATAACTAGCATCATCAGTACAATAAACGGATTTATTTTGCTCTCTGTCATACCAATTATTTCCAACGATTCCATGAGTCATTGGAGTTGAGCCAGTTGATATAGATGAATGTCCAGGACCAGTTACAGTGGGCACATAATTGAAAAAATTATTCTTACAATTATATCCTTCGTTAATTAATCTGTAAAATCCATTTTCAGAAAACCTATGAGATAAATTTTCTAAAAAATCATAGCGCATTTGATCTACAACTATGGCTACAACTAATTTAGGCTTTTGCTCTTCATTTTGATTTGCATTAATTGATACAGCAAATAATAAATAAAATATTAAAACAGGTTTATACATAAAATGTTAAATACAAAAATAATTAATCTCTGCAGACTTTAATATTAAATTTTGTAAATTAATTTCTCACAATTATTAAGAACTAAATGACTTTTTTATACAATATTGGACTATACATTTTAATGTTACAAAAAATGTTTCAAAAACCCACCAAATGGAGGGTTATGAAGGATCTAATCCTAAAAGATACAGAGGACACAGTTGTAAATTCATTGGGTATTATTTCATTTGTTTCTTTTTTCATTGGCGGTGTAATTACTATACAACTAGCACTAAGTACAACAGGCTCTTTCTATCCTGACTACTTAGTTGGATATGCAACGAGGGAAACCATAATTCTTGAATTTGCCCCAACCATAATCTCAATAATAATGGCGGGAAAAGTGGGTTCATTTATTACATCAAGTATAGGATCTATGAGGGTTACAGAACAGATCGACGCTCTTGAAGTGATGGGGATAAATTCGATTAATTATTTGGTCTTTCCAAAAGTAATCGCATTGCTTCTTTACCCATTTTTAATTTCAATTGCAATGTTTTTGGGAATGTTAGGTGGGATGGTAGCTTGTGTTTACGGAGGCTACAGCACTATGAGTGCATTTATTGAAGGCATCCAAACCGATTTTATTCCATTTCATATGACATATGCTTTTATTAAAAGTTTTGTTTTTGCTTTTATTTTAGCAACCGTTCCGTCTTTTCATGGTTATTACATGAAAGGAGGAGCTCTGGAGGTTGGTAAAGCGAGTACTAAATCATTTATTTGGACTAGTGTTTCGATTGTTGTATTTAATTTTTTAATAACACAAATGCTTCTGGGATAATGATAAAAGTTAAAAACCTAAAAAAATCATTTAATTATAAACCCATCTTAAAGGGGATTTCTTGTGAATTTGAAAAGGGAAAAACAAGTTTAATTATTGGGCAAACAGGATCTGGAAAAACTGTTTTTTTAAAATGTTTACTTGGTCTGCACCCACATGATGAGGGTCAAATTATCTTTAATAAAAGTAATTTTCAGCAAATGAATGAGAATGAAAAAATGGAGTTAAAATCTAGCATAGGTACTGTTTTCCAAGGCAGCGCATTATTTGATTCAATGACAATTGAAGAAAATGTCATGTTTCCTTTGAGAATGTTCAAAAATATGCCCTTCGATGAAATGCTTGACAGAGTAAACTTAGTGCTAAAAAGAGTAGAGTTAGAAAACAGCAATAAAAAAATGCCAAGTGAAGCGTCTGGAGGAATGCAAAAAAGGGTGGCGATTGCGAGAGCTATTGTGAATAACCCTAGTTATTTATTCTGTGATGAGCCAAATTCTGGATTAGATCCAAAAACGGCGATTGTAATAGATAACTTAATTAAGGAAATAACTGAAGAATTAAATATTACCACAATAATAAATTCCCATGATATGAATTCAGTTATGGAGATTGGAGAAAAAATTATTTTTCTAAAAAATGGAGTGCTAGAATGGAATGGAAGTAAAAGTAATATTTTTAAGACTGATAATCAGGCAGTTACTGATTTTGTTTATTCATCAAACTTATATAAGAAAGTTAGAAAAATGTACTTGGACAATAGCTAGCTTAATTCGTTTAAGCCTGTAAGAGATGACGAGCTTCTAATCTTATCTCCGAGTCCATCAACCATTTTAATATTGAATTTTTTACAAACTGGAGTTTCTGGAACTTCACTTGTTGCCCTATCACCACCGTTAGCAAAAACATCAGGCTTTATTTCCTCAAGAGATTTACAAACAGTTCTATCTTTATCAACTGACAGAAAAACTTCATCAACAAATCTTAATGCTTTTACTATCTCAACTCTGTCATTTTCATCTATAAAATGCTTACCCTTTTTTAGCTTACACTGGTAATTATTATTGACGATTACAACTAAAGAATCACCTAACTCTTTTGCCATCCGTAGATACTCTAAATGTCCTACATGAATTGGGTCAAAATAACCACTAACTGCAACTCTAATTTTATTTTTATCACTCACTAATTATCTCCTTTATTTTTACATTTGGACTAAACAAATATAATTTTTTTGTTAGTATATCCATACACTCATATCTTTTTCTCAATTTCTTAATCATTACATAAACCCTATCATTCGGGGCTTTAAAAACAGAGCCGTTCGAAAGGTTAAATACATAGTCACACTGATTTATATTGTATCTATTCAAAGCCAAGCTTAAATTTAGGTCTGTATCTGATGAAGCTTTTGGGTTTTTAGCATAGATGGCTAAAGGTTTTAATACATCATTCGGGATAATTTCAGGGTTAATTATTGGAAGTAATAAATTCTTGAATATATTTTTCCACTCAACTCCGTGAGGCTTTATATATTGTCCATAGTTCATATATGCGATGTAGTGAGATATTTCATGAATAAGTGTAATTAAAAACCTATACTGATTTAGATCATCATTTATAGTAATCATACACAATCCATTTTTCTTTACAGAAAAATCCCCATGCTTAGTTTTTCTTGATTTCTTCAGTTTTATTGTAAGGTTTTCAGAAAAAATAAGACTTTTTACATATTCTGAGGAAGCTTCTGGAATCTTTTCAAAGACTTTATACATCTATGGTGTTGTTGAAGAAATAGAAACCACTTTACCATTCATTAATTTATAACCCTCAGTTGCAAAATTGTAAATATATTTTGCCATGTTTTCAGACGATGTGGAAGCCTTAAAACCTGGAAATGCTTTTTCTAACATTTTAGTTTGAACAGATCCTAAGGCTAAGGAATTAAAATGAACCTTTTTTTCTTTGTATTCCTCTGCCAACATTTCAGTTAGAATATTAAGTGCTCCTTTACTTGAGCTGTAGGCTGATAAACCTGGAAACTTTACACTTCCTTGTACACCACCAATTGAACTTATATTTATAACATTTGAACCCTCGTGCATATATTTAATGGTTCTTTTAATTAACATTGCCACGGAAAAAACATTTGTTGAATAAATATTTTGAAAATCATCTAGTGTGGTATCTTCAAAAGATTTATTTACAAGGTAGCCTGCGTTATTTATTAAAACATCAATTCTTTCTACAGAATCTAAAAATGCATTTAACCTGACTTCATCAGAATTATTTATGTCAAAATCTATTGCATCAACTCCGTTTAATTGCAAATCTCTTAGTTTAGAGTTATCTCTTGACAAGGCTAGTACTCTATCATTTTCTTTTGAAAATATCTTGACCAGCTCAAAGCCAATTCCTGAACTTGTACCCGTAATTATAATATTCTTAGACATTTTATTAGATTGCTAAATTAGCATTGATAGTGGATTCTCTATAAGTGGCTTTAGTGCCTGTAAAAACTTTGATCCTGTTAGCCCATCTACAACTCTATGGTCACATGCTAAAGTTAATTTCATCGTATTACCAACCACAATTTCACCATCTTTAACAACTGGCTTTTGAATTATTGCACCTACAGAAAGAATAACAGAGTTTGGAGGATTAATAATGGATGTAAAACTTTCAATTCCAAACATTCCTAAATTTGAAATAGTAAATGTACTACCCTGCATCATTTCGGGAGTAAGCCTCTTGTCTCTGGCCAGCCCAGCCAGCTCTTTTACCATTGCACTAATATCTGCAACACTCATTTTATCAGCATTTTTTAATACTGGAACAATTAAACCATCCTCAACTCCAACAGCCACTCCAATGTTAACAAAATTATTATATCTAATTCGGTCGTCAAACCATTGAGAATTTACACTTGGATTATTTCTAAGTGCTACAGCACATGCTTTAATAATAATATCGTTAAACGAAATTTTTGTGTCAGGAATTGCGTTACATTGTTTTCTAAATGCAATCGTTTCCGACATATCAAGCTCAACATTCAGGTAATAATGAGGTGCTGAAAATTTAGACTCTGACAATCTTTTAGCAATCACCTTTCTCATTTGAGAGTGATTAACTTCTGAATATTCTTGTTTATCAGATGAGGAAATTATAGGCTGAGCGATCGTTTCAACCGCTGGTTCTTTATAGTTTTCAATATCAGATTTTATAATTCTTCCACTTTCTCCGGAGCCTTGAATAGTTGAAATATCAATATTTTTATCTTTGGCTAATTTTTTAGCAAGAGGTGAAATAAAAATCCTTCCGGATTTGACAGTCTCGGATGTTTTCACAAACGTATCTTTATCTTGAATAATTTTGTTTTCAGCCTTTTGCTCTATTTTTAATTCTTCTTTTTGACTATCCTCGGGTTCGATTTTTACGGAACTATTTAAATACTGTGATATATCAGTTCCACTTGGTCCTATAATGGCTAACAAAGAATCTACTTTCGCCGAATCGCCATCATTCAGACCAATATGCAAGAGGGTACCTGAGTAAAAAGATTCGAATTCCATGGTGGCCTTATCAGTTTCAATTTCTGCTAAAATCTCACCTTCTTCTACTTCCTCTCCAACTTTCTTAAACCAAGAAGCAACAGTTCCCTCCTCCATGGTATCACTTAATCTTGGCATTGTAACAACATGAACTTCATCATTCGTCAGTTCCACAACTGTTTTTTCAGAATCCTGTGAAGACTTTTTGGTAGGTTCAAAATCTTGAACCTCATTAGGTTTTTCTAATTTATTTACTTGATCTCCTAAAATAGAATCAATATCTTCACCTGGATCACCAATGATGGCAAGAGGTGCATCTACTTTTGCAGTTTCATTTTCTTGTATTCCGATATACAAAAGAGTTCCCTCATAAAATGACTCGAATTCCATGGTTGCCTTGTCGGTTTCGATTTCAGCCAAAATCTCCCCTTCTTGAACTTTGTCACCAACCTTTTTGAACCAGGCAGCGACAGTACCTTCCTCCATGGTATCACTTAAACGGGGCATTTTAATCAACTCAGCCATAATTAAATTTTATGTTTTAAAAATGGATAATCTTTTTGTTCGTAAACCGCATCATACATGAGATTCTTTTCTGGGTACGAGGATTCTTCAGCAAATTTTTCACACTCCTTAACCAAATCTTTTACCCTTAGATCAATTTCATCTAGTTGTTTTTTAGATGCATATTTCTTTTTTAAAATAATCTCTTTAACCTTTGTAATTGGATCAATCTTTTTATACTCAGCGACTTCATCTTTTGTTCTGTAGTGTTGAGCATCACTCATTGAGTGACCTCTATACCTGTAAGTCTTCATTTCCAAAAATGTTGGACCATCTCCATTTCTTGCTCTCATTATAGCTTCATCTAAAGCTTTAGCAACCTTAACTGGATCCATGCCATCAACAGGTCCACAAGGCATTTCATAGCCTAATCCTAATTTCCATATATCAGTTGTGTTGGAAGTTCTTTCAACGGATGTTCCCATTGCATACCCATTATTTTCACAGATAAAAACAACTGGTAATTTCCAGAGCATTGCAAGATTAAATGTTTCGTGTAATGAACCTTGTCTCGCAGCTCCATCACCAAAATAACAAAGAGTTGCCGCATCACTTCCATGATATTTATCTCCAAAGGCAATACCAGCACCTAATGGAATTTGTCCTCCAACAATTCCATGACCTCCATAAAACCTGTGCTCTTTAGAAAAAATATGCATTGACCCCCCCAAGCCCTGAGAAGTTCCAGTGGATTTGCCATAAAGCTCAGCCATAACTTTTTTTGGATCAACACCCATACCTATAGGCTGAACATGATTTCTGTAAGCCGTTATCATCTTATCCTTAGATAAATCCATGGCGTGTAATGATCCCGCTAGGACTGCCTCCTGACCGTTATAAAGATGAAGAAAACCCCTAACTTTTTGCTGAATATAAACAGCAGCTAACTTGTCCTCAAACTTTCTCCAGAAGAGCATATCTTCATACCAAGATAAATATGTGTCTTTCGTAATCTTTTTCATAGGTTAAAGTTGAGTCCACAAAAATAAGACAAAGAATGTCTATTGCAAAAGGCAAAATAATATATTTTTAAGAGAAAAACTAGTATTCTAAGTAGCTATTAGAACCAAAGTCAAAAGTGAGAGAAAATCTCAATGTATTTTCTAGAGGACTTGGAACTCTGGAAGCTGAAAAAAGATAAGATAAATCCACTCTAGTTCCAGAAAATTTAAAACCCGCACCAAGTGCTAAAAATTTTCTTGCACCTTTATCTTCACTTTCGTTAAAATATCCTGCTCTCAAAGCAAAAGAATCATCGTATACATATTCAGCACCAAGTGCCCAAGTAAATTCTTTCAATTCTTCACTGAATCCACCGGGTGCGTCAGAAAAAGATTGAAAAACACCCTGTAGAAAATCGACATCTGTGGTTTGTCCATTATATACAACCAGATCGCCTGTGGTCTGCTCACCCAATTCATCAATACCCTCATCATAAACTCCATTTTCATTGTTATCGGTGAAATTATACTCATATCCAAGAACTGGTGGAGTTGGAACCAACAATTTTGCAAACTCTGCCGTCACAGAAACTTTATTATACTGATCTAATAAAAAGTCAAAGCCCGTACCTAATCTCAAATTAGTAGGTAAAAAAGTTTCCCTTCCAGATTCGTCATACTTTATTTTTGGACCAAGATTTTGAATAATCATACCTGCTCTCCATCTTCCATCAACATCTCCATAACTTTGTTCTTCACCCTGAAAATAAGCTGAAATATCTACTGCATATGAGCTAGCAGCTTTAGCTGTTTCGTCAACAGCCTGAATCCTGAGGTCAGATCTTAAATATCTTAAGGCAACACCCATTGAAAACTGATCAGCTAATCTCAAAGAATAGGAAATATCCATTGTCATCTCATTTGGCTTTTCGATTAATGCTTGTGAAAATTCATCCTGAATAATTTCAATTTCCCCTAAAGAAAAATAACGTAAACTTACTGCAAACGCACTTCTTTCATTAATCCTGTTGAAATAGGTCAAATTTCCAAGTGATATATCATTGACCAGCTTACTTAAATAGGGTGTATAACTTAAACCAAATCCAGATTTTATCTCAGAAAAAACATATTTTGACGGATTCCAAAATTGAGAATATGTATCAACAGAGGTAGCAACACCCATATCACCCATACTTGCAGCTCTTGCATCTGATGCAATTAATAGAAATGGGACACCAGTTGTAATTACCCTACTATCATTTGGAGTTGGAATAATTTCAGTAGATGTTTGTGAGTTAATATTTATAGCAATAAAAGCTAAGACCAGAAATAAAATATATTTTTTCATTTTCATATTGTAAGCAAATATACTGTTTTAAAGTATTACTAGTTTTTCGATTTTTGATACACTTTTATTTAGTGATTCCGATCTTACATTTAATTTATAAATGTAAACTCCTTTTGCTACTTTATCACCAAAGTCATCTCGACCATCCCAATGGAAATCCCTTGAAAAACTATTATTGCCAAATGATTCAGTTGTGCCTAAAATTGTTTTTACAAGTTTTCCAGAAACAGTAAATACTTGTATAGTAACGCTCAAAGGAGTTGAACTATTGTGGTTAAACCAAAATTCGGTATAATTAATAAAGGGATTTGGATAATTGAGCACATTTTCAATTACTAAATCTTCATCTTCATCAAATACTGTGAATTCAATTTCAGACTCAGAAGAATTATTATAGACATCCCACGCCTTTAACTTAAGTGTATGACTTCCTGGGCTAATATCACTTAATGGAAAATTTATTGTTCCGTTCTGAAAGTCATCGATATTTGCTTCATAATAATCGTTTAAAACATATGAATTTTGCTGACTTGAGTCTATAGTTGCAATAATATCATGACCAACACCACTAGAGGTGTTTATTCCATTCTCATCAAAAAGCTTAACAATCAAATTTGGATTTTCATTCGTAATACCTCCGTTTATGAAAGATTCATCATTCATGAATAATTCAATTTCTGGACCTATATTATCCTCATCTGCATTTTCGTTTATACCGCCCATTAACACGGATAAATCATATCCGTTCTTATCCTGTAAACTATTATTTTGCTTTGAATAAAAGCTAAATTTTCCAAAATCCACTTGCATTCCAATATCTCTTGGTACCACAAAATTGAATTCAAATTCACCATTGCTAATGCTTGATTTTCCTCTAAATAAAGTCTCCCCTAAAGTTTTAAAATCTAACAAAATTGTATTGCCAGAGTTATCCGTTGTACCATCATTTCCTAAAGTCGATCTTTCTATTTCTTTATCGTATACTGTTGCAGTTAATTCACCCTGATAATTGTCAATTATTTGACCATTTGAATCAAGGATATTTCCTTTTACGTTAACCAAATCAAGACCACGAATATTAGATTCAAATTCATCTACAGGAATGTCGTTTATACGAGTTATTATTATTTGAGGTTCAGGAATTGATAGTTTCATTGCTGGATCTCCGATAAAAAAAACAAGCCTTCTTTGATCGGAATTAGAAATTGAGGGGTCAATTTTAGTCAATCTTAAAGACTCTGCCATTGATGTGTAGGAATCTGAATCTAATGAAAACAAGTAATTTTCAAGGGTTAAATTAAAATTAACACCAACCGAAACAAAAATTTGACGGGTAGTTGTAATTAATGCGATAGACCCCCCATTTTTGTTCCAATATAAGTATTCACCAGCAGTTTCACGATTTGGATTGTCAAACTTTGTAAACTCACACGTTACCGAAACAAAACAATTAAATTTATCATTTGTAATATCTACAGCATCAATTTTATCAAATATTCTCTCTCTGGCTAAGCCATCTTCTCCACCATGTCCAAAATAGTTGACAACAAGGGCACCCTGTTTCATACCATTTATTAGTTGACTTTTCACCTCAGGATATCTCTCACCACCAGATGATGTTTCTTGATTGAATGCATCAGCTAATATTTTTTTTGCGTTAAAAAAGGGTTTGTTTTCAGTGATTAAATCAGCGATGTTATTTGATGTTGATTGAATTATATTTTCCCAAGGTTCGTCAACATCATCAGAAACAACAATAATTTTATTTCTCCAATCACTGTATGAATTTTGACTGTAATAGGTTTCAATTTTATCAACTAAATCCCTAGCTCTACTATTTGAATCAGCTAGAATTCTTCCAACTGCTATGTCAAGTTTATTGGAGTTTGTCATAGTTCCTTCACCAAAGTCCATCATACCAAAAAAATCATCTGAAACATACGAGCTTGATAGACTAAAACTATTTAAAGAATTCCACGAAGGAATTATGTTGGTATTATTTGGAATTCTGTCTTTGTAATCGTAGGATGCATCCCCGAAAAGACATAAATATTTTAAGGAATTGTTATTATCAGAATTATTATAAACATACCTAATAAAATTTCTAATTGCTGAAATATCTTGGTTACCTGTACTAAATTCGTTGTAAATCTTTTGCAATTCAACAACTTTTACATTTAACCCATTTACATCTCTATTAATATTTCCTAATCTTTCTGCCTCAAATAGCATGTCTGATCTTGCGATAATTATGTAATCAATTGGTTCAATTTCATTGACAGAATTAAGGAAAATATTTTCTTTAATGTTTTGATTTGAAATTTGGGGGTTGTCCTCAATTGTAGGAGTGTAAAAATTTACTCCATCGTATGCAATAAACTTATTGCTAGATGAATAAACCGATTTAAATGCTAAGTTACTTTGTTGATTGTGGGATATTTCTAAAATATTTGATATATCAGAGATGTCCCAAACACCTAAAATATTTTCACTGTTTGAAATTTGATAACTTACAATTTCAGATTCAAAATCTAAATCATCATTGTAAAAGGTAAATTGTCCCCCGGAGAAATTTAAAGCAGAAATAGCTTCAATTGATATATAATCTAGATATGCAGATGAAGCAGGATTTCCATTGTTATTGTAGGTCAATTTTATGTTTGCATCTGGTGAATTCAAATTAATATTTGAAGAAAAACTATCACCAGTAGCTAAAATGGGGTCACCGATTGAACCAAAAACCATTGTTGATAATTGTGTTCCGTTTAATTCGATGGACATTGATGTAATAATTTCTGAAGTTGCAGCAGCACTGATTTTCAAATTTACAGGTTGATCAACGATTAAATTATCAATGTTAAAACTAAATGTTTTTACATTTTCATAGTCAAATCTATCACCAAACCATCTTCTTCCAATTTTTGCAAGATTGTAATCATCAACCTCATGAAATTGATAATTAGTATAATAATCAATCAAAAAGGAAGTCTCTCCGATAGGCTCAACTAAATCACTGATTCTTAAACCGTCTTCTGATCCCACAGATAAAAAGTATGATATTTTGTCCTCATAAAGGTTAAGATTTGTATTGTTTTCTGAGTTATAAGCATTAGGACCTGATGCATAAAAAAGAATGTAGTCATTAGAATCAAAATTCCCATCTTCTTCGCCTATAATTTTAATTGAATTTTCTACAGGATCAACCATAAAATTTTCTGCGTTTTGCATGGATAACATTTCTCC
>CACLAD010000020.1 GCA_902604715.1 uncultured Bacteroidota bacterium
GCTAACGTTTGCACAAGACAAAGCGGTTTCAGGAACAGTTTCTGATGATTCAGGGATGCCTGTTGCCGGAGTAAACATTATTGTGCAAGGCACATCTTCTGGAACTCAGTCCGACTTTGATGGTAACTATAGCATCATGGTTGACGAGGGAGCTATTTTGACATTTAGTTATGTTGGATATACAACTGAAACAAGATCAGTTGGATCCTCCGACACAATTAATGTTACAATGAGCGAAGACGTAGCACAATTAGAAGAAGTAGTAGTAACTGCACAAGGTATTACAAGAGAGAGAAAAGCTCTTGGTTATGCCGTAAGTGAGGTTGCTGGTGAAGAAATGGAACAAAGAACTGAAGGTGATGTTGCTAGAGTACTTTCTGGTAAGGCATCAGGTGTTAACATTACTAGTCAATCTGGTACTTCAGGATCTGCAACAAATGTTGTTATTAGAGGTTATACTTCTATTAATGGTAATAACCAAGCACTTTTTGTTGTTGATGGTGTTCCTTACAGTACTGAAACAAACGCTCAAGGTAGTTTCCTAGGTGGTAACCTTGGTTCAAGTAGATTTTTAGATCTAGATCCAAATAATATTGAGAGTGTTAACGTACTTAAAGGTTTAGCCGCAGCTACATTATATGGTACTGCTGGTAAAAACGGTGTAATCGTAATTACTACAAAATCTGGTTCTCTTAAAGCAAAAGGACCTAAGAAGACTGAAATCACTGTAAACCAATCATATTTTGTTAATGAAATGGCTTCTATGCCAGATTACCAAGATACGTATGGTGGTGGTTTTGACCAATCATTTGGTTGGTTCTTCAGTAACTGGGGACCTGCTTTCGCAAGAGATGGTGTTGACGGATGGGCAAATGACCCTGCGGGAATCATCGTAGATACTGATGGTGTAGGAACTGTTGAGCATCCATATGGATCTTCTGCATTCCTAAACGCATTCTTAGGTGGTAACAACGTATTAAATCAGCAATACACTGGTGAAAGATACGTATGGCAACCATATAGAAGTGTTGAGAACTTCTTCAGATCAGGTAGTGTTTCTAATACATCGCTTAACATAAGAGGTGCATCAGAAGATGGTAAAATCTCTTATAATGTTAACTATGGTAACTTAGACGAAGAAGGGTTTACACCTGGTAACGGATTAAAAAGAAACAATTTATCTGTTGGTGGACGTGCACAACTGTCCAATAAATTTACTGTCCAAGGTTCTATGAACTACAGTAATACATCATTTGTTTCTCCTCCTGTTGCAGCTTCTAGAGGTAACGGTACATTAGGATGGTCAACATTTGGTAATGTATTCTTTACTCCAAGAAACGTTGACTTAATGGGATTACCTTTTACTATCCCTGAAAATGGTGGTAGTATTTACTATAGAAATGGTAATGACATCATCAACCCTAACTGGTCAGTTGCTAATGCACAAGGTGGTCAAACCGTAAACAGAATAAATTCTACTACCAGTTTAACATATGAATTTAATGACAATCTTTCTTTAACTTATCGTTATGGTCTTGACTGGTATAACGAAAGAAATAAGGAATACTCTAATAAGAATGGTGTTAACTTTAATCAAGCTATTTTTGGATACTTAAATACGTGGGATAACAATGTTGCTATCCACAATCACTATGTAAGTCTAAATGGTAGCTATGATTTAAGTGACGATGTTGGATTAACTTTCAACGTAGGTGCTACTTCAAACAGAAGAACTTACGATCGTGAAGGTACTGCAAGTAATGGTCAAATTGTATACGGAGTTATACAACATTTCAACTTTGAAAACCAAACTCCAATATCTTTCCATAGTGCTCAAAATACATTAGGTGTATTTGGTAGTGCTGATATTGATTACAAAGACTTTTTATTTGTAACATTACAAGCTAGAAACGACTGGGTTTCTAATCTACCTTCTGAGAACAATAGTATGTTCTACCCTAGTGCGAGTGTATCATTCTTACCTACATCAATGGATGAGAACTTTAAGTCTGAAAACTTATCGTACTTAAAGGTAAGAGCTGGTTATGGTACTTCTGCTGGTTTCCCTGGTGGATATCCGACAGTGAACACTGTAGGTCAGAGTACAAATGTAAATGGTGGTCTTAACGGTGGTATTATTACTAACTCTGTAAGTAACTTCCAAGCTAACCCAGACTTAAAGCCTGAGTTATTAGGAGAATTCGAATTAGGATTTGACGCTAGAGTTTGGAAAAACAGAATTGGTATCAATGCATCTTACTTTGAAAGAACAAGTAAGGACTTAATCGTATTTAAGCCACTTCCAACTTCATCTGGTTATACTTCAACACAAGATAATATTGGTAAAATTGAAGGCAATGGTATAGAAGTTGATGTTGATTTAGAAATGTTTGATATTCTTCCTGTAAATGTAGACGGACTTAGCTGGAATGCTAGAGTAAACTTCACTAAAAGTGAAGCTACTGTTACAGAACAATCTGATGATCAAATTATATATGGTGGTTCTACAGCTACATGGCTAGGAGGTAACGCTGCGATTGAAGGCCAACCTCTTGGTGTTATTGTAGGTACTAGAATCGAAAGAGATGACAATGGTAATTATGTAGTTAACGCATCTGGTAATTATGGAATTGAATCCGTAATGGCTATCGATGCTAACGGTAACGAAGTTCCATTAGGTACTGAAGGATCTAGAACAATTACTCCGATAATTGGTAATCCAGAGCCTGATTACGTAATGAATTTTATTAACACCTTAAGTTACAAGAACTTTACTTTAGGATGGCAATTAAGCCACACTGCAGGTGGTGATATCGTTGCTAAAACAGTTGCTACATTACTTGGTCGTGGTGGTATCGTAGAAGACAGAAAGAATACTTTTATTCTTCCAGGTGTTAACATTGACGGTACTCCGAACAACTTACAGATCAATAACTCTACTTACTACTTTAGTAATGTATTATTTGGTCCACTAGAATTATCTGTTTATGATGGTTCAGTTGTTAGATTACAAGAATTATCTTTATCATATGCATTCCCACAGAAGTTCTTAGATAAAACTCCATTTGGAGCATTATCTTTAACCGCAACAGGTTTCAACTTATGGTATGATGCCTATAATGTTCCTGATGCGACTAACTTCGATCCAAACGTTGCCGGTACTGGTGTTGGTAACGCAAGAGGTTGGGATTTCCTTAATGGACCTAGTTCAAAAAGGTATGGTATTAGTATTAAAGCATCATTTTAATAACGTTTAAATCAATTAATTATGAAAAGAATTTTTAAATATTTAATGATGACAGTCATCGCAGCTGGTACGATGTTCTACTCGTGTGAAACCACTGAGTTAGAAGATCTTGTTAGCCCGAATGCACTGTCTCCAGATCTAGCTGATGCTGATCTGTTATTAAACTCAATCCAGGTTAGCTACCTCGGAGCAATGCAGGACATGCAATATAATGGTGCTGCATTAGGAAGAATTAGCTACATGGGCGGAAGAGTTTATTATAATAACTTCGGTAGTGGTACTGTAAGTGGAGCTTGGGGTAGCCTATACTCTGGAATGCTTCCTGATATCGCTGCAATTGAAGCCCAAAATGGTGAAGAAAATTTATTAGCTTTCCATTTAGGTATTTCTAAAGCTATGGCAGCTCACGTAATGATGGGTCTTGTTGATTCTGTAGGAGATATTCCTTGGTCTCAAGCGAATAACCCAACAGAATTTCCATCTCCATCTGTTGATGATGATGCTGATGTTTATGCTGCTGCTGTTGCTATGTTAGACGAAGCTGAGTCTTACTTGAATGCTGCAGGTGGTGGTGACGATTTATTCTACGGTGGTGATTCATCGAAATGGATGAAATTCGTTAATACCCTTAGAATGCGTGCAATGTTAACAACTGGGGATTACGCTGGAGCTCTTGCTCAAGGTGGTGTAATTGATACCGCAGATGCTGACATGCAATTCAATTATGGAACTCAAGAATTACAACCTGATACACGTCACCCATGGTACCAGTCAGATTATACAACTTCTGGTGCTAATATCTATCAATCTTCATGGTTAATGGATGTAATGGTTGGTGATATTAATGAGTGGTATGGTGCTCCTGTAGGGTATCCTGGTATTGGTAACGAAGAAGATGGAGCTGTTCAAAGAGCAGTACAATCTGACGATCCAAGAAGAAGATACTATTTCTACAGACAGCAGTGGATTACTCCTGGTCAAGCTGGTATGTTATATGCATTTGATGCAGGACCATATGTATGGCCGCTATCTTGGGGTGGTAACTCTGAAGATACTGCAAATGGTGAAACATTACAGTGTTCATTACAACTTCAACCTTTCCATTTAGACTTCACTGAAGATGGAGGTGATGGTACTATGGTTGGAAGATGGTGTGCTGGTAAATTAGGTTACTGGGGAAGACACCATGGTAATGATGAAGGAACACCTCCGGATAACTTTACTAGAACAGCTGTAGGTGTTTACCCAGCTGGTGGTAGTTTCGACAACCAACCTGATGTTCCAAACTATGATAACTATGGTTCTTTAGCTGGTACTAACGATGGAATCAAAGGTGCTGTTTGGCAAGGAAATGGTGGTGGTGGAGCTGGTATTTGGCCAGTCTACTTATCATCTTATGTCCACTTCATGAAAGCTGAGGCTGCAATGTGGTTAGGTGATGTTGCTACTGCAAGAGCTATGATGGAAATTGGAATGCAACATTCATTCAATAAAGTTTTATCTATGGGATCTGTTGACCCAGATGCTGATTCTAACTACCTTGCAACTGCAACTGAAGTTAGTGACTTTATCGCAATGAAGTTAGCTGAATTTGATGCTGCTCCTTTATCGAACACATCAGATCCAATGGCTCCTTCAACTACAAAGGATAAATTAGACGTACTTGGTGAGCAATATTTTGTTGCTATGTATGGTGGTGCTTACGATGCTTGGAACTTCATGAGAAGAACTGGTCATCCAAGACACCTATCAAGAGGTCTTATGGATAATAATGAATCAGGATTATTCCCTAGAACAGGTACTTACCCTTCTAGTGAGATAAGTGCTAATCCAAATATCTTACAAAGACAAGACAATGCGACTCAAGTCTTTTGGGATAGTGGTGCAACAAATCCTGCTAACTAATAAAAATAGAAACTATGAAAAATATATTTAAATTATTATTTGCTTCTCTATTTGTAGTTAACTTCTCGTGTCATGATAGTGAAAACGTTATTGATGGAGTATTAGATTATGAAACTGGAGCAATATTAAGAACAATTTCTATAGATAATTCAGTTCTTAACTCATCTGAACCTGACAGTGCTTTTATGGCTACTGTTGAAGAGCAAGATGAAGCAGATGGAGCATTATTATCAGAAATTAGAGTAAATGCCTCTTTTAGAGACTTCTCCCCTGAAGATGGAACTACGGAAGCTACTGCTTTTGTTTATTCTATCCCAGCGAGCGAAACTACAGTCGGACCTGTAGGACTTCCTAGAGCGGATATAGTAATGACATTTGGTGATGCTGTAAGTGCCATGGGACTTACATCTGCTGATTACAATCCTGGTGACGTTATCGTTGTTCAATTGGAAGTAGTTTTAACTGATGGTAGAGTATATGGACCTGATTCTGCTGCTGGTATTATTACTGGTGGATTCTTCTCGTCTCCATTCCAATACAATGCATTATTAACATGTTCTCCAGCTCCTGGTGATTATGTTGTTGAAATGCAAGATAGTTATGGTGATGGATGGCAAAGTCCAGGTGGAATTGAAGTTAACATTGACGGAAATATAACTTATGTTACACTGTGTAATGCATGGGGTGCCCTATATGATGGTTGTCTTAATGATACAGGTAGCTTAACTAATAACTACGGTGGTACTTCTACTGTTACTATTCCTGCGGGAACTGCATCAGCTACATGGACTTATATGGGTGATTCATACCCTGGTGAGGTAACTTTCCAAGTTTATGGGCCTGACGGAAGTTTGGCTTACGATTCTGGATCTGAACCGGGACCGGGATTACTACCGATCGCAGTTTGTGCTGAATAATTATAGTACATCAACAAAAAAAAGAGCTTTGCATCAGCAAGGCTCTTTTTTTTTGTCAATTGATTACATTTGTAATATGAAAAAAAGGGTGTTATTACATTTAATATTATTTATTTTGATATTTGGCTGCAAGAATGTTAAAGATGAAAAACAAGTTCCATTTGAGAAGCTTTCATCCGATGTTACTGGAATCAATTTTTCTAATATTATTACACCTGATATAGAAACATCAGAAAACTTATTTGATTATGACTATTTCTATAATGGATCAGGTGTTGGTATTGCCGATATTAATAATGATGGGCTAAAAGACGTATTATTTACAGCCAATCAACAAATGAATAGGTTATTTTTAAATAAAGGCAATCTTACATTTGAAGATATTACCGAATTGAGTAATATAAATACCAAAAATAAAAAATGGTCAAGCGGTGTTACTTTTGCTGATGTAAATAATGATGGATGGCTTGATATATATATCTCTCAAGGTGGCCCATACAACTCAAAGAGCAGAAAAAATCTGCTATTAATAAACAACCAAGATCTGACTTTTATTGAAAAAGCCGAAGAATATGGTCTTGATGACAATGGAATAAGTACTCAATCAGCATTTTTTGATTTTGATAAAGATGGTGATCTGGATTGTGTAGTAATGAATGAAAATGAATTTTACGGATATGAACCTATGTCCTTTTTCAAAAAATATGAGAATAAATCTGTATTGATGGAAAACTCATCTCACATGTATGAGCAAAAGGACGGAAAGTTTATCAATATTACTGAAAAGGCTGGTTTGTTAAGTCCCACATTTGGGTTGGGCCTTTGTATCAGTGATATAAATAATGATAATTGGCCAGATATATATATTGCGAATGATTATTACGTAAAAGATGCTATGTATATAAATAATCAAGACGGAACATTTACTAATCAAATTAAAAAATCCACTAAACAAATCTCATTTTATGGAATGGGTGTGGATATTGAAGATATAAATAACGATAATTTGAGTGATATTTTTGTTTTAGACATGGCTTCAAGTGACCATGTAAGATCAAAAACACTTATGGCCTCAATGAATACATCAAATTTTGATCTGATAACAAACAAATTAGATCAACACTATCAATATATGTTCAATTCTTTACAATTAAATCTTGGTAATAATAAATACCATAATATTTCACATCAACTTAATATTGCAAAAACTGATTGGAGTTGGGCAGGATTGATATTTGATTATAACCTTGATGGCAAAGAAGATATTTTTGTAACAAATGGGTACAGAAAGTATGGGTCTGATAATGATTCAAGAATTAGAATTAACGAGACAAAGAAAGAATATAATAACAATGTACCTGTAGAAATGAAAAAAAGGCTTTATGATGAGCTACCCTCAGAGAAATTACCAAATTTACTCTATAAAAACGAAGGTAATTTAACATTCAAAGAAGTTGGAAATAACTCAGCTCTAAATGATCCTAGTTTTTCTAACGGTGCAGCATATGCCGACTTGGACAATGACGGAGATCTAGAAATTATAGTTAATAATATTGATGAAGACGCATTCATATATAAAAATTTATCTATTGAAAATAAGCTTGGAAATTATCTAAAAGTGAGAGCTAATGGAATTCTTTCAGAAAACTTCGCCAAGGGAACATTATACTTTAATAATAATTCAAGAGTAAAAGAATTTAAGCGTGTTAGAGGCTATTTATCATCGGTTTCTGATGAATTACACTTTGGATTAGGAAAAGTATCTAAAATAGACTCTTTAGTAGTTGAATGGAGCTCTGGAAAGAAAGAAGTATTATATGAAGTTGACGTTAACCAAACAATTACGGTAAATGAAAAGGACTCTAAATTTATAAACGACAAAAAAGAGGAGTCAAAACAAATATTTACTAAAATAAATGATTTTATTGAATACACTCATAATGAAAATGAATTTGATGATTTTAGTACTGAAATCTTGTTGCCGTATAAACAATCAACTCTTGGGCCCTTTATTTCTGCCGGGGATGTAAATAACGACGGCAAAGATGATGTATTTATTGGTGGTGCACATAAACAAAACTCTAAAATATATATCTCTAATGAAAACGGATTAATTGAGCGAAATATAAAATCATTCCAGGATGATTCAGAAAATGAAGATATGGAGTCAGCTTTTATTGATATTGATAATGACAATGATCTTGACTTATATGTTGTTAGCGGTGGAAATGAATTCGTGAACAGATCTGTAGAACTAAGTGATAGAATTTATTTAAATGACGGAAACGGGAATTTTAAAAGAGATATTCAGGAAGATATCATAAACTACACGATTAGCGGAAAAACAGTAATTTCAATCGATTATGATAATGACGGAGATAATGATATAATTGTTGGTAATAGAATTCAGACCCAAAAATACCCAATTCATGAACCATCAATTATTTATGAAAATATCTCTGGCAAATTTTACAATAATACATATAACGTGGCTCCCGAGTTTGAAAATTTTGGTATAATTAATAAGATTATTTCTACAGATTTTAACAATGATGGATGGGATGATTTTATTGCTGTTGGCGAGTGGACTAATATCGGCCTGTTTTTAAATGAAAATGGAAAATTTAGAAATATTAATAATGAAAGTAATTTAGAAAATCTATTTGGATTATGGTTTAATATTTTGGAGACTGATATTGATAATGATGGTTTAAAAGATTATCTAATCGGAAATATTGGGGAGAACTCAAAGTATAAAACAAGTATAGAAAAACCTTTAAAAATATTTGGAAGTGACTTTGATGGAAATGGAACTCATGACCTAGTATTAAGCTACAAATATGAAGGAAATTATGTGCCGCTTAGAGGAAAGGAATGCTCAACTCAGCAAATGCCATTTATTTCTGAAAAAATTCCAACATTTGAAGAATTTGCAAATGCATCTATAGAGGAAATATATGGGGAAGAAATAATTGACACCTATGAACGAAAGGTTACAAGCTTTGAATCAATTATTTTAATCAATAAAGGTGAAAACAAATTTGAAATTGAAAAGCTCCCTCCACTAGCCCAGTCTATTCCTATTTTAACAAGTGACTCATATGATATAAATGAGGATGGTTATGAAGATGTAATTGTGGGAGGAAATATTTATAATACTGAGGTAGAGACACCAAGATTAGACAATCAATTTGCCATAATCTTAATTTCAGATAAAAATAAAAATTATAGTACCATAGGGCCTGATAAAAGCGGGTTATATCTTTCTGGAAATACTAAGTCCCTAAAAATTATTGATCGTAAAAATCCTAAATTATTAGTTGCTAACAATAACTCCAACCTAGAAGTATTTAAACTAAATAAATAATGGAAAAGAGCGCTAAAATTTATGGAATAAGGGCTGTTATTGAGGCTATAAATTCAAAAAAGGATATTGATAAAGTTTTTATTCAGAAAGGGCTGAAAGGAAAATTAATTGGGCAACTAGAGTCTCTAATTAGAAAAAATAAGATTAACTTTTCATATGTCCCCACTCAAAAACTTGATAAGTTGTCAAAAAAAAATCATCAAGGTGTAATTGCAAGGATATCCCCAATTAAGTTTTTTGACATTAATGAATTCAGTGAAATAATTGAAAAATCTAAAATTCCATTTATTTTAATTCTTGATCAAATCAGTGATGTAAGAAATTTTGGTGCAATTATAAGAACCGCAGAAGTTAGTGGTGTAGACGGTATCATAATTCAAAATAGCTCCTCGGCTCCTGTAAACTCAGATACTGTAAAGACAAGTGCAGGTGCAATTTTTAATATTCCAATTTGTAAAGTAAGTCATATAAAAGATGCAATTTATCATCTGCAATCGATGGATATATCGATCATTTGTGCTTCAGAGAAAGCAGAAAAAAATATTTATGATGTAAATTTTAAAAGGCCAGTAGCTGTAGTAATGGGATCAGAGCAAAAAGGGATTAATAAATCTGTTCTTAGTTTATCTAATGAAATGGTAAAACTTCCCATTTTTGGAAAAATTGAATCGTTGAATGTTTCTGTTGCTTGCGGTATTTTTCTTTATGAGGTGGTTAGGCAGAGAATTTAAGGGAGGATTTTTAAAATTTCTTTAAGATTCTCAATAATTATGACGTTTTCTCTATTTCCTTCATTGGTTTTATGAAAATTAAAATAAATTACTTTCATTCCCATTTTAATTGCACCTAATATATCTGCATTATAATTATCTCCAATCATAATTGAGTTTTCAATAGTTGCTTTTGCAGATTTAATAGCATGATTAAATATTAACTTATCAGGCTTTTTAACCCCTACATCTTCAGATATTGTAACGGTTTTGAAATAATGTGCCAAATTTGAGTTAATCAACTTCCTTTTTTGCACCTCTTTAAATCCATTTGTAATTATGTGCATTTTATATTTTAATTTTAAAGAGTCCAACACCATTAAAGTGTTAGGAATTAAATTATTGAAATCAGAAAGGTGTTTAATGTAATCTACGGAAAGCTTATGAATTACATTATCACTAACTTCATAATTTAATTTTTTAAATGTATCAGAAAGTCTATAAAATCTTAAATCAGCTTTACTAACTTTATTTTCACGATACATTTCCCAATATTTTCTGTTTATTGGGTGGTATGCATATAAAAATTTATCAACATCAATTTTTACACTATTCAAATCTAAAATTTTAAAAAACGTCAAATCTGAATTTTTATCAAAATCCCAAAGTGTATGGTCTAAATCAAAAAAAATATCTTTAATATCATTCATTTAATATTTTTTAAGTTTCTCTAAATCTAAACCACCAAATTTACCTGAGCTCATCATGAGTAAAACAGAATTGGTTAAATCAAGGCTAAACATTGTTTCTTCGAGTTTTTCATAATTATCAATCACTGTTAAGTTTTCGTGATTAAAGGAATGGATAATTAGTTTAGAATCAATTGGAGTTAACCTCTTTATTTTCATATTTTTTTCTGAATAATATATATAACATTCATCCACACTATTTAAGGTGTCTCCATACTTGTTTAGAAAAGCTGGATTTAAACTACTGTAAGTATGAAGCTCAAAACAAGCAATTAGCCTTATTTGAGGAAATTGTTTTCTTACTGCTTCAGAGGTTGCTTTTACTTTACTTGGAGAGTGAGCAAAATCTTTAAAAATTGTAGAATTTGAGGATTTATATATTAATTCAAGCCTATTACTTGCTCCACTAAATGAAGTAATGGCTTTGTAAAAATCTTTCGGTTTAATTCCAACGCTATTACAAATATGTAATGCTCCCCCAATATTTTGTAGATTATGGTCTCCAAAAATATTTAGCTTGTATGAAGTGCCTTCATAATCAATATAGGTGACGCCATTATTGATTTTAAATTTAGGTGATGAATATGGGATAAATTTTAAATTATTTTTATTTGATTCAATAAGCTTAACAAGTTCATTATCTAATTTATTAAATATTAATATTCCATTATTTTGAATAGAACTAATAAAAATCTCAAATTGTTGAACATAATTTTCAAATGTTTTAAACACGTTTATGTGGTCCCACGCAATTCCACTTACAAGTGCAACATGAGGTTTGTATTGATGGAATTTTGGTCTTGGGTCCAGCGCCGAGGATAAATACTCGTCTCCCTCTAAAACAATGTATTTACTAGAGTCAGTAAGCTTAACCATAACTTCAAAACCCTCTAGTTGAGCTCCAACCATATAGTCAGTATCAATATTGTATTCCTTCAATACATGCAATATCAAGGATGTAATTGAAGTTTTTCCATGACTACCTCCTATAACAATTCTAATCTTATCTTTTGACTGATTATAGATAAATTCAGGATAGGAATAGATTTTTATACCCAACTCTTTAGCCTTAATAAGTTCAGGGTTTTCTTCTTTTGCATGCATTCCAAGAACAATTGCATCAATATCAATGGAAATTTTTTCTGAAAACCACCCCTCCTTTACAGGTAGCAAATCATATTTTTTTAATCTAGATTTAGATGGATCATTAATTAAATCATCACTTCCCGTTATAGTATATCCTTTTAATTTCAGTGCAATTGCAAGATTATGCATTGCAGAACCACCTATTGCTATAAAATGAATTTTCATCTGTTAATTAATTTATTTAATTCATCAATTTTTTTAATTAAAGAGTAATTTCTTTTTTCAGAATTCATCGAAACTTCCTTTGAGAGCTTTATAAAATGTCTAGAATTTTCATTACCTAATTTGAAGTTGGAATAAGCCAAGAGATAATACGTTTCGTCCAATGAAAATCTATCAGCAGATGAGTACTGACTAATATATCTCTCTAGATATTTGATTGATAAATTATTGTATTTTTTATGATTTTGATTTGTCAAAATCTTACCAACAATAAAATTAAAATAGTTAAAATCAAAAAAGACTGGATTAGAATTTAAAGAGTCAATTATTTTTTTTTCAAACTCAATTATTTTTTTTTCATTACTCTGAAAACTATAAAAATAATGGTATGATAATAAGCCATGAACTTTAGAAATATTAAGTATTTCATGACAATACTCTTGTGCATCATCTTTATTTCCTCCTAGGATTTGGGGAAGTTCGGTCAAAATTTGGACTAATGCCCATCTGCTGTAGATATGTTTTTTATTAAGAGATGCAGACTTAATTAAATTTCTTTTTGCTGTGTTAATGAGTGGTAAAACCTTAAACTTACTAACAACTTCTGAGTAAGCTGCCTGTGTACCGCCAAGCCTGTACAAGTAATCAGAATTATTAGGATCAATTCTGATTAATTTTTCATAATAATTAATTGCCAAATCCCATCTTTTTTCAGCGGCATATGCCTCACCTATTTTAATAATATTTGTTGGATTTTGTTCATCACTTTTATAAATACCTATTAAAGAATCAATAGAATTTGTCTGACAAAATAATGATGGTATAAAAATTAGTAAAACAACAGGCAGTATATAAAAAATTGAAATCCTAATTGACATATTATTTAATTTAGCATTTCCCAAATTTTATCTTTAAGCTCAGCTAATCCAACATTGGATATAGAAGAAATAAAAATAAACTCTTCTTTTATTTTTTTCCCAATTTCAAATCTAATCTCTTCCCTTAATTCATCATCAAGTAAATCAGACTTTGTAATAGCGATTAGTCTACTTTTATCAAGCATTTCAGGATTATATTTTTTCAGTTCTTTTAATAAAATATTATAACTATTAACTATGTCATCAGAATCGGATGGAATCATAAAAAGAAGAGTAGAGTTTCTTTCTATATGTCTTAAAAAATAATGTCCTAAACCTTTACCATCAGATGCACCTTCAATTATTCCCGGAATATCAGCCATTACAAAGGTTTTAAAATCTCTATACTTAACTATACCTAAATTTGGTTTTAGTGTTGTAAATTCATAATCGGCTATTTTAGGTTTAGCATCGGTGATTACAGAGAGTAAAGTCGACTTACCAGCATTAGGAAAACCTACAAGTCCAACATCGGCTAAAACTTTTAATTCTAAAGTTATTTGCATTTCTTCATTCGGCAACCCAGGTTGTGAGTACCTTGGAGTTTGATTTGTTGAAGATTTAAAATGCCAATTTCCTCTTCCCCCTTTACCACCTTGACATACTATTTTTTCTTCTCTGTCTTTGGTAATTTCAAAAATTATCTTTTCATCATTAGTATTTTTAACGACCGTACCCAAGGGAACATCGATGAAAACATCCTTACCGTTAGATCCTGTGATTCTATTTTTCCCTCCATCGTTTCCTTTTTCTGCCTTGAAATGTCTTTTGAATTTTAAATGATATAAAGTCCAGTGCTGTGAGTTACCTCTCAAAATTATATGACCTCCTCTTCCTCCGTCTCCACCGTCAGGCCCACCCTTGGCAACATATTTTTCTCTTCGCAGGTGCGTAGATCCCTTACCCCCTTTTCCGGAAGCAACATTAATTTTAACATAATCTACAAAATTTCCTTCTGTCATAGAAAAACTATAATTTACTCATTGCATCAACTATTCTAGAAGTTATCTCTTCGATCGATCCAACCCCGTCAACTCCGTAATAACAGTTTTTTCTTTGATAATATGTTTTAAGAATGGCTGTTTTTGTATAATACTCATTAATCCTATTTTCGATTATTTCCCTATTCGAATCATCAGCTCTACCACTTCCCTTACCCCTTTCTAATAGTCTATTGATAAGTATTTCATCATTTACTTCAAGTGCTATCATACCTGAAATTGAAGTGTTAAATTTACCCAGTAATTTATCCAAGGTAATAGCCTGACTTTCAGTCCTTGGGAATCCGTCGAAAATAAAACCATTGACATGGATATTTTTTTCTACAACCTCACTAAGCATATTAATTGTTATCTCGTCTGGGACTAACTCACCTTTGTTCATATAGCCCTTGGCTAATAAACCAAGATCAGTATTGTTTTTAATATTATTTCGAAACACATCACCCGTAGATATATGAAATAAATCATATTTTAATTTAATAACTTCTGCCTGAGTACCTTTTCCTGCTCCTGGAGGGCCAAATAAAACAACATTCTTCATAGGATTAATTTATACACAAATATAATCTTTGACATGTTTAATTTCTAATCGATTAAATATTAAAATGTATTTTTGCTTGAAGATTAAGAAATTGAGTTATTAATGCAGCTTTTTAGTTCAAATTTTAAATTAGGCATTCTTGGAGGAGGTCAGTTAGGAAAAATGCTGATGTATGATGCAAAAAGATATGATTTACATACAAAAGTTATGGATTCAAATCAAGAAGCTCCTTGTGCAAAACTAGCTGATGAATTTATTATTGGAGACATAACTGATTATGATGATGTAGTAAGTTTTGGAAATAAAGTTGATATAATCACAGTTGAAATTGAAAAAATTAACACTGATGCATTATTATTTCTAGAAAAAAAAGGAAAAAAAGTATTTCCTTCTGCCAGAACACTAAAAGTAATTCAAAGCAAATCTGATCAAAAAGACTTTTATAGACAACATAATTTACCCTCTTCAAGATTTAAAAATTACTCAAACTTAGATGAGCTCAGAAATAATTTTGAAAACGATAATTTTGAATTTCCTTTTGTATGGAAAAGCTCAAGATTTGGCTATGACGGCAAAGGAGTTAAAATCATAAAAAATTATGATGATCTAAACTTTTCCTTTGAAAATGAATGTCTGATTGAGGAAAAAATATCAATCCATAAAGAATTATCAGTTATTGTTGCTAGAAATATTTCAGGTGAAATGAAGTGTTTTCCTGTTGTTGAGATGGAATTTAACGAGAATTCAAATTTAGTTGAATATGTAATGTGTCCAGCAAATATTAGCAATGATATTGAAAAAAGAGCAATGCAAATTGCAATGAATACATCAGAAAAATTTAATATGGTTGGATTACTTGCCGTTGAGCTTTTTCTGACCAAAGAAGATAAAATTCTAATTAATGAAGTAGCACCTAGACCTCATAATTCTGGTCATCATACCATCGAATGCTGTATGACATCACAATTTGATCAGCATATAAGATGTGTTTTAGATTTGCCTTTAGGAGAAACGGAAATACTTATTCCCGGAATTATGGTAAACCTAGTGGGGGAAAATAAGGTTGAGGGAAATGTCATTTATAAAAATATAAATGATATTTTTGATATTCCGGGGGTATTTATTCATATTTACGGAAAGAAAAAGTCAAGACTAAATAGAAAAATGGGGCATATAACCATCGTTAATAGAGACATTGAAAAGGCTATTGAAATCGGCAAAAAAATTAAGAAAGAAATAAAAGTAATATCATGAATAAAGTAGGAATTATTATGGGCAGCAAAAGTGATCTGCCTGTCATGCAAGATGCTATTGATATTCTTAATGAGTTTGGAATCGAGTCTGAAGTAAATATTGTTTCAGCTCACAGGACCCCAGATAAAATGTTCAAATACGCAAATAATGCTAGAGATAATGGGATTAAAGTCATTATAGCAGGAGCAGGTGGTGCAGCACATTTACCTGGAATGGTTGCCTCAATAACAACTCTTCCAGTAATTGGTGTTCCAGTAAAATCAAGAAATTCAATAGACGGATGGGACTCTGTATTGTCAATTTTACAAATGCCAAATGGAGTACCTGTTGCCACTGTGGCCCTTAATGGAGCAAAAAACGCTGGGATTCTAGCAGCTCAAATTATCGGTATCTCTGATCTGGAAATTTCCCAAAAATTAGTTGATTACAAAGGTCAACTCGAAAAAAAGGTTATCGACTCAGAGAAAAATTTATAAACCAATTTCAACTATCATCCAGTATATCGGAACTGATTCTACAATAAAGGAACTGTAATATTTATTTTGTTTTTCACTCGAAAAACTCACCAAAATAGCAGTAATTAAGATTACAATTAGGGTTGAATTTTTGAATACAAAATTTTCCAAAAAGCAACATAAAATCATTGTAATTAGCATGGCTAATGTTAGAATACAATATCCAATTTTTTTAGAATATTTTATTCCGTAATCATGTATAATTGTTTTTATAAGATCTTTGTCCTTGATTATATCTCTAATTTCAAAAGGAATCATTTGTGCAGTAACTAAACAAAAAATAAGGAATGAATAATAAACTAAATTAAAAAAGTCTAAAACTTCAAAAAATGGGAAAACTACAATTAGCATTGTCCAGCAAAAAGCAACAGTCAATATTTTTAAAATTGGATTACTTCTCAAAGTGTAGTTTGATATTAATGGTATGGTGTATAGAACAGTTGCAATGGAAATAATAATTACGAATATCTGCTTTGATGTTGATAGATTAAAAAATAAATAAAGGGAGATTACAAGCGAAATTAGAGCTTTGAAAAAAAAAATTTTTAATAAAGGAGAGGCTGGCTTATTTATTGATATGAAATTCTCGTTAAATTTTATGAAATTATATGAAAAAAAAGTGGTGAAAAAAACGAACGCGATATCCTGCCAATTTACATGGATTTGATTAATTAAATTAATAGTAATTATATAACATATTAGACAAAATGAAACGTGTAAACTTGAGTTGATGTAATAATCAAAAAGTAACTTGATTTTATTTGTTAATAAACCCATTAATGTTGTTCATTATTTATTATTTAATATATAATAAATGGATGTTATATTATTTAATTTTGATTGATATTTTAAAAATATGAATACAGAATCTTTTGAAATAAGACATATAGGACCTAGACAAAAAGAAATTGAGAAAATGCTCAGTTTAATTAATGCAAATTCAATTGACGAGTTGATTGATCAAACTATTCCTGAAAGCATTAGAAACAGAAATGAAATGAAGTTAGACCCTCCAATGTCTGAGTCTGACTATTTGACGCATTTAAAAAAGATTTCTTCGTTAAATAAGGTTTATAAAACTTATATTGGAATGGGTTATAACAGATCTTACCTTCCTGCGGTAATTCAAAGGAATATTTTAGAAAATCCTGGTTGGTATACAGCTTACACACCATATCAAGCAGAGATAGCACAAGGAAGATTGGAAGCCCTTCTAAATTTCCAAACGATGGTAACAGACTTAACCGGTATGGAAATTTCAAATGCATCATTACTTGACGAGAGTACTGCCGCTGCCGAATCCATGACTCTTCTTTTTTCTATAAGGTCAAGAGAGCAAAAAAAAGAAAATGTAAACTCATTTTTTGTCTCAATTGACACATTTCCACAAACGCTTGCTTTATTGGAGACTAGAGCGAAACCACTTGGAATAAATCTGGAAATTGCAGAGCTGAGCAAATTTGATACTGAAAAAAAATATTTTGGTGCATTTTTACAATACCCCGGTCTTTCTGGAAATATAAATGACATCGAGCCGGTAATTAAGACTTGTAAAGAAAATGAGATTAAAGTTGCTGTTGCAGCTGATATCTTAGCTCTGGCGCTTTTAAAATCTCCTGGTGAAATGGGAGCAGATGTTGTTGTTGGAAGTACACAAAGATTTGGTATACCACTTGGATATGGTGGCCCACATGCTGCCTATTTTTCTACCAAAGAGGAATATAAACGAAATCTTCCAGGTAGAATAATTGGTGTAAGCATTGATCAGAATGGAAATAGGGCCTTAAGAATGGCTCTTCAAACCAGAGAACAGCATATCAAAAGAGACAGGGCCACTTCGAACATTTGCACAGCTCAAGTCTTGCTTGCTGTTATGGCTGGAATGTATGCTGTTTTCCATGGACCTGACGGGTTAAAGGAAATTGCAAAAAAAATTCACTCAAATGCTTGTATTTTAGAGGAAAATTTAAACTTGTTAGGATTTAAAACTCCAAACAAATCTTTTTTTGATACAATATTAGTAGAATGCGACTCCAAGCTGATTAGGGGTAAAGCCTTAGAAAAAGAAGTGAATTTTCACTACCCAAATGATAGCAGTGTTTCAATCTCAATTAACGAGACAACAACAACAAATGATATTTATGAAATTATTTCAATTTTTGCTGAATCCAAAAATACAAAACTTGAAAATTTCTCAAATTTTGAAAGTTTAAATAGAATTCCGAAAGAGTATTCAAGAACCACAAGTTTTTTAACTGATGAGGTTTTTTCAAAATATAAATCTGAAACCTCTCTAATGAGGTATATTAAGTTTCTTGAGAAAAAAGATCTTGCTTTAAACACCTCAATGATATCACTTGGTTCATGTACAATGAAATTGAATGCAGCTGCCGAAATGCTACCGCTGAGTTGGAATCGATGGTTAAATATTCACCCTTTTGCGCCAAAAGATCAAGCCCTAGGTTATGAGAAGCTTTTAAAAAAATTAGAAAACCAGCTAAAGGAAATTACGGGTTTTGATGCAGTTTCATTACAACCAAATTCTGGTGCCCAAGGAGAATATGCTGGCCTTATGGTAATAAAATCCTATCATGAAAATAATGGTGATTTTGACAGAAAAATATGTCTTATTCCATCATCTGCTCATGGTACAAATCCTGCAAGTGCTGTAATGGCGGGAATGGAAGTTGTTGTGGTAAATTCATCTGAAAATGGGAATATTGATATTACAGACTTAGAGGAAAAGGCAATCAAATTCAAAGATAGATTAGGTGCATTAATGATTACATATCCATCAACACATGGTGTTTTTGAATCCGATATTTTGAAAATTACAAATATTATACATAACCATGGAGGTCAAGTATACATGGATGGAGCAAATATGAACGCTCAAGTAGGTTTAACAAACCCAAAAATTATCGGAGCTGATGTTTGTCATTTAAATCTACACAAAACATTCGCTATTCCACATGGTGGAGGTGGACCCGGAGTCGGACCAATTTGTGTTTCAAAACATTTAAGTCCTTTCCTACCCACCAACCCTGTAATCAAAACTGGCGGTGATAAAGCAATTCCTGCTATATCAGCTGCACCATTTGGTTCTGCACTAGCATGTATAATTTCATATGGATACATTTCAATGCTGGGAGCATCCGGCTTAAGGAATGCAACTAAAATTGCAATATTGAATGCAAATTATATAAAAGAACGACTACATGGAAGCTATGATATTCTTTACACAGGTGAACTTGGAAGATCTGCACATGAAATGATAATTGATTGTAGGCCATTTAAAGATTATGGCGTTGAAGTAGTTGATATAGCAAAAAGATTAATGGACTATGGTTTTCATGCTCCAACCGTTTCTTTTCCGGTTGCAGGAACAATGATGATTGAGCCTACAGAAAGTGAAAATAAAGAAGAAATAGATAAATTTTGTGATGCGATGATCTCAATCAAGGAGGAAATAATATTATGCAGCCCTGATGACGAAAATAATTTACTCAAAAATTCCCCTCATACACTTGAATTGGTAACATCAGAGGTATGGGATTATAAATACTCAAGAGAAAAAGCTGCGTTTCCATTAGCTTATGTAAAAGAGAATAAATTCTGGCCTCCTGTGAGAAGAGTGAATGATGCATATGGCGATCGTAATCTAATTTGTAGTTGTACTCCAATTGAATTATATGCTGATTAATTTTCCTAAAATCACTATTATTTAATAAGTTTACTTACTTAAAATTCATTTATAAATGAACATAAAAATAACTGGAAGTGGTTCATATATCCCAGAAATAGTTCAAGATAATTCTAAATTTTTAAACAGAGAATTCTTCGATAATGAGGGTAATAAGATTGAAACTAAAAATGATGAAATAATTGAAAAATTTCAAAAAATTACAGGAATTAAGGAAAGAAGATATGCAAAAGACGAATTTAACACCTCTGACATTGCATATTTAGCGGCAAAAAATGCAATAGAGGATGCCAAAATCGACCCTGAGACGATTGATTATATAATTTTAGCACACAATTTTGGTAATGCCAGTAATAATACAACTCAAATTGATATTTTCCCTAGTTTATCTGTGAGAGTCAAAAACCTATTAAAAATAAAAAATCCAAAATGTGTCGCTTATGATATTTTATTTGGTTGTCCTGGATGGCTTGAAGGTATGATTCAAGGATATGGATTTATTAAAGCAGGAATGGCAAAAAAATGTTTAGTTATTGGAGCAGAAACTTTATCTAGAGTTGTAGATATTAACGACAGGGACTCAATGATCTTTGCTGATGGTGCTGGTGCTACAATAATTGAAAAGGTAGAAGAAGAAGGCGGGATTCTATCACACAATACCGCCTCATATACTGATGACGAAGTATTCTATTTATTCTATGGAAAATCTTTTAACCCTAAAGCAGATCAAAAAACAAAATACATTAAAATGAGAGGTCGTAAAGTTTATGAATTTGCCTTGACCTATGTGCCTGCTGCAATGAAAGATTGTTTAGACATGGCAAATACTGACATCTCAGAAGTAAAAAAAATATTAATTCACCAGGCAAATGCCAAAATGGATGATGCGATAGTTAAAAGACTATACAAGCTGTTTAATTTAGATTCACCAAAGAAGGTTATGCCTCTTACAGTAGATCGCTTTGGAAACAGCTCAGTAGCAACTGTACCAACTATGTATGATTTAATTGTCAGAAATAAACTTGGAGTTCACAAAATCGAAAAGGGTGACAAAATTATCTTTGCAAGTGTTGGTGCTGGAATGCATATCAACGCAATGGTCTACCAATACTAATTAATGTATTCTAAAAATTTCCCATTTAAAAGATATCAAATCACTACAGATTTCATAAAGAGATTTGTTGATAAAAATGAACTAATATTAGATTTAGGAATTGAAAATCCTTTATCAAAAATGCTGAAAAATAACGGATATAATATTATTAATACAGGCGGAGAAGATCTTGATATTGATCAGTCCGCTGTAAAAGAAACCAATGCTACCGTAGTCACTGCCTTCCAAATATTTGAGCATTTATTAAACCCATTTCAATTATTGATGAGCATAAAAGCAAACAAACTTGTGTGTAGTGTACCACTAAGTCTTTGGTTTGCCAGTGCATACAGAAATTCAAAAGACACTAGAGATAATCATTTTCATGAATTTGAGGATTGGCAATTCAGGCTATTATTACAAAAAA
>CACLAD010000021.1 GCA_902604715.1 uncultured Bacteroidota bacterium
TTCTAATATAAACAACTTGACTATAGGGGTTGATATTATTATAATTACCTGTAATAGCATTTACATTATTTTCGGCATCTGCCTGAGTCTCATGATAAGTGATAATTAAGCCGGTTTGTCCATCAGAAATGGTATCATCAAGTTGAGATAAATTAAAGACTCCAAAACCATCTGCGTCAGCATCGCAGTACTCTAAAGATGGCGGTGAGGTTGCCGAAGGAGCTGTTATTACACTTAAATCTAAACTCGTTGTTGAAAAGCAATTTGTAATTATATCAACAACCCTGATATATATAGTTTGTGGATTGGCAACATTAGTATAATTAATTGGCAATTGGTTATTACCGTTTAACGCATCATCTTCAGAAAAGAAATAAGTAACAGAATAATTTGGATTACCATTAGTAATTTCGATGTTTTTTATGGATAAATCCATCTCTGTCAGTCCATCAGCAAAATTATCATCACAAACTTGTAATGGGGTCGGGTCAATAATATCTAAAGATGAATCGTCCGGATCAAGCGTCGTTACCTCTAGTGTAGATGTTGATGGGCATATATCATTTGTAGTATATTCAATATTATAAGTTGTTGAGGATGAGCCACCTGTAATTATCCCTGTTGATGAATCAATCACCGCTCCATCATTTGGCACATCTACAAAAGCAAATGAGCCACCTGGTAATCCAGTAACTAAAGCTGTTGCTCCATCACACGTAGCTGTCATTTCAAAAGATGAATCATTAGGATTTCCAAAATTTATTCTGATGTCATCGGATACTATGCAATCCTCATCATAAACTTCAACAGTGTATATTCCCGTTTCAGCGGATGTAATATTTAAAAAGGAATCATTTACAGCAAGGGATTGACCATCTAAATACCATTCATACGAAGCTGTTTCTGATTCATATTGACTATTTATTAGTACTGGTAAAACATCACTGCATAATTCTATCACATCTTCCTCAATTATGATTGTTGTACCATCTTCATCATATTCAACAACCGACTCAACATTAAACGGAGGCTCTTCAACTGTAATTATTATTTCGTCTTCAACAACAATTGGGTTTCCAGTACAAGTTGTGTAGGTAACTCTGGCGGTATATGATGATGTTTCTGTTGGTAAAACTTCGAAACTTGAGTCAGTTGATATTACATCACCTACTGAATTTAACCATTCAAATTCAAGTAGACTATCCCCAACTGGAGTAAATCTCCATGCCTCTTCCTCTGTTGTCCATGGACTGTCAGAACTGTTTCTGCCAGGTGGAATATATCCCTGAGTACCTGAGTCATTCTGAATACCTACTGCTGCAACACCACCTTGCCAAGAATTGCATGTTGGCTTGTTTTGTATGTAAATATCTATAACATTAGTTGTTTCATAAAGAACGATCATATGTGTCGCAAGCAAATCTCCACAACTATACATTTCAACATTATAAAAGCTTACAGCTAAAACCCTATTAGGGTAATCCCCAATTATTTCCCATCGTATTTCTTCTCCTTCAGAAGAGGCTGGATTAATATCATGAACTGGAGAAAAAATATTCCCTTCACCAACAGCATCTGGAGTATTTGTCGGAATATTATCAGAGTTTGAAAATCCCCACGCATTACTTCCACTACCAATATCTGAAGCATTTACATCAAACCTTACCAATCCATTTGATCCAACCTGAAATTGTTGTTCTAAATTACCAAAAAAACAGAAGTCAAAGGGAAGTGCCTGAGGTGAGTCCCAAGCATCATCAATATTTGTATTTACAGAGTTTGATAAACCTTGAAACGGAAATGGAGGAACAAATGCTATTTCATTAACCTCATACAAATCGGTTTCTCCAATTTCTAGAAAATCGGCATTTAGTTGTACAAGCTCAGGACACTCTAATGTGAAATCGTCCCCAGCACTTACATAAGGATTTCCTGGTGTGGTAGCCCCTGCTATGACTTGAACTTCAGCAGTATTAGAGGTACAATCATTATAATCCGTAATAATCAATGTGACATTATACAAACCGGCAGTTGAAAAAGAATATTGAACATTTTCTCCTAACACTGTATTTCCATCATCAAAATTCCATTCGTAAATAGCATTATTTGCATTTCCGTTTGAAAAACTACCTATTGCAGTGAAATCGATATTTTGATCTAAATCAACTTCTATTGATCCATCAACATTTACCCCAGGATTCGAATCTATTGAAGCATTAACCTCTTGACAGGGTTCAAAACAACTTATTGTAGCCTCCCAACCGCTAGCTTGTGCAGCACCATTACTAAAAAATTGTATTGTTAGGCATCCAGTTGGATTATTAGCCACAACAAAGCCTGGACTAGACGATGCACTAGTGCCAGAGAACATACCAATTTCCTCAGCTGAAACATTGTCGCCATTGTAAATGATTAATCCATCGCCGTTACCGTTTTGCACTGGTTGAGTTGTGAAAGATTGAAAATCCAGCTCAACTACTTGAGCATCATTTTCAGGACAAATCGTAATTGTGAAATCTTCATTTGCACCATAAACTCCGTTGGGCCCGCCAGAATCATAAAAAGTTCCTGAACAAGTATTAACAGTTCCTCCGTCACTTATTAAAATCTCTTGTGAAAAAAGTGGGTAATTAAATAAAAATAATATCCAAAAAAATATTTTGACTTTATTCATCATTTATTCTCTTTTTGGAATTATGTTAATCAAAAGGTCGGTTCCGTCAACTCTGTAAATCTGACTTTTTTGGGAATCAAAATCAAAATTGTAAAGTAAGGGGTTGAAATTATTTTCATTAAAATTTTTGATTGTTGTTAAACTTCTAACGGAGCTTAATTTTGGAAGATTTTCGTTTATTTGATATTTTTTATTTAAAATTTGGATTCGATTCCTTAGTATATCTTTAACATATTTCTTCAGGGGTTTGATTTTGTTAATTCTTTTTAATGTTTCATCATCAAAAGCATTATCAATGAAAGATAATTCTTTACTTGTAAAGGGATAATCAACATTTATTTCTGGATTAGTATTTAATGAGTTAATCTTGTCAGTTTGTGAAAAAGCAAATGAAGACGAAAAAAATAAAACCAATAATGTGATATGCTTTAACCCCATAAATCAAATCTGTAGAGGCTAATTTAATTCATTTTTTTTTAATTTGAAGTCCTGATTATTTGAGAAAGGATTTTTTTCTTAAAAAATGTTATTTATATTAGGCATGATAATTGTTTTATAGTTGTGAATTAAAAAATTAGTTATGAGGATAAATGATAAAATTGTACTTACTGATGAAGAAATTGGAGATGATCACATCTCAACATCTGATTTTACTCCGATAAGAGATGATGCTTTTGATAAAAGCGACGATGAAAAAATCTCTATAATTCAAGAGCATGTCAAAGAAATCATGCTGACTTTAGGTTTAGATTTAAAGGATGATAGCTTAAGAGGCACACCAAAGAGAATAGCAAAATCGTATGTAAAAGAGTTATTCTACGGCCTAAATCCTAAAAATAAACCAAAGGCAGCTACATTTGACAACAAGTATAATTACAGTGAAATGCTTGTTGAAAAAGATATTACACTTTATTCAACTTGTGAGCATCACTTTTTACCGATTGTCGGTAAAGCACATATTGCATACATTTCAAGTGGAAACGTAATTGGCCTTTCCAAAATGAATAGGATAGTTGAATATTACGCTAAAAGGCCACAGGTTCAGGAAAGACTTACCAAACAAATTGTTAAGGAACTTCAAGAAGCTCTTGGAACTGATGATGTAGCTTGCGTAATTGACGCTAAACATCTTTGTGTAAATTCAAGAGGTATAAAAGATGTATCATCCAGTACTGTTACTAGTGAATTTGGAGGTAAATTCAAATACGATAGTAATTCTAAAGAGGAATTCCTAAAATATATTCAATTAGATACTTCTTTCAATGGAATTTAAAGTGTAATTTTATTACATGCAAACTGTTAATCAAGAATTAAAGATATATAACAGTATTTCTGGCGAAAAAGAAACTTTCAAAACTGTCACTAAAGATTATGTCGGCATGTATGTCTGTGGACCTACTGTCTACAGTAATGTTCACTTAGGGAATTTAAGAACCTTTACATCATTTGACGTTATGTATAGATATCTAAATCATATTGGATACAAAGTGAGATATGTTCGAAATATTACAGATGTTGGCCATCTAGAAAATGACGATGATGTAGGTGAAGACAGGATAAATAAGAAAGCTAGAGTTGAAAATCTTGAACCCATGGAAATAGTTCAAAAGTATACCTATGATTTTCACGAAACTACAATGAAATTTAACTTATCACCCCCTAATATTGAACCGACTGCCACTGGTCATATTACAGAACAAATCAAGCTCATAGAGAAAATAATTAACAAAGGGATGGCCTATGTAGTTAACGGGTCAGTTTATTTTGATGTTTTCGAATACAGTAAGTCAAATAACTATGGAATTTTAAGTAAGCGAAATCTAGAAGATTTAATTCACAATTCGAGAGCATTAGAAGGTCAATCTGATAAAAAAAATCCACAAGACTTTGCATTGTGGAAAAAAGCTGAACCAAAACACATCATGAAATGGAACTCACCATGGGGTAATGGATTTCCAGGATGGCATATTGAATGTACCGCTATGAGTAATAAATACTTAGGTGATATTTTCGATATACACGGAGGAGGAATTGATTTGAAGTTCCCACACCATGAATGTGAAATTGCACAATCTAATGTGTGTTTTGGTACAAATGCTGCCAATTATTGGGTTCACGCTAATATGTTGACTTTGAACGGGCAAAAAATGTCTAAATCTACTGATAATAATATTTTACCTGACGAAATTTTTGTTAAAGGATCTCCTTTGCTCTCTAAAACTTTTTCAGAGTCTAGTGTCAAATTTTTTATGCTTCAAGCTCACTACAGAAGTGTTCTTGATTTGAGTAACGATGCTCTTCTTGCCGCTGAAAAAGGATACAAGAAACTAATTGATGCAATAAATATTTTAGAAAATCTTAAAGATTTTACCGATAACTCAGATTTTAATACCAAAGAATGGGTTGACAATTGCTACAAATCAATGAATGATGACTTTAATACACCAATTTTAATTGCAAACATATTTGATGCTGTTAAGTTTATAAATAAAGTGAATCAGAAAAAGGCTAATATTTCAAAAAAAGATTGGGAAGTTTTATTAAGTTCAATAAATTCATTCGTCTTTGAAGTTATGGGACTTCAAAAATCAAATCTAACTAATAATAAAAATAGCAAAACAAATGATGTGCTTGATATTCTTCTAGAGTTAAGAGATGACGCTAGAAAAAATAAAAATTATGAACTAAGTGACAAGATTAGGGATATGCTTAAAAATAAAGGTATTTCAATTAACGACTCAAATAAAGATTCATCATTTACAATTGACTAGCAGATGAAGTTTTTGATATATCCATTTATTTTGATGATTAAGTTTTACCAAAGAGCTATATCGCCTTATTTTCCAGCAACATGTAGACATCAACCTTCATGTTCTCATTACGCAATAGAAGCATTGAGAAAGCATGGACTATTTTTTGGGTCATACCTTGCGGTAAGAAGAATTTTAAGATGTCACCCATGGGGTACGTCTGGATATGATCCTGTGCCTGAAACATTTAAAAGAAAATAATTATGGAAATATTACAATTTGTCTGGGATCCCACTTCTGAAGGTTTTACTATTTTTGGAAAATTTACTATTTACTATTATAGTTTAATGTGGATGCTAGCATTTATTTTAGGCTTTTACTTAATGCAAATTATATATAAAAAAGAAGGCCTATCAATGGAAAAGCTTGACTCCCTATTTGTTTATACAATTTTAGGTACAATGATTGGAGCAAGGTTAGGTCATGTTATATTTTATCAAATTGAACTTTTTGATCAAGATTTTTTTAGTGTTTTTTTACCATTCAGATTTAATCCAAATTTTGAGTTTTCAGGATTTAGAGGTTTGGCTAGCCATGGCGCTGCAATAGGAATAATAACTGCAATGTTTATATACAACAGCAGAATTTTAAAAAAATCTGTACTCTGGATTCTAGATAGAATTCTGATTCCTGTAGCTATCGGTGGAGCCTTCATCAGGATAGGAAATTTCTTTAACTCAGAAATCGTTGGAAAGGAAACTGAAAGTCAATTTGGAGTTGTATTTTCAAAACTGGGTGAAGATTTTGCTCGTCACCCCGCACAACTTTATGAAGCATTTAGTTATATGATTATATTTTTCATAGTTGCTCATATATATTGGAGAACTGATAAATTAAAGAAAACTGGGTATTTGTTTGGATTATTCTTCGTTCTCCTTTGGTCAAGTCGTTTTATTGTTGAGTTTTTTAAACAAGCACAAGTTGATGGAAGAGAAGATTGGATACTAGGCATGAACACTGGACAAACATTAAGTATACCGTTCATATTGATTGGTTTTTATCTAATGTTTAAAAAAACCGCTAAATCTTAATGATAAAAATCTTTAGATTCGTTGCCTTTCTAGAAGGATTATCCTACATAATATTACTTTTTATTGCTGTACCTATTAAATATCTACTAAATGATCCAACCTATGTGAAGTTATTGGGTATGCCTCACGGTATCCTATTTGTTGGTTATATAATCCTTAGCGTAATTGGAAAAAACAACTTTAAATGGAGTTATTTAGAATTTTTTATAGTATCAGCAGCTTCACTAATTCCGTTTGGAACCTTTTACATAGATAAAAAATATTTAAGAGGGAATTAATTAATCTCTGTATTTTTTCAAAGTGTCCTTCATTATCGGAGTTGCAACAAACACAGATGAATAAGTCCCAACTAATACCCCAACAATTAGTGCAAATAATAGCCCTCTTAAGGAGTCAGCACCAAATGTAAACATGGCCAATAATACAACAAGTGTTGTGAAAGAGGTATTCAAGGTTCTGGAAAGAGTGCTATTTAATGCTGAATTCACGGTTTTTTCAAACTCCCAAGTTGAGTGTTCTTTTAAGAACTCCCTAATTCTATCAAATACAACCACCGTATCATTTAATGAATATCCAATAACCGTAAGAATTGCTGCAATAAATGCTTGATCAATTTCCATACTAAATGGCATAAATTTGTAAGTAATCGAGAATATTCCTAGCACGATTAAAACGTCGTGGAAAACCGCAGCTACAGCTCCAAGTGAAAATTGCCATTTTTTAAATCTTATCAGTATATAGAGGAAGACGACAATTAATGAACCTAAAATTGCCCAAAAAGAAGATTGTTTTATATCATCTGCAATAGTTGGGCTTACTTTACCTGACATCATTTTCCCCACATTATTTTCAGCATCTAAAAATTGTGTATATGTATATCCTTCAGGAAGGTATGTTTCAAGAGATTCAAATAGTTTTGATTGTACTTCTTCATCAGCTATTGCTGAATTTTCATCAACTTTATATTTAGTTGAAATTTTCAGCTGATTTGGACTACCAATAGTCTTTATTTCAGAACTACCAAAAATCAAATCAGTTGATTTTTTAACTTCTTCAGTATTTACATCATTAGCGAATCTTACTGTATAAGTTCTTCCACCTACAAAATCAATACCTTCGTCTAAACCAGTTGTAAAAAGTGAAAATACCCCAGAGGCAATAAGAACTCCAGATATCATATATGTTAGTTTTCTACGTTTTAAAAAGTCAATATTTAAATTTCTAAATAGTCCTTTTGTTAAAGGAGTAGAAAAACTTAGTCGAGAACCTTTATTTACATCCCAGTTGATTAATAGCCTAGAAATAAAAATTGCTGTAAATAAAGAAGTTATTATACCTATTAGCAATGTTGTTGCGAATCCTTTGATCGGTCCGGTTCCAAATGTATATAAGATTAATGCTGTTAATCCTGTTGTAATATTTGCATCTAAAATTGAGGATAAAGCATTTTGATATCCGTCAGAAATCGCAGGTTTTTCCTTTTTACCTCTGTAGAGTTCTTCCCTAACCCTTTCATAAATTAGAACATTAGCATCAACAGCAATACCTATTGTCAAAACGATACCAGCAATTCCAGGAAGTGTTAAAACAGCACCTAACCCTGATAAAATCCCAAAGATTAAAACAATATTTAGTACCAATGCAATATTTGAGTACAAACCAACTTTACCATAGTAGAACATCATCCAAAGTAGGACAAGAACAAGAGCGATCATAAATGAGTTAGTACCAGATTCAATTGCTTCCTGACCCAGAGAGGGTCCAACTTCGTCAGCCTGTACAATATCAGCAGATGCAGGTAACTTACCTGCCCTGAGCACGTTAGCCAAATCGATAGCTTCGTTTAGGTTGAAAGCACCCGAAATTTCACTATTTCCACCAGAAATTGGTCCACTGGTTACACCAGGTGCAGAATATACAATATCATCTAATACTATTGCAATTTGAGAACTTTGGTTAAATGCATTACCGGTCATTTCCTCCCAGATTTTGGCACCCTTAGTGTTCATTTGCATACTGACAGTAGGTGTTATACCATCTACTGAATAGGATTGTCTTGCATCTGTAATCACTGAGCCACTTAATTGAGGAGTATTTTCTCTATTTCCTTTCAAAGCATACAACTCAACTAACTCTTCTCCTTCTTCAGACATTTGAGGAATACCCCATAAAAATTTAACATATCTCTGAGATGGCTGAAGTAGAGATCTTACATCAGGATCCGAGAGATACTCCGAAATGATATTAGTATCCTTTGAATTAAACATGGCTACAACAGGCCCACCCGGATAACCTTGCCCCATGATTAAATCTAATATTGGATTCTTTTCAATTACTATTGAGTCGTTGTCTGTACCAAGAAGTTCCTCTACTTCACTTAGTTGAGTTTCCTGAATATTTTTAGTTGAAGTTTTGGATTTAATTATTTCATTAGCTTGAATTACAAAAGAGAGGAACTCTTCGCCCTTGAAGGCATCCCAAAACTCTAATTGGGCTGTACTTTGTAATAAGCCTTTTACTCTTTCAACATCTTTGGCCCCAGGTAATTCAACTAATATTCTACCTGAATTCCCTAGTCTTTGTATGTTAGGCTGTGTTACACCAAACTTGTCAATTCTTTTTCTTAAAACCTCAAATGCAGAAGTTACAGATTCGTCAATTTTAGATTTCAAAATTGGCTGTACCTCTTCATCAGACATATTGAAATTAATTTCTTCACTTAATGTTCTGTTTGCAAATATATCCGGAGATGCTAGTTTAGAATCACCTTTTATATTGTTAAAAGCTATAAAGAAATCCTCAAGGTATGTATTCTGACTATTTTTTTGAATTTCCTCAGCATCATTAAGCGCTTGATTAAATATTGGATCTTTACTGTTGTTAGATAGGTTTTGTAATATGTCCTTAACTGAAATTTGAAGAATAACATTTATACCTCCTTTTAAGTCAAGACCCAGATTCATTGCTCTATCCTTAACCTCATCATAGGTGTAGTCTGCGATTCCAATATTGAAAACAGAGTTATTCGAAAGCGAATCTAAATAGATTATTTTTTCTTGATTTCTCTTTTTATCAAAATCAATTTCTGCATCGCTGATTTTACCAATAGCATACTCATCTGCATTACTTTCAATCTGATTCGACTTGAATGTAAATGATAATTGGAATACACTTACAAGTCCAAACAACAGAGCGAATAATTTAACTAATCCTTTATTTTGCATAATTCATTTAAATAAAAAGTGGTGCAAATATATAATATCAGTTATAAACAGGCAACAGATTAGACCAATAATTAATCGTGGTCTTAAGAGGGTTATACTATAAGGTTAGAAGAGAGTTAGTTTTTTTTACACCATCTGCACTTTCAGACAGGTGGGCTAAATCCTCTGGATTTAGATCCAGTTCAATTATTTCTTTAATTCCGTTTTTCCCCAAAACTACAGGTACTCCAATACATAAATCCGAGAGTCCGTATTCACCCTCCAATAAAGCAGAACATGGAAATACTTTATTGTGATCACAAGCTATAGAATGAACAAGTGAACTCACAGCTGCACCTGGCGCATACCAAGCAGAAGTTCCCAATAGTTTGGTTAGTGTTGCGCCTCCAACCTTGGTATCCTCACGTACTTGATCTAATCTTTCATCAGATAAAAAATTAGTAACCTTAATACTATTTCTTGTAGCTTTTGAGATGAGTGGTACCATACCTTTATCACTGTGACCTCCTATTACAATACCATCTACATCACTAATTGGGGCATTTAATGCTTCCGCAAGTCTATACTTGAATCTTGCTGAATCTAGCGCTCCACCCATACCAATTATTCTATTTTTTGCAACCCCTGTGGTTTTGTGAACAAGATAAGTCATTGTATCCATTGGGTTACTTACGACTATTAATATAGTATCAGGTGAAGATTCAAGTAATTTTGAGCTTACATCCTTTACTATACCTGCATTAATTCCGATTAATTCCTCTCTTGTCATGCCTGGTTTTCTGGGAATTCCAGATGTAATAACACAAATATCACTGTTAGCAGTTTTTGAATAATCATTAGTTGTACCAACAATTTTTGTATCAAAATCATTTAATGAAGCGGTTTGCATTAAGTCCATAGCTTTACCCTCAGCAAATCCATCCTTAATATCTAAAATGACTACTTCAGATGCAAAGTTTTTAATTGCGATATACTCTGCACAACTTGCACCAACTGCTCCCGCACCGACAACCGTTACTTTCATAATTTTTTATTAGGCATCTATGTTAGCATAGATAGCGTTATTTTCAATAAACTCTCTTCTTGGCGGAACTTCATCGCCCATCAGCATCGAGAAAATTCTATCAGCCTCAATACCATTTACGATATCTACTCTTCTAAGTGTTCTGAACTCAGGATTCATGGTTGTTTCCCAAAGTTGAGTTGCATTCATTTCACCAAGACCTTTATATCTCTGGACTTTACAACTGTCTCCAAACTTCATCATTATATTATCTCTTTGATCATTATTCCAAGCATATTCTTTTTTTGCACCCTTTTTAACAAGGTACAGAGGAGGGGTGGCAATGAATACATGACCATTTTCCACTAACTCTCTCATATACCTAAAGAAAAAAGTTAATATTAGAGTTGATATGTGACTTCCATCTATATCAGCATCACACATTATTACAACCTTATGATATCTTAATTTTTCAATATTCAAAGCTTTACTATCTTCCTCAGTTCCAATTGTTACTCCAAGAGCCGTGAAAATATTTCTAATTTCTTCATTTTCAAAAACCTTATGTTGCATTGCTTTTTCAACATTCAATATTTTTCCTCTTAATGGTAATATTGCTTGAAAAGCTCTATCTCTTCCCTGTTTAGCTGTTCCACCAGCAGAATCACCCTCAACTAAGAAGACTTCACATTTCGCTGGATCTTGCTCAGAGCAATCTGAAAGTTTGCCAGGTAAACCTCCGATACTCATTACCGACTTTCTTTGAACCATCTCACGAGCCTTCTGTGCAGCATGTCTTGCCTGAGCAGCTAAAATTACCTTTTGAACAATAGTTTTTGCATCCTCTGGGTGTTCTTCTAAATAATCTCTTAACATCTCAGATACCGCTTGACTTACCGAAGCAGAAACCTCCTTGTTTCCAAGTTTTGTTTTGGTTTGGCCTTCAAATTGAGGCTCAGCGACTTTTACGGAAATTATGGCAGTAAGACCCTCTCTAAAATCATCACCAGAAATGTCAAATTTTAATTTGTCTAACATCCCTGAAGTTTCAGAGTATTTTTTCAAAGTGTGAGTTAATCCCCTTCTAAATCCACTTAAATGTGTTCCACCTTCGTGAGTATTGATATTATTTACATATGAGTGAAGATTTTCTGAATAAGAAGTATTATAAACCATTGCAACTTCGACTGGAACACCATTTTTTTCACCTTCGAAAGCGATAACATCTTTCATTATCGGCTCTCTTGTATCATCCAAGAATTTTATAAATTCTACAAGACCATCTTTCGAATAAAATTCTTCGTGCACATCATTGCCATCTTTATCTTTATTTCTTTTATCGGTAATTGTGATTGTGATTCCTTTATTCAAAAATGATAACTCACGTAATCTGTTAGCTAAAATATCATAGCTGTAAGTATTAATATCTTGAAAAATTGTTTTATCTGGTAAAAATGTTACAATAGTTCCAGTTTTATCAGATTTACCAACCTCTTTGACTGGCTCTAATGATTTTCCTTTAGAATATTCTTGCTCCCAAATTTTACCGTCCCTATGAACTGTAGCTACTAATTTTTCGGAAAGTGCGTTAACACAACTTACACCAACACCGTGGAGCCCACCCGAGACCTTGTAAGAATCTTTATCAAATTTACCACCAGCACCAATTTTAGTCATAACAACTTCAAGGGCTGAAACTCCTTCCTTTTTATGTATCCCTACTGGAATTCCTCTTCCATTATCCTCTGTGCTTACAGAATTATCTTCATTTATTGTCACAGAAATTCTATCACAATGTCCTGCCATAGCTTCGTCAATGGAGTTGTCAACTACTTCATAAACTAGATGGTGAAGCCCTCTTGATCCAACATCTCCGATATACATTGATGGACGCATTCTTACATGCTCCATACCCTCCAACGCCTGTATACTATCCGCTGAATATTTAGTTTGATTTTCGCTCATAATTGATTGTAAAATAGTTAGTTTGAATTTAAGTATTAAAACTAGGTTTTTAATACTTAAATTTAATTACTTTCAAATATACTAAAAAAAGCCACTCCAACAGATTAGAAATCACTAATTTTAAACGATAAGTTATTAACAATTTTTGAGCTAAAAATTGGTGCTAATATGCATCTTGATGGACCTTAGAAATTGCCCTTCCGGACGGTTCATTAATCAGCTTGAAAGCCTCATCCCATTCCAAGGCAATTTTCGTACTACAGGCAACAGATGGTTCTTGTGGAACCGACATAGCAGCTGTGTTCGACGGAAAATGATTTGAAAACAATGATCTGTAATAATATTCCTCCTTTGTTGTTGGAGTTTTAATCGGAAATTTAATTTTTGCATCTTTCATTTCCTGGTCTGAAATCATATCCTCTACTACTTCTTTTAGTGTATCAATCCAACTATATCCTACACCATCACTAAATTGTTCCTTCTGACGCCACAATATTTCATCTGGAAGGTATTCTTCAAAAGCTTTTCTTAATACCCATTTCTCCATTCTTTCTCCATTTATCATTTTATCTTTTGGATTTAATGACATTGCAACGTCGATAAACTCCTTATCCAAGAATGGAACTCTTCCTTCTATTCCCCAGGCCGCTAAACTTTTATTTGCTCTAAGGCAATCATACATGTGTAATTTCTTTAATTTCCTCACTGTTTCCTCATGAAAATCTTTTGGGCTTGGTGCTTTGTGAAAATATAAATAACCACCAAACAACTCATCAGCACCTTCTCCGGAGAGAACCATTTTAATCCCCATAGATTTTATAACCCTTGCCATTAAGTACATTGGAGTTGAAGCTCTTACAGTAGTAATATCATAGGTTTCTAAATTGTAAATAACATCTTTTATAGCATCAAGTCCTTCTTGAATGGTAAAAATAATTTCGTGATGTACAGTGCCAATATGATCAGCAACTTTTCTTGCAGCAGCTAAATCTGGCGAACCTTTTAATCCCACGGAAAAAGAATGCAGTTGAGGCCACCATGCGCGTTGGGTATCATCTGATTCGATTCTCTTTTCAGAATATTTTTTTGCTATCGCTGACGTAATTGAAGAATCTAGTCCACCTGAAAGGAGAACTCCATAGGGAACATCAGACATTAATTGTCTTTTAACGGCATTTTCCAATGAATCTCTTAGATTACCTATACTTGTTTTAGCATCTTTTACATTATCAAAATCTTCCCAATCTCTTGAATACCATTTTTCAAATTTATTTTTTGAACTGGTCAAAAATTGACCTGGTGGAAATAATTCAATTTTTTCACATTGTCCTTCAAGTGCTTTTAGTTCAGATGAAACATAGAAAACAGCATTTTTATCCCAACCGATGTATAATGGAATAATACCCATATGATCTCTAGCTACAAAATATTCATCATTTAGAGAGTCATAAATTGTAAATGCAAAAATACCATTGAGCTTATCTAAAAAGTCAGAACCATATTTTTCGTACAATGGTAAAATTACCTCGCAATCACTTTTAGTAGCAAAACTATAATCAGGAAATTCAAGCCTTAATTCTTTGTGATTGTATATTTCGCCATTTGCTGCTAAAACATATCTGTCGTCTTGACTAAATAATGGTTGCTGACCTGACGATGGATCTACAATTGCCAATCTTTCATGGGCAATTATTGCAGATTTATTTGAATAGATACCACTCCAATCAGGACCCCTATGTCTTATTTTTTTAGCCATTTCTAAAACTTTAGGTCTTAATAGGCTATCATTTTTGGTTTCAAAAGCACAAACTATACCACACATAATTAAAATTTTTAACAAAAAAACATAATAATATTATATAATTAAACATTTAATTATTAATTAGTTACATATTTTAATTTTATTTAGATAAATATCTACAATATATAACTTTTTTATAGACGAGATCCATATAGACCTAAATTATGTAAGCTAGGGGATATTCAGATACTTATGTGTTTGTAGGGATATCTTCCATTTTGGATTCTTTTTTACAAACTCAACCATTAAGGGCATCATTTTTTTTCTTTTACCCCACTCCGGCTGTAGGTATAGAATTGCATTTTTATTTACCTTTTCAGCCTGCTCTTCAGCAAATATAAAGTCGTGATTATTATAAATTATTATTTTCAACTCATCAGCGTAATTGTAAGCATCCTGAATTGGAAGTTTAGCTTTTTTTGGAGATAAACAAACCCAATCCCAAACACCTGTTAAGGGGTAGGCTCCAGAAGTTTCAATGTGTGTTTTTTTACCAAGATTTTTTAATGCTTTTGTTAATGGGTTCATATTCCACATCAAAGGCTCACCGCCAGTAACTACCACACAATCTGAAAATTCTAAAGACTTTTTAACTATTTCTTTAACGGGAATAATTGGATGACTATTTTCATTCCAGCTTTCCTTAACATCACACCAATGACAACCAACATCACAACCACCAGTTCGAATAAAATAAGATGCTGTTCCTTTATGAAATCCCTCACCCTGAATAGTATAGAATGACTCCATAATTGGAAGCATCTCACCTTTTTCTAAAAGTAGCTTTGTCTTTTTATCCATTACACGACAAATATAAAAATCTTAATATCTATATTTACCCACATAATTAATTATTTGCAATGAGTGATTCAAGGACTAGAATAAATAAATTTTTGAGTGAGGTTGGATACTGTTCAAGAAGACAAGCAGATGCACTTATTGATCAAGGAAGGGTTTACGTTAATCGAAAACCAGCAAAGATGGGAATGAAGGTTTCAGAGGTAGACATGATTGAGGTTGATGGTGAAAAAATAAATCAATCTAAAAAGAAAAAAATATTCATCGCTCTAAACAAACCAAGGGGTGTTGTATGTACAACAAATGCAGGGGTTGAAGAAAATAATATTATTGATTTTCTAAATTTTCCTGAAAGGGTGTTTCCTATTGGTAGACTTGACAAATCAACCACAGGGTTAATACTACTTACCAATGATGGAGAAACTGCAAACAAGATTCTAAAAACAGCAAATAACAATGAAAAAGAATACTTAGTTAAAGTGAACAGACCAATTCCTGAGTCAATTCTAAAAAAAATGAGTGAGGGAGTACCCATGCTTGGTAAGATTACTAGAAAATGTGTAGTTGAAAAAGTAAAAACAAATCAATTCAAAATTATACTAACTCAAGGATTGAATAGGCAGATTAGAAGAATGTGTGATCACTTTGACTACAAAGTTGTTTCACTTCAAAGAATCAGAATAATGAATATCAAATTAGATTTACCTGATGGTAAATACAGACTTTTAAATGATAAAGAAATTAAAGGATTAAAAAAATAAACTATGGCTGAATTAATAGAAAAAAATCAACTTGGGAGTGAATTGAACAAGCTTTCAAATAAATGGAGTATTAGTGATAAATTTTTGATTTGTAAATATGAATTTAAAAATTTCAATGATGCACTATCTTTCATGAATAAAGTTGGGGTGAAATGTGAAGAAATGGACCATCATCCAAAGTGGACCAATGTATATAACAGATTAGAAATTGAACTTTTCACCCACGATAAAGATGGGCTGACAATAAAAGATTTTGATTTAGCAACATTTATGGATGAAGAATTTAAAAGCTATGAATAAACTCACACCATTTCATATAGCCATTCCAGTTGACAATGTAGAAGTTTGTAGAAGATTCTATCGAGAAGTTCTTGGGTGTGAAGAAGGCAGGAGTAGTGACCACTGGGTAGACTTTAATCTGTTTGGCCACCAACTTGTTATTCATTACAAAGAAAAATCTAACGAAGAAATTCATACAAATCCAGTTGATGGAAAAAATATACCGGTACCACATTTTGGAGTTGTTTTAGAATGGGATACATTTCACAAATTTTCTGAAACATTAACAAAAAAAGGAGTAGAATTTATAATTGAGCCTTATATACGTTTTGAAGGTCAGCCAGGTGAGCAGGCGACAATGTTTTTCATGGACCCTGCTGGCAATGCGCTAGAATTTAAATCCTTCAAAGACTTTAATCAAATCTTT
>CACLAD010000022.1 GCA_902604715.1 uncultured Bacteroidota bacterium
TTTAGTTTGTAAAACATGTAGGATCCAGACAAGATTGTTACAAAAAATAGAATATTTATTTCGTGTAGAAATGTTGAAATAGAAAACCAAAATCCAATATCAAATAACTTCTTGTTAATATTCTTTTTGGACTTTAGGCTATATATTTTTCTTACAGCTAATAATAAGAAAAAATATGACAGTGTAATATTTAAATCATTTGGCATTTTTAAGTAAACCCCTGAAAATATTATTAAACCAAGTGTTATGTAGTTGTTATTTTTTAAAATTGAGTTTTTTGAAATGATAAATAGAGACAAAAGAAATATAAAGCAAACACAAATTTGAGAATATAAATCCTCAGTCAATATATTTTTATTTCTAAAGGGAAACATGACAATTAATGAAAAGGTTATTGCAACAATTACTTGTGCTAATTTTGTGAATTTAAAAAACCTTATTATCATTTAAAGATTTGTATATTTGCAAAGTAAATAAATATGATTCACAATGAAAGAGTTCTTTTATGCTATTGAAAATCTTTTTGTTAATTATTTTTTTATTCCCTTTGACGTACTAAGAGAAGTTGGTGACTATAATTGGTGGCTTGCGAATACAATGGCGTGGATTTTTACCGCAATTGGAACAGTTGCTTTTTGTTATTGGATGATTCAGCTTAAAAAATTTGATGATAATGAAGAGGAAGATATGACGATCACCGCCCATGATTATTTATAAGTCAAATCCTATATCTTTTCTATAATTCATTTTTTCAAAACTTATCTTTTTTATTGAATGGTAAGATTTTTCTAAAGCTTCCTGTACGGAATTTTCAATTGAGGTTATTGCTATTACCCTTCCTCCATTTGTTTTGACTTTTCCGTCTTCATATTTGGCTCCAGCATGAAAAACCAGAGAACCTAGAACTGAATCTAAACCAAAGATTTCCTTGTCTTTTTCATATTGCTCTGGATATCCGCCTGAAACCAAAAAAACTGTTGCTGCTTTTTTATCGTCAATAATAATATTATGATCTTTCAAATTACCATTACCTGCAACACATAATAATTCTAATAAGTCTGATTTTATTCTTGGTAAAACTACTTCTGATTCAGGATCACCCATTCTTACATTATATTCAATTACATAAGGCTCATCATTTACTTTAATTAGCCCAAAAAATATAAACCCTTGATAGTTAATGTTATCTTTTTTAAACCCTTCAATAGTTGGTTGAATCACTTGTTTTTCAACTTTTTCCTTAAACTCTTTTGTTAAAAAAGTTGGGGGTGAAACGGCGCCCATTCCTCCGGTATTTAATCCTGTGTCTCCTTCCCCTATCCGTTTATAATCCTTTGCGCTAGGTAACAACTTATAGTCTTGGCCATCAGTGATTACAAAACAACTCAATTCAATGCCATCTAAGAACTCCTCTACAACAACGCTCTTACTAGCATCTCCAAATTTTGAATTTACCAACATTTCATGAATTTCATTTTTTGCTTCATCTGGGTTATCAATTATTAAAACTCCTTTACCCGCTGCTAATCCATTAGCTTTTAGCACATAAGGTGCTTTCATTTCGTCTATATAAGAAAATGCTTCATTAATATTTTCAGCAGTAAAAGTTTTATGTGATGCGGTCGGAATACTATGTCTGTTCAAGAAATCCTTAGCAAAATCTTTACTTCCCTCAAGCTGAGCGGCATGCTTATTTGGGCCTATCACAATTATATCCTTTAAGTCCTTGTCACATTTTATAAAATCTGTCAACCCATTTACCAAAGGTACTTCAGGGCCAACAACCACTAATGAGATATTTAAATTTTTAATAGCTTCAACTATATGCTCAAATTGATTCACTTGGATTTCTAAATTGAATGCTATTTCACGGGTTCCTGAATTTCCAGGTGCTACATATAAATTTTTACACAATTTGCTTTGTCTGATTTTATAAGCAAAAGCATGCTCTCTACCTCCAGAGCCCAATATTAATACGTTCATTGAGTTATAAAATTTAGTATGCCTTTTTTTGGCCGGTTAAAAAATTAATCGTTGTTAAAAGTACAATATTTAAATCCAAGATTAAAGACCAGTTTTCTAAATAATAAATGTCATATTTCACCCTGTTTACTATATCTTCATCTGTTTCAATTTCCCCTCTAAATCCTTTGACCTGGGCCAACCCTGTAATCCCGGGTTTTACAAAGTGGCGAACCATAAACTTGTCAACAGACTTTGAGTATCTTTCATTTTCTCTAATCATGTGAGGCCTTGGTCCAACAACAGACATATTGCCAATTAATACATTAAAAAATTGTGGGAGTTCGTCAAGGCTTGTCTTTCTTAAAATTTTTCCAATTTTGGTCACTCTCTTATCATTTTTAGTTGCCTGCTGAATATCTGCATCGTTATTTTCAATCATTGATCTAAACTTATAACAAGTAAACTCTCTGAATTTTATTCCATTTCTGGTTTGTTTAAAAAATACTGGACCTCGACTCTCAATTTTTATTATCAACCCTATAATTGGTGTTATCCATGATAGTAAAAAAATAATTATGAATAGTGAAAAAGCAATATCAAAAGTTCGTTTTAAGATTGTATTGAAGTCGTTAGATAGCGGCATTTCTCTTAATGACTGAACAGTTGACAGGCCATAGGTGTCAGTTTTCAATTTTTTTGATAATAAGCCTCCTCTTTTTGAAATAAATTTTAAAATTTTAAAGTTGTTTTCACAAAATGTAATTAAGCGGCTTATTTGACTTTCATCTAGTTCATTTGCTGAACAGTAAACTTCATCAATATTTCTACTACGAATAAAATCAAAACACTCCTCTAAGTTTAAGTCCGAAGGATGATTAAACTTAAAAGTCATTCTATTTTCATAGCCTAGTTCCTTTTGATTAAGAAAAAATTCTTTCAGTTCTGTAACCGAATCATCATTTCCTATTATTATGGTCTTTCTAAAGTTTCCCCCAAAACCTAGCCTATAGCTTTGCAGAGCATAAAATAGTGTTAGCTTGAACAATGAGATTATAATAAATGTATAAAGCAAAAACACTAAAGTTTGTGATAGTCCAGGTGTAGGGCTTTGAACTGCACCGAAAAAAGCAAAAACTAAAATTGAAAATAATAATAACTGATAAAAAATATATGAAATAATCCTAATTAACTTGGTAAACCTATATACTTCATAAAATTTTGTTATGAAGGCAGAAATTATCCAAAGGACAGAAAAAATAAGTATTGGTGTAACCCTAAATAAACTTTGGTCCAAAAACAAATAGACAAAAGAACTAACTACCAATAAATCAAATATTATTGAAATTGGTCTTAGATATTTTGAATACCTCCCTGCATACTTTTTTACCATTAGAAAACTTTTTCTTTTAATTTTAAGTCAATGTAATTTCGAATATTCATAGAAAAATTTTTCTCAGAGAATTGGTCAGCGTGTATACTAATGGCCTCATGATCAAACTCAATCTTTTTAAAACGTATTAATGCTTCTAAAATTGCATCAACTGACTGAGAATTAAAAAACATACCTGTTTTTCCATCAACTACTGTTTCTGAAAGACCACCCATATTATATGCTATCACTGGAGTTCCCGTTGATTGAGCCTCTACTGGGGCTATCCCAAAATCTTCTATGCCTGCATGAATAAATGCTTTTGCCTTACTTACTAGTTTCATGACCTCAGGCGGCTGAAGAAAATCAAAAAACTTTATGTTAGAGTTGGACATTTTTTTTAATCTGTTCTTCATTGATCCATCTCCAACTATGTATAGGGTCTCTTTCGAAAGGTTAAAGGCTTTAACCAATAAATCAACTCTTTTGTAGGGTTCTAGTCTTGCTGTTGTTATGAAATAATCTTTTTTTTCTTTTACAAGTTTAAATAAGTTAGTGTTAACTGGTGGATATATCACCGTAGATTCAATATTATATGTTTTTTTAATCCAATTTTTTACAAAATGAGAATTTGCAATTATATAATCTGGTCTTTTGGAGTGGTTAATATCTATGTGGCGTAACAATTTTAAAAGAGGGAAAAGGATTACCCTTTGCCAGGATGAAAAGTAAATTTTCTCATTATCCCAAATATAGCGCTGGTTTCTTGCCTGATAATAACAAATATGTATTTGGCCTCTTTTCTTTTTAAATCCTTTGGCTACTGAAAAAGAAGAGGATATAATTAATTTATTCTCTTTATCATTCTCAAATTTTGATATGAAATAAGGAAATAAAAAAAACAGGTATCTAAAATTCGACTTTAAAAACTTTAGATTAGATTCAATAATTTGAACTTTTTTATCTTGAAAAACCTTTTCAAGGTCATTGTCTGACATTATATTAATTAGCGTAAAGCATTTTTCAAAATCATATTGCTTGTTTAAGACTGTTAAGACCCTTTCGGCACCACCATATCTGTCAAGCCAATCAGCTACTAATATCTTTTTCATTTTGTGAATTGATTATGTGAACTGCTATAACTATTGTTAAGGCCAAAATAAATGATCCGAGTTGTCTGTGAAATAAATTTTCAATCACTAAAAACAGTATTAGGCTTAAAATTAGGTTAAGCGAATAAACATTCTTGTAGGTTTTTAGTATAATTTCTCTTATAAAGACAGCAAATAAAATAAGGCCTAGAAATCCAAAAGAAAGTATTATGTCAATGTATTGATTGTGAGTGTTAAAATTTCTTTGGATAAACCAGTTTTTTCTTTTATCAATTGGCATTAACTTGTATTTTTCAACTAATAATTTTTGTGTCTTGTAAGTTCCTAGACCAAAAAAACCTAAATTTTCCTCATCAAAAATTTGTAGTGAAAACTTCCATATATCATATCTCGGTTCGTGAGTTTTTATCTTTTCAATAAAAGATGTTCTTACAGAATCCTGTGAATACAAAAACCTATTCGATAGGTTTTTGTTTGTGATAATAATTGTTGAGAAAATTACAAGTGATGCAAGTAAAACACCAATAGTAAAAACCGATTTTGATTTGTAAATAATTGTAATTAACAAAACCAGAAATGCAATTAATATTGCGCTTCTAGAGGAAATCAAAAACAAAGAAAATATAAAAAACAGAATTAGCAAGGCATAAAAAACCTTTTGTTTATTTCTATTACTTATTTGAAATAAAAATGATAATAAGACTATTGAAATTACAACGAAAAAACCTAAGTATAATCTTTGAGTAATAAATAAGTCTTCAACAGAAGATTTAGAAATTAAAAGATCGGATGAGTTAAAGTAATAGGTAAGAATGTTCAGGTCTGTTATCAAACTGCTTACTAAGACCCCTGTGACAAACCCATAAATTAAAAATCTTTTATCATTTACAAATGAAAATAAAATAAGCAATAAAATTATTTGAGCGATTTTACGTGACTCTGTAAAATCTTCAAAAAAAGATCCATTAAATAACGAGTAAATAACAATGAAGATTAAAAAAATAGCGAGGGCTTTAAAAAATTTCTGATTAACTATATTAATTACCTTGTCTTTATTATGTGAAAAAACCATAATTAAAAAAAGACATATCATACATATATTAACAAAGGCCTTAGCATATGTCATAAATGGAATGGATAGGCAAATTAAAGCAGCTAAATAGTTATATGTTTTTTCTAAACTAAAATTCATCTTGCATTAATTTTTTTTATAGAAGTTGTTGAACTTCTTGAGAAAAAATATAAAATAGAGTTTCTTATTAACCCGTAAACTGGATAGAAACCAAATTTAAAATTATCTATTATAATTTTTATTCTGTTTATTACTTGTAGTTTTCTTTTTTTTGTTGATATAGAGTCACTATCAATAATATAGTCTAAAAGAACTTCTGGCATATTTGCACATTTAAAATGCTTAATTACTTTGAAGAAAAAAGCATAATCTTGAGCTGCATAACGATACTCTTCTGGATATTCAGGCACGGTTTCTAAAATAGATGTTTCGAAAACAACTGTTGGGTTTACAAACATGCTGTTTAAGTACATCCTTCTTTTTATCTGATTGTGGTGTGTTGGATGTTTTATATTAAACAAAAAATCTCGATTAGAGTCTAATACTCTAGTCCATGTTCCAACAAGCTTAATATCATGATTAGCCTCTAAAAAATTTAGTTGTTTCATGAACTTGTTTTCATAACATATGTCGCCAGCATCCAGTCTCGCCATATATTTGTAACTTCCTTTTTTTACGAACTGTAAGCATTTGTTAGCAGCTATTCCAACCCCATAATTTTTATCTAAATATTGAAAGAAGATTTTTCCTTGGTTTTTGTAAGAGGATATAATTAGTTTTTCATTTAGCTTTGAATTACTACCATCATCTGTTATGACAATATCAATTTCAAAATGTTCTCTAATTGATTGAATTGATGTTAACAATCCTTCAAAATTGTTGTAATGTGGAATTGTTATAATCAGTCTTTTATCCATTGCTTACATCTTTTCTTAATTCAATAATCCAAATCAAAGCTAAACATAGCCAAAAAAAGTAAATTCTAAATGAATCCATTTTAAGCCAATTGAGTGAAAAACCAATCATCGAAATGAAAATTATAAAAGCGAGTATTGAGTTTTCAGATTTTAAATTATTATAACACCACAGAAAAATTTGTAAAATAATTAATCCGAAAAATAGCAGACCAACTGTGCCTGTTTCGCTGAGGATTCTTAAATACATATTGTAACCGGGGGGGAATCTTTTATCATTTTGGTTAAGATATTTCAATCTGAATTCCCAATTATTTTTCTTTGCCCACGCTGGATATTTTTTTCTGGACTCAAACGCTTGTAGACCATACCCTGTGCCGGATATTGGTTGCTCAGTAAAAACCCTAAACATAGCTTGTTGAATTCCAAACCTAGACTTATTTGAAAGCGCGTGATTTGAATCGTCTAGCTTAAAGGAATTGATTTCTTTTTTTACATATTCAATTATTGGTTTATTAAAATATGCTAATGATACCAGAGATATTACAGAAAAACCTAAAAGTATTTTATAAATGTTTTTTGACGAGTTTTTATGTTTAAGAAAAAAGACAAGTGCAATCAAAAATTGTATTATTATTGCAAAAAAAGCTGCTCTTGACCCTGACATAAAACCTAAAAATAATACAATTATTAATGGTAAATATTTCAGCTTGTTTTTTTCTGTTAGCACATAACTAAACATCCATCCAGCTATCGACAATAAGTATGTGCCCAAGGCAGGAGGCTCAAAGGTAACAGACGAGATTCTTTGAAGCCTCATGTCAGTCTTTGCTTCAGTAAATGGAAAATAATCAAAAAGATTAAGAAGTGGTTTTTTTAAATAAATCATGTTTAACTTAACTATTAAAATCTCGATAATCGAATAAATAAATACTATTATCAAAGATGCTAAAATGACCCTTCTAATCAATCTAAATATATTGTTGATGTTTGTTTTTTTTAATCCGTTAAAAAAAGTTACTGGGATAATAAGTGAGGCTATAATCAAAGAGCCAAATTGATTAATAAATCTTGAAACACCTGTAGTCTGTTTAAAATAGTAGTCAAGAACATTGTGAGCGTTAAGCAAAGTGGCTAAAAAAGACCACAGTATAAAAAGAATTAAAAACTGGAAAATTAAATTATTTAGAGGAATCTTAATTCTTTTTTTTAATAGTGTCAAGACAAAGGCAAAAGAAAAAAACAAGAAACAAGAGTCCCTATAATACTCACCCAAAAAACCAATTCCAGACCAAGAGTTAAAAGGAATGAAAAATATTCCAATTAGAATTATACAAAGAATAATATTATTAAGTGTTAATCTCATCATTTAATAATCTTTCCAATTTGAGATGTTAACATTTAGTTTTTTTAGATTTTCAACATCATCTTTAAAATAATTTTTCAGATCGTCAATTAAATTTTGATCAATTTTTTCCGGCTTTGATCTAAATATTGATGTTAGTCGCATCAAAATAATTTTTAAAAAAGATGTAGGCCGTACGAATCTCTTTATTCTATTTTTAAATTTAGAAGGTTGGAAAATAATCTTGGTTGCAAAATTTTTTTTATAATTACCACCTACATTAAACTTCTCAGAAATTGTTTCAAAGCTAAAGTTATTATTGACCCCTAAAAACTTATAAACCTTCTTCATTGTTATAACAGGGTTTTTGTCTAATTCCTCAATTGTTAATATTAATACATTGCTAAAGGTTGTCTTTGCTTTGACTATTTTTTGATAATACATAGAATTAAATTTATAATACCAAAAATCTGAATACTTGCTCTTAATTCTTTCTTCCTCAGCCCCTATTGCATCTTGAAATGACATTGTTTCTCTGTGCTCCCTTTTAAGGTGTAGATAATTTGAGTATGCTCGATTTATAGGGTCTCTTAAAATAATAATCACCTTTGGGTCATTTAAGTATTTCTTAATTTTTAGAAATTCACTTGGATAATTTATGTATGACGGTGAAGCGTCTCCTATTGCTATCTCTTTTTTAACATTTTGGAAATAGCCTAAGTATTTTTCTGAACTGTTAATTTGCGTCTCTTTCACCAATTCGTCTTTTGGGCCATTTTTAAGTTTTGAAAGAATTTTAAATGTAAAAAAATGTAGCTCCTTTTGCTCAGGCATAAATATCTCGGGATGTTCGTTCAGATAGTGATACAATGAGGTTGTACCACATTTTGGAAAGCCAGCAATTATGAAATTAGGTTTTTTCATATTACGTTAAAAAGATTTTTATTTTATCTCTTGAGTAAACATATACAGTAGTAATTGAATTCCAAATTATTAGACTGGTAAGAGTAGCTTTAGCTGCCCCATTAATACCTTCATTAGGAATAAAATAAAAGTTTAAGGCAATATTAATGGTTAAGCCCAGAATCAATATCTTATTAAGTGATGTTTGTCGGCCAGTCATATTTAGATATATGGCGCCAGGCCCAGAGACGGAATTAAAAAATTGAGCAGCTAAAAGAAAAATTAAGGCTTTATTGGCTTGAGAATAGCCTTCTCCAAACATATTCAAAATTTGTTCTGAGAATAAAAACAAAACGCTTAAAACACAGATGCTTATAAAAAAAATAATCCTGGTAGAGTGTTTAATTAAAAGCTGCATATCCTTCATATTTTTCTTTTCGAATATTTCTGCAATCCTTGGAGCAATTACAATATTTACTGACATAAGCGCTAAGGTCGTAACCATAGCTAATTTTACAGAAACGGAATAGTAAGCAATCTGGTCAAAACCTTCATAAACAGACAAGATTATAATGTCAATGCTTTGCATTATAAAGTATGCTATTGCGCTGAGTGCCATAGGGGCTGAAGTTTTGAATATCTCTCCTATAGAAAATTTTTCGGATTCTTTATTAGTTTTTTTCAACCCAGCTAACATGTTGATAACCTTAATTTCTGAAAATACTGAAAGTAAAACAAAACCAAACAGGTAGGCGTCAACTAAATAGGGTTGCTGATTGTATTGAATTAGAATTATAGCGAATATAAATACCGGAATATACCTAAAAAGGCTCCTATACATCTCAGATAAAATTGTGTTTTGAAGAGCTCTTATAGTGTCGATATTTAACATTGTTGTAGAGAAAAAGATCAGTGTAAAAATGGACTTTAAAATCAGTGTGTAGGATTCTGTACTATTAAAAATTTGGGTTATAGTTGATTCATTAAATAGGCAAAGAAAAAGCCCTAAAATTATCATGCTAAAAGAAATTATTATTCGCAGCATTTTAAAGTATATGGATCTTATTGATTGAATACTTTTTCTTGCTTTTAAGAGACCTGAATAATAAATTATAGATTGGTTTGTACCCATCAATGCTAGTCCTCCCAATACCATTAAAGTAGATCTAACAAAATCGTATCTACCAACATTTTCAGCGGTAAAAAAATTGGTAATAAATAGGGTGAAAGCAAATAAAAGCAAAACGCCAAAAGATCTGATAATTAAAACAGAAAAACTCTTTTGTGTGAGGTCTTTGATTGACATTTAGCTAGCTCTGTCTAATTTATCAAGATACAGGTAAAGACTAATTACGATTGAAATTATTATATAAATAAACAAAAATAATAATGGGTAATAAACCATCTTGTTTGAAAGTATAGAGTTGTTTTCAATTAATATATTTGCCTCGTTTATTACCATTACAGTTTCTTTAGTTACAAGGGTTTCTTTTTTTAATGCTTGATTTTCATTTTGTAAAGAAATCTTGGTTTTAATTAGATCGTTTGGCCTTACGTCTTTATTGTCAATATAAAGTTGTGTTGTTTTAGCCTTATTCTCCCTTGTGTAGTAATCAAGTAGCCTGTCAATTTGATCTATTGTTTGTTCATTGTCAGAAATAATGCTCGAGATTCTTTGTAAATTCCTTTCTTTAAGTTCGGTAAAAAGAGGGTTATTATTAAAGTAGTCTACAATTTTATTCACTGTGCTAATGGATGAGTTGTTTGATACACCTACTTTAATAAAATGGTAGTCGTAGTCTGATTTGAAGCCTTCTGTAACAGAGAAACCGTCCTCATATTCAAGATTATCAAATAAAGCTCTTATTTCATTTGCATTTATATCTTTAGCCATAATATCTTTTATATCAATGACAGGAGAAATTGTAACTTCATCAACAGACTCATCCTCATTTAACTTAATTTCTTGATTAAAAAAGTCATAATCTGCACTAGAAATTTTTAAATTAATTAGATCTACCGCATCATAAACATAATTTCCAGCATCAAAATTAATTTTCACAAGAACTGTAGCTTCTTTAGCATTTGGCAATTTGCTGTCTGTTTGAAAATATCCCAATATAAGTCCTGCAACTATAATGACTAATAGTTTTTTCCAGCCTAATAAAAAGCTTTTGGATCTTCTAAAAATTTGCAAGAATAAGCTAAGCAACATTAACTTTATTTTCTCTATCAGAACTATTATATCAAGTTCTTCATTTTCTTTAAAATTATTTTTCATTTTTTCGCTTTGGTTTTTTTTAAACGCATTTTTTAATAATTTATTTTAGATTGTCTCGATTAGATTAAGTTTTTTTAGACTGTCGGCAATTTCCCTATTATCAGCAATTTTTGGAACTTTATTTTGTCCACCTAATTTTCCAATACTACTCATATATTTTTTAAAGCCACCTTTAATAATTTTTCTTATTACTGGTCTATCTATTATTTTACCATCTATTAAGTCTTTATAATATTTGTTTTGTTTTTGAAGCTCACTATCTAATAAACTCCCAAAATTATTAATCTCAATAACATTTCCGTCAAATTCAATAAACCACTCGTGACAAGCCGGTAAAGATTTTGATCTAAATCTTGGGGCTACTGTAAACTCAACAACCATGTTTCCGGTTTTTAAAGTTGCTTGTTCTATTGCTTGTTCTACCTCCTTAACAATTACATGTTCTCCAAAAGCAGATAAGCTTTGCTTAAGCCTTCCTGTTACCACAATTCTGTAAGGATTTATGCTTGTAAACTTTACTGTGTCTCCCGTATTATATCCCCACAACCCTGCAGAGCTAGAAATAATCATAACATAATTTGTGTCTTTTTTTACATTTTGAAGTGATATTCTTTCTAGCCTATTTTCTCTAAAATCCTCAACATCAATAAACTCATAAAAGATACCAGCATTCAGTATTAGAAGTAGGTCATTGCTGTCTTGCTTATCCTGAAAAGCAAAAAAACCTTCGCTTGCAGGAAAGAGCTCTATACTATCGACTTCCCTTCCAATTAAAGAAAGGAACTTTTTCTTGTATGGTCTAAAATTGACTCCTCCATAGATTAAAAGGCTAAAATTTGGGAATACCATTGAAATCTGTTTATTAGTTTTTTTGACAATTTTTTCAAAGTACATTTGAAGCCATGATGGAATTCCACTAATAATTGTCATATCTTCTCTAATCGTTTCTTTTACTATGTTTTCGACCTTATTTTCCCAGTCTTCAATAATATTTGTCTTCCAGGAAGGTAGCATATTATTTTTCATGTAAAACGGAACATGGTAAGCAGAAATTCCTGAAAGTCTGCCACTTAAAATTCCTGAAATATCTTTTAGTATTGGGCTACCTTGGATAAAAATATATTTACCATCAACAAAGCTTGTTTTATTGGTTTCTGCAACATAAATCAACAAAGCATTTTTAGCTCCATTTAAATGGTTTGGCAAACTTTCCTTAGTAATAGGAATATATTTTGCGCCTGATGTAGTGCCCGAAGTTAAAGCAAGGTAAATTGGTTTTCCTGGCCATAAAATATCCTTTCTTCCAGATTTTACTTTCTCAAAGTATTCTCTAAGCCCCTCATAATCTCTTATCGGTACTCTATTCTTGAATTCTTGATAATTTGATATTTCCGAGAAGTTATGGTTCTGTCCAAATTTAGTATTACGCGCTTTTTTGATTAAATAGTTGAACTGGCTTTCCTGAGTTGGAATTGGGTTAGTTGCCCAATTGTAAACTTGCTTCTTTGCAAGCCTTGAAACTATTTTTAGAAGAAAATGCTTTAGCATTATTATTTGAAATTTAGTAGAGGCTCTGGATTTATTGGGGTTCCGTTTTTCCAAAGTTCGAAATGTAAATGTGGTCCAGAGCTTAAATTTCCTTGATTACCTGAGTAAGCAATCACTTCTCCGGCTTGAACGAAATCATTTTGTTCTTTTAATATTTTTGAATTATGCTTATAAACTGAGATTATATTTTCTCCATGATCAATAACAACGACATAGCCTGTCTCAAGCGACCACTCTGAAAAAATAATTTTTCCATCAAGGACAGACTTTACAGGTGTGCCTATATCAGCAGCTATATCAATAGCATAATGATTTTCATTAAAGTTAAAGCTTTGGGTTATTTCGCCTTTTATCGGAGAAAAAAACATTTTATTTTCAATAATAAGCTCATTATTAGTGAGGTTAAACTTATCCTCGTTTTCAACATATTTTCTAAGAAGTGAGTCCTGCAGGTTTGGAGGAATTGTAAAAATATCTGAGTTAATCAGATTGCTGTCTATTGATAGCTCGTCTCTCAAAATAAACTCATCTACATTTCCAGAAAGAACATCTTCAATCGATTTATAAAACTTATTATTAAGAGCTATTTGTTGTTCTAATGAATCTGTTTTTTTTGTAAGATATATTGCTCTATTTAAAAGATCCGATGAAGAATATCCTGGTACCATTTCCCTGAGTTGGGTAAAAAAAACAATGCTAATTGTGAAAGCAATCAATATTATTGAGTATAATAAAACTATAATGAATGCATTTATTTTATTAGCCCTGAAGGAAAGTTTCTCCTCGAATGTGTCTTCGCTTGAAACAACAACCTTATAGTCGTTAAATATTCTTTTTAAAAAGGGTTTATTTTGTTTTTTGTTTTTCACAGTATTCAAAAATACTTAAAAATAGCTTACTCATTAATACAAGTTAAACATATAGTAGCTATTACATCTATTATTATTAACTTAGCTGAAAATATTTAGTAATGGATTTATTTATTATACCTCTTGCTTTAGGTCCTGGCCAATTAGTTTTAATTGCAATTGTTGTTTTGATACTTTTTGGTGGTGGAAGAAAAATCAGTGAGTTGATGAGAGGAACTGGTAAAGGCATAAGAGAGTTTAAAAAAGCTTTAAAAGAAGATGATGAGGATGATGAGGAAAAAAAAGACTAATTTTTAAGACTTCTCATAATAGCCTCTAACTCAAAGACATACTCCCTTTTACTTGATCCTGGCGAATAAACAAAGCCGTCCATCATTATATATTCATCCTGTTTGATGTTAGATTCAAATTGATAGTTTAAAAACGGCCCGGCCATAAATTGTCCCTTTATTTCCCACAACCCCCTTGTTTCTAATATTTGTTTTCCGCTTATACTGATTTGCTGTGAGCTTGGTGTATATATCGGGTCTGTTGACATAAATGTGTTTTGAACAGGTCCAGGGATATGATGCTTAGAAATTGAGTCTCTTATTTTCACAATAGAACTGTTGTTTTTATTATTATATCTTGAAATAAAAAGATTGACTGAACCTGTTTCTATGTCTCTTCTTAGCCAAACAAAGTTGCTGTCAACTTTTGCAACTCGGTAAGCAGAAGGAAATCGTAGTGACAAGCCTATCCTTTTTTTGATAGCTTGTGTTTGATTTAAGTTTTTAGAAATTCTGCGCTGTTTTTCCCGAATCTCATTAAGGTAAATTGTAGAGTATATTGAATTTAAGTTTTCATTAATGATTTCAATTATTTTATCTGCTGATTTTCCTGTGATTTGAATTATTCTTTGTGGAGAAGCATACGTGTTTTTAAAATTGAAAACCCCTTCTTTTTCAGCAATATCAACCTTCAAGATGGTTCTTGATTTTGTGGCAAAGCCTGAAAACACTTTACTTGGAATATGGCTCAGGGAAAAAACTGGCTCTATTTGAGGTAGGCCATAAATCGGTCTGCCAAAATTTTCTCTAATAACATCGCCAACTGCTCCGTCCCAGATCTCATCACTTGAGACTACAGAAACGTTATTTATGTTGCCGCTTGATGAAGGCAATAATTTTTGCTGATTATCAGAACACGATAAAGTAATGATTAAAAAAAAGAGAATACTTACAATTCTTTTCATGTTTGCAATTTACAATAAATTACTACAAAAAAGATTAGAAAGATTGGTTGCCAATATGGATTAGAAGTTGAGGATTTAAAAGAAGAAGATATGCCTATAATTTAGTTAACGCCTAACGTACCCACCAATAGATTTTCTGTATTCTATTTCAAACCCATTTTCTTTCGCAAACTTTTTGAATTCATCCGTTGCATTACCTATTGTCAAAAATGATTCTATTTCAAAGATTTCAAAAAATCTATTGAAATTTGGGCCTTTGATGAAATCTATTCCGTGTTGGATACCATCATCACTATTATTATACCTTTCAATTAAAGTTACTTTTTTACCGTTTTCAGAGATGAAATAACCGTAAACAGTTGATGGCTCTCTTTCAACAATAAAATCAGAAAGTTCCTGAGTAAATGCCTCAACATCAACTCTTGAGTTGTTTTTAGTGTTCAATTCTAAAATAAAAGTAATTTCTGAAGATTTAGAGTTGTCTAAAACCTTAAGTTCTTTAGATTTTACATTAGTATTACAAGCGGTAAAGCTCATTGTAAATAACAATATAAATAGTAATTTTTTCATTTTTAAATAAGTTTATAATTCAAATATAAGAAACGTAAGTCTAACCTATTTACGTGGTTTTGAAATAGCTGATTTAAAAGAAGAAGATATGCCTATGATTTAGGATTTTTTTCTTGAAGAAACTTTCATAATAAATGTTTGACCAACCTTTGAATTATTGTAAGGAATATTTTCAAAAAGTTTTAAAAACTTATTATTCTTTCTGATTTCTTCAATGCTGTTTTTTGATTTATTTTTTTTCATATTGATGTTTTTAAATTAACTCCCATATCTATCCCTCATCATTTCAGCGAATAGTTTTAGTGAATCTTTATCTACAGCTTTAAATAAAGAATCTATCTCATTTTCCTTTTTAAAATATTTGATTAAAATCTTTTTACTTTTTTTCATAACTATATATTAGATATTAATAATATGCAGTTCAAGAGAGAAATTGAATACTCGGTTTTTTTGGTTGAGTAACCCACATTCTAAACCACCGTGCAACGAGTGTGTCGGTTGGTACGCATTTAGCGTTCTTGATGCAATACAAATATAAGAAATTTAAGGCTTTGAAGTAGCTGATTTAAAAGAGGAAGATATGCCTATGATATGTTAATAAGAGTAGTTAAAAATTATTGATTTCACAATGTTTTAAAATTTGAAAGATTGATGTTAAGTTTTAAATTAGGTGAAAAATAATTCAAGATGAAAAAACTATATACACTTTTAGTATTAACTATCTCATTTAGTATGAATGCACAAATGGACGATAATAGCGCAAATAACAATTCAGCAGGAACTTATGCCGTAGCAATGGGATATAACACAACAGCAAGTGGAAGTTATTCTACAGCAATGGGAAGAGAAACTACAGCAAGTGGAAAATATTCTACAGCAATGGGAAGAGAAACTACAGCAAGTGGAATTTATGCCGTAGCAATGGGAAGTAGCACAACAGCAAGTGGAATTTATGCCGTAGCAATGGGAAGTGGTACAACAGCAAGTGGTGATTATTCTTCAGCAATGGGATTTTACACACAAGCAAGTGGAAATGCTGCTACAGCAATGGGAGGTTACACAACAGCAAGTGATTATGCCTCAACAGTTATTGGACAATACAACTCTTCAGGTTCTTCTGTTACTAATAGTGCTAATTCATTTAGCACTTCAAACACAGCTTTTGTGATTGGAAATGGTACAAATTCCTCAAACAAATCGGATGCTTTTAAAGTAATGTTTAACGGAGATGCTACAGTTAGCAATGACCTTACAGTAAGT
>CACLAD010000023.1 GCA_902604715.1 uncultured Bacteroidota bacterium
ACAAAAAAGTTGCGGAACTTTTCAGTGAAATTAAGAAACAAAAATATATTTATAGAGTACATGATTTACCAGATAATGAAAAATTAAAATCCTTAAAGCACATTGTTAAAAGCTTTGGATATACATTAGATCTTACCAGCTCTAAAGGAATTTCAAAATCTTTAAACAAACTATTGGAACAAATTAGAGGAAAGGAAGAGCAAAACCTTATTGAATCTTTGGCTCTTAGAAGCATGAGTAAAGCAGAATACTCTACTAATAATATTGGTCATTATGGATTAGCATTCGTAAACTATACACATTTTACCTCCCCAATAAGAAGATATCCTGATGTATTAGTTCATAGACTTGTACAGGATATATTAGATAAAACTTATGGCAAGATGGATAAAAACTTGCAAAAAAAGGCAACTCATTGTTCGGAACAGGAAAATAATGCCGTAAAAGCAGAAAGAGACTCCATAAAATTTATGCAAATAAAATTTATGCAAAACAAAATTGGTGAAAGCTTTAATGGAATTATTTCAGGAGTTTCTGACTGGGGTATTTACGTTGAATTAGAAGAAAATAAGTGCGAAGGAATGGTACATGTTAAAGATATTAAGGATGACAGGTATTACTATAGTAGCGAAGAAGCATCCTTAATAGGTAAGAAAAATAAGAATAAATTTCAACTAGGAGACAGCATTAAAGTTGAAGTTAAAAATGCAGATTTAATAAAAAAGCATCTAGATTTTATAATTATTTAATAATTTTAAGATATGAAAAACACTATTTATATATTATTACTTTTTACAATCACAACCCTTTCCCAGGTTAAAATAGACAGAGATTTAGGGGAGTTCTCAAAAGTTGCCGTTTATGATGGGATAAATCTTGAGCTTGTAAAATCAGAAGAAAACAAAGTAGAAATCACAGGAAAGAACACCAGCTTTGTGGTAGTGAAAAATAAGAATGGAGATTTAAAAATTAGATTGAACTTAGAGCGCAGATTCTCTGGAGACAGGACAAAGGTTACACTTTATTATGAAACCCTGTACAACATAATTTCACACGAAGGATCCAATATTTTCTCAAAAGACACACTAAAACAAGCCGACTTAAATATTAAAGCCAACTCTGGATCAACACAAAATTTTTTAATCAACCTAAATACCCTTAACACTGTTGCTGCTACCGGTGCCAACATAAATATTTCAGGTAAAGTCGAATACCACGATACAACTGTCTCAACTGGGGCAGAAATTAATGCAGAAAAACTAAGAACAACAGAAACATATGCAACCTCAACAACTGGGGGGCTCCTAAATGTTTCAGCAACGAAAGAGCTAGAAGCGAACAGCAAACTAGGTGGAATTATAAATGTCCACGAAAAAACAGATAAAATAACCGAAAGCATCTCTGTCGGAGGAGTTGTTAATTATCTTTATGATTAATAGTGGATTTTAATGTTTTAACCCCAATAACAGTTGGATTTTTTACTGCGTTTATTATGGGTCCTGTATTTTGGGTCCTTCTAGAAACTAGTATAACCAAAGGATTTAAAGCAGCGGTAGCTTTTGATCTAGGTGTTATGTTTGCTGATGTGTGCTTTATAGGTATATGTTATTTAGGAAGCTTTCAGCTTTTAGAGGATGAACAAAACAAGCAAGGGCTATTCGTTTTAGGAGGAACAATTCTTTTGTTATACGGCCTGTTTTCATGGATAAACAGAGCTAAAAAAACTAAAGACAATTTGGACATTCAAGAATCAAAAGAAAATTATTTTGGACTAGCGGCCAAAGGTTTTGCAATTAACATTTTAAATGTGGGCGTGTTTATTTTTTGGGGCGGTGTTACTATTGTCTCTTCTCCTGCAAGTGGAAAATCATTTACAACATTTGTTTTATTTTTTTCAATTGTTTTGTTGTCATATTTCATAACTGACTTGCTGAAAATTTCAGTTGCTAACAGATTCAAAAACTTACTGACAGGAAAAGGAATAGTGATTGTAAATTCAATAGTTTCTCTAATTCTTGTCATATCAGGTGTTGTTTTGATATTAAAAGGAATTTAATAACCCAACAACAACATTGGAAACCAAATAATTAAGTATATTTAGACGCTAACCAATAACATTTATTATATGAAATCAATTTTTACAATACTAACTCTTTCTCTTGTGTTTTCTTGTTATCAAGGGCCAACAGTTGAGTTCGAAGACGAAAAATCTAAAGCCGTTGAGGCAATTTTTGACGCTTACATGGCTAATGACATGCAAAGTATTGCAGATATTTACGCAGACGATGCATATGCCTTTTCTAATAGCACAGATTCTATACCAATGTCAGAGAACCTGGCACTAGTATCTTCACATCACGAAATGTTCGACAACATTAAATGTGTTTTTGGGGATGACGGAAAGTCGGCTTGGATTGAAACAACTACCTACAAGGAACAGGGACTGACCATCTCCAGAGCGTGGTTTTTATGGACAGGGGTTGGAAAAGCCAGCGGAGTTGCTGTAGAAGTTCCAACACAAATTTCTTATATGTGGGGAGATGACAATAAAATTCAAAGATCATTTTTGAGAAATGATACTAGCTCTATGCTTAAAGAGTTAGAAGTTGCTCAGTCAATGGCTTCAGAATAACAATTATCTCATTTAAAAATAAAAACCCCTTCAATAGAGAAGGGGTTTTTTTGTTGAGGCGCCTGGCGGATTCGAACCGCCGTACAAGGTTTTGCAGACCTCTGCCTAGCCGCTCGGCCAAGGCGCCAAATTAATAGAGTGGGCAAATTTATAATAAATTTTTTATTTAATCGCTACCCCTAATTTTATCTATCGAAACAGAAACAGAATCAACATCTGCATTAATCGGTGGGTTAAGTTTTGAAACAGTTACAGAAATTTGCTCTAAGACAGAGATTTCATTAAAGCAGCAATTGATAATTCTATTCACAACAACTTCAAGAAGTTTCGACCTAACAGACATCTCTCTTTTTGCTATTCTTGCCAAATCCACATAATTAACAGTGCCACCAATTTCATCATCGAATGCTTTTTCTCCGACACTACATATCGCACAAATATTGACAATATAGTCACTTCCAATTACTTTTTCTTCTTCCATACAACCATGGAAAGCATATATTTTAAGATTTTCAACTTTAACCGTAGCCTTCATTTATTATTCTTTTGATAACTTTGTAAACTTATTAAAAACAAACTATTGTGGAAAGTAAACCAGAAAATTTTATAGAGCAAATTATTAAAGAGGATTTAACCTCTGGATTTGATCCCCAAAAGCTAAAATTTAGGTTTCCACCTGAACCGAATGGCTTTTTACATATCGGCCACGCTAAAGCAATAGGCTTAAATTTCGGGCTTGGTGAAAAATATAACGCCCCGGTTAATCTAAGATTTGACGACACCAACCCCGAAAAGGAAGAAACTGAATATGTAAAAGCGATAAAAGAAGATGTCAAATGGCTTGGTTTTAACTGGACTAAAGAAACGTACTCTTCCGACAACTTCCAACAGCTGTATGAGTGGGCACTTTTTTTAATCGACAGCGGAAAAGCATACATTGATTCACAAACTTCTGATGAGATGGCGGAACAAAAAGGAACACCCACATCTTTAGGTAAAAACAGCCCTTTCAGAGACAGAACTGTAGAGGAAAACCAAAAAATTTTTGAGGAAATGAAAAATGGGAATCATGATGAGGGTGTACATGTGCTCAGAGCAAAAATTGATATGGCCCACCCTAATATGCTGATGAGAGATCCAATTATATACAGGGTTTTGGACAAACCTCATCACAGAACTGGACTTGACTGGAAAATATACCCAATGTACGATTGGGCTCACGGCCAATGTGATTATATAGAACAGGTTTCTCACTCGCTTTGCTCTCTTGAGTTTAAGCCTCACAGAGACTTATACGACTGGTTTATAGAAGTTTTAAAAACAAACACAAATATGTTTCCAGTTTTTCCAAAGCAAAGAGAGTTTGCGAGACTTAATTTAAGCTACACAATAATGAGTAAAAGAAAGCTTTCTGTACTCGTCGAAAAAAACCTGGTAGATGGTTGGGATGATCCCCGAATGCCAACAATTTCAGGCCTTAGAAGAAGGGGGTATACTCCAAGGTCAATAAGAGAATTTATTAATAAAGTTGGTGTTGCCAAGAGAGAAAATGTAATTGATTTTTCACTTCTCGAGTTTTGTGTTAGGGAAGACTTAAATAAAGAAGCCGACAGAAAGATGGTTGTTCTAGATCCAATTAAGCTTACTATTTCAAATTACCCAGATGACAAAATGGAAATACTACACTCTGAAAATAATCCAGAGAGGGACTCTGACGAAAAAAGACAAATACCTTTTGGAAAATACTTATATATAGAAAGAGAAGACTTTAGAGAAGAAGCAGGCAGAAAGTTTTTTAGGCTAACTGTAGGGAAAGAGGTAAGACTAAAAAGCGCATACATAATAAAAGGCGTGGGTGTTAAAAAAGATAAAGAAGGAAATATTTTAGAGGTGATTTGTGAATATGACTCTGAAAGTAAGAGCGGCTCTGGTACAGAACAAAGTTTAAGAAAAGTAAAAGGAACACTTCATTGGGTCACACAAAACGATAGCGTGGACATAACTATAAACAGCTACGACAGGCTTTTTAAAGAGGAAATACCAGGTGTAAAAAATGAAGGGGATTTTCTAAAAGACATAAATCCAGAATCCCTGCAGATTATAAGAGCAAAAGCAGAGCCATCATTGAAATCAGCTGCTGCAGGCGACACCTTTCAATTTCAAAGAAAAGGATATTTTACGGTAGACAAAAAAAGTAAAGCCGACAATATTATCTTCAATAAAACTGTCGGCCTTAGAGACTCTTGGAAACAGTAAAAACCTATTTAGACTCTTTGTCTTTTTGCTCCATCCTTGCCTTTTTCATCTCTTCCCCTATTTGATTACTTGCTGTAAAGGAAGCCACCATATTATTTAGCATTTCTGATCCTGCTTGTGGGGAGTTGGGCATTAGGATTAAATTACTGTTTGCCTCAGCACCAACAGACTGAAGTGTATCGTAATGTTGTGTTACAACAATCAACGCAGATGCTTCCTGAGAGTTTATATCTACTCCATTTAAAACTTTAACAGAGTCTTCAAGCCCTCTTGCAATTTCACGTCTTTGGTCGGCAATACCCTGACCCTGAAGTCTTTTGCTTTCTGCCTCAGCTTTTGCTTTTTCAACAATTAAAATCTTCTGTGCTTCACCTTCAAATTGTGCAGCAACCTTTTCTCTCTCCGACGCATTAATTCTATTCATTGATTCTTTAACCTGAGCGTCTGGATCAATGTCTGTCACAAGAGTTTTAATTATTTGAAAACCATATTCTGTCATTGCTTCTTGAAGCTCAGACTTAACCGCAATGGCAATATCGTCCTTTTTAAGAAATACGTCATCAAGGATAAGTTTTGGAACTTCTGCACGAACAACGTCAAAAATGAAGCTCGTAATTTGATCTGCGGGGTTATCAAGCTTGTAAAAAGCATCATATACCTTTTCCTTTATAACCTTAAACTGGACAGAAACCTTAAGTTTTACGAAAACATCATCTTTTGTTTTTGTCTCTACAACAACATCTAATTGCTGAATTCTTAAGCTAAGCCTTCCCGCAACATTATCAATAAGTGGAATTTTTAGCTGAAGGCCAGACTGCCTTACATTTACAAACTTTCCGAATCTTTCAACAACAGCCGCAGACTGTTGCTTTACAATAAAGAATGTAAAAAATAATAATAAAAGCCCAAGGGGCAGTACAATAGTATAAAATAACATTTTAAAATAATTTTGGTTTGTAAAATACAATATACACAAAAGACACCCCTATGTAAAAAAATTTATTTTAAAATATTGTTAAATATTCATCTCTGAAAAAGTTACAGCTCTTTTAGAAACAACTTCTAAACCAACAAAAGAAATAATTTTTTGAAGATCGATCCCTTTTAACCCCCCAACCAAAATTGTACGCGCTGTCATCATTATTTGTCCTGCTCCAAAACCGTTTTTTTCTCCCCAGATTTTTAAGCTGTCTATGAAACCACCTGGGTCGTTTGTGTTCTCACAGAGTGAAATTATCTCAGAACATATTTTATCAAGACCATCTTTTTTGATTTTTTTCAAACTTTTTTCATCATACCCTTTTGGATCCAAAAACAAATATTCCATCAGCCCCCACAGTTCGGAAACTGTATTTGCCCTCTCTTTAACCATCCCTGTAGCCTCTGCCAGCTGTTTTCTTTCTGTTTTTTGTGCAGAAATATCTAGGGCCTGAATCTTGTCAACAAGAAATTCGTTGCTGGCCTCTTGAATATGCTTGTGGTTATACCACTTAAGCTTTTCTAAATCAAAATTCGCACCAGCAGACACAACACTCTTAAGTTGAAACATTTCTACTAGCTCTGCTAATGAGAGTGCTTCTGAGCTCTCTTTAGGAGACCATCCAATAGTTGCCAAATAGTTTACTAGTCCTGCAGGTAGAATTCCATATTCTTTAAAGCCCGTCAGCTTAGTCTCTCCCTCCCATCCAATTGGAAACACCGGGAAACCGCCCTTTTCACCGCTTCTTTTGCTAAGCTTGCCCTTTCCATTAGGGTTAAGTATCAAAGGAAGATGTGCAAAACTAGGTCTTTTCCAACCAAACGCATCATACAGTAGAAAATGTAGGGCTAAAGACGGCAGCCATTCTTCACCTCTAATTACATGTGTAATTTTCATTAAGTGATCATCAACAACATTAGCAAAATGATAGGTGGGCGTGCCATCGGCTTTCATTAGGACTTTGTCGTCCAATAAACTAGAATTAATATTAGATTCACCTCTTATTACGTCTACAGTTTTGATATTTTTGTTTTTCGGCACTAAAAACCTTATAACATGCCCCTTGCTTTTTTTAAGCAAACCTGCAACTTCACCTTTGCTCATTGAAAGAGAGTTTTTGAGTGCAAGACGGCTTTCATAATTATAAATAAATGTTTCACCTCTTTTTTCACACTCTTTTCTGCATGACGCAAGCTCTTCTTCTGAATCAAAAGCGTAATAAGCATGACCAGACTCAACGAGTCTCCTTATTTCTTTACTGTAAATATGATTTCTTTCACTTTGTCTATATGGCCCAAAAGCGCCTTCTGTTCCAGGGCTTTCGTCAGGAAAAATACCACACCAATTCAATGCGTCGACAATATACTTTTCGGCACCAGCCACCTCTCTTTTCCTGTCAGTATCCTCAATACGAAGTATAAAAGATCCTCCTGTTTTTTTTGCAAATAAATAATTAAACAGTGCTGTTCGCAGACCACCTATATGTAGTGGCCCTGTAGGGCTTGGGGCAAATCTAACTCGTCTCAAAGTATTGATAAAGATAATTTTTATCAAATATAAAACATTAATTCATCAATTGATTGTGTAGCTTTGTTTCTATGATTGAGTTTGTTTATTACACAGGTTTTGAGTTGAAAAATCAGAAACAGGTTTCTAATTGGTTGCTGTCTTTAGCAAATAAAGAGGGTTTTTCAATTAAAAACCTGTACTATAATTATGTCTCAACCGATCAAATACAATCTTTAAACAACAAATTCCTCAACCACGATTATGTTACCGACGTATTAGCTTTTGACTATTGTGAGGGAAGCGAGTTGTCTGCAGAGGTTTTTATTTGCCAATCAGAAGTAGAAAAAAATGCAAAAGAATTATCTCAAAGTGCTGAAAATGAAACACTTAGAGTTTTGTGTCACGCACTCTTTCACTTGTGTGGCTATAGCGACAAAACCGATAAAGAGCTGGCTGTCATGAGAACAAAAGAGGACGGCGCAATATCCTCTTTTAAAACAACTCATAAATAAATTATATTTGCACAAATGTTCCACGTGAAACTTTAATATGTTTAATCAAGAATACGATGTAATAGTGGTTGGCGGTGGTCATGCTGGAAGCGAAGCAGCTGCGGCTGCAGCGAACCTTGGGGCAAAAACCCTTCTCGTCACCATGAATCTTCAAACCATTGGCCAAATGTCTTGTAATCCCGCTATGGGAGGTATAGCTAAAGGCCAAATCGTTCGAGAGATTGATGCTATTGGAGGCTACAGTGGAATAGTCACAGACAAGTCCTCAATCCAATTTAAGATGCTTAATCTCTCCAAGGGTCCAGCAATGTGGAGTCCTAGGGCTCAAAACGACCGAGCTCTCTTTGCCCAATATTGGCGAGAAATGCTAGAGGCCACACCAAATCTTGACTTTTATCAAGAAATGGTAAAAAACCTGTGGATTGAAAAAAATAAGCTTTGCGGGGTAATAACTGGTCTAGGCCAAAAGATTAAAAGTAAGTCAGTTGTTCTTACCAATGGTACATTTCTAAATGGTTTAATTCACGTCGGTGATAAAAATTTTGGAGGTGGTCGAGCTGGTGAAAAGGCTGCAACTGGAATTACAGAGCAGTTAGTTTCACTGGGTTTTGAATCAGGAAGAATGAAAACTGGCACTCCCCCAAGGGTAGATGGAAGATCACTCGATTATTCTAAAATGATAGAACAGCCAGGCGATGCTAAACCACAAAAGTTCTCATACTTAAACAATACAAAAACAATTACAAATCAGTTGTCTTGCCACATGACTTACACCAGCGCTGAAGTTCATGACTTATTAAGAGAAGGCTTCGATAGATCCCCAATGTTTAACGGTAGAATAAAAAGTGTAGGCCCAAGATATTGTCCGTCCATTGAAGATAAAATTCATCGATTTGCAGAAAGAGAAAGACATCAGTTGTTTGTTGAGCCTGAAGGCTGGAATACTGTTGAGGTTTATGTAAATGGTTTTTCCACCTCTCTGCCAGAGGAAGTTCAGTTTAATGCTTTAAAAGCTGTCTCCGGTTTTGAAAAAGTAAAGTTTTTTAGACCCGGCTACGCAATCGAATATGACTATTTTCACCCCACCCAACTTAAATATTCTTTGGAAACCAAAATTATTGAAAACCTCTTCTTTGCAGGTCAAATCAACGGAACCACTGGCTACGAAGAAGCGGGATCACAAGGTTTAGTGGCTGGAATAAATGCCGTCCTAAAGATTAAAGAAAAATCTCCATTTGTTTTGAAAAGAGATGAGGCTTATATCGGAGTTTTAATAGATGATTTAATAACCAAAGGCACAGATGAGCCCTATAGAATGTTTACTTCAAGAGCAGAATACAGGATGCTTTTAAGGCAAGACAATGCCGATCAAAGACTCACGGCTGTAAGTCATTCTTTAGGCCTTGCCAGTGACGAAAGGTTGGCTGTCTGCGAGCTTAAATATAAACAATCTCAAAGCCTTATAAGTTTTTTAAAATCTCAGAGTATTCTTCCTGCCGAAATTAATCCTGTTTTGACAAAGAAAGAATCAGCGCTAGTAAAACAATCTGGAAAAGCAGACAAAATTTTATCGAGACCCAATATAAACCTTGAAGATCTAAAAAACTGTGACAGTGTATCCTCATACATTTCTTCAAACCATTTTTCTAAAGAGGTTCAAGATCAGGCAGAGATTCAAATAAAATACAGTGGCTACATTCAAAAAGAAAAAAACAATGCTGACAAACTTAACAGGCTAGAATCCGTTAAAATTCCGAAAGACTTTGATTACAAAAAACTTAAATCTATCAGCGCTGAAGCCTTAGAAAAACTAAATAAAATTAAACCAGAAACCATTTCACAAGCATCAAGAATTAGCGGCGTATCCCCTAATGATATTTCCGTACTTCTTGTTTATATGGGGCGCTAAATGTTTCACGTGGAACAAAAAGAAACACATATAGAAGTTGTTGACCATTTTCTTACTAAAGAAACTTTTACAATTAAAAAAACCCCGATAAAAGGCCTGCTCAAAACTCACCCGGCCCCATCAAAAAATAAAATCCAAGAATACTATAGATCGGACAAATATATTTCTCATAACTCAACCACACCAGGCGCCTTTTACTTTATCTATAGAGTTATTAGAAGTTTTAATTTTTGGTTTAAATATAGATTTGTGGGTAAAAAAGAATTGTTTAGCAAGACGCTAGATTTTGGTTCGGGCGACCAATATTTTATGCAACAGCTACAAAGAAGAAACCACAATGTTTTTGGTATAGATCCTTTAAAACCCAATATGTCAAAACAAGTTTATTGCTCTGTTTTTGACGAATCATTAGACAGCAAAAACTTTAGTTGTATTACTGCGTGGCACTCACTTGAGCATGTTCATGAATTAGAAAACATTATTGCTCGTTTTCATAAAATATTAGATGATAATGGAACCGTCATTGTTGCAGTTCCAAATTACAGATCCTTTGACGCCAGGCTTTATAAAAGCTTTTGGGCAGCTTATGATGTCCCAAGACACTTGTGGCATTTCGACAAACAATCAATCAAAAAAGTTTTTTCTAATAATGGCTTTAGCTTTATTAAGTCAGCCCCCTTACTATTCGACTCATACTATGTTTCCTTGCTGTCAGAAAGATATAAAAAATCAATTTTCAGAATTTTTAATTCAATTGTTGTTGGTACAGTTTCAAACATTATTGCTTTTTTCACAAAAGAATACTCTTCAAACATATTTGTCTTTAAAAAGTCTAAGACAAATATCTAAGTCCTTTTTTTATAACGGAATATTCGATTTCACCGGCCCCAAAAATCTCGCCATCGCCCTGACAGGCTAAAGAGCCGTTCTTAGCGCGTATTTTTATTGAAGAGTCCACCAGTGTCAAAACTTTTTGTTCTTTAAAAATAGAGCCATTAAAAAGGTTAAAAAAATTTCGAATAATGTCAAACTTGCTAAATTCCTGTGCTATTGTAATATTTAACAAACCATCATTGCCCTTTGGGTTTTTGATTAGCTGCATTCCCCCGCCTGTATATTTGCAAATACCAACTCCAAGTAAAAACACGCTGGCATCTATTTTTGTTTTTGAAGTCACAACCTCCAATGCAACATTTTTATATTTTGTAAAGTTCATTATTGCACATACCAAGTATGAAAGCTTTCCCAACCACTTATAGTTTTTGATTTTTTCTAACATAAACGAATCAAAACCAACACCAGAGTATGTTACAAAATATCTGGTTTTTGTTTCTGAGCTTCCAACAATTTTGGCCATACCAACATCTTGCTCATTAATCGAACCATTAATTAATAAGCTAATCGCATCAGAAACATTTAACGGAATATTTTTAGATTTTGCCCAATCGTTACCCGTGCCTGAAGGTATTAATCCAAAGATTATTTTTTCTGTTGGAATGTTTTTTTGTATGGTTATACCCGCGACAACTTTTTGTACAGTACCATCTCCACCAATTGCTAAAATTTTGTTGTAACCAGCTTGTGTTGCTTCCTTGACAAACCCGATCTCATCACCTGAACGCTCAGTTAGTCTAATTTGATGGCTTATCAAATTGGATTGAAGCTTTTTGACAACTAAGTCAATTATTTCAGATGTATTTCCTGAGTTAGAAAAGGGGTTAGCTATTATAAACCAGCTATCAAACATTTTGATTCGGCTTTACATGAAGCAGTCTGGTTAACTTTATCGATATGTCGAGGAAAATAATTTTAGGGTTTCCGTTCCTTTCGATGTCTGTAAAACCTCTTTGAACTTCATAATAGAAATCTTCTATATTTTCCTCATGAACAAATGGCGCAAATTTTTCTAGCACCAAGCCATTTAAATACTTTTCTGAATTATCTACAGCCTTATAATTGAACAGAAAAGAATCTCTAAATACAGTTGAGCAATAAGCCAAAAAGTCTTTTTGCTCTTCGCGTGTTTTTTTGCTTATTTTTTCTGAAAACTGAATGAGTTCGTTAATAGCAGATTTATTGCTACTTACCTTAAAAGCAGCCCTAACCCAATCTAAAAACAAAATCTCATAATCAGATCTAAAGTCCTGATTATAAGGTGTTTGGCTGTTTATATAGACCTTTTGACATCTGGATGTTATAGTTGAAAGAAGCTTTCCCTCATTCTCACAAATTAATATAAAAACTGTGTTTTTTGGTGGCTCTTCAAAAAGCTTTAGCAGCTTGTTTGATGCGCTCAAATTCATTTTTTCAGCCATCCAAATAACAAATATTTTCACCCTTCCTTCATAAGACTTCAACGACGCTATTCTTGAAATTTCTTCAGCTTCATCCTTATTGATCGCCGCCTGTTTGTTGCCAAGCCCTATTTTGTTATACCAATCCACTAAAGTTATTTTTGTTCCACTACTTACAAGCTCTCTCCAATTATTGATAAAGTCCTTTGAGCTTGCTTTTGTTTTAACCTCGGCAGTTGTATTAACCGGGTAAAAATAATGTACATCTGGATTCGTTAGAGTTTTCAGTTTTTCCAAATAAGCCTGCTGCTCGTGTATTTCCATTGCTGCAAAGGGGCTTTTTATAATATCCTTTATTAGATCAAACCCCGCCCCTAAAACATCTGAATCAGCTTTCCCAACTAACAAATAGGTGTTAGCAACCCTTCCTTTTTTTACAGACTCTTTTAATGTATTTAACTGAATTTGCTCCATCTAATTTGACTGAAAACAAAGATAAAGAATTATATTTGACACGTATCTTTTCACAATGAAATCAATTAGGGAAATTTCTTTTAACGGTAAAAAAGTTTTTATCAGAGTCGACTTTAATGTACCCTTTAATGATTCTGGAGAAATAACGGATAGCTCAAGGATTGTTGCGGCACTACCAACAATTGAATATGTTTTATCAAACGGAGGCGCTTGTATTTTGGCATCACACTTAGGCAGACCCGTTGGAAAAGATTCTGAGCTATCATTGAAGAAAATAACTCCAGAGCTAAAAAAATTATTACGTAAAGATGTAATATTTTTAGAAAACACAATAGGTGCTCAAACTAAAGAAGCTTGTTCTAACTTACAAAATGGGGAGGTAGCTCTTTTAGAGAACCTTAGGTTTTATGAAGAAGAAACAAAAGCTGACATTGACTTCGCTAAAGAACTTTCCAGTTTAGCAGACATATATATTAATGATGCCTACGGAACAACTCACAGGGAACATGCTTCAACAGCAACAATTACACAATTTTTTAGTGAAAAAGCGCCGGGAATGCTTTTAGAGAAAGAGATAGAGAGTCTAAAAAAACTAATGGAAAAACCTAAAAAACCTGTTACAGCCATAATTGGTGGGGCTAAAGTTTCCTCTAAAATCTCTGTAATAGCAAATATGCTTGATGTTGTTGACAATCTTATTATTGGAGGGGGCATGGCTTACACATTTATAAAAAATAATGGAGGGACTATTGGTGAATCTATTTTTGAAAAAGACAAGCTAAATGATTGTAGTGAAATAATCTATTTAGCAGAACAAAAAAATGTTAACGTCTTTTTACCACAGGATGTAGTAGCATCAAACGAGTTCTCTAATGAGGGTTTAAGAAAAGTCATAAATATAAATAACATTCCTAATGGTTGGCAAGGACTAGATATTGGGCCTTTAACAATATCTAATTTTGAAAACATTGTAACAGAAAGTAAGACCATATTATGGAATGGTCCAATGGGAGTTTTTGAAATGCCTGCCTTTGAAAAAGGAACTTTATCAATTGCAAAGTCAGTTGCTAAAGCAACCAGTAGTGGAGCTTTTTCGTTAATAGGGGGTGGTGATTCTGTAGCCGCAATCAAAAAGTTTAATTTACAAGACGAAGTTAGTTTTATAAGTACTGGGGGAGGAGCGATGCTGGAAAGCTTAGAAGGCAAAATACTTCCTGGAATAAAAGCCTTGAATTAAAAAAATGAAAACTTACCAACTCTTACTGATAATGTTTTCATTTTTTATTTCCTCTTCCTATTCACAAATAGATGATAAAAAACAGATTGATGAATCAAATTTAAACTCAGACACTATTAAAAATAGGCTTGAGAGGCTTAACGCTAAGACCCCAATAGAGCTATATTTTACACCAAGCGTTGAAAAAACAATTAAGAGATATTTAAATACTAGATTAGAATTTTACAAAAAAAATATCGATAGAATAAACTATTATCTTCCTCTGTTTGAGGAGCAGCTTCAAAACCAAAAAATCCCTTTAGAAATTAAATATTTACCGATTATTGAATCTAGACTAGACCCCTCTGCAGTTTCGAAGGTTGGGGCTACAGGTTTGTGGCAGTTTATGTTTTATACGGCCCTTGAAAATGGCTTAACCATGAATAGTTATGTTGATGAACGAATGGATCCTCTTAAGTCTACTCAAGCAGCAGCAGCATATTTGAATAAACTTTATAAAATACATAATGATTGGAATCTTGTTTTAGCATCCTATAATGCAGGGCCTAGAACAATATCTAGAGCCAAAAAAAAATCAGGCGGCTACACAAACTACTGGAATATGAGACCATTCCTTCCATCGGAAACAGCAAACTATATCCCATCATTTATTGCTACGATGTATATATTTGAGTATGCTAGTGAACATGGCATAGATACTTATAAAAACGAAAAACAAATATTAAGCACGGAAAAAATAAAAATCAAAGATAAAATAGCCTTTGAACATATTTCAGATTTCTTTGACTACCCAACGGACTCAATCAGCCGTCTTAATCCTTCTTATATACATGGTATTGTTCCAGGCAAAAACAAAAACGAATTAAGCCTTCCAATTAAGCTGGTTGACAGCTTCGTTATGAAAGAAGAGGAGTTTTACATCTTTGCAAAATCTGAATTTGATAAAAGAGAAAAACCTTTGCCAGACCTATACTCGATTGACTCAAAATTGGTTTACAAGGTAAAGTATGGAGAGTTTTTAGGAAAGATTGCTAGAAAATTTGGTGTTAAAGTTTCAGATATAAAACGATGGAACAAACTTAAAAACGACAATATCAGAGAAAATCAAAAGCTTATAATTTTTCCAAAAAGAATTCCAAAAAGCTAAAAACTTACTTCGTATTCACTAATTTTTGAACCATCTCTTTTAATTCATCTATTTCTGTCTGTTGCTCTTTCAATGCATTGATAAGTACAGGCACTAATCCT
>CACLAD010000024.1 GCA_902604715.1 uncultured Bacteroidota bacterium
AAAGTTTTAAAGCTCTTTCACAAATAAGTTTAAAATTATTTAAAGGCGAAACTTTAGGCTTAATCGGTGAGTCGGGGTCAGGTAAAACAACGTTATCAAACGCTATTCTTAAAATTCATGAATTTGAAAAAGGTGAAATTCTATTTAAGGGAAAAGATATTTCAAAAATTAAAGAAAGAGAATTGCTTGAGTTTAGGAAAAATGTTCAAATAATTTTTCAAGATCCTTACGCCTCTCTTAACCCACTTCAAAATATATTTCAAATAATTTCAGAACCTATAAAGTTTCATAGAATCTGTTTAAAGAATGAAGTTTATGAAAAATGTAAAGAGTTGATAAGTGATGTTGGGCTTAATGAAAATTTTTTGAGTCGATACCCTCACGAACTCTCAGGTGGGCAGAGACAAAGAGTTTGTATAGCCAGAGCTATTAGTGTTAATCCAGAAGTACTTATTTGTGACGAGTCTGTTTCTGCTCTTGATGTTTCAATCCAGGCAAGAGTGTTAAACCTATTAAATTTACTCAAGAAAAAATATAACTTTACATATATATTTATTTCTCACGATCTTTCTGTTGTTAAGTATATGTCTGATAAAATAATAGTGCTTTACAATGGTAAAATAGTTGATTATCAAGATGCTGATTTACTTTTTGAAAAGCCAAAAGATAATTATACCAAAAAACTAATAAAAGCATCATACTAGCTGTGGAAAAAATCTGGATTCCAAATAATTATGAGTCTTCAAATTTATTTCATTTTGAAAAGTTTCTTGAAAAAAAGTATCATCTGTCTTTTTCAAATTACATTGAACTACATGAGTGGTCAATAAAAAACCTAGAAGGTTTTTGGGAATCAATAAGTGAATTTTATAAAGTCCAATTTGATAAGCCTTATGAATTTATATTAGACAAACAAATCCCTTTTTATAAATCGAAATGGTTTGATGGAGCAACATTAAGCTATGTAGGTCATATTTTACGACATGCAAAAAAAAATCATACTGCAATTGTATATAAAAATGAATTAAATGATATAGTTGAAATTTCGTGGAATAGCTTATTAGAAAAGGTAAAAGAAGTAAGGGGCTGGCTAATGGAAAATAATTTAAAAAAGGGTGATGTTGTTGTAGGGTATTTATTGAATCATCCTGATACTATAGCTTCTTTTATGGCTGTAAATTCTCTAGGTGCTATATGGTCGTGCTGTTCACCAGATTTTGGAACAGAAAGTATAGTAAGCAGATTTGAACAATTAAACCCTTCTGTTCTTTTAGCACATAAGAGATATTCTTATAACGGGAAAGATTACACACAAGAAAAGAAAATCAAAGAGCTTCAAATTAAGCTTCCTTCAATTAAAAAGACAATTTTATTTGACTCAACATTTGATTCATGGAATCTTAACTCAAATTACTGGATTGACTTTGAATTTCAGTCTGTTAAATTTGATCATCCCATATGGGTTCTTTTTTCATCTGGTACAACCGGAAAACCAAAAGCAATTACTCATGGTACAGGTGGTATATTGCTAGAGCAATATAAATCTCATTCTTTGCACCAAAACATAATGAGTGGGGATAGGTTTTTTTGGAATACTACAACAGGGTGGATGATGTGGAATTATGCTATTGGTTCATTTTTGTGTGGCGCAACTCTTTGTCTTTATGACGGTTCAGCGAATTTTCCTGATATTGGAGTTCAATGGAGGTTTGCAAAGGACGCTAAAATTAATCATTTTGGAAACGGCTCAGCTATGTTTATAGCAAGTATGAAGCAAAACTGTAAAGATGTAAGTAATGAGAATTTAAAGTTTACTAAAACCCTCGGAGCAACAGGGTCACCATTATCGATTGAGGCATTTAAGTGGTTACAAAAAAAACTCCCAAGCACTCAAATAATTTCATTAAGTGGTGGAACAGATGTTTGTTCTGCATTTATTGGCGGGTGTCCTAAATTGCCTGTATATGCTGGATTTTTACAATGTAATATGCTTGGTGCGTCAATAATGGCTTGGGATGAAAATGGAAAAAGTATTAAAGGTAAAACTGGTGAATTGGTAATTACCGAGCCATTACCTTCGATGCCTGTATTTTTTTGGGGAGATGAAAATTTTAAGAAATATAATGATTCATATTTTGGTGAAAATCAGGAAGTTTGGACTCATGGAGATTGGATATTTATCGATGAAATAAGAGGGATTTTGATGCAAGGTAGATCGGATGCAACTCTAAACAGAAACGGAATTAGAATTGGTACATCTGAGATTTATTCGGTTTTAGACGAAATAAAAGAAATTAAAGATTCCTTAATAATTGATTTAAATATTGATGGTTCTAGCAAACTGATATTATTTGTGGAAACAGAAAACGAATTAAATAAAGATTTTAAAAGTAATATTATAAAAGCAATAAAAAGTAAATGTTCTCCCAGACATAGTCCAAACTTAATTTTTTCAATTTCTCAGGTACCATATACTATTAGTGGTAAAAAAATGGAAATTCCCATAAAAAAAATCTTGTCAGGAGAAAAAATAGAAAATGTAGTTTCCAAAGGGGCTATGAAAAATCCTGAATGCATTGAAGATTTTTTAGTTATTAAAAATCAATATCTAAAATCTCTTGGTTAGTAGTAATGCCTGAGCTCGTGCTGTCAATTACAAACTTATTACAATCTAATTCTATTGATAACCGTTTTGGTCGATCAAAGTATTCTTTGGAAATTAGCAGAGTTGAATCTTGGTATATACTTTTCATATACACCCCCCAAATTGGTAATGCCATTGAAGCGCCCTGACCATAAGCTATATCCTCAAAATGAATTGCTCTATCCTCAGCTCCTACCCAAACACCTGTAACTAAATTCGGAACCATTCCGATAAACCAACCATCACTTTGATTTTGTGTTGTTCCAGTCTTACCGGCAATAGGGTTGGTAAACTCATACGGATAGCCTGTTACTACATTTTGATAGGCTCTATTAAATTCATCTGCACCAGTTGTTCTAAGCCGTGTTCCAGAGCCTGCCCTGGTTACACCCTCTAATAAATTAACAGTAACATAAGCAGCTTCTTCACTTAAAACATCTCTTGTCATGGGTTGATTCTTATACAAGGTCGTACCATTTTTATCGTCTATCCTTTCTATAAAAACTGGTTGTGTATATACACCTTTATTTGCAAAAGTGGAGTAGGCTGCAACCATTTCATAAACACTTAGATCAGGGGTTCCAAGTGCTATTGACGGAACTGGCAGAATTCTTTGTTCTATTCCTAAATCTTTAGCTAATTTAACAACTGTGCGAGGTCCAATTCTGTCCATCAATCTAGCGGTAACAGTATTTACCGAGTTTGCTAAGGCATTTTTTAAAGTTCTTGTTCTTCCATATTTATCACCAGAATTTTTTGGACACCATTGCTCAACATTTCCAAATTTATTTTTTTCAATACAAAATTGGCTGTCAGGGAATGTATCACAAGGTGAAAGTTTTAATTGATCTATAGCTGCGGCATAAACAAAAGGTTTAAAAGTTGATCCAATTTGACGTTTACCTTTTTTAACCATGTCATACTGAAAATGTCTATAGTTCATTCCTCCAACCCAAGCCTTTATATTACCGTTAGTCGGATCCATGGACATCATTCCTGGTCTAAAAAAAGACTTGTAATATTTCATTGAATCTAAAGGGGTCATAGTTGTATCTATTTCCCCCTCCCACGAGAAAACAGTCATTTCTTTAGGAATATAAAATGAATCCTCAATTTCCTCATCATTTTTTTTCAAATCATATTTCATTTTTCTCCACCTCTCCGATCTTCTCATAGAAACTCTTAATAAAGTATCTACAGCACCACTAGTTAACTCTCGAAATGGAGCGATAGAATCATCTAATGTTTCATTTTGTTCAAAGAATTCTTTCTGAAGCCTTGGCATATGAGATGCGACAGCTTTTTCTGCCATTTCTTGCATAGAGTAATTTATGGTTGTATAAATCTTTAAGCCATCTGTATTTAGGTTATACTTTGATCCATCTGGTTTTCTATTATTATCATCATTAATCCACGTTTTCATATGAGCTCTCAAAAACTCTCTAAAATAAGTTGCTAAACCTTCTCTGTGTGATTCAGGTGTATAATTCAAATTAAGTGGTTGCTGTTTTAAGGAATCAATCAAAACTTCGTCTAAATAATTATATTTTTTCATTTGACCCAAAACTACATTTCTCCTATTTTTAACTCCAACTGGATTTCTATGGGGTCTAGGATTATACAAAGAAGAGTTTTTTAACATCCCAACTAAAATTGCTGATTCGTTTATATCCAGTTCAATAGGCTCCTTACCAAAATAAATTCTTGCAGCACTTCTTATACCATCTCCGTTATTACCAAAATCATATAAATTTAAATATTGAGTAATAATTTCATTTTTAGTATAGTGCCTCTCTAATCTTACAGCTATTATATATTCTTTAAACTTCTGGGTTAGCCTTTCAATGATATCTCGAGAGCCTTCACCTGTAAATAGCAACTTTGCTAACTGTTGAGTAATAGTACTTCCTCCACCATCCTTACCCAACTTTATTGCAGCTCCGACAGTTCTTTTAAAATCTATGCCTGAATGAGAATAAAACCTTATATCCTCAGTAGCTATAAGAGCATCTACAAGGTGACTTGGAAGTTCCTCAAAAGTTACAGGTGTTCTGTTATCATTAAAATAATATTTCCCAAGAGTTTTACCATCCGAACTAATGACTTCACTAGCTAAGTTAGTTTTTGGGTTTTCCAAAACTTCAAGGTCTGGCATGTCTCCAAATCCCCCGATTGAGGCATAATAAAAAATAAAGGTAATAAGCATGATTGGTGTTAAGAAAAACAACCACATCAAAAGCGAATACCATTTATACTTTTTCTCCAAAGCTATTTTATTTTTTCTAACTTATAACCAACATCAACAACTCCGTTTAAATTTTCGATTCCTCCAACCTTATTAATAATTCTCATCGAGTGTTGAATTGAAACAAAATATTTTTTATTATTAACTAAGCTAATATTTTCTTTGTGTAATAAGGAATTCTCAACAATATTAATTCGCTTATTTCCAGTAAAATTTCCGTATTTGTCTGCCAATTTATATTCTAGTGTATCAATTGAAAAAATATCCAATGAATCCTTAAATGAAACAATTAAAAATATATTATCAAATTGGTATTTTTCATCAATTCTTAGATTAATAAACGATTTATATGAAAGATTTTCTTTAGAATCAAGTTCGAAATGAAAATGCTGAATAGAATCCTTATGCCAAATTCCATCAACAGAGTTATATTCAATGAAATCAATGTTGGTGTTACACGAAAACAATAAAAATAAAAGACCTAAGGTTATTTTATCTTGCATTTTTTTTCATTTTTTTTCTGTCAAATCTGTTTATACTATCTTCAGTTTTTTTGCTAATCTCATCTTCACGAACTAAAGAATAATCTTCCAAGGCTGTGACCTGCTTGCCAGATTTATTAATATTAATCATTTTATTTAAACCATTTATATCAAACTCAAACCACTCCATAAAATTGTCTTTGTATGCGTACCAAACACGTTTTTTGAAAATATCTGTTTTTTGAAGAATAGCATCGCCTTTTGCTGTTTTTATTTTAACATCTTTTTTTGGAAAGTCTTTTAAGGCATCTATATATGTGTCAAGCTCATAATTTAAACAGCACTTTAATTTTCCACATTGGCCTGCTAATTTTTGTGGATTAATTGACAGCTTTTGATATCTAGCTGATGAAATATTAACTTTTCTTAGATCATTTAACCAAGTTGAACAACACAGTTCCCGTCCACACGAACCAATTCCACCAAGCCTAGATGCCTCCTCTCGTAATCCGACTTGCTTCATTTCAATTCTGGTCTTAAATTCTGCTGCATATCTTTTAATCAATTCTCTAAAATCAACTCTTCCCTCAGCTGTATAATAAAATGTTACTTTTGTTCCATCAGCCTGAAATTCAACATCCGAAATTTTCATTTTTAAGCCTAATTCAATAGCAATTTTTCTAGCTTTAATTTGCACTTTTGACTCTTTATTTATTAAATCTTGCCATTTATTAATTTCACTTTCATTTGGATAGCGTAGTAAGGAAAAAAGTTCGTCGTCAATATTTATACCCTTCTTATTTAATTGATTCTTAACAAGTTCACCCGTAAGTGTAATTTCACCTATATCATACCCTTTTGTGGACTCAGTTATAATTGGGTTTCCCTTTGATACAATCAAATCATTATTTCGAAAATATCCTTTTCTTCCATTTTTAAATCTTACTTCTACAATTTTAAATGTCTCTGGTATGGATGAAGAGATATCAGCAAGCCAATCAAAAACAGTAAAAGTTCCACAAGTGCCACTTGCACAATTTCCGTTGTTGTTGCACCCTTTTGGTAAACCGTTAGTACTATTATTACAGCTATTACAACCCATTACTTTTTAAAAGTTGTTATATTACTAGTTCTACCTTTTTTAAATAAATCATTAATGTTTTTCTGGCCCTCTCTCATCTTTTTTTGGACATCATATGGCATTTGGCTAATTTCTAAACAATCATATGAACAACAGTTTTTCATTTTTGTTTTACAATCATTACATTGAATAAATAATAAATGACATGCATCGTTAGCGCAATTTGTATGAATATCAAATGGTTCTCCACATTGATGACAATTTGCAATAATATCGTCGCTCACTTTTTCAATACGTCTGTTGTCAAAAACAAAATTCTTACCTATAAAATTATTTTCTAATTGATTGTTTTCCACTTGACGTACATATTCAATTATACCTCCTTCTAATTGATAAACATGCTTAAATCCTTTGTGTTTAAAGTAAGCACTAGCTTTTTCACATCGAATTCCTCCAGTGCAATACATAAGTAAATTTTTATCTTCCTTATGATCTTTAAGCTTATTTTCTATTAAATCCAATGAATCTCTAAAAGTATCAACATCAGGGCAAATAGCATTTTTGAAATGTCCAATCTCACTCTCATAATGATTTCTCATATCCAGCACAATTGTATTTTTTTCTTTCATCAATTTATTAAATTCTTTCGCATTTAAATGAATTCCTTTTTTGGTAACATCGAACGAATCATCATTTAATCCATCAGCTACAATTTTATCCCTTACTTTGATTTTCAATTTCAAGAATGACTTTGTCTCATGTTTTAATGCAATATTGATTCTAGCCTTATTTAAAAATGAAATTGAATATAGATGCTTAATAAATATTTCTAAGTTCCCTTGTGGAAGTGATAGTTGAGCATTTATTCCCTCCTTTGCAATATAAATGCGACCTAGGACATCGATTGAGTCCCAAAAAATAAATAAATCATCCCTAAATCTTTTTGGGTCATTAATCTTGGCGTATTTATAAAATGAAAGTATAATGCGTTTTTGATTTGATGAATCTAGAATCCTAGATCTTTCATCAGAGCTTAATTTATTGTACAGTTGCATGCTATACTATTTTTAATTACTAACAAAAGTAGAAAAAAAGATAAAAATCATCTACTAGTATATTGTATTGTGTAAAAAGATATCCTAAATTAGTAATGATAAAAACTTAATTATGGCCAACAATAAAGCAGACAAATTAAAAGCACTAAAATTAACCCTAGATAAACTAGATAAAACATACGGGAAGGGTACGGTTATGAAAATGGGGGACTCGCCTAATGAAAATGTAGAGGCTATATCTTCTGGATCCTTAGGGCTTGATATTGCTTTAGGTGTTGGTGGCTATCCAAAAGGAAGAGTTGTAGAAATATACGGTCCTGAATCGTCTGGAAAAACTACATTGACTTTACACGCTATCGCTGAATGTCAAAAAAAGGGTGGAATAGCAGCGTTTATTGATGCTGAACATGCATTTGATAGATTTTATGCTGAGAATTTAGGTATCGATATAGAAAATCTAATAATATCTCAACCTGATCATGGAGAACAGGCATTAGAAATTGCTGACAATTTGATTAGATCTGGGGCTATAGACATGGTAATAATTGATTCCGTTGCAGCACTTACCCCTAAAAGTGAAATTGAGGGTGAAATGGGAGATTCAAAAATGGGTCTTCATGCAAGGCTTATGTCACAAGCTTTAAGAAAACTTACCAGCTCAATTAGTAAAACTAATTGTACAGTAATTTTTATAAATCAATTGAGAGAGAAAATAGGTATAATGTTTGGAAACCCAGAGACAACAACTGGCGGTAATGCTTTAAAATTTTATGCGTCTATCAGGTTAGATATAAGAAGGTCAACTCAAATTAAGAATAGTGAAGGAGTAGTTATGGGTAATAAAACTAGAGTTAAGATTGTAAAAAATAAAGTTGCCCCTCCTTTTAAATTAGCCGAATTTGATATTATGTATGGTGAGGGAATTTCAAAAGTTGGTGAAATTATTGATTTAGCAGTCGAATCAGAAATAGTGAATAAAAGCGGTTCGTGGTTTAGCTATGAAGGGACGAAGCTTGGTCAAGGAAGAGATGCTGTAAAAACTCTTTTAAAGGATAATCCGGATTTGATGGAAACACTTGAATCAAAACTTAAAGAAATTATTTAGGCGTTTCTTAAATCATCAAGCATTAATTTTCTGACATCCTCGCTTAGCTTGACCCTGTCATCTTTTACCATACCTTTGGTCTCAATTGGATCGTGAATCTTGACCCTCAATATTCCTGGTGTACCCTTCGAACCTCCAATCAGCCCTCCGAAACTCCATGGAAATCGTTTTTTATTATCTAAAAATGTCATCGGAACAATTGGAACTTGATGCTCAATTGCCATTGTGAAAGCACCATGTTTGAAAGGAGCTAGTTCAACATCCAAGCCAGGTACCGTTCCTTCAGGAAAAATACCTAAACTTATTCCTGCATTTAATTTTTTTTTGGTTTGTTCAAAGACCTGCTTTTTACTATCGTTATTTGATCTATCAACCAAAATCATTGTTCTTTTATAAATAGTTCCAAAAATTGGAATCTTATCAAGTTCTTTTTTTCCAATAAAAACCAATGGGTTTTTTCTTACCGTTGAAACCAATAGCATAACATCTATCATAGAAACATGATTTGCCACAAATATGTATGAGCTATTTTGTTTGGTTTTTATATTACCTTTCCGAGACGGGAACATGCCCATACCCAATAAAATAAGATCGGACCATAATACACCCATTACATAAAACTTTTTGTACCAATCTCTATTTAACAGAATTATAATAAACGACGGTAAAATTATTATTAAAGTAAATACAAATACTAATAAGTAAAACCATATATTGTAAAATGCCCAGAAAATGTATTTTGCTACTTTCACAAGTTTCAAAACTAGTTAATTTATTTTAATAAAAAATTTACCTTTGTTATTATGAGTGAAAAACCGAAAAGAGTACTCACAGGAATTCAAAGCACAGGGGTACCCCACTTGGGAAATATTCTTGGGGCTATTATTCCTGCTATAAATTTTTCGAAAAAAGATGATGTAGAAACATATTTGTTTATTGCAGATTTTCACTCTCTGACTCAGATTAAAGACTCTAAGGAATTAAACCAAAACACCCTATTTACTGCTTCAGCATGGCTTGCATGTGGTCTTAATCCATCTCGCACGATTTTTTACAGGCAAAGTGATGTGCCACAGGTAACTGAACTTGCCTGGTATCTAAGTTGCTTTTTTCCATATAACAGACTAATGCTAGCACATAGCTTTAAGGATAAAAAAGATAGATTAAAAGATGTGAATTCTGGTTTATTTAATTATCCCATGCTTATGGCTGCTGATATTTTACTATACGATGCTGAAATTGTTCCCGTCGGAAAAGATCAACTTCAACACTTAGAGATAACAAGAAATGTTGCCAATAGGTTTCATAATATTTTTGGAGAAACATTTATTTTACCGAATGAATATTTACAAGAAGAAACTAAGCTTATCACCGGTACTGACGGTGAGAAAATGAGTAAAAGTAAAAACAATATTATCAATATTTTTGCTTCTGAAAATGAGTTAAAAAAACAAATTAAATCTATAGAGACCGACTCCAAAGAACTTGATAGCCCTAAAGAATGGAGAACGTGTAATTTATATAATATCTACAAGCTGATTGCTGATGAAAATCAAATTGAGACAATGAAGAGTAAATATGAAGGGGGGGGCTATGGATACGGACATGCAAAAAATGATCTATTTCAATTAATTGTTGAAAAGTATTCAGAGGAAAGAAAAAAGTTTAATCACTATATTTCAAATCCAAATGAGGTAGAAGAAATACTAATAAAGGGAGCTTCAAAAGCAACTATTACAGCCAATAAAGTTTTAAGTAGAGTACGCAAAAAATTAGGATATTAAAATAAAAATTTCATTTAATTTTATATCTTAGATTTTAATAGGCCATTACATGAAAATTAGTAGTTATATTTTTAAATTATTACAAAGCCACGATTGCGTCATTGTCCCAAATTTTGGTGCTCTAGTTGCAAGGAATGTCTCAGCAAAAATTAGTTCTGATGGGTCTAAAATTTTTCCTCCTAATAAAGAACTTTCTTTCAATAAAAATTTAGTTAAAAATGATGGATTATTGATTAACGCAATTTCGTCAAATGAAAATATTAGTTATGAGAAGGGAGAACAAAAAATTACTAATTGGGTTAAAAGAACAAATAAGAAACTTGAAAAACAAAGATATATTGAAATAAAAAATATCGGTTCAATTTCTTTAGAAAATACCAAATATGTTTTTGTGCCTAATCAAAACTCAATTTTTCTTAAAAGCTCCTTTGGGCTTAATTCAATTGACTCAACGCAAATAAAAAGACGCCAAAAAAATATTAATAACACATATTTAAAATATGCTGCAATACTTATAGTCTTTTTGTCCATGACTGGAATATTTACAAAAAGCTACTTTGACAGTGTAAATGAATTCAATAAGGCTTCGTATGCTGAGGCAAGCCTGGAGATTGAGAAAAAAATACAAAAAGCAACATTTAATATCAATACATCATTGCCTGTGGTTAAATTGCCTATCAGAAAACAATATGGAAGTTTTCATATAATTGCAGGCTCATTTAGGCTTGAGGAAAATTCATTTAGAATGATATCTCAACTTAAGGAAAAAGGATTTATAGAGGCTAGAAAAGTAGGTGTAAATAAATTTGGCCTACTGCAGGTTGCTTACAATAGCTATGATACTGTTGAAGAAGCTAGATTAGCTCTCTCAGAAATCAGAAATAAGGAAGATTTAAATGCATGGCTTTTGATAAAAAACTAAAACTCTGAAACATCAAAACCCCTAAAGATTCACTTACTATACTTACTGATTCTGTTTTGCCTGGCGAAACAAATGCATTAAATAATCTATTTGGCGGTGAATTATTAGCTAGGATGGATAGAGCGGCAAGTATCTCTGCAAGACGTCATGCCGAACAAATTGTTGTAACATCTTCTGTAAATAATGTCTCTTTTGGTAAATCAATTCCTATAGGGACCACAGTTACAATCGAAGCAAAAGTTTCAAGAGCGTTTACTACATCAATGGAAGTTTTTATTGATGTTTGGATTGACGATGATATTGGTAAAAAAATAAAGGCTAATGAGGCGATATATACTTTTGTTGCTGTTGACAGCTCTGGAAAACCAATAAAAATTGACAAGATTAATCCTGAAACAGACCAAGAGAAAATGAGATATGATGCTGCCTTGAGAAGAAGGCAGTTAAGTCTTGTGTTGGCTGGTAAAATGAGAGCAGATGATGCAACAGAGTTAAAGGCGCTATTTTCTTAGATTATAATTTATAAATCCAATTCCTTGGATTTTGAGGAACTCCATTATAAAAAATACTAAAGCTTAAAATTGTCTGACCGTTTAACGGATCTGTTGCAATTTTTCCAATTACTTCCTTTGTCTTTAACATATCACCTTTTGACACATAAATCTGAGAAAGATTTTTATATACAGTAAAGAAATTCCCGTGCTGAATAAGAATAGTACGACTATTATTTTTAGAAACAATGATAGAATAGACTTCGCCATCAAAAATTGTTCTAGCCTCAACATCATTGGATGTTCGAATTCTGACTCCATTGCTTTGGATAGTAGCGGTTTTTACAATTGGATGAGGTTGCTTTCCAAAGCCTAAAACTACATTACCTCTTATTACAGGCGAGGGTAATCTTCCTTTATTAGCATTAAAGTTTTTTGATATTAATTGAGCCTCTTGGCTTAATTTAAAACGGCCGTCATTTCTTTTTGAATTGGATAAAGCTTCCCTTATTAGTTTCTCAATTTTTTTATCTATTTCCCTAGAAAGCTTTTGTTTCTTTTTGATCTCGTTTTTATATTTCTTTTGATCTTTGTTAACCTCAGCAATTAACTCATTGAGATCGCTATATTGAATACTTAATTCTTTTTCAATATTTTCGTTTTCGTTGATCAACAACTGTTTATTTGTCTTTTGTGAGTCAAGAAGGACTATAACATTTTCTATTTCTGAGCTGGTGATTTTAATTTTTGACAATGTCTTACTTTGAAAGCTTGCATATTGTTTAAAATATTGAATCCTTTTATATGCTTGCTGGAATGAAGATGATGAAAATATAAACATCAACTTATTTAAATTAGATTTTTTCTTATAGCCCGTCAAAAGCATCTTAGCAAGCTCTTCTTTTAAAGACAGCTCTTTGTTTTTTAAATTGGAAAGCTTAATCTCATTGTCATCAATTTCGTTTAAAATTAGATTTAATTGATTATTAATATTGCTGATTAAATTTTGTTGTAGTTTGATTTTATAATTTAAATCCTCAGCATTTGAGATTATCAACCCTTTTTTCTTTGTGGAGTTAGACAGTTTTTTTTCAATTACTTTTATCTCATTTTGAATTTCTATTTTTTGTTTTTCTAATGATTGTTTTGATTGTGAGCTTAAATCAGTAATTGTAAATAACATAGAAAATAAAAGTAATCTAATAGGGTTCATTATAGTTTGATGCGCTTATAATTTTTAGGAATTTTAAAGGGAGTATTAATTTTTTCCAGAGAAGAGATAGACTTAATCTCAATAAACAGATTTTCCAGCCCATTATTTAAAAAACGAATTCTTGTGGGTAAAATTTGTTTATCAACAATGGTATAATCATCATATGAAACTTCAAAGAAATTATTTTGGTCCTTAAATGAGTGTTTTAGAACTCTAAAATTATAAGGACTAATCGAGACGGTTGATTGAACAACTTTTGAATTTATAATAAATTTATCATCTCTGTATATATAGCTATTTTCAGATTTTTTATATAAGGATGAAGGGTCAAATTTATGTATTAAAATACCTAATATGAGATTTTGAAATATTTCAAAATTTAGATCGAAACCAATTTTCTCGTTTATAAGGTTAATATCAGAAATAAAATAATTTTTTTCAATTTTGTTATAATATTTTATCGAATCTCTATCAATTAATATCCTAGCAGCTCCTAATGAAGCATTAATCCATATCTTTTGATTTGCAGAGATTCGCATTGTTATAGTATTAGATTTTATTTTATTATTATCTCTGAATGAAACTTTAGCTTTTGCTTGAATATACTCTATACTATTAAAATTATTATTAGCATTACGTATAGATTTTTTAGATGTAAACTTTCTATTGCTATCACTATTTTCTTTTGATACATTATAAAGCAAGGAGCATGAGCTTAAAATGAAAAAGGAAAGTAAAAGAATAATTTTTTTCATAATCAAAATATTATTTACCTGTGCTTCCAAAACCTTTATCTCCCCTCAATGAATCATCCAATTTATCTACTGATTTCCAAGAAACAGTTTCATGTTTTGCTATAACCATCTGAGCTATTCTATCTCCAGAATCAATTTTTAAATCTGAATCAGATAAGTTAATTAATATCACACCTATTTCACCACGATAATCTGCATCGATTGTACCTGGTGAATTTAAAACAGAAATTCCTTTCTTTAAAGCTAATCCACTTCTAGGCCTTACCTGCGCTTCATAACCTGGTTGTAAAGAAACAAATAGCCCTGTTTTAACCAATGTTCTTTGTAGAGGCTTAAGAACTATTGGTTCTTCTAAATATGCTCTTAAGTCCATACCAGCAGAAAGAAGGGTTTCATATTTTGGGAGCTTATTATTTGAGATATTTACTATGTCTATAATCATCTTATCAGATTAAGTAACTTAATTATTTGTCTTTTTTCCTTGACCAAAATTACGAGATTCATAAGCATTATACATGCTATTCCAACTAATATATTATTTCTAAATCCGTAAAAAGAAATTGATGATAAAGAAATAGATAATACTACATAAAATAAAATCTTTGATACATTATAAGGAATAGGATAATATTTTTTTCCAATCACATAGGACAACAAGGCCATAGTGAAATATGCTATAAGTGTAGCAACTGCCGAACCCAAGAAACTATAATTTGGTATTAAGATTATATTTAATGATAAAGTTATTAAAGCTCCTGCTCCCGAAATATATGCGGCAAACCTAGTCATGTCGGAAACTTTATACCAAACGGATAAATTTTGATATATGCCAAGACAGAAATTAGCAAGCAAAATAATAGGCACAATATACATGGCCTGCCAATACTCGGGGTCACCAATAAAAATTACTTTTAAAGCATCAAGGGCAACAATGACTAAAACCAGTATCGAAGATCCTATTATGACAAACGTTTCAAGAACTAAAGCATAACTCTTTTTTGAGCTTTTCTTATCAGCTTCACTAAAGAAAAAAGGCTCTATGGCTAGTTTATATGCTGTAGAGAATAATGTCATGAAAATTGCTAATTTATAACAGGCTGCATACATTCCAATTTCGGTTTTTGCTATTGAGCTTGGTAATAGAAAATCTAATAAAATTTTATCAAAGGTTTCATTAATAGTAAATGCTAGGCCTGAAATTAAAATTGGAAATGCATAAGCAAG
>CACLAD010000025.1 GCA_902604715.1 uncultured Bacteroidota bacterium
AAAATTATGGAAAATTTAAATCTTAGTAATAGCTGTGTAAATTGTGAAAATCTGCTTACGAACTCACTTTGTAGTTTACACAAAATTGAAGTAAGTGAGAAATACACTTGTGATAATTTTGAGAATAAATAGTAATTAGTTCATTGACTGATAAATTATCTCTCTGAACTTTCCCCAAGAATTTTCGCTAGTATTTTGAGTTTGCTTGTATATAAGTGCTACTAACTTATTTTTATTATCAGCGAAAAAATTAGTATTCCAATACCCTCCCCAGTATAAAATACCTTCATTTTTACCCTCATTAAACCACTCATCATTTTTTGACGTAATTCCGAAAACTAGACCAATTGATGTGTTAAAATCTTCTGATAATTGGTTTTTATATATCAAATCATTTGTTGTTTTCTCAATAATTTGTTTTCCTTTAAATTTTCCATCATTAATAAAAATTGATAAAAAATTATAGTAATCTTTAACAGTGCTTGAAAGACCACATCCACCGGCAAAAAAAACACGCTCACCTTCAATAGGATAATTTACATTAAATCTTTTATCTTCAAATATTATCCAGGAGTCATTGTCAGGAATATTTGTGTTATAAGAAAGGCCGCTATTAAAAGTTTGAACCGGAACTAATCTATCAGACTTACTTTCTGGAATATAAAAATATGTATCCGTCATTTCAAGCGGGTCAAAAATCTCTTCCTTAAAGAATACATCTAAAGTCTTATTTGAAACAATTTCAATCATATAACCTAAGACATCCAAGCCAATACCATATGTGTATTTTTCTCCTGGCTCGTGATGTAAAGGGACATCTGATAATTTTCTAATTGACTCCCCTATTGTAACATCTTGATCACAGAAACATAATACTCCATAATCCATAAAGTCTTGTTTTTTCTTGTGATAAATAGCTTTAATAGCTGGATTACCATCAATAAAGTCATAGCCAATACCCGATGTGTGTGTTAATAATTGACGAATTGTAATATCTTTTGTTCTTTTTATTGTGGTGTATGATGAATCGCTTTCCTTGAATGAATCTAAAATTTCAACATATTCAAATTCCTGTATATATTTCTTAATTGGGTCGTCAAAATCAATTAGCCCTTTTTCCCATAATTTCACAACAGCAAAAGATGTAATTGCCTTAGTCATCGAAGCAATTCTAAAAATATCATCATTTTTAAATTCCTCACCGGTTTCCGGGTTTTTTATTCCGTAGGATTTATGATAATTAATCCCATTCTCATCACCAATCAATATAACTGCACCAGGTATATTATTAGAAACAATTTCATTACTTATCATGCTATCTATTTGATTATAATCAATAGATTTTTCATAACAGCTGAAAATTACAAAGGAAACTAAAAGTATCAGTTTATATTTTTTCATAATTTGGATTTTTCAGAGGAGTAAATTCTTTTTGGCTCAAAATTAGGTTTAGCATTTTTAAACTGTCTACCAAGACCCTTTGGTTTTTTCCTAGCAGAAGTAATTCGATTATCTAAAATGATTTTTAATGAGTCAATAACTTTGTTATACTTGGGGTTATTAACCAGGTTAATATTCTCTTCTTTTTCAAACTTATGATCATAAAGTTCATAATAGTTTTGATCTTTATGATTCCATTTGATTAATCTGAATCTATCAGTTTTTATGGAATAACCTTGTGCTTTTTTACCCTCCAGAAACACATTTATTTCAGATAAAGCACTATTTCTTTTAAATTGTATATTACTTGTTAAGACATCCTTTAAACTAAATCCTTGAACAAATTTAGGAGTAGAAACATTAGCCATATCCATTATTGTCTTATACAAGTCAACTAACTCAACTGGTGAATCTTCTATCTTTAGACCACTTATAATCCCTGGACCAGATATAATTAAAGGAACCCTTGTTGATCTGTCATATAATGTTTGTTTTTGCCAATGACCTTTTTCTCCTAAATGATATCCATGATCTGAAGTAAACACAACAATGGTATTTTTATCTAGTCCGGTTTCTTTTAATTTATCTAATACTTTACCAACCTGAGCATCAACAAAACTAGTTGTAGCATAATATGCTTCTTTTACGGTTTTTATTGTAGAATCATCAAGATTAATTTGTTCTTTTCTAGCTCGTAAAGACTTAGCTGCTGGTGCTGAAATTGTTTTTAAAAACTCATCACCGTTTGAAGGTACAACCATATCATCCTTTTCATATAATTCAAAATATTTTTTTGGAGCAACAAATGGAATATGAGGTCTGTACAGCCCAAAAGCTAAAAAGAAATTTTCTTTACTCTTTGAAAACTCATCTAGAAATTTAATTGTTTCATCAGCACCAATCCCATCAGTTTGTTCACTGTCTAAACCTTCAGACTCTAACCAGCTGAGTGTTGCTCCATCAAAATTTTCTTTGACCTTGTTTAATTTATATTCCTCGATTTTATCTCTTCCGTAGGGGTTTACAGTTTGATCCCATGTAAAATGATCATCGTGACCTGATGTACCAATATCTCTTGGGTTGTGATAATGATAGATTTTACCAACCCTAACAGAATTGTAATTTTCCATGATAAACCTTTGTCCAATTGTAATTACATCTGGAATTGTCTGCCTTAAAAACAACCTCAAATCTTTTGATTTTGTTTGATCTGGATACAGGCCTGTCATTAAGGAGATTCTTGAGGGCCCACATAAAGGATATTGAACATGAGCATTTTCAAATAAAACACCCTCACTTGCAAGCTTATCAATATTTGGTGTGTAAACATCTTTATTTCCGTAAACACCTATATCACAATTCAAATCATCTGCGATTATAAATAATACATTCAGCTTGTCTGATGACGAATTATTAATTGCATCAATGAGAAAAATATTGAAAATAAAAAGCAGTACAAATAAAATTATTTTTTTATTATCACCCATGTCTTAAATTTACATTTTAGTATTGTTTAAACAAAATATGAAAAATTATTTCAAATTTATGTTAATTTTTGTGGGGCTTATTTCACACGCTCAACAATATCAATGGACAGGAGCCTCTGGTGATATTGATTTTTTTAATGAATTAAATTGGAAAGACACTAGCACTTCTGAAATACCATCAATCAACTCAATTAACCCAGGTGAAAATATTGAATTTGAGCTTTTTATAAGCTGTGAAGTTTCAGCAGAAAATGAAATTTATTTAGGGGAAAACGGAAAAATAACTATCATAAACGGAGAACTTAACGGAGATTCAATAAATGGGCTTGGAAGTATTATCCTTGGGGAATCATCTTATATAAATTTGGAGAACTCATACCCCCTACATGATGGATTATCTATTATATTTGAATCAAATAAATCATGGATTCGTCTGTTAAATGTAGAACCAAACAGTGCGTATTATTACTATTATGATAATTTCTTTCAAGAAAACCAATTATTATCATACCCTGAAAACTTAAGAATTGACAATTATTATAATGGCTCAATTTTTCGACCAAATCAGCAAAATAACTCTTTCCTGACAGTATTTTCGGAGTTTAATCTAAACGGTGAATTTGCAAATATTTCTACAAATGATGTTCTTGTTGATGATTCGATTGCTAGTAATTTAAATGATGATATTTCATCTTTTATTTTAAAAAAAGGATACATGGCCACATTTGCTGAGAATAATGATGGTAGCGGAAACAGTAAAGTATTTATCGCTTCTGAAGAAGACATTATAATTGAGGAATTATCAAATTATTTAAATAATAAAATTTCATTCATAAGAGTTATTCCGTGGAATTGGGTAAGTAAAAAAGGAACTGCTGGTGATATTCATTACATGAATAATGGTTGGTTTTATAAATGGAGTAACAATGGAAGTTCTGATTTGGATCGCGAATATACGCCGATGGCATGGGGAAAAGGGGCTGCGGATGATGATAATGATATTGAAATAATAAAAAGTAAGTATAAATCTACTCATGTACTTGGGTTCAATGAGCCTGATGATTGTAATGGACAATCCGGTCAATATGGAAATATGTGCGTAATTGATACCTCCCTGACTTACTATAAAAATCTACTAAAATCAGGTTTAAGGATGGTTTCTCCAGCCTGCAGACAAGATGCAGTTTTTGGCTGGCTAAATGAATTTAACTCCAAAGCTATTGAGGAAAATATTAGAATAGATGTAATTGCTGTTCATTGGTATGATTGGGGAGCTAACCCACAGAATTCACCTAACGCTAATCCACAAGATGTATTTAACAGATTTGTGAATTATATTGAGTCAGTACATCAAATATATGGTCTACCCATTTGGATAACTGAGTTTAATGCAAACAGACATAGAAATGAATGGGTACACAGGCAATTTCTTCAGCTAGCATTACCTTTTCTTGAAGAAACAAACTATGTAGAAAGATACTCTTTCTTTCCTCCAACAACCCAAGTTGCAAATTTCTTTGATAGCAACAACAACTTTACTCAAATAGGGGAATTATATAATGGATTCATTTCTACAAAATCAATCTCAGAAAGAAGATATACTTCTCCAAGCAATTTAGATTCAGAAAACTATGATTTTGAACAGATTGAGTGTAATCCAGATCATGAATTTCTGTCAACTAATTCACTTGAGTTTGGTGAAGAAATTATCGTTTATCCAAACCCATCAAGCAGTTATATAAACATCAATTTTGATGAAGAAATATGGAAAATTCAGATAATTAATATAAATGGTGAAAAAATCAATATTTTACCCCTTTCAAAAAATATCGATATATCATTCTTATCTAAAGGAATCTATATTTTAAATTTCAACAACCATTATATCAAATTCGTGAAGAATTAGCATATATTTAATTAAAATAAAATTATAGAAAAAGTAGTTAGATTAACAACAATTATTTATAACTAAGTTTTATTTTCATATATTTCTTTTACAATGACAAGACTGTTAATTTTTTTATCTATTCTCTTCACTTATAATTTAAGTGCTGAAAAAAACGATAAAAAACCAAACTTCCTTTTTATTTTGGTTGATGATCAACCATACGATGCAGTTGGGTTTTCTAAAAGATACCCCTTTTTGAAGACACCAAATATCGATAAGTTAGCTTCAGAAGGTGTGAACATCAAGAATTTTTTTGTAACACAATCAATATGTTCTCCATCAAGAGCAAGTTTTTTAACGGGAACTTACCCTCATATTCATGGAGTTAATCAAAATAACAAGCACGTTGATCCTGACTGGATTTCATTTGCACCATACTCGGTTCATTTAAAAGAAAACGGATATGAAACAGCCCACATAGGTAAAATACACATGGCTCACAAACGTGGCAAAGAACACATAAGACCTGGATTTGATTATTGGTACAGTTTTATAGGGCAGGGTCAATATTTCAATCCTGAAGTAAATGATAATGGAGTTGAGACTAAAGAAAAGGGTTATATCACGGATATACTGACAAAAAAAACCATTGATTGGCTCTTAAATAGAAGAGATTCTAGCAGACCATTCAGTTTGAACCTTTGGCATAAAGCAGTACACGAAAGACACCTCCCGGCACCAAGACATAAAGACTTATTTAAAGGGGAAAAACTTCCTGAACCTCCTTATAATATGCACAAAGAAACATTCGAAGGAAAACCAGAGTGGCAAAGAAGAAAAACTTTTGGATTTAAGTGGAAAGAAGGTGACGATATCCCTAAAACCCTAAAAGAAAAAAAATGGCCAATAAATAAGTATAAAAATATGCAATTACTTAGAAGTTTAATTGCAGTTGATGAATCTCTTGGTAAAGTAATTGAAACGCTTGAAAAAATTGGTGAGTTAGATAATACAGTAATTATTTACAGCAGCGATAATGGATACTTTATGGGCGAACATACATATAAAGACAAGAGACTTGCTTATGAAAATTCTATAAGGGTTCCGATGATTATCAGATACCCAAAACTGATCAAAAAAAATACAGAGGTAAATGAGCAGTGTTTAAACATTGATTTAGCACCAACTATTTTAGATTTTGCTGGAATAAATAAACCTGACTATATGCAGGGTGAATCAATGTTGGAACTAATAAGAGGTAAAAACGTCAAAAAATGGAGAAAAGCAATATTATTTGAGTATTATGTAGACGATGCATGGCCTTATGCTGGTCCAGATCAATTAGCTGTGAGAACAAAAAACTTTAAATTAGTAGATAATTTTTTAGAAAATGATATTGATGAACTTTACGATTTAATAAATGATCCAGGTGAAATGAATAATTTGATTAACAATGAAGATTATGATGAAATTGAAAAAGAATTGAGGAATGAATCAAAAAGATTACAAAAAAAATACAAGTACAATCCAGACAGAGACTGGTGGTTAAAAACCCAGATTAAAAAATAATGATGAAAAAATACATTTTATACATAACACTTTTGTTATCCATAAATCTTTTATCTCAAGAATTAAATTTAAAAGGGCAGGTTTTTGAAAAAGAAACTGAAATTCCTCTTGCTGGTGCAACAATTCAGGTGGTTGACTCTGAATCAGGAGTTATCACGGATTTTGATGGAAATTTTGAAATTTTATTAAAAATAGGGGATAATATTCAAATTTCATACATAGGAAGGAAAACGATTGAGTTACCCATATTATCCTCACCAATCTCTGTTTATTTAGAAACTGACCTTAACGAACTAGATGAAGTAACAGTTAGTGTAGGTTATTTTGATATTAGTGAGAAAGATTTATCTGGATCAATAACTCAAATAAAATCTGAACAACTTGAAAAAAATAGAAGCGGAAGTGTGGAAAGCATATTACAAGGACAGGTTTCTGGACTAGTGGTGTCCGAAAGTTCTGAGCCAGGTGGTGGATCTGGAGTTTCAATAAGAGGAACTAATTCGATTTTAGGTGGAACCCAACCCTTATATGTATTAGATGGAATTCCGGTTGATCCTCTCACGGATGCACAAGGAATGGATGGTAGCGGAGAATCACAAAGCTCCCTCAGTTTTATAAATCCGAACGATATTGATAAAATTGAAGTGCTTAAGGATGCTGCAGCAACTGCTATATACGGAGCCAGGGGAGCAAATGGTGTAATTTTAATTACCACTAAGACAGCTAATAACGAAGATGGATCAGATAAGATTTCTGTAAGCTACGAGAGCTATGCAACAACCGTAAGAAACAATATTGATGTTTTAGATGGCTTTGGATTTGAAAGTTATATGAATCAAAGAGTACTAAATCAAATTTTTAAAGAAATTACTGATCCTAACAGGTTTGGAGGACCTTTTGACGGAAGCCAACTTATAAACACTAGTAATTTCCCAGAAATTATTGAATATGAACTACCCTATCCACAAACAACAGGTGTCAATACAAATTGGCAAGACAAAACGTACAGGGTGGCATTAAGCAACAGATATAATTTAAATTACAGAGGTGGCAATTTTAAGAGGAATATTTCTATGGGTCTAGGTATTAACAACCAAGAAGGTGTCATCATAAATTCAAACAATAAGAGTATAAACTATAACATGAATGCCAAAAGGAAAGCATTTAATGATAAAATTGATGTTTATTCCAAAACTTATTTCACACATAAAAAAGGAAATGCAGCCTCGGTTGGAAATGGTGAAATTTTCCAACAAAGAGGTGTTGTGTCCCAAGCATTACAATTTCAGCCAATTTTTTCTTTATTAGAACCTGGACAAGATGATGATATTTACGCTGCTCTTAATGAAGGAAATGTTGTTTCAAATCCATATACATTAGCAAGATATGTTGTGGATATCAAAGAGTCAACTTCTTTTAGACAAACAATCCAGCTTGTTGGAAAAATCACACCAAAATTAACTGGAACATTAAAAGGATCTTATAATTTTCAAAAAAGTAACAGAGATAATTATTATCCACTAAATACAACAAGAGGAAGAAATACAAATGGTGAGGCGTCTCAGGCATTCTTAGAAAACAGTAAATTATACGCAGAAGCCAATCTACGTTACAGAAACCGATTTGAAAATCACAGAATTGATGCAACACTAGTAGGTACTTTTGAAAAAAATGAAATTAGATCAATATTCAATAAAGCGAGAGGGTTTGGAACGGACGCAACGTCATTTTATAATTTTACTTCTGCAGAAGAAATTTTAGTCCCAATCACTCAGTTCAGGGAAGTAGGTTTACTTTCAACATTATTTCGTATAGGATATAATTATAAGCGAAAATACTTTGTAGACATCAATGCAAGACTTGATGCGTCGTCCAAATTTGCTACAAATAAAAAGAGTGCAATTTTCCCTTCTGTAGCATTTTCCTGGTTTGCATCAAAAGAAAAATTGTTTGAGAAATATGAAAACTTAGATGAATTAAAATTTAGGTTTTCCTATGGAAAAATTGGTAGTAATCCTATCAACCCTTATCAGTCTCTTGCATTGATGACTCCAATAAGATACAATTTTAATGATGAAATAATAACTGGATTTTATGAATCTAATTTAGCTAATGATGATTTAACTTGGGAAACCACAGATCAATTTAATTTTGGGGTTGATTTAGGTCTTTATGGATCTAAGCTAAATTTAACAGTTGATTTATATCACAAGCTAACCCATGACCTTCTGCAATATGTTCAGCTACCACCATCTAATGGCTATACAAGCAGAGTGGACAATTTTGGTGAGGTTGAAAATAAAGGAATTGAATTCAATATAGATGCTTTAATAATAGATAAAAAAGATCTAAACTGGACTGTTAATGCAAATATTGGTGTAAATAGAAATAAACTAAAAAAATTAAATTCAAATCTTGACTTTCAGTTGGGTCCCTCCGTTGGATTTTCTCAAGCATATCCAATTCTATTTATGGTCGATCAGCCACTTGGGATTTATTGGGGAGCCGAAACCAACGGCATATATTCATCCTGGGAAGAAGCAAATGCAAGTGGAATTGCTGGAGCAGCCCCTGGAGAAATAAAATATATTAACCATCATGTAGATCTTGATGATTCAGGTCAACCCCTTGAAATTCAAGAAATTAATTTTGACGATTATGTCAAAATCGGTGACCCTAATCCAGATTTTACATATTCAATTTCAAATAACTTTACCTACAAAAATTGGGATGCTAGTATTCTATTTACTGGTCAAAAAGGAGGAGATTTATTTTGGGTAGATTCATGGCAGCTTAGTGGACTTCAGAAAACAACAAATATTTTAAGCTCTTCCTACGCTAATTCATGGATTGCTCCTTTATATTATGAAAATGGAAATTATATTTATGACGAGTCAGTTGGAAATTTAAATTCGGTAAATCATCCGGGTGCGATGATAGAAACTGGGTCAAGAGCAATTTCGTCAGACAGAAATATATTTGATGGCTCATTTATCAGATTAAAGAACATTAATATTGGATATAATTTTGATTTAAAAGATGGAAAAAACATGAGGGTTTATCTAGCAGGTCAAAATTTAGTTGTTTGGACAGATTATCCCGGTTATGACCCTGAGGTCAGAACATATACAAAAAACCCTCAAAAAAGAGGAGTTGATTTTGGAACATATCCTGGAACAAGATCATTACTATTAGGGTTAAAATTTAATTATTAGATTATGAAAGATTTTAAATATTATTTATCGGCAATACTGGTATTTTTTACAATTAGCTCATGCAATGTTCTTGATGAAGAGCCATTTACTCAGCCCAGCACTGAAAATTTTTACCAAAATGAAACAGATGCTTTAGCGGCACTTACTGCATCATACGCAAGATTAAAAAGTGGTGTAGGATACTATAAACAACAATTTATGCCGACACTCTTTGCTTCATCAGATCAAGGACTATCTACTTATCTATATAACGAGTTTAAAAGAGGAATTGTCACCTCCACAAATCAAAGCTTAAACAATTTATGGAAAGAGCTTTATTTAGGAATTAGAGAGGCTAATAATGTCATTGCAAATGTTCCTAATATTGATATGGATGAAGAACTAAAAGATAGAATTATTGGTGAGGCTAAATTTTTAAGAGCACTTCACTACTTTAATCTCGTTAGATGCTTTGGAGAAGTACCACTAAGAATCACACCTGTTGAAGCTGGTGATGATCAGGGATTAGCTGTTTCCTCAATCGTTGAAATTTATGATTCAATTATAGATGATTTGAACTATGCGTCTTTACATTGCTGGGGAAGAAATGAATCTCGAGGTAACTATACCAATGATTTAGGAAGAGCAACAAATACCTCGGCTCATGCGTTGTTAGCCAAAGTATACACAAGAATAGCATCGTGTAAAAGAACTGCAAATGACGGGGTTCTTGGCAATGAACTTTATCTTCAATTTTCTGAATCGTATCAATCTTACTATCAATATGCAAAAGACCATTCTGATTCAGCTATTTCAGGGCAAGGTTTTAATCTTTCATCATCACTCGAAGATTGGACCACAATTTTTAATGCTGATAATGGTAATAATAACGAAATGATATTTGATGTACAAGGTTCATCACTAAGTGGTCAAGGAACGGCTGTATCAAATCTTTTTACACCAAGAAATGCGGGACTTTCAGGCAGTGGGTTTGGAGGAAATAATAAGTTGAAACCATTATTTATCAATAACATGATTGACAAATTTGATAATAGATATCAAAATTCAATTATTACTCAGTATGAAACCGCAACAAGACAATTCAATATAAATCCATGGAGTACTGGTTATATTCCTACAAATCTTGAAACAGGAAATACCTTAGGTACGTTGTGGCAAGTATGGACTGCAAAATATATTGACACTGAAGCAACCACAGAATATACAAGTAGACAAAATTGGCATGTTATAAGGCTAGCTGATGTCTATTTGATGAGAGCTGAGGCTAGTGCCGAAATTTTATCTGATCCATCAGCTGCAAACGCTGATATCAACATACTTAGGACAAGAGTTGGGATGACCGAAATTGATTACTCTTCAATTTCAATGCAAGATTTCAGAGAACAAATATTAAGAGAAAGAGCGGTTGAACTATACATGGAAGGTCATAGATTTTTTGATTTAACCAGGTTTGGTGTGTATGATGAATATTGCAGATTTGTTTATGGTAATACCGATGGAGCAAGGCAATCCGAAGATTACACATGGCCAATTCCAATTATCGAGGTCTCAACAAACAGCCAAATAGACTAGGTTTATGCCAAAGGCTTTTTTATTTTCAATACTTCTTTTAACAATTCAAATCCTATATGCAAAGAATTACGAAAATAATCCAAATTTTATTTTCATATTGGCTGACGATCAAGGTTGGAATGGGACATCAGTAAAAATGATTCATGATAATGAGCTCTCTAAAAGTGATTATTATGAAACTCCAAATATCGAAAAAATTGCTGCGAAGGGAATAATATTCTCAAATGCGTATGCTAGTGCTCCAGTTTGTGCTCCATCTAGGTACAGTATTCAGTTTGGACAAACACCCGCAAGATTAAAAATGATTCGAGTCGGTATGAACACTGAACACATTGATCATGAGGAAAAAATATCAATTCCGAAGCAATTAAAAATTATTAACCCAAGCTACAACACTGCACATTTTGGAAAATGGGGAATGGATTCAACACCAGAATCTATTGGATATGATGTTAGCGATGGACCAACAAAAAATAAAGATGGAGTTTTTAATTATAATTCCAATAAACTTCAGTGGAGCAACAACGAATCATCCGATCCAAAAAAGATATTTAGTGTGACGAAAAGAGCAATTGATTTCATAGAAGAAAATAATAAAAAAAACACACCATTTTTTCTTCAGATTTCTCATTATGCAATACACTCAGATGTGAGTGCAAGAAAGAGTACTTACAATAGATTCAAAAACAAAAAATCTGGCGAAATCCATTATAATTTAGGTCTTGCGGCAATGACCTTTGATTTAGATGAAAGTGTAGGTTTGATATTGGATAAATTAAAAGAACTGAATATCGAAAACAACACTTATGTGATATATACTTCTGATAATGGTTCTGTTCCTATCATAACACCCCGAAAACACTACAAACAAAGCTATAATTATCCCTTACAAAGAGGAAAATGGGATGCCACAGAAGGTGGAATAAGAGTGCCTTTGATAATAATGGGGCCTGGAATCGATAAAACAAGATATTCTGATACTCCAATATCATTTTCAGATTTATTGCCAACAATCATTGATATTGCAGGTAATAAAAAATTAAAAAAAAGTGAATTGGATGGTGGTAGCTTTAAGGATCTTATAAATAATGAAAGTGATTCTGTTAACAGAAAATCAAAAGGGCTCTTTTTCCACGTTCCCTATGAGAATAAGATTGCCCTTGAAAGAGCTCATTCAGCTGTTATAATTGACTCACTTAAACTGATAAAGTATCATGACAATAATGAGTTAAACTTATATGATATCAAAAATGATTTGAGCGAGTCTGTTGATTTGTCTAATATTATAATTAAAGGAAAGCTAGTAAATACAAAAATCACAAGAAGATTAGAAAAAATGCTTGATGATTATTTAACTAAGGTTCAAGCGCCTAAATGGAAACCAGGGATAACCTGGAAGCAGAAACCTTTAAGAATTATCAATTCATACCACTAAAAATTATTTTTTTTTCACTAATTATATCACTTTTTTATTAAAATGAAATTTTTACGAAATAAAAATTATAATATTCTTGATAAATGTATAAAAATTGCTATATTACGCGACTATATTAATTTTAATGAGGATACTCTACATTTTATTTTTTTCTTTAATGTTTTCATTTTCTGTTTATTCACAGGATGGACTTATTGATAGAGCAAAGAAAATTTCTGATGAAATGAGTATGGTTTTATCATTGGATGAAGAAACATCTGAAAAAATTTATCATATTCAACTCAAAAGATTTATCGATGCTCAAAGAATTCGTACCACTCACAAATCTGATAAACCGATGATGAGAGCTGAACTAAAGAAACTTCAAAATAGATTGTGGGGTAAACTCAATGCAGTACTCGGAGAGGACAAAATGAAATCTTGGAGTGCGCATAAAAAAAGTATTTAATAATCAAAAACTAAATTTATGATGAAAACTACTCAATTTTTAACTAACATAAAATTATGGCAGGGAATCTTTTTTTCCTTCCTACTTTTAGTTAGTCTCAATTTAAACTCGCAAAATGTTGGAGACGACTTACTTGCGAACAGCAATGGACAGGTCGATACCTCTAGTGGGTGGACTGGTTCAGGTGCTGGTTGTTTTTCTTGGGGTGGTGGTACCTATGATGGTGAAACTCAGTGTGGATGGACATCCGGAGCTGGGTTAAATTATGCACCTTCAACAGGCGGTCATGGCCCTACGCATTCTGGTGACAGAATGTTTAAAACTTATAAAACTAATGGTTCCAATGGCGAATTTATTGCTCAAGAAGTTGGTGAATTAGCACTTGGTACATACACTTATTCTTTCTTTCACAGATGGACTGGAGGTTCGATTGACTACACAGAAGGAGCACCAAAGTTTACAATTAAAGGACAAAATGCCGACGGAGGTTGGGATAATGTTTTAGTTGTTGACTTAGTTGAAGGAAACACAGGTGCTAGTGGTGAATGGACTGAAACTACTGGTACTTGGGTAAATGAAAATGTTAACAATTACAAAATTCAGGTTTACAAAAACGGTGTAGCCAATGCTGGTCTTGCACAAAACC
>CACLAD010000026.1 GCA_902604715.1 uncultured Bacteroidota bacterium
ATCTTCCAACACCACTTAAATCACTTGTTGGTGTGTAAACAAAGTCTCCTTCATATAGATTAGTAAAGGTTCCTTCCTCGACATCTTCTAAATAAACATTTGGATCTGGAATAGTAGCCGTAAAAAGGTTAATTCTAAACTCTTGACCAGCTGCCTGATTTATCACCAATGGAATTACAGCATTTTCCATGGCGTCAAGACCCATTGCATTGATAGCCATTCCATAGCCTTCATCGTCCTCAACTAATCTTGTCATGATTGGGCTGTTTTGATCAAATGATCCTGCATCATATCCATCATCCAACCCAAGTGAGAGGCCCTCTTCAAAGAAAAGCTTCGTGGAATCCAATTCATTATCTCCGTTAAATAATTTAATAACCACCTCAGTATTTTCCATATTATCACCAGAGATAAAGTCGTCGCTACCTGTATTGGTTTGCATAGCTTTGGTAAACTGGAGGGAGGCTCCTCCTACTTTCGATGCAACAAAAAAGCCCTGACCAGGTGCTATTCTTACTGCCGATGACGTATTATTGTAATAAGTAAATGTACCATCACCATCATATCCATAAACATAAACAAATCCGGAAAGAAGATTTCCAGCATCAGAATTAACTGTTACAAAATTAGTTCCGCCTGTATTGGAATTTGCATTGATGAAAGATGTATATGGATTAGCTACCAAATTAAATTTACCATAATTTGTATTTGAAGATGTAGCGTTTGTTATTGTGTAATATATGTTCTCGGTCACAACAGGACCTGAGAAGTTGACAGTAGCGTCAGTAGAACCTTCGTCTGTAGCCATTACATATCCCTTACCGACAGGAAGAGTAGTTCCGGAATTACCTGTTGTATTGTAGTAGGTGTAAAAATTGGATGTATCAGCATCACCATTAGAGGCACTATTATCATATGGCCCTATAGCAACCAATGAACTATTTGTTGCCAATGAACTGTTATTGTCTATTAAACTTTGCAAGTCTTGCCCTTCAACCGGGGAACCTATAAAATCCCACTCATTAGTTCCCTCATCTGCAACGTATCTCTGGTAGGTAATATTTCCTGAATTAGTTGAACTTACGGTTCCGTCATCTTCATGAACAGACTCTCCATAAGCATTTCCCTGTACAATCAAAGATGAAAAATTTTCTGAGTCAGATTGCATTGTAAGTGTTCCGTTATTGATAAAATCATTTGTTACTTTTAGAGACCCTGTTTTTGAAATAGTTATACTCGCCCCGTTATCAATTTTTAAATTTGCAATTTCAACATCAGTTGATATCACAGGAAAGTTAGAAACGGTAAGTCCATCAATTTCAGCAGATTGTGATGCTGGAATCTTAGGTGAGTTGTATGCAGAGGTTGAACTTGGAACGGTATTTAAAGTCCAGTTTGCAGCAGTTGCCCAGTCAGTACTTTCAGACCCATCCCATGTATTTCTATACTCATAAGCACCAATATCAGAACCTGATCCTTGAGGTCTTGTCACACCATTAACATCAACAGATGGCACCCAATTTGCACTATTTGTGTCTAACCATGAACTGGTTAAGTCAGAGCTCTGACCAGCCTTTCCTATAGCATGTACACTTGTTGTCGCATAATCACCGTCACCACCCTCAAGAACACCGTCACCATCTATATCATGAAAATCAAAATGCATTTTTTTATCACCTCCAGAAATTCCCGGCCATGTACCACCAGCTGTGTATTCTTGAGCAGTTGAAAAGTTATCCATATAATCAATATCAGATCCAGAACCATCTACACGACGAGTATAGGTATCTATAAGATATCCATAATATCTGCTGTATGATGATGTATTAAAATCTTCAGCCCAACCACTTGCAGTTTTAGCGTACATTATAATAGAGTTAATGGCTATAACATAAGTTCTATCATACCCCGAATAGCTAAAAACATTTCCAGAATTATATATCCAAGATGTTGTTGCAGTATTTCTATATAATGTACAATTAATAAAATATAAATAAGAATGTCCTGACTCATTTACCTCATCTCTTTGATAAATAGCACCACCATAAGCAGAACTATTATCGACCATAACTGAATTATAAAATTTTGTAGTTACACCATCTTCAAGTAAGGCTACCCCACCTCTGTATGTACTTGAATTATCATAAAATAAGCATCGACGAACATCTAATGTTGAATTAGTATTACTCGTTTGTGTTACAAACTGAATCGCACCACCTTCATCATTTCCATTACTGGCGGTATTTTTATAAAATTTAATATCAGTCAAATCTACATCAATCGCAGTAGATGTGCTTGAAGTGCCTCTTGCAGCTCCAATTCTAATTGCAGCTCCACCACCCTGAGAAGTACCTGAAGATCGAGTATATTTCTGTATAGTCATATTGGATATTGTTACTTCGTCAGCAAGAATAATAAGAAATCCTTCATCAGTTTCAGAACTGGTTCCATCGAAGATTGTTTCATCCCTTCCATGACCCTGGATAGTTAAAGGATCATTAATTGTAATTTCTGCATCAGAGGAGTACGTACCAGGCCCGATAATAATTGTATCACCAGAACTTGCCTGAGATACAGCATAGGTTAAAGTTAACCATGGAGAGGCTTCTGTTCCAGTGTTTCCATTACTTCCCCCATTTGCAGCAGTAGCAACATAGTAGGTTGCTGAATATGAGAATGAAAATAACAGAATAAATATTAATGTAAATAAGTAATTTTTTTTCATAGAAATTAGATTAATTGTACTGTACTGTTAAAGGCAAGCCTTTAAATTACTAAAAAAAATGAAAATTTCAATAAAATATGATAGACATTACAATAACAGGAATACTCAAATTAAGCTATCCCTTATAAGCTAGCAATGTGTTTTTCAATAGCATAGCTATTGTCATAGGCCCAACGCCACCAGGTACTGGAGTGATAAAGCTAGATTTTTTTGATACATTTTTATAATCAACATCACCAACAATCTTATAACCTTTTGCAGAATTATCAGCTACCCGTGTTATCCCAACATCCACAATCACAGCACCATCTTTGACCATTTCTGCCTTTACAAAATTTGGAACCCCCAGTGCTGAAATTATAATATCAGCTTGTTTGGTTAACTCTTCAATATTTTTGGTTCTACTATGAGCGAGTGTTACTGTTGAATTCCCCGGATTAGATTTTTGGCTCATCAAAATACTAATTGGCCTACCAACAATATCTGATCGACCAATAACAACTGTATGCTTTCCTGAGGTTTCAACATCATACCTTTTTAAAAGCTCCATAATTCCAAAGGGAGTTGCTGAAATAAAAGTTGGAAGACTAAGAGCCATTTTTCCAAAATTAGTTGGATGAAAACCATCCACATCTTTATCAGCATCAACAGCCATTAATATTTTTTGAGAGTCTATGTGTTTGGGTAATGGAAGTTGAACAATATAACCGTCTATATTTTCATCATTATTCAACTCATTAACTTTTTCAAGTAGTTCATTTTCAGAAATTGACTCAGGTAGTTTTATTAAAGTAGACTCAAAACCAACCTTTTTACAAGCACGAACCTTACTGCCAACGTAGGTCAAGCTAGCTCCATCATCACCAACTATAACTGCAACTAAATGAGGAGGTCTTGAACCGTCTGCAATAATCTCTTTTACAGATTCTGCAATTTCAGCTTTAATATCGTTACTTGTTTTTTTTCCGTCTAGAATTATCATTTACCCTTCATGTTTTGCATCATCTGCATCATTTTACCTTGACCCATTCCCTGCATCATCTTCATCATTTTACTCATTTGATTGAACTGCTTGATTAGTTGATTTATTTCTTCAACTGATCTTCCCGATCCTTTACTAATTCGTTTTTTTCTGGACTGATCTAGAATTGATGGAAGAGCTCTTTCTTTTGGCGTCATAGAATTAATAATTGCCTCAATTGGTTTAAAAGATTCATTGTCAACTTGTTCACCCGATTCTTTCATCATTTTACTAGCACCGGGTATCATACCAACTAAATCTTTCATGTCTCCCATTTTTTTAATCTGCTGAATTTGCTTCATAAAATCATCAAGACCGAATTTGTTTTTAGCAATTTTCTTTTGAATCTTTCTTGCTTCCTCTTGGTCAAATTGCTGTTGTGCTCTTTCAACAAGTGAAACAACATCACCCATCCCAAGAATTCTATCAGCCATTCTACTTGGATGAAAAACATCCATTGCATCCATCTTCTCGCCAGTACCAATAAACTTGATCGGTTTATCAACTACGCTTTTAATAGATAAGGCAGCACCACCACGCGCATCACCATCTAATTTGGTAAGAACAACTCCATCAAAATCCAACACATCATTAAAAACTTTAGCGCTATTGACTGCATCTTGACCAGTCATAGAATCAACAACAAATAAAATTTCACTTGGCTTAATAGCTTTTTTAATATTTGATATTTCATTCATCATTTCTTCATCAATTGCCAGCCTACCAGCTGTATCAATGATGATTAAATTATGTCCTTTTGATTTACCATGCTTTACTCCTGCTTTAGCAATTGCTACAGGATCTTTGTTATCTTCTTCAGAATATACCTCGATATCTAAATCTTTACCAAGAACATGTAGCTGTTCAATCGCTGCAGGTCTGTAAACATCACAAGCAACCATTAATGGTTTTAATGATTTTTTCTTTCTTATATCGTTTGCAAGCTTTGCACTGAAAGTAGTTTTACCAGACCCTTGTAAACCTGACATTAAAACAATTGCAGGTTTGTATTTCAAATTTATTTCAGATGTCTCACCACCCATCAACTCGGCCAATTCGTCTTTTACTATTTTGACCATTAACTGACCAGGCTTAAGATTTGTTAAAACATCTTGACCAATAGCTTTTTCCTTAACTCTTTGAGTAAAATCTTTAGCTGTTTTAAAGTTTACGTCTGCATCAAGAAGTGCACGCCTAACTTCTTTTAATGTCTCTGCAACATTAATTTCAGTTATACTTCCATGGCCCTTTAAGACTTGTAGGGCTTTATCTAATTTTTCACTTAGATTACTAAACATACTGTAAAATAAAAAATTTAAAACTCATATTAAAATTACATTCTATCAACCACACCAATGCCCAAAAGTGATAGTGCATTTTTTATCGTTATTCCAACTAATTTTGAAAGCTCAACTCTAAATGTTTTCTTGTCTTCAAAAGCAGATTTTAAAATCGGTAAAGATTGATAAAATGAATTGAATGACTTTACCAAATCGTAAACATAATTAGCGACTAGTGCTGGATTATGTGAGCTAGCAGCTGCACTAATAGCTGAAGGAAACAAATCAATTTGTTTGATTAACTCTTTTTCCTTGTCTTCCAATTTTCTATCATATTTATCTTTTGATAACTCAAAATTAATTCCGTTAAGAATAGATTGAATTCTTGCATAAGAGTATTGAATGAAAGATGCAGTATTTCCTTGAAAATCTACTGATTCTTTTGGGTCGAAAAGAATTCTTTTTTTAGGATCAACCTTTAGGATGTAATACTTAAGTGCGCCTAAGCCAACAATCTTATATACATTATTTTTTTCATCTTCAGAAAGACCCTCTAGCTTTCCTAAATTTTTAGAAATCTCTTTTGCGGTATTAGTCATCTCTTGCATCAAATCATCAGCATCAACGACAGTACCTTCTCTACTTTTCATTTTGCCACTTGGCAAATCGACCATTCCATAACTTAAATGAAATAAATTTTCAGACCATGAAAAACCTAGTTTTTTAAGTATTAAAAAAAGAACTTTAAAATGATAGTCTTGCTCATTACCAACGGTATAAACCATTGAGTTAATATCAGGGCAATCTTTAACTCTCTGTACGGCGGTACCTATATCTTGAGTCATGTAAACAGCAGTTCCATCAGCACGAAGGACAATCTTTTCATCTAATCCATCTTCGGAGAGATCACACCAAACTGAACCATCATCTTTTTTGTAAAAAACTCCTGATTTTAAACCGGATGAAATAAATTCTTTTCCTAGTAAGTACGTATCGCTTTCATAATAATAACTATCAAAGTCAACCCCTAAGTTTTTGTAGGTTTCTTCAAAACCTTCATATACCCAGCCATTCATTTTTTTCCAAATATCTACAACTTCTTTATCGCCTGACTCCCATTTAATAAGCATTTCTTTTGCTCTAAGCAGAATGGGGGCATTTTGTTTAGCCTCTTGTTCCGAGGTTCCGATTTTTATGAGCTCTTCAACTTCTTTTTTATAAATCTCATCAAATTTGATGTAGTAATCACCAACAAACTTATCTCCTTTCAAATTAGTACTGGCCGGAGTTTCACCATTACCATAATCTAACCAAGCAATCATACTCTTACAAATATGAATACCTCTATCATTTATAATTTGAGTTTTATATACTTTTTTTCCAGATGCCTTATATATTTCAGACATACTATATCCCAAAAGGTTATTTCTAATATGACCTAAGTGTAAAGGCTTATTAGTATTTGGAGATGAATATTCAACCATTATGGCTTCATCAGAAATAGTGTCAGAAAACCCATAATCTGAATTATCTTTTATAGAATCAAAAAAATCCAAATAGTATTCATCTGCAATTGAAAGATTTAAAAATCCTGAAACAATATTATAAGAAACAACAGAGCTACTTTTAACCAAATAATCACCTATTTTTTTGGCAATTTCTTTAGGGTTCATTTTTAACTCTTTTACAAGAGGAAAAACAACAACTGTAACATCACCTTCAAATTCTTTTTTGGTTTCCTGAAGCTCGATAGTATCGAAATTAATTTGAAAGATATTTTCAAAAGCATCCATAATACTATTCTTAATGATTTCTTGTATGTGCATTATCGGAAGTAAAGATACTATTTAATAATATTATTTTTTTGGTAAAAATATTTCCGCCATCATACACCTTGCACTTCCACCTCCACACATCTCAATGGTACTGATTTCAGAGGAAATAATTTTTGAATATTTACTTATCAAGTTTTTTTGATATTCATTTAAGGAATCTTCAGCTAATTTACTCATTACTAAAATACTTTCTCCATCTTTATTCTCTAACTCAAGCATATTTCCTGCAAAATTTGCAACCTGTTTTTCAGAAATATTTATTAATTCCTTACCCGAATTTTTTATGCAATCAGAGATATTTTTTTTCTGTTCATTATCATCAATTGAATCCAAGCATATTATAACATAATCAACTGCAACACACATCATCACGTTAGTATGATATATTGGAACTCTTTTGTTATTATATGTTTGAAAAGAAGAAAATGTAACTGGCTTAAATTTAAAATCTTTACAAAATTGATTAAATAACTTTTGATTTGATCTTTTTGAGAGTGAACAATAAGCAATTTTATTTTTTCTATCCAAAATCATACTTCCAGTTCCTTCTAAAAAGATATTTTCTAATTCATTATAAGAATAATCGATGATATTATCAATTTTAAACCCGTTCAAATTTAGAAAAGAAAATATTTCAGGCTTCCTTTCTAATCTTCTATTTCTTGCAAGCATGGGAAATAAGCAAACATCTCCAGTTTGATGTAACGAAATCCAATTATTTGGGAAAACTGAATCAGGGGTATGATTTATATTGTCGTCCAAAAAAACATGAGTATCTATACCATTAATTCTAAGCTTATCAACCATTTGATCAAATTCTCTCAAAGCCTGAAGACTGGTATTAGGAATTAATTTTTGGTAATAATTATCATAAGAAGTTTCTTTATTATAACCAAAATCATAAGGTCTTATCATTAAAATAGAATTAGTTCTTTCTTTCATAATATTATGCTCTTTTTAGGGGTAAAGTTGAACATCTTAAAAGACCACCCTGCTTTGAAATTTCTTTATAGTTTATTTCCTCAACTAATATACCAAAACCTCTTAACCAAGAATTTAGATTACTAAATGATTTTTCACTAACTACGATATTAGTGTCAATCGAGAAGAAATTACATTTCATCTCACTCATTTCATTTAAAGAAATTTCTAAAATATTTTCCTTTCCAAAATGATTGATTAACCATTCATACTGATCTCTTTTCAAAAATGCATCAGGACAAGCGACCAATTTATCATTACCTACGGGCTGTAAACAACAATCTAAGTGTAATGCGTTTTTTGTTGGTTCTGAATCAGATTTAATTAGCTCAAATGAAAGGATTTTTTTTGCTGGAAATTTTTTTTTAAGGAATTCAATAGCCCGATTATTTGTTCTTGCAGTTTTTAAATTAGAATAATCCTCTCCATCATAAGTGCCGATAAATATGAAATCATTATGAAGAATTACATCACCTCCTTCGACATGACAATTTTCAGGTAATTCAATTATTTTATTTTTTGGAATTAAATCAATTACTTTATTAATTGCTAGTATTTCATTTGACCTTTCTGGTAATATATTAGCAATAATAAAAGAGTCATCAATAACAAAACCAATATCCCTAGAGAAAATTTGATTGTAGTCATTTATAACTTCAGGCCTGTATACCTTAACATTATGTTTAAATAAAACATCTTCTAATTCATTTAACTCCTTAACCATATCGATTTCAATCGGATAAGTATTGGCTAAAATATTTTCTCTACTTATAGGATCATAACAGTCTTCCAATATTGGGTCTGGGCCATTACTTTTTGCAGTACCTAATACTACTGCTAAGAGCCTTGATGTTTCATTGTTTACATTAAGCTTTAGCATCAAAAATATGTGAATAAATTAATTTTTGGATTTGAATTTTCTTGGAGCTGGGCCTGTGTATAGTTGTCTTGGTCTACCGATTGGCTCATTCATAAGTCTCATTTCTCTCCATTGAGCAATCCAACCAGGTAGCCTACCTAAAACAAACATAACAGTATACATGTCAGATGGAATTCCCATGGCTCTGTAGATAACACCAGAATAAAAATCTACATTAGGAAATAATTTTCTGTCAATAAAATATTTGTCTTTTAGAGCATTTTCTTCTAATTCTCCAGCTATGTGAAGCAAAGGATCATCAATCCCTAAAGACTTTAAAAATTTATGAGCTGCTTCTTTGATAATTTTTGCTCTTGGATCATAATTTTTATATACTCTATGACCAAATCCCATTAATCGAAAAGGATCATTTTTATCCTTAGCTTTTCTAATATACTTTTTAGTGTTACCACCATCCTCCTGAATGGATTTAAGCATTTCCAATACTGCTTGGTTTGCTCCCCCGTGGAGTGGACCCCATAATGCTGAGATACCTGCAGAAATTGAAGGGAATAATCCAGCATGGGAAGAACCAACTATCCTTACGGTTGAAGTTGAGCAGTTTTGTTCGTGATCAGCATGTAATATTAGTAACTTATTAAATACATTAATAAGATTTTTGTCAGGACGATATTCATCATTAGGCTTTTTAAAAAGCAGGTGTAAAATCATATCGGTATAATCAAGATTTCTTAGTTTCATTGAGTACTGAAGGGGTAAACCATTTTTCTTTCTATATGACCATCCGACTAATATTGGTATTTTTCCTAAAACCTTAACAATAGTATTATACATACCCTCCTTGCTTCTGTCATAATCCAGAGATACATCATCAGGGTTAAATGCAGTCAAAGCACTTGTTAAGCTTGATAAAACCCCCATCGGATGGGCAGAGCTTGGGAATGCGTCAACAATTTTTTTTACATCGTCATTAACAATACTGTTATCAACTATATCATCATGAAATTTGTCTAACTCTGTTTTGGTAGGTAATTCTCCAAAAATAAGTAAGTATGCGACCTCTAAAAATGATGCTTTTTTTGCTAACTCATCTAAATCATAACCCCTGTATCTTAGAATACCTTTTTCTCCATCCAAATAGGTTATTTTACTCTCACAAGATGCAGTATTTTTGAAGCCACGATCAATTGTTGTTGCCCCAGAAGCACCTCTTAAGGTTTTAATATCAATACAAACATCATCCTCGACACCCCGGTAAACAGGGAAATCAAAGCTTTTACCATCAATATTTATAGTTGCTTTTTCAGACAAAATAAAATAGTTTGGGTTTGGTTATAGTTTTTGCAAAATTACAAAATATCTTGCAAAAATTAAAGATTTACAATAAGAGATTTGCTATTTAACCCAGGTTAATTCTAAAGGCTTTAGTTTTTGGAAATAATGCATTATCTGCTAACTCCTCTTCGATCCTTAATAACTGATTGTATTTTGCTATCCTGTCTGACCTAGATATAGATCCTGTTTTAATCTGCCCGCAATTTAATGCAACTGATAAATCAGCAATTGTGTTATCTTCCGTTTCGCCTGATCTGTGAGACATCACAGTAGTATATCCAGCCTCATGAGCCATGTTAACAGCGTCGATAGTTTCTGTCAATGATCCTATTTGATTTAGCTTGATTAAAATTGAATTAGCTATGTTTTCTTCAATACCTTTTTTAAGTCTTGCAGTGTTAGTAACAAATAAGTCATCACCAACAAGCTGAACTGAATCCCCTACTAGGTCTGTTAAATACTTCCATCCTTTCCAATCATTCTCATCCATTCCATCTTCAATAGAAACGATCGGATATTTTTTGGATAAATCAGCTAAATACTCAGCTTGCTGTTTACTGTCTCTGCGCTGACCCTTAGACCCTTCAAAAATTGTATAATCATAGTAACCATCTTTATAAAACTCAGCTGATGCACAATCCAATGCAATCAATATATCCTCACCAAATTTATAACCAGAATTATTTACCGCTTTCTTAATCGTTTCAATGGCATCTTCAGTTCCGTTTAATTTTGGAGCAAAACCACCTTCATCTCCAACACTTGTACTCAACCCTCTGGATTTTAATACTTTCTTAAGTGAATGAAAAATTTCACTTCCCATTTTCATGGCGTGTGAAAAACTATCAGCTGATACAGGCATTATCATAAATTCCTGAAATGCAATGGGAGCATCACTATGCGAACCTCCATTAATAATATTCATCATTGGGACAGGTAAAACATTAGATTTAGGTCCTAAATATTTGAAAAGAGAGATGTTTTTTTCCTTTGCTGCGGCTTTAGCCATTGCAAGTGATACACCTAGAATAGCATTTGCTCCCAGTTTTGACTTATTTTCAGTACCATCCATGGAAATCATCAGATGATCATGAGATTGCTGATCAAACACTGATTTACCGATTAATTCCTTTGAAATAATATTATTAATATTTGAAACCGCCATTAAAACTCCTTTTCCATGGTAATCATTTCCGCCATCTCTTAATTCAACTGCTTCGTGTTCTCCAGTTGATGCTCCAGACGGAACAGCAGCTCGCCCTAAAACTAAATTTTCTGTAATTATATCAACCTCAACAGTTGGATTTCCTCTAGAATCGAATATTTGTCTTGCTACAATACTTTTAATTTTAGCCATCTATTTTCTCTTAGAGATATTTTCAATAAAATGATCAAATAGATAGGAAGCATCGTGAGGACCAGGACTTGCCTCAGGATGATACTGAACTGAAAAACAATTTTTACTTTTCATTTCAATTCCAGCTACAGTGTCATCATTTAAATGAATATGTGTTATTCTAATATCTTTATTAGCTTCGGTTTCTTCACGATTTATTGCGAAACCATGATTTTGTGATGTTATCTCTCCTTTTCCGGAAATAAGGTTCTTCACTGGGTGATTAATCCCACGATGTCCATTGTGCATCTTGTATGTTGAAATACCATTGGCTAATGCTATAATTTGATGTCCTAAACAAATTCCAAATAGTGGGTAGTCTTTTTTGATAACTTCTTTAGCAACATTTTGTGCATCTTTTAGGGGTTCTGGATCGCCTGGGCCATTGGAAATAAAATATGCATCAGGATTCCATGAATTCATTTCTTCAAAAGAAGTGTTGTAAGGAAAAACTTTAATATAACAATCTCTCATAGATAGATTTCTAAGAATATTTTTTTTGATTCCCAGATCTAATGCAGCTACTTTGTACTTAGCTGATTCATCGCCGTAAAAATATGGTTCACTAGTAGATACTTTTGAAGCCAATTCTAAGCCATCCATACTTGGAATTTTAGAAAGCTCTTTTTTTAACCCATCAATATTGTCAACATCTGTAGAAATTACGGCATTCATTGCACCATTATCTCTAATGTATGATACCAAAGCCCTTGTATCAACATCTGAAATTGCTAATAAATTATTTTTTTCAAAGAAGTTATATAACGAATCAACATCCCCGTATCTTGAAAAATTATAAGTAAAATTTCTACAAATTAATCCTGCAATTTTTACCGAGTCTGATTCAACTTCATCTTCTTTCACTCCATAATTACCAATGTATGCATTAGTAGTTACCATTAATTGACCATAATAAGAAGGGTCTGTAAAGATTTCCTGATAACCAGTCATTCCAGTATTAAAACATACTTCACCAAATGCCGAGCCTTCTTTTCCTATGGATTTACCATGGAAAATTGTACCGTCCTCAAGTAAAATAATTGCTTTTTTTCTCTGGTTATATTGCATTTGAAACAAAGGTTAGACAAAAATAATTTATAATAATTAAAAACATAATTTTTTCTAAAAAAAAAAGGAGCTAAACTCCTTTTTTTTATTTTTTTATTGTTCAAATGCAAATTCTAACATTCTAATGACATCTTTTTCATCTTTGTATGAAAGATTACCTGAATCTATAAAAGCTAGTATTCGTCCTACGTCCTTAAAGCTATTTTCAAAGAGCTTGTTTAAAGATCTTTTGTTCATTTTAAAACTCTCGATAATTTTTGAATCAGTTGATCTTATAAAGTATGATTCTTTCTTTACATATTTATCATTAGACCTATTTACCATAGGGTTTCCAGAACCAGTAACAAGTTTTACTGTAAAACCTTTGAGTATTGAAAAAGTTTTACCAGTGTAAACTAACTCATAAACTCTATTGTCTTCATTATAAAAATAGTTCTTGTAATTTTTACCGTTTATAATGATTTGTTTTATGTTATTGAAGTTAAACGAAAATATGGAATCATTATCATTAATCTTCGCTTCAAATGCATTTCTACTTATATTCAGATTAATATTTCTAACTAAGAATCTTTCACCAGTCAATGTTTGTATTTCACCATCATTATTCCATTCGTCAAATAAATATGCAGAACCAAGAATCACTTTATTTGGTTGATTATAGAAAAACGATGTTCCGAAATTTGTAGTCTCACCTGTCAAAGCTGACCTAAAATCAGTCTGAGAATTCGTCTGAGATAAGACAATGTTAGAAATTAGAAATATTGAAAGAAGTAGTATTCTCATATCTGTATTTTAAAATTTATTAATCCTCTTTTTTATCCTCAGCAGGAGCGTCCTCAGCAGGAGCGTCCTCAGCAGGAGCGTCCTCAGC
>CACLAD010000027.1 GCA_902604715.1 uncultured Bacteroidota bacterium
TTTACCGTTTGATGTCATTTTGGAATTTTTAAGAATATCCTCTTTATCATGATTAAAGAAAGATGGAATAACATACTTTAAAAACATATCACCAAACATTTCACTAGAATCTCTTGGAAGCTCACAAGGTAAATTATCCACAGCCATAACAGCAATCGCATCAGGATCAAGAAAATCACATTCAATTGAGTTTGATTTATGGAAGCCATATATAGGATTATCAATGGTAGATGGTCTAATGGTACTGGCAATTGGCCCATCAATATCACAACTAATATCTGCAATTACATCAATATTAAAACTATTTTCTTTCATGTCTTGATTAGTAATTAATTTGGGCGCTTTAGGATTGTGATAATGCCCAGCAAAATAAATATCTGCAACGGATGAAAATTTTGAAAAAGTTGATTCAAATTTTTCAGGAAAATTATAAAAATTAGAAATTGAATTCTCTATTGAATTTGAGTAGTTATAGTCTAAAACATCAATATTAGTGTATACAGGTTCATCAAATTGTTTATCTACAAAATCTCTGGGAGAAACCTGCTTAATTTTCAAAAAATCTAAAACTTCTTTTGTTCCGCTTCCTACCCTGCCTTTGCCAGAAAGTAGGATTTTAATATTTGGAATTTTAATTTGTTTTAAAGTCTGATTAAACTCAACTCTATCTTTTAATTCAATTGCCTTGGAAATTATAAATAACTTTTTCTTTAAGCCATAAGTTCTAAATCCATTATATGCTCCAATTACTCCTGCATAATATCCAAATCCAATCAATCTATTGTTAGACTTATCAACTATAGTCTCATGATCATATAATTCAATATTTTTTTTTAAAATTTCCTGTAACAATTTCTTATTATACGGTTGTTTTTTTATTGTGTGAGAAAAAAAGAAATACTTTTTATTAACAATTAATTTTTTAATAGGAACCTCCTTGACACCAATTAAAATATCACATTCTGAAAGATCATCAACTATTTTTAGACCAATGGATTCATATTCAATATCAGAAAAACAACGAATATCACTACTTTCAATTAGAAATTTAACCTGAGGGTATTTTTTAACTACTTCAAGACATTTTTTAGGGGAAAATACAACTCTTTTATCAGGAGGACTTTTATATTCTTTAATTATGCCGATTTTCATATATCAAAAATAACCTCTTAAAATTCCTTGTACAAGTTTTTTATATATTTGCACTTCATTTTTGTTCATTGAAAATATGGGGTCGACTGGTTTTGACAGCAAGTCAAAGTTAATAGTAAGCATGTCGCGCATTAAAATAGTACGCGTAAAAATCTATTTTAAACTTTAAACGGCGAAAATAAATACGCTTTAGCTGCATAATCTGAATTATAGTAAGATTAGCCTAGTTCCACAAGGTGGAAAAGCTAAATGTTTCATGAAAGCCTTTGTTAACGGCGTTCTGCTTGAAACATCGTAAATGTTAACATAGAAAATATGTGTTTCGACATATTTTTGAAACTAAGAAACTAAGTGATATATAGGTAGTTTTTAGTCAGTATGTCATCGAAAATTAATTAAAAACTAAGCATGTAGAAAATTATTAGTTTTCTTGTTTGGACCCGAGTTCGATTCTCGGCGACTCCACCATTTTCAATTTTATTATGTATTGCTTTTCTAAAATTTTACAAGTTTGTTTTTGTCTCATAACTCTTTTTATAAGTTGTGACACTAAATTAGGTAATAACGAAAGTCAAATAATGAAAAAATCTGAAACACCAATTATTCAAACAACAATAAATAAAGAGATTGATTTTAAATTATCAGATGATAATGTGATGGAGTTCTTTTTGGAATATGATAAGCATAATAAAGAAAATATGGTTAGAATAGTTACTGATTATGGGAATATCGAAATAGAACTCTTTGACAACACAAAATTTCATAGATCTAACTTTATATATCTTACAAAGAAAAATTATTTTGAGGGGACTCAGTTTTACAGGGTCATCAATAATTTTGTAATTCAGGCTGGAAATAGTGATAATAAAAAAATATCTCAAAAAAGAAAAAAAATTGGAAGATACTTACTTCCAAACGACTTAGATAAAGGATATAGACATGAAAGAGGAATGGTTAGCATGCCAAGCAGTCTAATTGACAACCCTTATAAAATGGCCTCTCCCTTTGAATTTTTTATTGTTCAAAGTAAAAATGGAGCACATCACTTGGATGGAAATTATACAGTTTTTGGATCGGTAACATCCGGAATGGATACTGTTGATAAAATAGCTGCTACACCAACTGATGATTTTGATTGGCCTTTACAAAATATCTACATAAAAAGGGTTGAAATTATTGAATAATTATTCGGTATAATTATTGTTTTGTTGGTAGACATGCAATTGTTCCCCGCCGAATACGATAAGATATTAGCAAAAGTTGACTTAATTCAGCCAATTAAGTATGCTAGCACTAGGAACTATAAAAATGGATATGTAACTAAGCTTTCCCCCTATATTTCAAGAGGTGTAATATCAACGAGGTTTATTTATGAAAAACTAGTTGAAAGGGGAATTAACTTAAAAAAGTGCGAAAAGTTTATTCAAGAATTAGCATGGAGAGATTTCTGGCAACAAATATGGGTAAGTAAAGGGTCTCTTATCAATAAAGATTTAAAAAGACCTCAAGAAGATGTAAATGATTTTAAAATATCTAAATCTTTGGTGGAAGCTCAAACTGGCATTAACTCTGTTGATGAAGAAATAAGCAATCTCTATGAGAAGGGGTATATGCATAATCATATGCGTATGTATGTTGCATCGATCGCTACAAATATTGCTAAAAGCCACTGGAAAATTCCAGCGAGATGGATGTATTACCACTTGTTAGATGGGGATTGGGCTAGTAATGCACTTAGTTGGCAATGGGTAGCAGGTTCTAATTCAAACAAAAAGTACTATGCAAACCAAGATAATATTAACAAGTATTTTAACAGCAATCAAAAAAATACCTTTTTAGATAATAGCTATGAGTTTATTTCATCAATGAATATTCCAAATGAAGTTGAAGAGAAATATGATTTAGAGCTTAACTCAAATCTACAAAATAATAAAGAAATCAGAATTGACAATTCACTTCCAACTTTAATTTACAATTACTATAACATTGACCCTAATTGGAGAAAAGATGAAAAGGTAAACAGAGTTTTAATTTTTGAGCCTAGAGTTTTCGCTGAATACCCCGTTTCACAAAAGTGCGTGGATTTTTCTTTAAACCTTTCAAAAAATATTAAAGATGTACAGATATTCTATGGTAATTTTGAAGAATTTTCTTCAAATTATAATGTACCAAATATGATTTTCAAAGAACACCCTTTAAATAAGCACTATTCGGGACTTGAAGACCAACGAGATTGGCTTTTTAAAATTGAAGGTGAATATTTATCCTTTTTTAAATACTGGAATAAAATCAGAAAAAAACTTATTTAACAACGATCTTACTCTTTGCGGAACTAATTATTTTTTGATAAATAGTTTTGACTGTTTATAGTTGCCTGAAGAAATTTTTAATAAATAGATTCCCTCTTCAAAATGTCTGACATTAATTGAATTTAAATTCTCGGCCTCAAATATTTTTTTACCGATTATATCAAATATTTCAATTGTGAATGTCTCATACTCTGAATAAAGATTTAAGATTTCATTTACAGGATTAGGAAAAAGTCTGAAGCCTTTCATTTCACTATCATCAAGTCCCATTGAATTTCCGGTGAAATCAAATTCAACCCAATTTAAATTGAAACCAGATTGGATAACTTTCATCCTTAGCTTATACGATCCCTCAGTTAAGTTTGTGTTTGCAGAAACTGTTTCCCATGTTTGCCATCCACCCGTGATAGGAAGGGAAATTTGAGTTAAATTCTGAACATTTGAACCGTCAACCAATTGAAGTAGAATTGATCCTGACTGATTTTCTGATGCAGCTCTAAAATTAATATCATAATCTCCAGTCTCGGTCACCAACACCAAATAATCTGCAAAATCACCTACATCAGTATATCCAATATTTAACCCACCATTTATGTCTGTGGTTTCTTCTGTTGAAAGACCCTCTTGGTATATATAATCTTCTGCTTGAACTAGACCTGGAATAATTATTCTTTCACTTACATTATTATAAACAGGAAATTGAGAAAATGGAATTAAAAACTCACTGAAAATGGATTCCAACTCAGATTCTTGATAAAAACTTACAGAGATATCATCTAAAAAGTTATACTCATCATCAAGAGAAATATATATTACCTGAGGATTTTCTTCACTTATTTCAATATCAGAAATTGATACTTCTTCTGAATTAACAAAAACCCCGAAATGAGAGTTGTCTATCCCCTGATCAGTGTCAAGTGGTTGATTTAATAAAAGTAAAATGGTTGATAAATCTTCTTGCGCTTCAGCGTATTCAATTGAGAATTCTGGTATTTCATCCGAGATATCAAAATTAACGGTCGATAAATTATATCCTCCAGTTACCATTTTCATTTTTAATTTAAATGTTCCTTGTTGCAAAAATATTCCTTGGGTTAGTTTATTTACAAAATTTGAGTAACTACCCGTATTATAAAGAATAATATTGTCTGCTATTGGAATTCCATCTAATTCCATAGAAAAAATTCCACTAGATGTAGATGCATATCTAGTTACTATATTGTAAAATCCTGATTCTTGAATTTCAACAGTAAAAATCAACCATTCGTCTTCACTAGTGAAACCGACCTGAAAACCATTACCGTCAGTATCGCTGCTGTTTTCTATATCAACTCCATCATTTCTGTATTGCCAACCTTGATTCCATGCCTGAAAATTATCCGTATTAATGTGATACGTGGCATAATCCGAATCAGAATATGCATAATTCATCACACCTAAATCATAATCAGATGCGTATAGTACACCAGGGATAGTGTTTTGACCACTGAAAGGTAATGTTTCATTAGAATTGACTTGTCTTATCATAGCATCAACAACATCTTTCTGAAATCTGTTATTTGATATATGGGAGTCTTCTGCTAATTGCATCAAACCACTGACAGCATTTTCAATTGATGGAGCGCTTGATTCACCTCTAAAATAGTTAATCAAAGATTGATAGTTTGAATTAGTAGGGATGGCATATGGTGCAGAAATAGATTCTAATTTTTTCCACGGCCAAAATGCCCATCCAATATAATTTTCCTCAAATACCTTAATAGCCTCGGTAAACCATTGATTTGAATTTTCACCGCCCTCACCCATCCATAATGGGACACCATACTCATTTCTCATCCACGTTACCCAATCAAGCGAATCGTTAAAACTCCAATATTTATGAAAACTATAAACCATTTTGTCATCCCATGGAGGTGTTAACCCTGAAAAATCATTAGCATAACCATTTCCTTCAATGAAAATTATATGGTTTTGATCATATTGTCTAATTTCATTAGTAACATCAATATAAAAATTCCGTAATTCGTTTTCCGCTAAATTCCAATGAGTTTCATTTAGTAAATCATATCCACCAATCCAGGGTTCATCACTGTATCTCTCGGCTAGCTTACCCCACAGAGCTATGGTTTTATTTTTATTTTCTTCACTTTCCCATAATGAAGGTAAATTTGGATTGTAGTCATTAATATCTGAACCAAATCCTTGTCCACCAGGTGCAGCGTGTAAGTCTAATATTAAATACATGTTATTGAATTCACACCAATCAAGTAAATTATCAACCATAGAAAATCCTAAATCTATCCATGTATTTTCGCCTGAAACAGGCTCAGCTTGAATGGGCAAAGTAAATAAATCGTAATGCATTGGAAGGCGTATACTATTATAACCGTGGCTAGCAAGTGAATCAACATCTGCTTGAGTTATAAAGTTTTCATACCAAGCATTGTAAAAATTATCTGTGTTTTCTTGACCAATGAACTCGACTAGTTTTTCTTTAAATTCATGTTGTGAATCTGCTGCTCCAGTAAACTGAAATAAATATGGCTCTTGTAGCATCCATCCCCCTAAATTTATTCCTCTTAAAATAACATTATTACTGTTATCATCTTTTAAATAAGGCCCTAGGGTTGATAAATTTTGCGAGTAAATTAAGTTAGTAGCTAAAAAGAAAAAAATCGTTAAAAAATTCCTCATATATTAATCTACATTATCCAATCCCCAAAGAGTTATTTCAGAACCGTGAACATATGTATCGCTTCCATAATTTGATGTGATTGAAAATTTTAGATATCTAAACTTATCCGAAACGCCTTCAAGATCAAAATCATGCCCATCAGCTGCAGCATCGATAAAATCTTGTGGTATATTTCCATTCTCATCACTTGGGTCGCCAATATCAAATTGGCCTAATAATGTCCAGTCAACAGAATTGTTACTGGCATATAAGTCAAATGACCTCATATTTTCCTCTTGGTAATAATATGGCGCACCCGTCGGACCACCATACCAAAATGCCCTCTGCCATACTTTGAATCTGTGTACTCTGACATTTTTATTAAGATTAATCACGATGTCTAATGGCCAGTCCAGAGTGCCGCCGTTTTGATCTCTCCAAATTATAAAATAACTGTTATCAGAATTAGTTTCAGCAGTATCAACGACATCATCCCAAAAAGCAGTTGTCTCTCCCTCCCATGCATTACCATTTACAGATAATTGACTCATAAGGGTCCATGTAGACTTATCAATCATTTCTTCAAATAAAGGGGTTAATGTAGCTTTTTCCTCCAAATCAGTTATGTTGCCATCAAAATCTTCAACCTTTGTCAAAAAAGTCATTTCTACTGATTCTAAACCCCTAACAAAAACACTTTCACTGACGCTGTTTGATGATAGAATTCTGATTTCTTCCTCTGCCCCATTTACAATATGTAAATGTACGTATACGGTTTTTTCAGCAATGTTATCCCATTCTAGCTTAACACCTCCTAAATCTGGTGTGATTGAAATACTTTCCTGCACTAAATATATAAATGAAGGTAGTGGAGTAAATTCTACCTCAACTGGCTGAGACATATTTTCATTTTCATCTACAACAAATAGCCTCACCTGTATTGGTGTATTTTGGTTTAGGCCATCTATTTCAACAGAATTATTATGTGAACTAGAAACTCGGTACACATCAACTCCCAAAGAATTAGTATACTCTGCTCTAACGAACAAAATATCCGAATCATTTGGTAACATATAGGATATTATTCCTCCTCCATTAGTTGGAGTTATGTTTTCAATTGTTAAACTTCCAGGAGGAGTTGAATCTTGATTTTCATCATCCCTACAACCTAGTAAAGATGTAAAGGATATAAATAAAATTGCCAATATCTTAATTATTTTCATATTATTTTATTATTACCAACCAGGATTTTGAATCAGGTTTGGATTAATTGTTATTTCATTAATACTTATTGGGTGAAAGTAATCCCTTGGATTATTAAATGATCTTACACCAACCTGAGTTATATTATAGTAGCCACTAACTGTTGTTTCGTCTACTGACCACCCAAATACTGGAGAATTAAAGTATTCCTCAGCTAATTTCCACCTTCTAAGGTCATTATATCTATTTCCCTCAAAGGATAATTCTATGAGTCGCTCTTGTCTAATTATTTCTCTCAAGCCCTCTTGGTTTGTATGCTTGTTTACATTAGCTGAGATAGAAGGATCGCTCCATGCATCTTCTACATTTGGGATACCAGCTCTCTGTCTAATAATATTCAATGCATTATAAGCATCAGAGCCTGGTCCAGAAAACTCATTGACCGCTTCAGCATAATTTAAATAAAGTTCTGACAGCCTTATCATCGGCCATGCATATGTCACAATCTTTGAATAGCCATCACCCTCAGAGTCTGGATGTACTAACTTTTTTAATGCATAGCCAGTAATTAGGTAATCATCAGAATTTGCAATTCTACCATGACTTTCTCCCTTTTTCATTCTTAATTGCCATAAATTTCCCCATGTTCTATTGTAGCCTCGATCAAATCCAAGAGAAGAATAAAATCTTGGCTCTCTATCCAAATTTAATTTGGCTGTATTTGCTCCATATTGGGCTTGTAAATTTTGTGAACCACCAACAGACATTACATTGTATCTGTTTTGAAAATCGAAGGTTAAATCTTCATCAATAGGCAATCCATTTTCTGAATAAAATAACTCAGCAATTCTCAAAGTTGGTGCAATCCATTGCCATGCTGCTTCTACCGATGATGCGTTTGGATCTTTCATCATACATGCAGCCTGCATTTGCCACCAATCATTATCTCTAACCGGATTAGAATTTCCCCAAATTAACTCTGAATTCCATTTATCTACAATCGAATACTTTAAATTGTACAATGTCTGAATAAATTCCTCATCTTCATACTCATCTTCATAATTTGGAGGTGCTGAGCTAAACTCGTGTAAACTTACTCCATTTTCAATGGCAGATGTAATAGCATCAAGCGATGCATCTCTGGCTAAATCCCACTTATTTTGATCATATGATTGATTAAAGAAATGTTGTCCATCCTCGTTTACAAATCCAGAATACATTTCTGTATTTCCATTGAATAGTGGGCTAGCGGCATAAGTTAGAACCCTAGATTTGATCGCCTTAGCTATAACTTGATCAATTCTTCCTAAATCATTAGAACTGAGCACCCTAGTAGGCAGATGAATAATTGCTTCATCAATTGTTTCAACAATGTAAGCTACAGACTCGTCAACTGTTCTTCTTTTAACCCTAACCTCAGTATCACTGGCAGAAATAGGTAAATTTTCGTCCACTATTGGAATTGGCCCATAGTAAGTAAATAATAAAAAATGATAATATGCTTTGAGGAACTTAGCCTCTGCTGCCCAAGTATTCATCTCTTCCTCAGTCATATCTACTACATTATAAATATTTTCAATCAAAACATTACAATGTCTAATTCCTTCCCATAAAGGACCTTGATCTGACCACCCAGACCATAATCCAAATTTAGGATTGGAGGCTGATTGCTGACCTTTCATTATTCTAATTCCGTCAGTTTCTTTTGAGATTGGTGTTGTAACCTCATCACTCATCATCATAAATGAAGTATAAACTCCATCATTTTTAGGTAAGTAGGCGTAACATGTTGCTAAAGCTGTATAAGCAACTTCTTTTCTTTCAAATAATAAGTCAATTTGCTGAGTTTGGTCTGGAACTATGTCTAAGTATTCATCGCAACTGAACATTCCAAATAGTAAGCCAATAATTATAATTTTTTTATTCATATTTTTCATTAAAAGTTAACTTGTAATCCAATATTATAAACCTTTTGAGGAGGGTATCCTAATCCGTTACCACCCATTTCAGTATCCCACAAATCAAATTTTGAGAATGTCAAAAGATTAAGACCAGTAAAATAAACTCTTGTATTTAAATTGGAAAACAAACCAGATTCTCTCCCAGGAAAAGTATATCCTATTTCAATATTTTTTAATCTTAAAAAATCTCCATCCCTTTGCCACCATGTTGACTGCTGCTCATTATTAGCTATTGAATATGTCGAAAGTCTTGGCCAAAAAGCATTAGGGTCAGGATTATTTATAGACCAATGATTGTCGGCAATCACATTTAAGGCATTTCTTTCATTTACAAATGGTGATATATCATTTGGGTTTATAAAAAATGATGTTCTTGCGACACCCTGCATAAAGATAGAAAGATCATATCCCTTATAGGAAGCAGACACACCAAATCCATAAACAATTTCTGGAACAGTTGGTTTTCCAATTGGCACTCTATCAAGTTCATTAACAACGCCGTCATTATTTATATCTGTATACTTTATATCACCCGGCATATAGGAATTAGCTGAGGAGGAAAATCCATTAAATTGCTCTGGAGAATTATCAATATCTGCTTGATCAATAAATAAACGCTCAGCAATGAGACCCCAAGCTTGATTAACAGGATATCCAATTCTGCTTAGATAGTCATATGTATAATCAGGCTCTCCGTTAATTAAAACTTCATTTGTGGAATAAGTAAAATTACCTCTTCCTGAGAGAATTAGTCCAGAGTCAAAAGCTTTATTATAGTCAATAGATAAATCAACACCTCTGGAATCAACTTCCCCAAGGTTACTGCTTATGGTTGTGGTTAATCCCATAGTTGAAGGAATGTAATCTCTAGACATGTAAATTTTTGACCTGTGCTCAGTAAAGTAATCAATTTGGAAATTTAAAGAATTAAATAATCCTAACTCCAAACCATAATTTGTTTTTTCGGCTACCTCCCATGTTACATTTTGATTTGAGTATCTGTCTATCACATAGCCTTGATAATAATTATTAAAATCTGAACCCCAAGTGTAGCCATAACTATCACTTTGCAGATTGACCTCGGATAAATAGAAAAACCTGTCGTCCGCACTTGAAATTCCATCATTTCCAACAAGACCATGAGTAAGCTTTAGTTTAAACATATTAACATCGGGCAACTTTTCATTAAACCAATCTTCATTAGACAAAATCCAACCCAAACCAATTGACGGAAAAAATCCAAATCTATTATTCTTTGCAAATTTTTCAGAACCATTATAACCAAAATTAAATTCTGTAAAATATCTTGTGTCATAATTATAAGAAAACCTACCAGAAAGCCCCATATTTCTTGAAGGTAAAGTTGCAAATGCGCTATTACCACCAATAGTATTAAGTGATTCGCTAAAATTAAATACTAGTAAACCACCAATGTCATGAAGTTCATTAAACTTTCTATTGTACTCAGTTACAAATTCATAATAAAACCTACTAGTACCTAGATTATTTACACTTGGATTGTTTAAAAATTCTGTGCCCTCTTGAATTCTATATAAGTAGTTTAAAATTCCTTGATCGGTTTCAACCTCTGCCATTCCATAATAAAACGGAGTATATTCTCTTGAATTTTCATTCATAGTGTAAGTTCTAACCGATGCCATACCTCGAAATTTTAAGCCTTCAGTAATGAATTTAAGATCTTGCTCGATTTGTACTTGAGAAAAGATTGTATTAGTAAATCTATCCTTATATCCCTTAACCATGTCCGCGTAAGGATTAGGAAACCCACCATTACCTTTATTGCCAAACAAGGTGTGATTGTATCCTAAATTATCTTCATAGGCAAAGAATTTTGGAAAATTTGCGGGATTTGCCTGCATCACAGATCCAAATATATCATTTGCAGACACTGACGGACCATTGTACCTCTCAAATAATGAGTAGAACTTTACAGCAATTTTTGTAGTATTAGTCAAATCTATATTAATGTTAGCCCTTAGGTTTGATCGTTTGATATCAATATTATTATTGAAATTGTTTAGCGGATCAACTTTTAATAATCCTGTATCATTATTGTGAGAGACAGAGAGATAATACTGAGCAATATCACCACCACCATTTACATTAAGGTTGGCTTTTCTGTTAAGCGTATAATCCTTAAATAGCTCATTATACCAATTAACATTTGGATAAATATTTGGATCTCCACCATTAAGTGTTCCATAAATTTTAGAAATACTATAAGTTAATGGAGCCGATGCATCTCTTGTTCTTGTTGCTCGATTATACAAGTTCATGTAATCAACACCACCCAAAAATTCATTTGTTTGTGAAGGTGCAGAAATTGAATTTTCATATCTAAAGGAAACTTTAGCCTTTCCCTTTTTACCTTCTTTCGTGGTAACTAAAATTACCCCATTAGCACCCCTGGCACCATATAGAGAAGTAGCAGTTGCATCTTTCATGATGGAAAAACTAGCGATATTATCAGGTTCAATTCTGGCTAAATCATCTGTAGTAACCTCTAAACCATCAATTAAAATAAGTGGGTTGTTGGCATAACCAAAACTTGTAACACCCCTAATAAAAAATTCAGCATTATCTGCTCCGGGTTCACCGGACCTTTGATAAGAAATCATTCCGGCCAGTTTACCTGCCATTGCATTTGTAATATTAGATGTTGGTATTTTTAGTTCGGACGGATTTATTGTGTTGATTGATCCTATTACACTATTTTTCTTTTGCTTTTGAAAAGCCACAACCTGTACTTCTTCCAAAGACTCAAG
>CACLAD010000028.1 GCA_902604715.1 uncultured Bacteroidota bacterium
TAAGAAAAAATTTAACTCTTTTCTCTTAATTCTTTTTTCTTTTAATATTCTAGCATCGCAGACCCTTGAGTCAACTTATGATACAACGATATTTCTACTCCAACTAATGCTTCTTTAGTTGGGCAATATAATTCAACACCCGATAACCCACAAGCTCTAACAGTGGAAGGTGGATATGCTTATATTGGAGATTTTGGATATATGGTTATACTAAATGTATTTAATTCATGTGACGGATCAGCAAGCAATGACTGGAATAATTCTTCTAATTGGGGTTTTGACGTAATTCCATCCTCAAATGATTATGCCATAGCTCCAAACGGAGCTACAGTTGTAATCTCAAATAATGTATCGATTAAAAAATTAAAAGTTAATGCAGGTGCAACTTTATCCATCAATTCTGGCTCGACACTAACTGTCAGCGAAGATGTAACTATTGCAGGATCAGTTACTGTTTCAGGAAATATTATTATCGAATAATATTTATATACTAAAATTATTTTTTGTAAATTTAGTATAGATTTAAAATTATGGATATAATTAAGTGGATTAAAAAAAATAACTTCAAGGATATTGATGATGAGTTATCTGATCAAATCGATAAGCTAAGTGTTTTACAATCAGATAAGGAAAAATTAATTAATAAAATCAAATCTTATAAGACTACTTTAAGTTCCTTAAAAAAAAGTCTCAATGTTGTTAATGCTGAAATATCTAAATCAAATAAAAAAGCGTTAAAGTCACTAAAAGTTCTACCCATAATATCGATTGGTTTTGATTCAAGGTCCTCTACATATATTTGTATAGTTAAGTATAAAAAAGCCACAAAATCATTTTATTTAGGAAACGAGGCTAAACTAAAATCAAGATTACAACAATTTTATTTAGAGGATTTAAATACTAAAAAAATGGACTATGTTAAGAATGAGATAAAAATGATTGTTTCTAATGTAATTTCTGATTTTATAAATATTAGAACCAAAGCTACTTTTACAGAGTCACTTAAGTTAAATCTCACAAACGTTTTAGATAAATACTATGAAAGCAATCTGTGGGAGCACTGGAGAAACATCTAATTATATATAGTTTAATATCTATACTATTTTTGTATTTTATATTAAAGTATAGATTTAATTATTCATTAAATTTTCTATTTCATCAATCTCAATAGCAATATCTTTCATTAGATTAATTGGTGCGCCACTTTTTTGTATTACAACGTCATCTTCCAACCTTACACCAAAACCCTCATCGGGTAAATATATTCCAGGCTCTACGGTAAATACCATGTTTTCATTCATTGGTTTATCTAATAGCCCATAATCATGTGTGTCTAGCCCCATATGATGCGAAGTTCCATGCATAAAGTATTTTTTATAAGCCGGTTTCTCTTTTGGTTCATTTTGAACATCAGATTTATCAAGTAGCCCTAGACTAAGAAGCTCTGATGTCATAAGTTTTCCAACCTCAACATGATATTCCTTCCAATCTGTTCCCGGTATTAGCATTTTTGTAGCTTCATTTTTAACTCTTAATACAGCATTATAAATATCTTTTTGCCTTTTTGAGTATCTACCTGAAACAGGAATTGTTCGAGTCATATCACTTGAATAATTTGCATATTCGGCTCCAACATCCATTAGTATTAGCTCTCCGTCCTTGCATTGTTTATTATTTTCGATGTAGTGAAGAATATTTGCATTACTTCCTGAAGCAATAATCGGAGTATATGCAAACTTCTTTGATCTATTTCTTAAAAATTCATGTATAAACTCTGCTTCAATTTCATATTCCCAAACACCATCTTTAACAAAATTTAAGACTCTTCTAAATCCCTTATTTGTTATATCACAAGCCTTTTGAATAAGTTCTAATTCAACAGGGTCTTTTATTGATCTAAAATGCTGAAGAATTGGATTACTTCTTTCTTTTAATTTATTTGGATATTTACCATCAAGCCATTTGTTAAACCTTTCTTCTCTTGTTTCCATTTCAACTTTTGCTCTGTAATGTTCGTTATGATTATAGTAAATAGTTTCACATTCATCCATTACTTTATCAATAATATTTTCCATTTCATCTAACCAAAAAACAGATTTAATTCCGCTTGTTTCAAAAGCTTGTTTTTTATTAAGTTTAGGTCCTTCCCACACAGCTATCTGTTCATCGGTCTCTTTTAAAAAGAGCACTTCTCTAAAATTTTGGTCAGTGCAGCCTGTGCATAACATTAGAACACTTTCTTCTTGGTCCACGCCACTTAAATAAAAAATATCACGATGTTGTTCAAACGGAAGAGTTGAGTCTGCACTTATCGGATATATATCATTAGAATTAAAAAAAGCAATACTATTGGGCTTCATTCTGCCTAAAAAGTTTTTTCTGTTTTTGATGAATAGTTTTGAATCTATTTTTTGATACTTCATTGACTTGAATTTAATTCTATTTATCCAAAGATAATATTAAGTCATTTAAAGTATTAATTTTTTGTCTAAGAATCTAATGCTGCTTATTTTTGTGTTACAATTTAAAATGATGAAGAATTTCTTACTAACATCTATTGGCAAGAAAGTAGCAATGGCTCTCTCTGCAATTTTTTTGATGATTTTTCTCCTACAACATTTTATCATTAATATTACATCAGTTTTTAGCGAAGACATTTTCAATATGCTCTCACATTTCATGGGAACAAACTTCCTAGTACAATTTATATTACAGCCGATATTAATTTTTGGAGTTATTTTTCACTTTGTCATGGGCTTCTACTTAGAAATCCAAAATCGAAGATCTACAAAATACGAGTATCAAAAAGTAAGAGGTGGTGCTAACTCAACTTGGATGAGTAGAAATATGATTTGGAGTGGATTAGTAATATTATCCTTTCTTTTTCTACATTTTAGAGATTTTTGGATTCCTGAAATGAATTATAAGTATATAGAATTCTTACCAGATGACCCAAATAGATACCACCATGAGCTTGTTGAAAAATTTCAAGACCCCTACAAGGTAGTTTTCTATTGTATTTCTTTTGTATTATTATCCCTTCATTTACTTCACGGGTTTTCATCATCTTTAAAATCAATGGGCGCCAATAAATCATACGCATCCTCAGTCAAATCCCTTGGTTATGCATATTCGATTGGTATACCCCTTGGTTTTTGCTTTATTGCAATCTTTCATTATTTAACACATTAATTCCTTTTATTATTAATAAATGTGTTACAAATGTGTTACACATTGATCATATAAAATATATAATTAATTGAAAATTACCGTGTTACAATACGTGTTACAAATTATTTAAATTTTTTTATTATTATAATTTAATTATTTATTATTTTTGCTTAAAATTTAGAAATGTCAAAAAAGAAGTTAACATACTCTTTGAATTACAGACGACCTAAGTCTGAATATAAAGCTTCAGACGAGCTTATGATATGTATTCGATATTATCATAAATGTTCCAAGACTAACAAAACAAAAATTATTAAAAAGAGTACTGGCGTTAAGTGTAGATTATCAGACTGGAATACTGACTGGCATAAATCATCAAATAGAAGCCCAGTTAAAGACTCTGACCCTAATCACAAAAAGAAAAATAAATTACTTAAAGAAAAAGTAAAAACATTCGATATTAACGAGCTGTTTAATAACGTCAAAAATGATTCTTATTCCGCATATCTAAATCCTAATTTGCCAAACGGTGATTTAGATAAAAAGTGGACAAATCATAAAAACACTATTAATTTAGTTAGCCCTGCAAATAAAAGAAATATTGATATAATAGTGGTTGGTACTGGACTTGCTGGTGGATCCGCATGCGCAACCCTAGCTGAGTTAGGATACAATGTAAAAGCATTTTGCTTTCAAGACTCCCCACGACGAGCACACTCAATTGCTGCTCAAGGTGGTATAAATGCTGCAAAAAATTACCAAGGTGATGGCGACTCTATTTACAGATTATTTTACGACACGGTGAAAGGTGGTGACTACCGTTCTCGTGAAGAAAATGTTTACAGATTGGCTGAAGTTTCAGCAAATATTATTGATCAATGCGTAGCCCAGGGAGTCCCTTTTGCAAGAGATTATGGGGGTCTATTAGATAACAGATCTTTTGGCGGTGTACTAGTTTCCAGAACCTTCTATGCTAAAGGTCAAACTGGTCAGCAATTATTGCTTGGAGCTTATTCAGCTATGAATCGACAGATTGCTCGAGGTAAAATTAAAATGTACAATAGACATGAAATGTTGGATGTTGTTTTGGTTGACGGAAAAGCAAGAGGAATCATCACAAGAAATCTTGTAAATGGTGGAATTGAAAGGCACTCAGCTCATGCAGTTGTATTAGCAACTGGAGGTTATGGAAATGTTTTTTATTTATCAACAAATGCAATGGGAAGCAATGTAACAGCTGCATGGAAAGCTCATAAAAGAGGTGCTTATTTTGCAAATCCTTGCTTTACACAAATTCACCCAACATGTATTCCTGTTTCTGGTGATCATCAATCCAAATTAACTTTGATGTCGGAATCACTTAGAAATGATGGTCGTATCTGGGTCCCAAAAAATATTCATGATGTTGAAGGGATTAGAGATGGAAATTTAAAACCTACAGAGATTAAAGAAGATGACAGGGATTACTTTCTGGAGAGAAGATATCCAGCTTTTGGAAATTTAGTTCCAAGAGATGTTGCATCAAGAGCTGCAAAGGAAAGATGTGATGCTGGCTTTGGGGTTAATAAAACCGGTGAAGCAGTGTACTTAGATTTTTCATCTTCTATAATTAGATATGGGAAAGAACAGGCCCTTGTAAACGGAGAAGATGAAAACAACGAACAAATTGTTGAAAAACTAGGAAAGGAAATAATCAAAAAGAAGTATGGAAATTTATTCCAGATGTATGAAAAAATAGTTGATCAAAATCCTTATGAAACACCCATGATGATTTATCCGGCAGTTCATTATACAATGGGAGGTATATGGGTTGATTATAATTTAATGACTACAATCCCTGGATTATATGCCATTGGAGAGGCTAATTTTTCTGATCATGGAGCTAATAGGTTAGGAGCATCTGCTTTGATGCAAGGTCTTGCAGATGGATACTTCGTTTTACCTTATACAATTGGAGACTATCTTTCGGATCAGATATCAACTGGACCAATTGCAAATGATTCTAAGGAATTTATCATTGCTGAAAAAGAAGCGATAGAAAAGTTAGATAAATTAATAAATAATAAAGGCTCAAAATCAGTTGATTATTTTCATAAAAAACTCGGTAAAATCATGTGGAATAAGTGTGGAATGGCTAGAAATAAAAAAGATTTAGAATTGGCTATTTCTGAAATTTCAAAATTGAGAAAAGAATTTTGGAAAGAGGTCAAGGTTCCCGGTGATCAAAATCAGTTTAATGAAGAATTAGCAAAAGCAGGCAGGGTAGCTGACTTTTTAGAACTTGGTGAGCTTTTTGCTAAAGATGCTCTCGAGAGAGAGGAGTCTTGTGGTGGTCACTTCAGAGAAGAATATCAAACAAAAGAAGGGGAAGCAACAAGAAAAAAAGAGTTTCAATTTGTTTCTGCTTGGGAGTATGTTGGTGAGCCAAGAAACGCAATACTTCATAAAGAAAAGCTTGAATATAAAAATATTGAGGTTAAGGAAAGAAGTTATAAATAATTAGAATATGAAACTGACATTAAAAATTTGGCGACAAAAAAACTTTGAGACTAAGGGTCGAATTGTCAATTATCAGATTGATAACATTTCACCTGACATGTCATTTCTTGAGATGTTAGATGTTTTGAATGCCGATTTAATTTCAAAAGATGAAGATCCTGTTTCATTTGATCATGATTGTCGAGAAGGTATTTGCGGCTCATGTTCATTATTTATAAATGGTCAAGCACATGGACCGGACAGACGAATAACTACCTGTCAGCTTCATATGAGAAAGTTTAGAGATGGAGATACCATATATGTAGAGCCTTTTAGAGCTAAAGCATTTCCGGTAATCAAAGACTTAGTTGTAGATAGAAGTGCTTTTGATAGAATACAACAGTCTGGTGGATATATTTCTATTAATACATCTGGTAATACCCAAGATGCTAATTCGATACCGATCAATAAAGATAACGCGGATGATGCGTTTGATGCTGCTACATGTATTGGCTGTGGCGCATGTGTTGCCACATGTAAAAACTCATCGGCTATGTTATTTGTTGGAGCTAAAGTTTCTCAATATTCATTATTGCCTCAGGGACAAACTGAAGCTTCAAGAAGAGTTATAAATATGGTCAATCAAATGGATCTAGAAGGATTTGGAAATTGTTCCAATACTGGGGCTTGCGAGGTAGAATGTCCAAAGGGAATATCACTTGATAATATTGCAAGAATGAATAGGGAGCTTATGAAAGCTTCAATAAAAAAGTAATTATTTTAGTATAAACTCCTGAACCAAATCCCAGCCTGCCCTAACGTCAATTTCATCAGGATAATAAATTACTTTTTCGGGATTAACTCTGAACAGGAAATTTCCTGAATCGAATTTTTTGTTTTTATTTTCATCAAAAATAATTCTAATATAATACTTGCCAGAATCAATATTTTCAAAATCAATCGTTGAATTATTTGTTTCGTAGGCTTCATATTTAGCTTCTCCATTTGCATTAACAAGCTCTACAATTACGGGGAATTTGGCGTTTATAAGATTCAACCTTAAGTTTCCATAGTCATTATAGGTTCTTGTTTTAATTTTATAGAATAAGCTGTCATTTTCATTCTCATAAAAATCGGTTAACGCACCAGGTAATAATCCGATACCATACTCTTGCTCCTCATCTTTTTCAAAAATAAAATTGTATTGATTTTTTATTGAATCAAGTTTTACTATGAAATCTATATTTAAAGAATCTTTGTCTAAGATTGTAATTTTATTTTTATCAATTTTTTCAAAAGGTAAGTTGGCTTCTATGATAAAGTTTTCGTTAAACTTTAATGTCTTATTTTGTTCAGATTTAATTATCAGTGAATCATTTTCTTTATTTCTCAAATTGACATTTAATGTATCTGAAAATTTATCGTTAAAAACATTAAAAACAATTGAGTCAAGTTTTTCAACCATTTTTATCCAATAGATTAGACTATCAGATTTTTTTTCACGAGTTATTCTACTAGAATATTTCTGAGAATCTGTATTAATAATTTTTATAGAAAAAGGTTCATATTCCCCCTCGTAACCAAAAGTAAAAGATCTATTTGTTTTTTGTTTTGGTTTGCCAATTTTTAACTCTAATTTCTCCTTGAATATTTTGAGATTAATTAAGCTGTCCTTGGGTAATTCAATATAATCCTCAATAAATCCAATTTTATCAACTTTACTTTGATAAGTATAGTCCTTATTTTCTTCCTCTAATGCTATAATTAGATATTTTCCCTCTTTGATATTCTGAATTAAAAATTGACTTGTTGAGTCTATTACTTTACCAACATGCTTAGGCTTTTCTCTAAAGATAATCGAGTCTGTAAATAATGAATCAACTTCATATAAAAGCACATTTATATTTTCACTTATTTCACGATTAAATGCATCCATAACAGTTCCCTTAACACTTAACGAATCTATATAATCACCTGTTGAAAATACATATCTGTAATTACTCAATGCGTTTTTTTCATTGTTGTCTTCAATACTTTCCCCAAAATGAAAACTATAAGTAGTATTTTCTCTCAACGAATCAAACTCAGAAATAGTTAAAACTTTACTTGCAGAACCCAAGGGCATCATTAATGGCTGGGGTTCAATTGGGGGAGAGATAATGAGTTCTTTTTGAATATTACTTAATCTGATGTATTCATCAAAGATAATTTCAATTTCCTCAGCATTGAAATTAGTTGAAAAATTTTCGGGTGAGGATTTTAAAACCACTGGTGGTTCCATGTCAATCTCTCCACCAGTCGGATTGCCTCTGTTTGCGCACCCTAGGATTAATAATACTGCTAATAATGAAACTCTTATTTTAATCATCTTAAATTCTTATCTACAAAGAAACGTATAATTTTAAAAAAAGCATTCCTTTGTTAAATGCGTTTTATATTTTTGCATCATGAGTACTAACCAAGAAAATTTCAAAAAAATTATTTCTCACGCCAAAGAATATGGTTTTATTTTTCAAAGTAGTGAGATTTATGATGGATTGAGTGCTGTATATGATTATGCTCAGAACGGAGTTGAGTTAAAAAATAATATAAAGAAATATTGGTGGGCCTCTATGGTTCAAATGAATGATAATATCGTTGGTTTAGATTCATCAATTCTAATGCATCCGACAACTTGGAAAGCTTCAGGCCATGTGGATGCCTTTAATGATCCACTCATTGATAACAAAGATTCTAAATTGAGATACCGAGCTGATGTTTTAATTGAAGATTATATAGCCAAAATAGAATCAAAAATCAATAAAGAAATTAATAAAGCCAAGAAAAGATATGGAGATGCTTTTGATGAATATGAATTCAGAAAAACAAACGTACGTGTATTAGACAATCAGAAAAAGATAGACGATACAATTTCAGTAATGAAAAAATGTTTTGATGATGATGATTTGGTTTCGTTAAAGAAATTAATTGATGACCTTGGTATCGTTGACCCGGTCTCTGGATCAAAAAATTGGACAGACATAAAGCAATTTAATTTAATGTTTTCTACAAGCATTGGCGCAAGTTCTGAATCTTCATCTGAAATATTTCTAAGACCGGAAACGGCCCAGGGAATTTTTGTCAACTTTTTAAATGTTCAAAAAAGTTCAAGAAAAAAAATCCCTTTTGGAATTGCCCAAATTGGAAAGGCATTTAGAAATGAAATAATAGCTAGACAGTTTATTTTCAGAATGAGGGAATTTGAACAAATGGAAATGCAATTTTTTGTTAAACCAGGTACACAATCTAAATGGTATGAATCGTGGAAAGACAATCGAATGAAATGGCACAAGGCTTTGGGTCTAGGAGATGAAAATTATAGATTTCACGATCACGATAAATTAGCACATTATGCAGATGCTGCTTGTGATATTGAGTTTAATTTTCCATTTGGATTTAAAGAGCTAGAAGGAATTCATTCAAGGACAGATTTTGATTTAACTAAGCATGAAGAGTACTCCGGAAAAAAACTAAGATATTTCGACCCTGAGATAAATGAAAGCTATGTTCCATATGTTGTAGAAACTTCTATTGGGTTAGACAGAATGTTTCTTGCTGTACTAGCATCCTCACTCAAAGAAGAAGAATTAAAAGATAATAATACAAGAATTGTTTTAAAGATTCCAGGCTTTTTGGCGCCATACAAATTGGCCATTTTACCACTTGTTAAAAAAGATGGGCTTTCAGAATATGCTAAGAAAATTTATGATGAATTAAAAGTTCATTTTAATATTACTTATGATGAAAAAGATGCTGTTGGAAGAAGATATAGAAGGCAAGATGCAATTGGAACTCCGGTTTGCCTTACCGTCGATCACGATTCAATTAAAGATGACTCAGTAACCCTAAGATTCAGAGACTCCATGGATCAAATAAGAGTTAAAGTTTCAGACGTAAAAATCGAAATCGATAGCAGAATAAATATCTCTAATTGGCTTGCCTAAATTCTTATCCTTAGATATTTTATTTATTTGATTAAAAGCATTAAATTGCTGCCTCTTAAAATCTCACCAAATTAATGTTGATATGAAGAAACTTTACACTGTTGTTAAAATGATTTTTGTTTTTATTGCATTTTCAAATAACTCAACTGCACAAACAAAATATCCTCCAATTTCTGAAAAACCGGATACATTTAAGGTTACAAAAACCATAAATTTAGAATATAAATATGTTCCTAGCATAAAAGAACAAATTCAAAATGGATCTTTCATTCCTGCAGATCCTAACGAATTCAAAAGACAAGGCCCACCTAAAAGAATGAGGGCCAATAAAGTAGTTCCTGGTAAAGGTCTACCTGCTGGAAACGATCCTTTGGTAGATTTAGAAAAAAGTAGCCCGAAAAAACAAACTAGAGATCCAATACTTACGTTTCAATCTACAACACAAACAGCAACACCAGGTGATCCGACTGGTGAAGTAGGTAGAGATTATTACTTAGCATCTTGGAACTCATCCTTCAGGTTCTTTAATTTAGATGGTTCGCCAGCAACACCTGCTGCAAGCCTTTCATCACTTTTTGGACCAAACGAGTCGGGTGACCCCATTGTTCTATATGATGGCGAAGCTGATAGATATGTTATTTCTTCAATGGGAAGTAGTTCATTAAATTTTGCTGTTTCAGTCACAAATGATCCAGTTAATGATGGATGGCATGTTTATAATGCTGCAAGTAATCAATTTCCAACTCAAGGTTTTCCTGATTATCCAAAATATTCGATTTGGTCTGATGGATATTATTGTACGACAAATCAGAGTGGAGATAATTTATTTATTCTTGAACGTGAAAAGATATTAAACGGTGATTCAACGGCATCCTTACAATCTTTTGATACCCCTTCCATGGCTCAAAGTGGATTTGCGTCAGCTCAAATTTTAGATATTGTTGATGACAATCACCCTGAGACAGGAAGCGCAACTTTGGTATATCTTCAAGATGATTCTTGGGGTGGTGTTTCGTATGATCATATAAAACTTTGGACGGTTAATGTTGATTGGGATAACCCAGCAAACTCTTCAATTTCCAATCCAACTGAGTTGGCAACAACTGCATTCAACAGTGTATTTGACGGAGGAAGCTTTAGTAATTTACAGCAACCCTCAGGTCCAGATATTGATGCTGTTCAGGCAACCATTATGAATCAAGCTCAATTCAGAAAATTTGCTGGATATAACTCGGCCGTTTTTAATTTTTTGGTTAATACAACTTCATCAGGAGAGCTTGCCGGAGTAAGATGGTACGAATTAAGACAGAATGGAGATGGTCAACCATGGAGTATTTATCAAGAAGGTACTTATACTGCACCCGATGGAAGACATGCATTTATGGCAAGTATGTCTATGGATTTACAGGGTAATATTGGAATGGCATATTCATCCCTGAGCACTTCTGAGTCAATTTCCCTAAGATACACTGGTAGATACGCAGCTGACCCACTTGGTGAAATGACCCTAGAAGAGGGCTTGATTGCACAAAGTACTGGTAACAGCACCAATTTAAGATATTCTGATTATGCTCATTTAAGCGTGGATCCAACTAACGATAAGCAATTTTGGCATGTTGGCGAATATTTCTCACCTGGTAGAAGTCATATGGTTGGTGTATTTCAAATTGCTGCAGATGCGGCATATGATGCTGGTGTAGTTAGTGTTGATTCACCTGTAAGTGGAACATTAACTGATTCAGAATCGGTTACTGTTTCAATCTTTAATTATGGTGAAAATGATATTTCTAATTTTGATGTATCCTTTCAAGTTGATGGTGGTACAGTTGTAACAGAAACGTATTCTGGTACTATTTCAACCGGTGAAACAGCTCAGCATACATTTTCAACAACAGTTGACATGTCAACTGTTGGTACAACTTA
>CACLAD010000029.1 GCA_902604715.1 uncultured Bacteroidota bacterium
TATGACGATGGAAAAATTATTTTTCAAAAAAGCATTAAAATAATATACCCTTCCACTGCTGAGAAACTAGCGAAAAAAATTCATAAGCTTGAAATAAAATATTTTCCTAAAATAATTGAAAAATTAATAGATTCCGAATCTTATGAATAAACAAAAATACTATGTTGTTTGGAAAGGAAATAATCCCGGGGTTTACAAATCATGGGAGAAATGTCAGGATCAAATAAAGAATATTAAAGGTGCGTTATTCAAAAGTTTTGGGGATATTAAAGAGGCTCGGAAAGCTTATGAAATGGGTTATGATAAATACAAGAAAAATTTGGAAAAAAATCATGTTAAAGAGGGCCCTATATTAAATTCTATTTCAGTTGACGCAGCATCAAGTGGAAATCCAGGAGTTATGGAATATCAGGGTGTTGATACAGAGACAAAAAAAATTTTATTTCAAATGGGGCCATTCATTAATGCAACCAATAATATTGGTGAGTTTTTAGCTTTGGTTCATGGTATAGCAATTTTGGAGAAAGACTTGAAAAAAAAAATTATTTACTCTGATTCAATTACAGCAATGAGTTGGGTTAGAAAAAAAAGATGTCAAACCAAATTAGTTAGAAGTAAAGAAAATGAAGAAGTATTTGTTCTGATAGACAGAGCGATCTTATGGCTTAAAGAAAATAAGTATTCTGCAATAATAAAAAAGTGGGAAACAAAAAATTGGGGAGAAATTCCAGCTGATTTTGGTAGAAAATAAATTAATGATATGAGTAAAGTAATTGTTGTCGGCACATTAGCATTTGATACAATAGAAACCCCTTATGGGAAGGTCGAGAGAGTGATTGGTGGTTCAGCACCATTTGCTAGCCTTGCTGCTAAAACAAAAAATATTGAATGCGCAGTGGTTTCTATTGTTGGTAATGATTTTCCAAAAAGTTACTTAGACCTTCTAATTTCAAAAGGAATTGATATTTCTGAAGTTCAGATTGAAAAGGATGGAAAAAGTTTCTTCTGGTCTGGAAAATATCATGATAATATGAATAAAAGAGATACTGTAGAAACACAGGTAAATGTACTAGCTAATTTTGATCCTAAAATTCCAAAAAATTATACCAATCTAGATATTCTAGTTCTTGGAAATCTAGATCCAAAAGTTCAATTAAGTATTATATCACAATTTGAAAAAAAACCAAAATTTACTATGCTGGATACAATGAATTTTTGGATGGATAAAACATTGGATGATCTATTAAAAATCATCTCGAAAGTTGATCTCATTTGTATTAATGACGAGGAGGTAATTCAACTATCAGGATGTAAAGATTATAAAAACGGTGTCAAAAAAATTCTTACCATGGGCCCCAAATATTTAATTATGAAAAAAGGTGAGTATGGTTCAACGCTTTATTCGAATAAACTGGAGTTTTTCTGCCCATCATTCAAAGTTAAAAAAGTCGTCGATCCTACGGGTGCTGGTGACTCATTTGCAGGGGCTTTTGCAGGTTACATTGCTGAATCAAAAAACTATACTTTTGAATCCATCTCAAGTGCTCTAATTTATGCTAACGCAGTTGCTTCATTTTGCGTTGAGAAGTTTGGAATAGAGAATATGTTACATATCACAAAAGATGAAATTGTTAAACGTATAAGTTTTATAAAAAAAACAATATAATTAAATGTATTTATTCAATATTTATTTTGTTTTTTTGTAAGCATACTATTAGAAAATGAGTGATGCTATAAAACACGAATGTGGTATTGGCCACATTAGACTACTAAAGCCACTAGAATTTTACAAAAAAAAATATGGTAGTTCATTTTATGGAATAAATAAAATGTACTTACTAATGGAAAAACAACATAATAGAGGTCAAGATGGAGCAGGTTTTGCCTCAATTAAACTTGATGTTGAGCCTGGAAAAAGATTTATCAGTAGAATACGTTCCACTGAAAAACAACCAATACAAGATGTTTTCAGTAAAATAAATGAAAGAATTAATAAAGAACTCAAGTCTGATCCATCATTAACTGAAAATATCGAAAAATTAAAGTCAAAAGTACCTTACGTAGGTGAGGTTTTATTAGGTCATGTTAGGTATGGTACCTTTGGCGGTAATAGCGTTGAAAATGTTCATCCTTTTTTAAGACGCAATAATTGGATGCATAGAAATTTGATATTAGCCGGAAACTTTAACATGACTAATTCCAAAGAACTTTTTGAAAGCTTAGTTGAAATCGGTCAACATCCAAAAGAATATACCGATACAGTGATCATAATGGAAGAAATTGGACATTTTTTAGATAATTCTGTTAGAAAAATAAGAAAAGATTTAAAAAAAATTGAATTATCAAAAGATGAAATCACAAAGAAAATCTCAAAAAAATTAGATGTATTTAAGATTCTGAGAAAGGCTTCAAAAAAATGGGATGGAGGATATGTGATTGGTGGCTTGTTAGGGCATGGTGACTCATTTGTTGTTAGAGATCCAAACGGTATTCGGCCTGCTTTCTACTATAAAGATGATGAGGTTGTAGTGGTTGCTTCTGAAAGACCGGCAATTCAAACCGCATTTAATGTAGATATAAGTAAAATTAATGAGTTAAACTCAGGAGACGCAATCGTCATAAAAAGTAATGGAGAAGTAACAATAAAGAATGTTACCAAGGCGAAAGAAAATAAATCTTGTTCTTTTGAAAGGATATACTTTTCAAGAGGAAATGATGCCAGTATTTATCAAGAAAGAAAAGAATTAGGGAAATTAATAATGCCTGCTGTACTAAAAGAGATAGGTTTTAATATAAAAAATACAGTTTTTTCATATATACCAAATACGGCTGAAACATCATTTTATGGGATGATTGAAAGTGTAGAAGAATATCTTAACTCTAGAAAAAGCGAAGAAATCATTGGTAAAAAAGGCCTTTCGGAAGTTGCAATAAAAGAAATCCTTTCTGTAAGACCTAGAATTGAAAAAATTGCTGTCAAGGATGTCAAGTTAAGAACCTTTATTACAGAGGATAACAGCAGAGATGATTTAGTCGAGCATGTTTATGATATTACATATGGTGTTGTTAAGAAAAAAGACACTCTGGTTATAATCGATGACAGTATTGTAAGGGGAACAACACTCAAAAAAAGTATACTTAAAATGTTGGATAGACTAGACCCAAAGAAAATAATTATTGTTTCCTCTGCTCCTCAAATTAGATATCCAGATTGTTACGGAATTGATATGGCTAATTTAGAAAGCTTAATTGCATTTAACGCAGCTCTTGAACTATTAAAGGAACTTGGTAAGAACTCATTAATAAAAGAAGTATATGAAAATTGCAAAAGTGAGCTTGAACTAGAGGATGGTAAAATGGAGAATAAAGTAAAAGCAATATATGACCCTTTTACGGCAGATGAAGTTTCAAATAAAATAACAGAATTGTTAAGCTCACATTTAGAAAAAAGAGATGTCAAAATAATTTTCCAAACAATTGAAAACTTACATAAAGCATGTCCTACATCAACTGGTGACTGGTATTTTACAGGCAACTATCCAACACCTGGTGGCAACAGAGTTGTTAATACAGCCTTTATAAACTTTTATGAAGGAAATAAAAAAAGAGCTTACTAAAGGGCTTGATTGAATCTTTCTGAAACAACTCCCCAATTTATAACTTCAAAGAAAGCGTTAATATAATCTGGCCTTCTGTTTTGATAATTTAAATAGTAAGCATGCTCCCACACATCAAGACCTAATATTGGGGTTCCCCCACATCCGTTTGGCATAAGTGGATTATCTTGATTTGGAGTAGAGCATACCTCAAGTTTACCTTCTTTTACACACAACCATGCCCATCCAGAACCAAACCTTGTGGCCGCTGCTTTAGAGAAGGTATCTTTAAAATTATCAAAAGAACCAAATGCATCGTTAATTGAAGATGCAAGGCCATCTGACATTGCACTTTCGCCATTTGGATTTATAACTTCCCAGAATAGCTTATGATTATAAAAGCCTCCAGCATTATTTCTTAAGGCCATATTGTTCATGTCTAATCCTTCCAAGATATCTAATATATCTTTTGAGTCATGTTCTGATCCTTCAATAGCTGCATTAAGCTTATTTGTGTAGCCTTGATGGTGCTTTGAGTGATGAATTTCCATAGTCCTGGCATCAATATGAGGCTCAAGAGCATCATATGAATATTCTAATTGAGGTAAACTAAAGCTCATAAATATTGGTTTTTGTTTATCAAATTTACAATAAAGTCTGTCAAAAATCAACAACTATCATTAACTTGTAATTTCGATGATTTCTTCAAATCCCTTCAATATATATAATGCATCAGCTGGAACAGGTAAGACATTTAGTCTTGTCAGGGACTATCTAAGTCTCTTACTTAACTCTAAAAATTATGAGCTTTACAAAAATATTCTTGCAATAACCTTCACAAATAAGGCTGTCAATGAAATGAAAGGTAGAATAGTAAAGTATCTAATTAACTATTCAAAATCTGTTGAACCTGATCAAATAATGTTAAAAGAAATTTCAAAAAAAACAGGCTTAAGCAAGAAAGAAATATTTTTAAAATCATCAATAATATTAAAAAATCTATTAAAAAATTACAGTTCTTTTGAAATTTCTACAATTGATAAATTAACTCAAAAAATAGTCAGAAACTTCACATATGAGTTAGGAATTGATTCAAAGTACGAAGTTGAAATAGATCAAAATGAAATTATTAATAAAGCTATTGATAATCTTATTTCCAAGATTAAACTGAATGATGATAGCTCAAAGAACATCATAAACTTTTCCTTTGAAAAAACATTAAACGACAAAAGTTGGGATATTACAAATGATTTACAAAATATAGCTCAATTAATATTTGATGAAAATAATTTTTCTGAGCTTGACTCATTAAAGGAGTATAATCCAAAAGACTTTGAAAGATGGAAAAAAGAATTAAAAGTAAAAATTAAAAATTATAATTCAACTGCTAAAAAAATCGGAAATAAAGTCTTTAAGTTATTTGAAAATGAAAAAATATGTGTTGAAAGTTTTAAAAAAATTATAACAGGACATTTTACTAAAATCTCTTTGGGTGATTTCAATAATTTATATAAGAACCAAATCGAAAAAAATTTAATTGAAGGAAGTTTACATATGTCTTCAGCTTCAGAAAAAGATAAGAAAAGTATTGAAAAAATCAGAGGAGATTTATTGAAAATTTATAGAGAATGCAAAAAAATAATCTTTAAGAAAAAACTTTTTCAAAATATATTGAATAACATCTCTCCTCTTTCTATTTTAAGCGAAATCAAAAAGGAAATAGAGTCGCTAAAAAAGGAAGAAAATTTCATATTAATTTCTGAATTTAACAAACTTGTTAACGAAGAAATTAAAAACCAGCCAGCTCCGTTTATCTATGAAAAAATAGGAACAAAGTTCAGCCATTTCTTTATCGATGAATTTCAGGATACCTCAAAAATGCAGTGGGACAATTTAAAGCCTCTTATTGAAAACTCTTTAGCTTCCGAACACTCAACATTGACTTTAGCAGGTGATCCTAAACAATCAATTTACAGGTGGAGAGGTGGTGATGTAGAGGAGTTCATGAATCTTCTTTCCAATATGTCTCCTTTTTTCCGTGATAAAAAAATAATCAACCTAAATACAAATTATAGAAGTTCGAAGGAGATCATAAATTTTAATAATTCACTATTTAGGCACATTTCAGAATTATATGCTGATAACTCTGACTTAGTTAAGATTTTAAACTTTCCAAAACAAGATTGCTCTGTTGTAGAAAAAGGTTATTTAAGTTTAAATTTTTATGAGAAAAACAATAAAACTGACATTGAGGAATTTTATAATGTTCAAACCTTATCAAAAATTAATGATCTTATCAAAAGAGGTTACACGTACAAGGAAATATGTATCATTGTTAGAAAGAAAAAAGAAGGTGTTAAAATTGGTGATTATTTGACCGAAAATAATATTCCAATTATTTCATCTGAGGTACTAAATCTATCATCCAGTGCTGACATTAATTTAATTTTAAATCTCATTCGTTTTCATATTGATCAATCTGATTTTAATAAGATAAACTTATGTAAGTCATTATGTGAATTAAATTTTATAAATCAATTGAAAGAAGATTTCTTGATTGATATTTTAGAAAAGAGCTTTGATGATATCAAAAAGTATATCACGATTGATGAGTTTGATTTGGAGCTAAAGCAATTAAATAGAGTATCAACATATGAAGCCCTGGAATATATCATTGATGAATTTAAAATAATGAAAGATGGAAATGCATATATTCAGTTTTTTCTGGATTTTGCTCACGAATACACCCATAAATTTCAAACTGGATTAAATGAATTTGTTTTATATTTTGAAGAAAAGAAAGAAAAATTAAATATTATTAATCCTCAAGGTGTGGATGCAATTGAGATTATAACTATACATAAATCCAAAGGTTTAGAATTTCCTGTAGTAATTTACCCTTATGCAGATATCAATATTCACGGTGATTTAAATCCAAAAACTTGGATTAATATTGATGATGAAAGTGAGGTTGGTTTTAAAAAATCATTAATTAATATAAATAAGGATTTAGAAAAAATCGATAATGACTTATTCTCTAAATACAGAAGAAAATTAGAAATTGATAATATAAACTTGTTGTATGTTGTACTCACAAGAGCACAAAAAGAACTCTATGTCCTGTCTAACAAAAATGTGGATACTAGAGGAAATGAAAAAATCAATTTATACTCTGGAATTTTTATAAGCTATTTGAAGAAAATAAATGCTTGGAATAATTCTAAGTTTTCATATGATTTTGGATCAAAAAGTTTAAATAAGGAAAAAAACAAGAAATCTAAAAATTTAATTCAAAATCATTTCACAGTTAATTCTAGAATAAAACAAAATATAATAATAAGTTCAAAAAATTCTAATTCTTGGTTAAATGATTTTGAATATGCAAAAGATGAAGGCAATGTTTTTCATGAAATAATGGAAGAAATAAACTCTAAAAAAGATGTTACAATAGCTTTGAATAGATTCTATGATTTAGGAGTAATTGATGATGTTCAAAAAGATGAATATATGAGGAATATTTTGGCCATTATAAATCACGCTGATTTAAACAAATACTACAATGAAAAGCTAATTAGTTTTAACGAAAGGGAAATAATTTCAAAAAGTGGAGCAATATTGGTTCCTGACAGATTAGTTTTTTTCAATATTTCAGAAGTTATTGTAATAGATTATAAGACAGGATCAGAAAGTTTATCTCACATAAATCAGCTAAATAAATACGAGGCTGTTTTACAAGAAATGAATATTAAGGTTGTCGAAAAAATACTCATATATATTGGGGAAGAAATTAAAATTAAGCACTGTAAATAAATCTTTTTCTAATTTATAGATATAGTAATGTCATTAAAAATAGGCTTGAATTTCAGAGAAAATGACTAAATTTACTTTGAAATCCGTATTTTTGCGGAGAATATTAAATAGTAAATAAAAAATTATGAAAAAATTTTACTCTCTATTCTTAACTACTTTATTAGTTCTTGGGCTTACAACTCTACAATCTCAAGATAAGAATAACCCATGGCAATTTAGCTTTGGTACTAATGCCATTGACGTAGAAGCTGACACAAACACTCAGTTTGCTGATTTCTTCGATGTAGATGAAAATTGGAATACTGCTAAGTCTCCAATCTCTATGTTTACAATTTCTAAATATATAGGAGATAATCTATCATTTGGAGTTGGTGCATCATTTAACAGTATAAGCAAATATGCTACTGGTTCACCTGATGGAACCGATATGGTTTCATTTATGAGACCTGGTGTTACAAATGACTATTTTAATGTAGATGCCATGTTAAAATATGATTTATCTGACGCTCTACCAATTAGAGTTCTCGGAATGGATTTTGAGCCTTTTGTTGGTGTGGGTCCTGGATGGACTTGGTTTGATGATCAAGATGGTATGACAGGGAATTTATCTCTTGGGGTAAATCACTGGTTTAATGATGTGTTTGGTTTTACATTAATGGCTGATTTTAGACATAATATGGATGATCTTCAAAGATGGAACACACCCGTTTTAGACGAAGGTGGAACAATGAGATACTCCGCTATGCTTTCTGTCAAATTTGGTGGTACTGATACAGATGGTGATGGAATATATGATGATTACGATGAGTGTCCAGAAGTTCCCGGATTAGAAGAATTTAACGGATGTCCTGATACAGACGGGGATGGAATTCAAGATAGTGAAGATGACTGTCCTATGGAAGCTGGATTAGCTGAGTTTAACGGATGTCCTGATACAGACGGTGACGGAATTTCAGATAACAAGGACAGATGTCCTAAAGTTGCTGGTCTAAAAAGTATGGGTGGTTGTCCTGATACCGATGGTGATGGTATTGCTGATGGTCAAGATGCTTGCCCCAAAGTTGCTGGCCCTAGAGGAAACAGAGGTTGTCCTTGGCCTGACACAGACGGTGATAGCGTAGTTGATAAAGACGATAAGTGTCCTGATGTACCTGGTACGGTTGCTAATGATGGTTGCCCAGAAGGTCCAACTGTTGATGATATGGCAAAAATTACTGAACTTTCTAGAGGTATACAGTTTGCATTTGGAGCTACTACTTTTACAGAAGGTACACCTCCTGTTCTTGACGCAGTTGTTTCAATTATTTTAAAATACCCTAATGCTAGCTTTAGTGTTGAAGGTCATACTGATAGTATTGGAACAAAGGGATTTAATCAGACTCTTTCAGAGGGAAGAGCTGCAGCTGTTGTAGATTATTTATCCACAAGAAATGTTTCTGCAGAAAGATTAAATGCAGTAGGTTTCGGAGAAAATAACCCGATAGATACTAACATTAATTCTGCTGGAAGAGCAAATAATAGAAGAGTTGAAATCTTATTTGTAAAATAAGACTTTAATCTACATACTATATTAAAAAACGCTTCGCCAAATGCGAAGCGTTTTTTATTTTTATAATATGCACCATTTTATAAAAAATGTTATTGGAAAATTATTTTCGGAGAAGAAAATAAATATTTCAAATAGCATTATTATACTTCCAAACAAAAGATCTCGAGTTTTTCTAAAAAAGGAGATTAGTAATGTTTCGACAAAAACAATATTTTCTCCAAAAATTTATGACATAGAAGAATTCATGTCAATGATTTCAGGAATTGAAAAAATTTCAGAAACAGAGCTACTTTTTGAATTCTATAATGTTTACACTAACCATACTAATGATAGTGATAGGGAAACTTTCGAGGAATTCATCTCATGGGCTAAAACTCTTCTAAAGGATTATAATGAGATTGACAGAGAGCTTTGTAATACAGAGTCACTATTTGATTATTTAAAAGCTTTTAAAGATTTAACTCACTGGTCAAATTATGAAAAAGAAACTACCCTAATTAAAAACTATAAAGAGTTTTGGGGAAAAATTAAAGTTTATCATAAGGATTTAAATAATAGATTAACTAGAAGAAGACGAGGATATCAGGGTTTAATTTATCGCGAAGCTGTAGAAAGAATTCAGGGCTACATTGAAAGTACTGCAGATATCAATCATATTTTTATTGGTTTTAATGCTTTAAGTAAATCCGAATCGGAAATTATCCAGGAGATTATAAGTAAAAATGGAGAAATATACTGGGATATTGACAAAGAATATTTAAGCTCGGAATACAATAACGCATGTTTATTTATTCAGTCATACTTGAAAAATTGGCCATACTATAAAAACAATGATTTAGAAATATTTTTCGATGACTACAGAAGGAAAAAGAATATTCAAACAATAGGAACCCCAAAAAATATTGGTCAGGTCAAATATATTGGCCAATTACTTAATTCATTAAATTCAGAAGAACTTGATGAAACAGCTATTATTTTAGCAGATGAAAAAATGCTTATTCCACTTATAAACTCAATTCCACAAAATGTTAAGAATATAAATGTTACTATGGGATACCCTTTGAAAAATTCTAATATTTTTTCGTTTTTTTATCTGTTGTTAAGTATTCATTCAAAAAATCAATCTAGATTTTACTATAAATACTTATTATCAATTTTGTCTCATGAACTAATCGTTCCAATTCTAAATAAAAAGACAAACATATGTCAAAAAATAAAAAAAGAGAATCTTATTCATATGACATTAGATGAGATAATCGAAATAGATAAGGAAAATGCAGGTATTTACAAATTACTTTTATCAAAATGGAAAGATGCTAACAAAGGGATAAGTTCTTGTATACAATTGATAGATTTAATAAAAAAATATCTTTTAAAAAATCCTGAAAACGATTTCATAAATGTAGAGTTGCTTTATGCGATCAATAAGATATTCTTGCAAATAAAAATTTCAAGTAAGAAATTTGATTACCTAAAAAATATAAATTCATTAAAGGTAATTTTTAGGGAACTTTGCGAAAACGGTTCTGTAGCATTTAATGGAGAGCCGATTAAAGGTCTCCAAATTATGGGAATGCTTGAAACCAGGTTATTGAATTATAAAAATATCATCATTTCTTCAATGAATGAAGGAGTCCTACCAGTAGGAAATAATAATAATAGTTTTATTCCTTATGAAATAAAAAA
>CACLAD010000030.1 GCA_902604715.1 uncultured Bacteroidota bacterium
CATTGCTATTTATTCATTATAGTTTAAAATTCTTTGGGAAAAATTTGACTGAAAGAATAAAAAACCTGTTTCTTTTTATTTTTTTTTCAAACTCAATATTTTTGGTTTTTTTAATTAAAGAGTATTCTATTTTCTTATTTTTTCCTTTTCTGGTAACTTTGATTAAAATAATATCAGAATTAAGAGATAATTTGTTTTTTGAAGTAGTGATTTTAACGATCGTTTTAATTAACTCTTATCCTTTTAATTTTTAAAAGCAAACTAACAATGAAAGTAGAAGTATCTAACGGTGAGTTACTCGACAAATTAACAATCTTAGAATTAAAACTAACCAATATAACCGATGTTCAAAAACTAAGTAATATTCAAAAAGAACATGATGAATTAAACCCCTTAGCAGGTCAATTATTTGGCTCATACGGTGAAGAACTAAAAAACCTTTATAATCAATTAGCTGAAATAAATTCAGAGCTTTGGACAATTGAAGATGACATTAGAGAATGCGAAAGAAATAAAGATTTTGGTTCTGATTTTGTAAGCCTAGCAAGAGCGGTTTATTTTACAAATGATAAAAGAAGCGAAATAAAAAAATCGATTAATTTACTTACAGGCTCTGGTTTTATTGAAGAAAAGTCATATGAAGACTATGAATAACTACTTTAAAATAACTGATTTAATTTGAGCAGTCATATATTAATAATCAGACTATCAGCTTTTGGTGATGTTGCAATGACAGTGCCGGCGATTAGTGTATTGAGAGACAACCACCCTGAGGCCAAAATTACTATTTTAACTACTGAGTTTTTCTCTACTTTATATAATCAAATTCCAAATATTAATTTTCTTTTTTTTAAACCTAAATATAAAAGCATGTATGGCTTGTTTCGTCTTTCAAGACAAATCATGCAGATAAACCCAGATCATATAATTGATTTACATGATGTTTTGAGAACTAAAATTCTCAGAATTTTTTTAGCATTTAAGTTCAACAGAATCCTAGTCATAGACAAAGGGAGAAAAGAAAAAAAATCTCTGATAAATGGCTCAATTTTCAGAAGACTAAAAACTATGCATCAAAGATATGCCGACGTTTTTTCTTTAGAAAAAATGAATATTAACCTAGAGCTATTCAATACTTACAGCAAGATTAATATCAACAATAAAATGCACCAATTTGATTTGAATAAAAGATTAATTGGTATTGCTCCTTTTGCTGGACATAATTGTAAAGAATATTCATCAGCAAATATTTTGAAGCTAATTGATTTAATCGGTCCTAGCTGTCAAATTTTGATTTTTGGAGCACCTGGTGAGGAGGAAAAAAAGATAAAAAAAATTTCTGTCGAAAAAACTCATATACATATAATTTGCTCTAATTATTCTCTGAGTGAGCAGATGGCTGTCATATCAAATCTTGATGTAATGATATCGATGGATTCTGCAAATGGTCATATTGCTTCTTTATTTGGTGTAAACGTCATCACTATTTGGGGCGCAACACACCCCTTCACAGGTTACGGCCCATTTAATCAGCCAAATAAAAACTCAATTACTCCGGATTTAAAAAAATTCCCCAAACTTCCAGTTACTATATATGGGTCGAAATGCCCTACAGATTATGAAAATGCTATTAACTCTATACGTCCAGAAATAATATTTAAAAGAGTTAAGGAGATAATTTAAATATCATCAGCATCAAGATAAATTTCTTTTGAAGTAGGATAGGCCTGACATGTAATTATTAAACCCTCATCGATTTCACTGTCGGTTAAAATATAATTTTGCTCTAAATTTACAGTTCCTGTTTTAAGTCTTCCAATACAGGTGGCACAAGCACCGCCTCTACAAGAGTAGGGCGCATCAACATCATTTTCGATTGCAGTATCTAAAAGTGTTTTATTTTCATCACCTTCGACAGTGGTTTCCATTCCATCAACCTTAAAAGTTATTTTAATCACACCCATAATTTTATTTATTTACGAATTTAAATATTTTCAATGTCATAATAAAAAGATGACTATTTTTGTGCAATGCACAATATCATCAATTATATTCTGTTTTAATCTAACAATTAGGCTAATAAATTGAAAAAATTACTTAAATATATTTCAATATTTTTTTTACTTTTTTTGATCATTTTAGGATGCTCAAGGAAAAAAGATAAGTTTTTAAATAAAAATTTTCATTCCCTTACAACTAAATATAATTTCCTTTTTAATGGCAACAATTTGTATGCCGAAGGCTTGGTTGATTTAGAAAATGGTTCTAGAGAGAATTTCTGGACCTTACTACCAATTGAAAAGTTTAAGTTTTACGACTCTGATGAAGATGAGCGTGAAACGAATTTCACGAAAGCTGAAGAAAAGGCTACTTTGGCAATTCAAAAACATTCAATGAATGTTGATGGAAAGGAAAGAAATCCTATTATGGACCAGGCATATTTTCTTTTAGGAAAATCAAGATATTTTGATAACAGATTTATACCAGCTCTTGAAGCATTTAACTATATTTTGTACAAGTACCCGACTAGTCAATATATTAATAAGGTTAAAATTTGGAAGGAAAAAATAAATATTCGCCTAGATCAAAATAAATATGCAATTGACAATTTAAAAGAATTGTTAGAGGAGGATAATCTTTTAATTGAAGAAAGGTCTTTAGCAAATTCTTATTTAGCTCAAGCTTTTATTAATGTAGAACAAATTGACAGCGCATCTTACTATTTAAAAAAATCAAAACAACAGTTTAATAATTTAAAAAATAACCCAAGAAAAACATTTTTATTAGCTCAACTTTATCAAGATTTATCGATTAATGATACTGCGTATGACATTTATTCAGAAATTATTAATCTTAACAGAAAAATTCCAAGAAAATTTTACATACAGTCATATATAAATAGATCAAGTACTTCAGATTCTATTGATAATTCTATTTTAGAATTGAAAGATTTAGTAGAAAATTTTGAAAACAATAATTTCTTGGATATTATTTATCATCAAATAGCAATGCTTAATCTTAAAAAAAATCATTCAGAGGTTGATCTAATAGATTCTTTAAAAAGCTTAAATGATTCACTGGCAGTTCTTTATTTTAATAAATCACTGAGTTCTGATCCGGATGACGAAATTTTGATTGCAAAAAATTACAATGAATTAGCTGAATTATACTTTAGAAATAAAGATTATTTACAGGCAGGCCTATATTATGATAGCACTTTGAGCGAGCTGAATAGTAGAACGAGGGAGTTTAAAAAAATAAAGAGAAAAAGAGAAAATTTAAACGATTTAATTTTTTATGAAACTATTGCTATGGAGCTGGACAGCACCATTAGATTAATTAATATGCCTGATGAAAGCAGGAAGTTTTACTTTAGCAAGTATATTTCTAGATTAAAAGACAAAGAAAAGAAGTCTCAAAAAAAGAATAATAATTTAGGTTCATCAAACTCAATCACAACCTATATAGATTCAGAATCTGCCCTGTTTTATTTTTATAATACTACGGCTGTTTCCTATGGAAAAAATGATTTTAAAAACAGATGGGGAAACAGAAGGTTAGAAGACAATTGGAGATGGTCAATATCTAGCTCTAACATAAAAGATAAAGAGTCATTAGATGAGGCAAATAGTATTAATAAGGATAGTATTTTTTCTGTAGATTATTATATAGGGCTAATTCCAAAAGATCCAATTTTGATTGATAGTTTAAATAAAAGAAGGAATGATGCATATTTCAGATTAGGGTCGATATATAAAGACCAGTTTGATGAATATCAAATTTCTAACAATAAGCTTTTTGGATTACTTGAAAACCATCCAACTGAAAACTTAATACCTCCATCGAAATATTTTATTTATAAGAATTTTTTGTCTCTTGACTCAGTTACTAAAGCTGAACAATATAAAAAGGACATTATAGCAAATCATCGAAATTCAAAATATGCTGAGATTTTGCTGGATCCAACTGCTATTTCAAAAGAAAAGCAGAATTCAAATGAGATTTATGAGAGATTATACATTGATTTCAACAATCAAAAGTATGTTCAAGTTATTGACGAATGTAAGGAATATATTTTGGATTTTAATGGGGAGCCAATTGTTCCTAAATTGGAGTTTTTAAAAGCTTTAGCAATTGCAAGAGTTTATGGTTTTAAAGAATATGAAAAAGCTTTAACTTTTATTAAGTTAAATTATTCTACAACGGCTGAAGGAAAAGAAGCAGAATTAATTTTAGATGAGGTGCTTCCTTCCGTTAAAAGTGATAAATTCAAAAACAATAACATGTCTGATAATTATAAAATTATTTATCAATTCGCAATAGGTTCAGATAATGAAATTTTAAGTCAGATTAATGATTTAAAACAATATATTGAAAACGTAGATTATCTAGACCTTAGAGTATCTGAAGATTTTTACAATAATATCACTACATTTGTTGTTGTACATGGTTTAAAGAGTTTTGATGGGAGTTTAGGATTAGCGGAAAGACTTGAAAAAACCATTGATATTCAGGCAGATTCGTTTTTTGTAGCATCATCTGATAATTATAAAACGATTCAAATACACAAAAATTTAGACAAGTTTGAAAAAAAATAAATTATTATGAGCAATACAAATCAACAAAACATGATTACTCAAGGTACAACCTTGGTTGGCGATATATTTAGCGAGGGGGACTTTAGAATAGAGGGAAATATTAAAGGCAATATAAAAACATCTGGAAAAATTGTGGTTGGTAAAACAGGAGTTATTAACGGAAGCCTTGAGGGTGAAAATGCAGATTTTGAAGGTGGTTTTTCCGGAAAATTAAAACTATCTGGTATGCTAACGTTAAGATCATCTGCCTACATAGAGGGTGAGGTAGAAATTGCTAAACTTTCAGTAGAGCCAGGCGCAACATTTAATGCTACATGTTCTATGAAGGGTGGAGTAAAAGAATTAATTAACAGTGAAGAAAAAGTATCCCCAGAAAAGAAAGAAAAATCAGCATAGTTTTATAATTTACTCCCAACTAGCTTTTCAAATGTTAGTTGTAATTGTGGCGGGTGTATTTCTAGGGTTAAAGCTCGATGAAATGTATCCAAACCAATACTCTTTATTCACATTAATATTTGCAATCTTCTCAATTTCATTATCGATATATTATACAATAACTCAGGTTACTAAAAATGAATAATTTTATGATAGAAATCAAGGATTTACTTACTATTTCCCTAATAACGCTAGCTCTTTTTTTTATTCATCAATTTTTAATTCTAGAAATTTTTAAGAATGAAAAACCACCTTTAATTTCAATATATTTCTTTAACTATTCCGCTGTACTTTTTTTGCTCTCTTTTTTTAAAATTAACCTACAATACAAATTGATAAACCCTTTAACTTCATTTGTTACACTTACATTTATAAAAATGCTTTCAGTTATTGCTTATTTTATCTATTTTAACAATTATGAAGACTTTGATGTTATTATACTAGTATATAATTTTTTTCCAGTCTATTTTTTATTGTTGACAATAGAAATTCTAAATCTTAAAAAATCATTGAATAATATTTGAAACTTCTTGATTTATTTAGTTTGAAATTTCCTTTAATGTACTTACATTTGCAACCATATTAATAAGAAGAAATTTTAGCAAAAATGCTTTTAAGATTTTCAGGGATTTGCTCTTCACTTTTACTATTATTTTTTTCTGCAAATATTTTTGCTAATCCAGTTGGAAAATCAGACAGTTCCAAAGAGTTTGATGTAAATGAAATGATTATGCACCACATTAAAGACTCTCACGAATTTCACATTATGGATATTGATGGTCATGCAGTCTCTTTTCCCTTGCCTATCATACTGTGGACCGATAATGGACTGGTCACATTCCTCTCGTCTGAATTCGATCATGATGATGAAGGAAAAGTTATTGTAAAGAAAAAGCAACAGGCTTTTGTGAAGTATCATGAGAAGATTTACTATGCAGAGAAAACCGGCCATTTGGGTAAATATGTGATTTACGATAATAATGGAGTTGTGTTAAATAAAAAGCCTTTAGACCTCTCAATAACAAAAATGGTTTTTTCTATGTTTCTTTCAATGCTTTTATTGGTATTAATTTTTGTTGCCACGGCAAAAACATACTCTAAATCAAAAAAAGGAGAACCAACAGGTCTTGGTAAGTTCACTGAACCATTGGTTATGTTTATAAAGGATGAGGTTGCATTGCCGATGATAGGAGAAAAAAACTACCAAAAATATATGCCATTTCTTTTAACACTGTTTTTCTTTATATGGATTAATAATGTAATGGGCTTAATTCCTTTTTTCCCGTTCAGCGCCAATCTGAGCGGAAATATTGCTTTTACATTCGTATTAGCGGCAATTACATTTGTTATAACTACTATAGTTGCTAATAAAGATTATTGGAAACATATTTTTTGGATGCCAGGCATCCCAGTCCCCATGAAATTATTTCTAGCCCCAATTGAGTTTTTAGGAATTTTCATTAAGCCAATTTCATTAATGATAAGGTTATTCGCAAATATTTCTGCCGGGCATATTATAATATTAAGCTTAATATCACTGATTTTTATTTTTAAAAGTTTATGGTTAGCTCCGGCGGCATTATTCTTTTCAGTATTTATCAGTCTTATTGAAGTTATGGTTGTTGCCATTCAGGCATACATATTTACAATGTTGTCTGCCTTATATATAGGCAGTGCAATTGAAGAACACGAACATTAATTTTAAATTTTATAAACATGAGTTTAATTATTTTTTTACAAGAAACATTAGTTGATTATGGAGCTTTTGCAGCTATTGGTGCAGGTTTAGCTGCTATTGGTGCAGGCATAGGTATCGGTCAAATTGGAGGATCAGCTATGGAAGCTATGGCAAGACAGCCTGAAATGCAAGGAAAGTTACAAGGATCAGCAATTATTCTGATTGCTTTCGTTGAAGCAGTTGCATTATTTGCAGTAGTAGTATCGCTTATTAAGTAGGCACACAAATTATTATAATTAATTAATATGGACTTAGTAACCCCAGACATTGGACTTATTTTTTGGACAACTGTTTCTTTTGCTATACTATATTTCATCCTTGCAAAATTCGCATGGAAGCCAATTTTAGGAGCAGTTAATGAAAGAGAAAAATCCATAAAAGACGCCCTCTCAGCTGCTGAAAAAGCGAAAGAAGAGATGGTAAATCTTAAAGCTGATAATGAAAAGATTTTAAATGAAGCAAAACTTCAAAGAGAGTCTTTACTTAAGGAAGCGAGAGAGATAAAATCAAAGATTATTGCTGATGCTGAAAGTGAGGCAACAGAAAAAGCTAATAAGCTTGTTGAAACTGCAAAAATAGCTATAGAAAATGAAAAATCAGCTGCAATGAAAGAATTGCAAAACACAGTGGTTGATTTATCTCTTAATATCGCTGAAAAACTCCTTTCAAAAGAGCTTGACAATAAAGAAAAACAACTAAAGAATATCCAAGATATTCTAGATAAAACCAAGCTTAATTAATGCAGTCTAGAGCCGCCATAAGATACGCAAAAGCAATGTATGAGATTGCTAGTGAGGAAAATTCTGTAAACGAAGTCTATAAGGATGTGAGCCTTATCAAAGACCTATATGGTGATTCATTAGATTTTAAAAACTTATTGTCGAATTCTCAAATTAATCATCAAAATAAGAAAAAGGCAATTTTATCATTATTAGAAAGTAGTAATGCTTTAACTGAAAAGCTTATAGATTTATTAATTCACAATAAAAGACTTTCAATTATTGGTGATATTGCAATTAGTTTTACGCAGCTTTATAACAATTACAATGATATCAAGGAAGCAACAGTAATAACTGCCTCACCTATTGATGAGGATTTAAAGTCAATAATATTATCTAAAATTAATATTTCCGACTCTAAGTCTATCAGTTTAACGAATACTATAGATTCAAGTATTATCGGTGGATTTATAATTAGATTTGACGGAAAAGAGTATAATGCTAGTATGAAACAAAACTTAAATAACTTAAAAAAAGAACTTACAAATTAAAGACTATGGCCGAAGTAAATCCAGCTGAGATTTCAGCTATTTTAAAAAAACAACTTAAAGATTTTGATTCAACATCATCTCTAAATGAAATCGGAAGTGTTCTTACCGTTGGTGATGGGATCGCTAGAGCATATGGGCTATCAAACGCCCAGTATGGTGAATTAGTAGAATTTTCAAATGGTACACAGGGAATTGTTCTGAATTTAGAGGAGGACAATGTTGGTATTGTATTACTTGGAACTTCGACCGATATTAAGGAGGGCGATACTGTAAAAAGAACATCAAGGATTGCTTCGGTAAAAGTTGGAGAAGGAATTGTTGGTAGAGTTGTTGATACGCTAGGAAATCCAATTGACGGAAAAGGTGAATTAAAAGGAGAACTTTATGAGATGCCTTTAGAAAGAAAAGCTCCAGGCGTAATTTTTAGACAACCGGTAAATGAGCCTTTACAGACCGGAATTAAATCTGTTGACGCAATGATTCCTATAGGAAGAGGCCAAAGAGAATTAGTTATTGGCGATAGACAAACTGGAAAAACAACCGTTTGTATTGACACTATTCTAAATCAAAAAGAATTTTATGATGCTGGCGAACCCGTATATTGTATATATGTTGCAGTTGGACAGAAAGCTTCAACTGTTGCAGGTATTGCGAAAATATTAGAAGATAAAGGTGCGTTAGCATATACAACTATTGTTGCAGCAAACGCATCAGATCCTGCTGCAATGCAGGTATATGCACCATTTACAGGAGCGTCAATTGGCGAGTATTTTAGAGATACTGGAAGACCTGCTTTAATTATTTATGATGATCTCTCAAAACAAGCGGTAGCATATAGAGAAATATCTTTATTATTAAGAAGGCCGCCAGGTAGAGAAGCATACCCAGGAGATGTATTCTATTTACACTCAAGGTTATTAGAAAGAGCAGCAAAAGTAATTAACGACGATGCTATTGCAAAAGAAATGAATGATCTACCAGAATCCCTAAAGTCAATTGTCAAAGGGGGAGGTTCTTTAACAGCACTTCCGATAATTGAAACCCAAGCTGGTGACGTATCAGCATATATTCCTACAAATGTTATTTCTATTACTGACGGCCAGATATTTTTAGAGTCTGATTTATTTAATTCGGGAGTTAGACCCGCTATTAATGTTGGAATCTCTGTTTCAAGAGTTGGAGGATCAGCACAAATTAAATCGATGAAAAAAGTCTCAGGAACTCTTAAATTAGATCAGGCTCAGTTCAGAGAACTTGAAGCGTTTGCTAAATTTGGATCTGATTTAGATGCTGCCACGTTAAACGTTATCGAAAAAGGTAAAAGAAATGTTGAGATATTAAAGCAAGCTCAAAATGATCCTTTTAAGGTTGAAGATCAGGTGGCAATTATTTACGCAGGCTCAAAGAATTTATTAAGAGATATTCCAGTTGATAGGGTTAAAGAATTTGAATCAGAATATATTAGGGTTCTGAATGATAAACATTCAAAAATTTTATTTACGATTAAACAAGGAAAATTAACAGATGAAGTTACCAGCACATTAGAAAAGGTTTGTGCTGATTTAGTTTCAAAGTTCTAAGTTATGGCCAACTTAAAAGAAATCAGAAATAGAATATCTTCTGTATCATCCACGATGCAGATTACAAGTGCTATGAAAATGGTATCTGCAGCAAAACTAAAAAAAGCTCAGGATGCTATTACTGCTATGCGACCCTACTCTGATAAACTTACTCAAATGTTAGTTAATTTATCATCCTCCGTCGATTTTGAAAATGTTTATTTAAGTCCTAGGAAAGTGAAAAATAAATTAGTTGTTTGCATTACTTCAAATAGAGGTTTATGTGGTGCATTTAATTCTAATGTAATAAAGAAATGTGCAGAGATTGCTAACTCTTCTGATGAAAATGTGTCATTCTTTTGTATAGGTAAAAAGGGAGGTGATATACTCTCAAAAACCCACAATGTTATTCAGTCTAATAATGCGGTATTCGATGATTTAATATTTGAAAATATTTCCACAATCGCTGACAAGGTTATGAGTATGTTTCTTAATAAAGAATACGATAGTGTACAAATCGTGTACAATAAGTTTAAAAATGCAGCTACTCAAATCGTAACCCAAGAGCAATATCTTCCAATTGAAAATAACAAATCTAAGGATGATGAAAAAGATTCTTCTGATTATATTTTTGAACCAACTCAAATCGAAATTATTTCTGAGTTAATTCCTAAGTCTTTAAAA
>CACLAD010000031.1 GCA_902604715.1 uncultured Bacteroidota bacterium
TCTTGACAACGACGAGCTTTTGGAATATGCTACTATTACAATATTAAATACTGAAAATAATGATGTTGTTACTGGGGGGATCAGCGATGATTTTGGTAAATTTTCTATTCCTGCTAAACCTGGAAAATATAATATTTTAATTGAATATATTTCATTTAAAAATTTAACCTTGAATGAGGTAGAGCTAGATAACAACTTAGACCTAGGTAAAATAAAACTAGAACTAGATTATGCGTCACTTGGTGAAGTTGAAATCATTGCAGAGGAAACAACTGTTGAGATTCGATTGGATAAAAAAATATATACAGTCGGTAAGGATCTAACTGTTAGAGGTGGTACAGGAACTGATGTGCTAGACAATATTCCGTCTGTTTCAACTGATATTGACGGAAATATACTGTTAAGAGGTAATGATGCTGCTAGAATCCTTATAAACGGAAAACCATCAAGATTAGTTGGTATTAACTCATCATTCATAAAAGAATTACCTGCTGATGCAATAGAAAAGGTTGAGGTTATTACATCCCCTTCAGCAAGATATGAGGCTGAAGGAAGCGGCGGTATTATAAATATAATATTAAGAAAGTCAAAAAAACTTGGATTAAATGGTTCATTAAGTACTAATATCGGTGAACCCAAATCAAGTTCTATATCATCTAACATAAATTATAGAAATGGTAAAATTAATTTCTTTAATTCGTCAAGTCTATATGACAGAGTCAGACCTGGAAGCTCAAGTGGTATTACGGAGTATTTCAACGGCTCAGAGCCTAGTACTTTTTTCAGTGAAGATAGAATAAGAGAAAGGGCAAGTAACGGATATTTTATAAATAATGGTTTTGAATGGTACATAGATGATAATACATCACTTTTAGGTTCTTTCTTCTACAACAACTACGGTTCAGATAATTTAGAATCAAATACTATTAGAGAATTGGACTCCAATTCTAACATTCTAAATACAATAACCCAAAATGATTTTGAGGATGATATTGACAATAATCGAGAATACAATTTAAATTTTGAAAAAAAATTAGATGATAAAGGTCAACTAATCACTATTGATTTACAATATGAAAATTCAAAAGAATGGGAGAATTCACTAATTGATGAAAACGGTGTTGCAACTGAGAATGTAGATGAAAATATTCTATCTGAATCATTTTTCATTCGTTCTGATTATGTTTTACCAATTGGAGAAAACCGTCAATTTGAAGCAGGATTTAGAGTAGAAAGTGAAGATGATATCACTGATTACAAGGTTTTTGATAATGTTGACAATATACTTGTCGAAGATCTTGACCAAAGTAACATATTTCAATACAAAGAAAGAATCAGTGCAGCGTACACTCAATATGGGGTTAAAGTTGAAAATAAATATTCTTTTCTTCTTGGCTTAAGGGTTGAGAATACACTGAAAAATGTAAATCAGCTTACCATTCAAGATTACACTGAAATTAATGACACTGGCTTATTCCCTACATTTAATTTTGGTTTAGAGATAACTGAGGAAGAAACTTTAACCTTTGGATATAATAGAAGAATCCGAAGACCTTGGTCAAGATTTGTTAATCCTTTTCCAACCAAAATAAGTCCAATACTAATTTGGCAGGGAAATCCATATTTAGATCCCACTTACTCAAATAATATTGATTTTGGATACATAAAGAGATATAAATCTTCATTTACTGTTAATACATCAGCTTACTTTCAAAAATCTACCAATTCAATAAACACAATTATTGAAGAAACGGGTGAATATGCAGAAATAAATGGAGTTAATGTGCCTATCGTTGTAAGAACGCCAATCAATTTGTCCACGAATGAAAGAATCGGATTTGAATTAAACCTTTCATACAGAAAGGGAAGAAATTGGAACATCAATACGAACTTTAATTTGTTTCAGAATAAAGTTGAAGGTACTTACAATGATATTGTTTATGATAACGAAAATGTTAGTTGGAGTTTTAGACTTAACAACAAACTAAGTTTACCAGGTAAAATTGATTGGCAGACAAGAATGAATGTTAGAGGGCCTAATGAAACTGCTGTTAGTAAAAGTGATGGTGATTTTTCAATAGACTTGGCATTCAGTAAAGAATTATTAAAAGAAAAAGCCACATTAACCTTAAATATTAAAGATTTATTGGACCAAAGAGGGTGGAGAAACGAAACGTTCAATGAAAACTTTTACAATAACTTTGAATTCAGATGGAGTCAAAGATCTGCAACACTAAATTTTACTTACAGGTTTAACCAAAAGAAAAATCAAAATAGAAGACAAATGAGAAATGCAAGGTTCGAAGATGGTGGTTTTGGCTCTTAAACTATTATTTATTTTTTTCTTTCTTCAATAAACTCTTCGATTCTCTCTTTTAAAGCACCAAAAACCCAATAAGGAATGACAAATAGCAGTAATACAAAAAATAACCAAAAACCTATTGTCAAAATAGTTAGAAATGCTAAAAAACCTAAATATTGGTCAAATTCGAACATAGTTTAGTATTACAGATGTAAATATAAAGCATAGAATCTTTATAGATAATATTAAATTAAAATAATTTTTAACATTCTTTCATTAAAAAGTTCAATAATGATACATTTTGTGTTTAGTTGTATTTAATGTGTAAATTTGTACAATAATTGCTAACAATGGAATACAGAATTGAAAGAGACACTCTAGGCGATGTTAAAGTTCCCGCTGATAAACTTTGGGGTGCTCAAACTGAAAGGTCTAGAAATAATTTTAAAATTGGCCCAGAGGCATCAATGCCAATAGAAGTAATTCACTCTTATGCCATCATTAAAAAGGCAGCTGCAATGACTAATCATTCATGTGGAATACTAAGTAAAGATAAAATGGAACTGATTTCAACTGTTTGTGATGAAATTGTTGATGGAAAACATAATGACCAATTTCCTTTAGTTGTATGGCAAACAGGATCGGGCACTCAAACCAATATGAATGTTAATGAGGTTATTTCAAATAGATGTCAACAACTACTAAAAAGAGATTTAAATGATGAAAAATATGTTAAAGCTAATGATGATGTAAATAAATCTCAGTCATCAAATGATACTTTTCCAACAGCAATGCACTTAGCTGCATATAAAATAGTTTTGACGGATACTATACCAGCTATTGAAAATTTAAAGGCATCTCTCGATAAAAAATCTGAAGAATTTAAAGATATTGTAAAAATTGGCAGAACTCACATGATGGATGCAACACCTATCACATTGGGTCAAGAATTTTCAGCCTTTTCCAAACAAATTGAAAATGGTATTATAAGTTTAAAAAAGTCCCTAAAATTTATTTTGGAAATCGCTCTTGGTGGCACTGCAGTTGGAACAGGATTAAATACACCTGATGGTTATTCACAAAAAGTAGCTGAAATAATTGCAAAAGAAACAAATTATCCCTTTGTGTCAGCAGAAAATAAGTTCGAGGCATTGTCTTCTAATGATTCATTGGTTGATTGTCATGGTTCACTAAAAAAAATTGCTGTTGCTCTAAATAAAATTTCGAATGATATTAGAATGCTTTCTTCTGGACCCAGAAGTGGAATTGGTGAAATAATATTACCTGCTAATGAGCCAGGAAGCTCAATAATGCCTGGAAAAGTTAATCCAACCCAATGTGAGGCAATATCAATGGTTTGTAGTCAAGTTATCGGAAATGACACTACGATTACTTTTTCAGCTAGCCAAGGTCATTTTCAGCTTAATGTTTTCAAGCCTGTAATCATATATAATTTTATAAATTCATCGAAATTGATTGCTGATGCTATTAATAGTTTTAATTCAAATTGCGTTAAGGGTATTATTCCTAACCTCAAATCAATCAAGGATAAATTAGATAATTCATTAATGCTAGTAACTGCATTAAATCCAAAAATCGGATATTACAAAGCTGCTGAGATTGCTAACAATGCATATAAGAATGGTACAACTCTCAAAGAGGAAGCAATTAAATCGGGATACTTAACTGCTGAAGAATACGAACAGTTAGTAGATCCAAAAAGTATGATTTAGTATACACTTTATGTCTAAATTAATTATCAATATAAAACAACTAACGCAAGTTAGAGGTAAAGATATTTCGTTTGTGAAAGCAGAAAGAATGAATGAATTACCCTCAATTTCAGATGCATTCTTGTTTGTAAAAAATGGTGTTATTGCTGACTTTGGCAAAATGTCAGAAATACCAAATTTTGGAGATATTGAAACAATAAATGCAGAAGATAAAATTGTTTTACCTGCTTGGTGCGATTCTCATTCACACTCTGTATTCACAGCAAATAGATCTGATGAATATATGCAAAGAATAAAAGGTGCTACTTATGAAGATATAGCAAAAAATGGTGGAGGAATCTTAAAATCATCTAGTCAAATTAATTCTATTTCATTTGAAGATTTGTTTCAAGAGTCAAAAAAAAGGATTAAATCATTAATTCGTCAAGGAACTGGGTCATTAGAAATTAAATCTGGATATGGATTAAGTTATGATGCTGAATTAAAAATGCTTGAAGTTATCAATAGACTTAAAAACTCCTTACCAATAGAAATAAAATCAACATTCCTTGGTGCTCATGCAGTACCAAAAAATTATAAAAAAGAAGAATACTTTAATCTAGTCATTGATAAAATGCTCCCAGAATTTGTAGATAAAAAATTAGTTGACTTTGTTGATATTTTTTGTGAAGAAAACTATTTTTCAACTGATGATACAAAATTACTTTGCAAAAGGGCAAATGAACTAGATATCCGAGTAAAAATCCATACAAATCAATTCAACTCAATTGGTGGTATCAGGGCTGGTGTTGATAATGGGGCTTTAAGTGTCGACCATCTCGAAGTTATGACTCGAGATGATCTAAATGCTCTAAAAAATAGTAAAACGATGCCTGTATTATTACCAGGTTGCTCATTCTTTTTAGGAATTGATTATGCAAATGCAAGAGATTTATTATCTAATGGAATTTCTTTTGCAATAGCAAGTGATTATAATCCAGGTTCATGCCCAACTGGAAATATGAATTTTATATTATCGTTAGCTTGTAATAAATTAAAGTTGACAACCCAGCAAGCAATTAATGCTGCAACTATTAACGGTGCATATGCAATGGGTGTTTCAAACAAAACAGGTTCGATTAGTAAAGGGAAAATTGCCAACTTGTTAATCACCGATAAACTAGATTCGATTGATGATTTACCTTACTATATTGGAGATAATTTAATTGAAAAAGTCTTAATTAAGGGGGAAGAATTTAACTAGATAAAACTTCGTCTACAATTGCTAAAATTTTATTTTCTTCTATATTCGTTTTCTCAAGAATTTTATTTCCTTTAGAAATAATTTTCTCAACAAAATCTTTATCATCAAGGTCGTTACAATTAATTCTAACATTTAAAAAACCCCCGTTAATTGCAGCTTTCGCACAATGCATAGCAACTCCAACATCAGTGATCGAATTGGGATTTCCACTTGATGCCATTTTTTTGATAATATCAATTGATTTAAATGATGCCTCCATGATTTTAAAAGGAACTTCAATTGCATTTTTTGTAGCATTTTGAATATGATTATTTCTAATTTGTTTTTCCTGCTCATTATCTTTTGGCAATGAATAAGCATTCATTATAGAATTAAAAGCTTCTGTATCTTCATCAACCAGATCAATTAGTTGAGATTGTATTTTCATACCCTCCTCTCCAATCTTTGAAAAGAATTCCCATTTATCATCCCAACCTCTTTTATGAGCTGATAAATTTGCAACCATTACAGCCAGAGAAGCAGCAAGAGCACCACAATAGGCTGAAATTGAACCACCACCTGGTGCAGGAGATTCACTTGAAGTAACATTTGCAAAATCAAGTAATGATTTTTTTGATAAGCTTCTATTTTTTTCGTCTATCATGTATTCAATAATCCTTGACTTCGGTTCGAATGGTGCTAGTTCATCTAATCCAAGTGACTTAACAGCAATATGAATTATCTCACTATCCGGAATTGCATTTGATCTTTTTTGCTTAGTCAAAAAATATTTTCCAGCTTCAATCAATACTTTTTTTGGAACTAGACCAATCAATTCAGAACCAGTTACTCTCATTCCTTTGATTTGAGCCCTCTCACAAGTTTTATCGAAAACCTCATGTAAGGGTGTAGTATTTATATTTGTAATGTTATAGGAAATTTGTGCAATTCCGTATTCTTCAATAAACCAACCAATTCCTTTTAGATTCTTAAAATAACCTGGAATTCTTTTCGGATTACCTTTTTTGTCTTTAATTATTTTTCCCGTCAGCTTTCCTCCTTCTCTTTTAATCCTCCCTGCTTCTCTTAAATCAAAAGCAACAGAATTTGCTCGTCTTGTTGAAGTTGTATTTAAATTAACATTATATGCTACTAAAAAATCCCTGGCACTAATGGCTGTAGCACCTGATTTTCTTACTTCATCATTAAATTCAGATGGTCCATAGTCGGGTTTCCACAAACTGTCTTTAAATTTATTTTCTAATCCCTCATATTCGCCTGCTCTACAATTAGCTAAATTTTTTCTTTTATTTTCCTTTGCTGCATTTTCATAACAGTACACAGGAATTGACAACTCCCTACCTACTCTGTGTGAAAGTTTATGTGCTAAATCTATTGTCTCTTCCATTGATATGCCTGAAATTGGTATCAATGGACAAACATCAACAGCACCCATTCTTGGGTGTTCGCCAAAATGTTTTCGCATATCAATCAACTCTTTAGCTTTTGAAATTAACTTAAATGCTGCATCAACAATAATATCAGCATCCCCAACAAATGTTATAACAGTTCTGTTAGTAGCTTTTCCTGGATCAACATTCAATAATTTGATACCTGGATATTTTTCTACTGTTTCAACAATTTTGTTAATCGCTGATAAATCATTTCCTTCAGAGATATTTGGCACACATTCAACTAATTTTTTCATTATAACTTTGTAATCTTTTCTAAAGATATTAATATTAAGTAATATTAAATAAGATGGAAATAAATATTATAAACTTTCAAGATAAATTTGAAAAAGACTTTTACGATTTAAATATTGAATGGTTGGAATACTTTTTCCAAGTCGAAGATTATGACTACGAAGTTTTATCAAATTCCAAAAAATATATTATAAATAAGGGTGGGAAAATCTTTTTTGCAGAATCTGAAGGAAATATAATAGGAACTGTAGCGCTAATGCCAACAAACAACAAATTAGTATTTGAATTAACTAAAATGGCTGTAAAGCCAGAATATAGAAATAAAGGAATAGGAAAAAAATTATTAAAAAAATGTATTGAATATTCTAGAACTAGTAACTTTAGTTCGATTATTCTTTATTCAAACAAAAAACTGTATAATGCAATACACCTATACAGAACTTATGGATTCAAAGAAGCTAAGATGGAAAAGAAATCTCCTTACTTAAGAGCTAATATAAAAATGGTTTGGGTTAAGGATTAGACCCTGCCCTTTAGAGCGTTGAATACCCAAGCAATTGCAAAGAAACCCAGACCTACTGAGACGAATCCCCAACCAGCTATTTCATTATATTTAAAAACGCCTAAAGCAATTAAAACTAATCCAAAAAAAATCATTATGAAGGTTGCCCACCCTAAAACTGTATTTTTATTCATCATTTTTCTTCTTTCTCTTTTCTTTTCTTCTTTTCTTTTTTTCTTCTTTTCCAGAAAAATCCATATCAACAAAAGTTGTAATCTCATCTGGTGTTAAAATAACGGCTAATGATTTTACAAAATCAATTTCCAACTGTTTTAATGCTTCCTGCCTTGCCTGCTTTGATGAGTCTGTATTTTCGACTATTTTATTATAATTCTCGAATTTTTCTAGCAATAAGCCCTTGAAAATTTCTTTTTCAAAATCATCAAGAGAAAAAACCTCTACAGATTTAGGTAAAACTTTTTCTAGTTCTTCATATGCATTTAGAGTTGTAATATAAACAGATGCTTCATATTTGGGAGGAGGTATATATCCTCTTTGACCTCTTTGAACTCCATAAACTTGCTGAGCAAAAATGTTTGAACTGTACAATAATAAAATAAATAGTATATTTTTTTTCATCTTTTAATAAGTGATTTTGCAATTTATAAATTATTTAATTTATATACTATAAGGGATTTACAATTTTGATTTTTGTTTGTCTACCATTAACATAACTATGGCCTTTTTCGCCAAAGAAACCTGCCTCTTCTAACATTATTCTAATATCACGACCCCACTCTTTAATGAAGGAAGTATTATTCAATTCGATAGCATAAACAGTGTTTACATTCAAAGGATAATCTCCTGTTCCTTCCACCCCTCCCTGTGCATCCCACATTCCTATAGTTGGCCCAGAGGAGTGGCCATAAGATCCGAGTGGATGGGTGTAAATTGAAGGCCTTAATCCCATTTTTTTTGCTTTAGAAAGGGAATTCAATAAAATTTGATTTCCTGAATTACCTTCTATGAAATTTGAAGTTAATATATCTTGAAGAAGATTAGCTTCGTTAAAAGCTTCAGATAGGTAGACAGGAATATTATCTTCATTATCATTTAGAACATATGCCATTTGTTGACAATCAGAATTAAGCCTTAAGTACGTAATTCCAAAATCACAATGTAATAAATCCCCTTTCTGAATAATATTTTCTGAAGGTCTATTTGAAAAAGATCTGAGATGATCGACGTTAGCTTCACTTTTTCTTTGAATATCTACCGAAGGATGAAACCATGTGTTTAGCCCCATATCCGTAACTTTTTGACGCATCCACCACTCCAAATCTGACGTTGTTGTTTTACCTATTTGAATAACGTCAAGTGAAAATGCCTCATTTATGATTTCTTTAGTGATTGTAACTATCTGCCTGTAAATTTCCATTTCCTCATTAGTTCTAGTCTCTATCCATGCTGTTGCCAATTTTTGAGCAGAAATAACCTTTTCCCTATTCTTTTCTGAAATATTTGCCATAAACTCATCATGGTCTGTTTTGTCCAATCCATCAGCAATATTGAAATACTTAGAATAATTTAAGCCTATTTTTTGTGGATTTCTTTCTTCAATAATTTCATTTAGTCTTTTCCATTGGTCTGGCTGTTTGTCTTTATCCCAAGCAGAAATTATATTATCACCAAAGTTATATCTTGCTACAGCCAGTTTATCCAGTGAATCTTTTAATTTGTCTCTATAAAAAACTATAATTGTTCTTCTGCGTGCATTAAGCCACTCAGCAGGTAACATCGT
>CACLAD010000032.1 GCA_902604715.1 uncultured Bacteroidota bacterium
TAATGAATATGTTTTCTATAGCTATACGCCACTCAAAAGGCCAAAATAATTGAGTACCCCAAGTGGTTTGAGCGTCAAGTAGTGGGTGAGTAATGATTGCTAGAAAAAACATCTTTAGCCAATCAAAGTAACTAACATTCTGATATTTGGAATAAACTTTATTTAAAATCCATGCCATTATAGGCGCAGCTATGAATGGAAATATAAGTGAATGAGAAAATCCTCTATGCATAACAGATGCAGTTAGATCATCAATAAAAAACCTTGTAATTATATCCAGATCAGGAATGGTACCAGCTATTGCACCAAGTATAATAGCTTTATTGCCAATTTTTTTGCCAAGTGTTGCTTCTGCAACTGATGCACCTAAAACAATTTGAGTTAATGAATCCATAAAAATAAAAATGCTAAATTAGGTTTTTTATTAGCTTAAAAACTTTAAAATTTTATTAAAATTTAAAAAACTGATTATCATACGTCATTCAAAATCATCATGGAAAGACTTAAGTCTTGGAGATTTTCATAGACCATTAAACAAAAGGGGTAAAAAGGATGGTCCTGTAATTGCAAATTTTTTGAGCAAAAAAATATCTAAGATTTGTTATCTGCATTCCAGTGACTCTGTAAGAACCTTTGAAACTTCTAAATTTTTTATAGATAGAATTAAATTTGATAAAATCAAATATGACGACTCCTTGTATCATAGCTCATCGTCATCAATATTAAATATGATAAGGAATTACACAGATAATTTTTCATCAGTTATGATTATTGCACATAACCCAGGTTTGACAAATTTGATTAATGAGATAACAAACATTTATTTAGATAATTTACCAACAACTGGTCTAGCTGAAATAGATTTTAGTTGCCTCAAATGGAATGATATTTCGTCAAAAAATAGTAATCTTATACAGTTAAAATTCCCTAAGCAATTAAAATAATTTTATATATTTAAGCAGCTAACTAAATATTTATATTATGACACTTATAATGGTTTTACAGCTTATAATCGCGATTGGATTAATTAACGTTTGGCTTTTTAGATTTAATAAAGCCACAGAGTATAGAGGTGGGGAAGCTACAAATATGAAAGAGGAGTTTATGGCATACGGCCTTCCAGTGTGGCTTATGTATTTTGTTGGAGCAATGAAGGTTTCTATCGCATTGATGTTAATTATTAGCTTTTGGATAGAGGAATTACTTGTATATAATCTGATTGCTTTAGCTTTATTAATGATTGCGGCAGTACTTATGCATGTCAAAGTCAAAGATCCTATAAAAAAATCTTATCCTGCTTTATCAATTTTATTTATGATAGCATTGATAATGTATTTTACAATGGGTTAATAAAAACCCTATTTGATCCTACATTTTAAACAAACTGAAAACATGAAATATTACTATGTATATATATTATTTTTTGTTTTCAACATTTACGCATTTTCTGCTAGTGACTATATCATTAACAGTTTTGATAGTCATAATATTTATGGCACATTAATCAATTCAAATAATACAAATTCCAATTTAGCCATAATCATATCTGGTTCTGGTCCAACAGATCGAAACGGCAATAATACATCTTTGAAAAGCGATTATTTAAAGATGTTGGCTGAAGGACTTCAACAAAATGGTATTAGCACGTACAGGTATGATAAAAGGGGAGTTGGTAAAAGTGTAGGAGATTTAAAAAGCGGTAATGAAATTAAATTTTCTGACTATATAAATGATGTGGTTAGCATAATTAAACACTTTAAGGATTCAAAAAAATTTGGAGAAGTTGTTGTAATTGGACATAGTGAAGGGGCATTAATTGGAATGATTGCAAGTCAATCAATTGCCGACAAATTTATTTCCATAGCTGGTGCAGGTGAAGATTATTTAACATTAATTGAAAGACAGTTGTCAATTCAGCCACCTTTTGTTAGGTCAATGTCTGAGCCAATTATAGAAAAATTAAAAAATAAAAAATTGGTTGATTCGGTCCCGCCCTTACTCAATAGCTTATTCAGATCAGATGTTCAGTCATATCTCATAGACGCATCAAGCTTTAATCCTGTAGAGGAAATATCAAAGTTAAATATGCCTATTTTAATAATTCAGGGCAGCACAGACATCCAAATTGACGTTAGTGATGCGTTGATATTGCACAAAGCTGCAAAGAATTCTAGATTGGAGATAATAGAAGGTATGAATCACATTTTTAGGCAGGCTAGTGATAATCGCATATTGAACTTACAAACTTATGGAAATCCAGAACTTCCTATTGATAACAATATGGTCAATTTAATTTCAGAATTTATTGATTAGAAATAAAAAAACCGCCCAATGGGCGGTTTTTTAATATATTCAGTGGTATTAAACTTATAACTTGAAAATTACGCTAAAACTAGCTGCACCTTGTAAGTTATTAAGTTCACCTGACCATCCAAAACTAGTTGCAGAGACATCACCCGCTTTTGCGTAACTAAGAATATTAGTTAAACCAAAGTCGATAATAATGTTTTCATTCATGAAATAGTTCATACCGATACCAGCTCCAATTCCTGTAACTGAATCATCAAAACTATCTCCACTTGTATTGGAAAAGCCGACATTAAAGTACCACTTAGTTTTTTCACTCATGTCCATGAAATAGTTTCTGGCTTCGAATGCAACAACTGTGTTAGATTCTTTATCACCATTCATATCCATTGACATTAGACCTATACTGGCACCAACAGCCCATGTATCAGAAACAAAGTAATGAACAGTAGGCGCAATAGTAGATGAAGAAGTTTCATCACCATTATCGTCAGCGTTTGAAAAATTAAATCCACCACCTAAAACCCAGTCACCTTGAGCAAAACCGTAGTTTGCATCGTCCTGTGCATTAATAGTAGAAATACCGAAAAATAATACCGTAATAAAAAGTAATAATTTTTTCATTTTAAATCAATTTTTAGTTAATATGACGCAAATATACGAAATTATTTAAAAAACAACTTTTTTTTTGCGATATCGGCAAAAAGTATAGCCTTTTTTTGCCAAATCTATACCTGTTAAATCCTGATTCACAACGTTTTAAAGAAAAACAGTGAAAATCACTAAATTTGATAAAAAATTAGCTAAATAATGAGAAATATACACTTGTCATATAGAACATCTAATCCCGCATTAAACTCCAATACATTTAAGAATATAGTAAAAAAAGACTCCCTGCACCTGAATGAAACTATGACCATCAGAGGTACGGTAGATAAAACTGCATTAGCTTTGTGTATGCTAGTAATTTCTGGTTATTACAGTTTTTCTCAAGCAAATTTAACCCTTATGATGATTGGAATGGGCTTAGGACTTATATTATTTTTCATGACCATATTTAAAAAAACTTGGTCTCCATTTACTGTTCCTCTCTATTCTATTTCTCAGGGTTTTGTGGTTGGAGGAATTTCATACTTCTATAATTCACAGTATGAAGGAATTGTATTACAGGCTGTTTTATTGACTGTACTGGTTTTATTTTCAATGCTTTTTGCTTACCGATCTAAAATAATAAAGCCTACTGAAAACTTTAAGCTGGGTGTATTCTCTACCCTGATGGCTGTATTTCTTTTATACATTTTAGGTTTTATTATGAGTTTTTTTGGATCTGGTATTCCAATTCTTAATCCGAATAATTCATCGTTGATTAGCATCGGTTTCTCCGTTATTATTGTAATAATTGGTGCTTTTTGCCTGGTTATAGATTTTGATTTTATTGAAGAAGGAGCAGAAAAGGGAGTTCCAAAATACATGGAGTGGTATGGCGCCTTTGGCCTTCTTGTTACATTAATCTGGTTATACCTGGAAATAATTAAATTGTTGGCTAAACTTAGAAACAGGTAGTCAGATTACATTTGGGATTTCCATTATATCAATCACAAATGCAAGTCCAAATACTTCTCTCAATTGTATTTTTTTAATTGCATTATCATCGTATAACGCTTGAATAATCAAAGTTGTCGATAAATAATCATTTATTTTCATAAATGCTGAAAGAGTATAATCTACGTCAATATTATCTGCTTTGTACAGATAATCTGAATATAGATTTACTCTTTGCTCAATGGATACATTTTCAATCAGCTCAAACTTGTAGAAGGCACTAATTGAAGCACCTAGTTCAAACCTAGAGTTCTGACCTCTTGGTATACCAAAATACTCCTCTCCTTCATCTAGGTCATTAGTAAATTTCTTACTAGCAAGAATTAATCTTCCGGTAATCGGAGCAAAATTTACCCAAAGAGAGTTACTTTCTTTCCAATAAACACCAACACCTAACTGGATATAAGCTGGAGAAAATATTCTTGTTTTTTCGCTTCTAATTTCATTTCCCTGCTCATTAGTTGAATATTTGAACCCCTTTGCAAATTGTGTTTTAAAGTTCAAAAAACTAGAAAAGCTAAATTTTTCAATAAACTTTTTACCCATAACAGAGTTTATTTCTATTCTATCATCAATTTTTTTAAAATACTTACTATCACTGTTTTTATTGACCCCAAATGAGCCAATCATTTTTGTATCCCAAGACCATCCATTTCTGTAGTAATTCAGATTGTAATCAACAGAAAGTGTAGCCGCAACGCTATTTTCACCACCAGAAACCCAATTACTGAAAGCTGTCTGATTAATTAAAAAACTTGTTTTACCAGATTTTTGCCAACCTTCAACTTTTGTCGAGTCAGTTATTTTTTCCTGTGAAAAGGTGGTTAAATTAAGAGTCAGAAAAATTAAAATTAAAGTCTTTTTCACTAAATGAAATTCATATGAAATTTAAAATTATAAATTATTCATTTTTCTTTAAAATTTAGAATTCATAATTTGTTAACTATATGTATAATATGAAACTTATCGTATTTCAAATTTTTACTCTTTTTGTATTATCATGCTCCACTACAAAACAGGAATCCATCGTTGAGCTTGACTCAAATTGGGAATTTAAATCTGAAAATGATAAAGAGTATCTGCCTGCAACTGTTCCTGGTACAGTTCATTTAGATCTATTACAAAACTCAAAGATTGATGATCCGTTTTTTAGATTAAACGAGCATGAGCTTCAATGGATAGATAAACTTGATTGGGAATATAGAACAAGTTTTGATGTAAATGATTCTCATTTTAATTATAAGGCTATTGAATTAGATTTTTTTGGCCTAGACACATATGCTGATGTTTTTTTAAATGATTCTTTGATTTATTCATCAGATAATATGTTTGTTGGAAAAACAGTGAATGTTAAGAAAAAGATCAAAAAAGGTAAAAATAATTTACTTGTAAAATTTAAATCTCCCATTGATGTTGGAATTGAGAAATATGATAAGCTTGGATACAGGCTTCCCGATAATGCTAATGATCTTTCCGAAATTGGTAAAGTACCTGAAAATAAAAAAGTTGGTGTTTTTGAGAGAAAGGCCCCCTACTCTTTTGGTTGGGACTGGGGACCTAGACTAGTAACCTCAGGAATCTGGAGGCCAATAAAAATTAATTTTTGGAATAATTTTCAAATAAAAGACCTTCATTTTACACAGAAAATTGAAGATGATAACGCTTTAATAAAAGCCGAGGTTGAAGTATTTTCTCTGCTTGATAATCGGAATGTAATTGCAAAAATATATGTTGATAATAAAATTGTTACAAAACAGTTAATTAATTTAAAAAAGGGAAATAATAAATTTTCAATTCCCTTTACAATTAGTGAATTCGAAAGATGGTGGCCTAATGGTATGGGAAGCCAAAAGCTTTATGATGCAAGACTTGAAATCTTCCATGAAAATTATATATCCAAAGCTTCAAAATCAATTGGATTGAGAACAATTGAACTGGTTACTGAAAAAGATTCAATCGGAAATAATTTTTTCTTTAAGGTAAACGGGATTCCTACATTTATGAAAGGGGTTAATTATATCCCACAAGATATCTTTTTGCCAAGAGTTAAAGATTCTGATTATGAAAAATTATTATCTGCAGCTGTAGATGCCAATATGAATATGATTAGAGTTTGGGGAGGAGGAATTTATGAGGATGATATATTTTATGAATTATGTGATAAATATGGACTATTAGTTTGGCAAGACTTTATGTTTGCCTGTGCTATGTACCCCGGAAATGATAGTTTTTTAAAATCTGTTAAGCAGGAGGCAATTTATAATGTAAAAAGGATAAGAACACATCCATCACTTGCACTTTGGTGCGGAAATAATGAGGTTTTATCAGCATGGGAAAATTGGGGATGGAAAAATGATATAATTGAAAATCAATCACAAGAAATTGCAGATACTATTTTTAAAGCGTACGACCAAATCTTTCACAAAATATTACCTAAAGTAATAGAAGAATATGATATAGCGACAGATTATTGGTCTTCCTCACCAAGTAGCTCAACAGGTATTCCAGAATCCTTGACAAGTGGAGATGCACATTACTGGGGAGTATGGTGGGGTAAAGAACCGTTCAGTAAATATGAGGATAAAATCCCAAGATTTATGTCAGAATTTGGTTTTCAATCTTTTCCTGAATTTTCATCTGTAAAAAAATATACAAATCCCTCAGATTATGATATTTACTCTGATGTTATGAAATCACATCAAAGATCCAGTATAGGAAATAGTACAATTGAAGAATATATGCAACGCGATTATAATGTACCTGATTCATTTGAACATTTTTTATATGTAAGTCAACTACTACAAGCAGAAGGAATTTCATTAGGTATGGAGGCCCAAAGAAGGAACAGAGACATATGTATGGGTAGTCTATATTGGCAATTGAATGATTGCTGGCCAGTTGCATCTTGGTCAAGCATTGATTACTTTGGAAAATGGAAGGCACTACATTATTATACGAAAAAGTCATTTGAAGAGACTATTTTATCATTTCATAAAAATAATAATGAGTTAGTGGTATATTTCGTAACAGATAAATTAGATAGTGAAAAATATATGTATAATTTTCAGTTAACGGATTTTTCAGGGAAAATTTATAATTCTTGGAGTGGTGAGTTTAATTCAAACCCTAACAATTCGAAAGTAATTAGTAATATAAATTTATCATCAATCAGTGTAGATAGCGACTATTTTAAAGATAAATTTATCTTCTCACACATTACACATGATGATGAAATCATCACTGAAAAAACGGAGTATCTAACTTCTTTAAAAAACCTTAAACTAACTAAACCAAAATTTCAGTATGATATTGATGTCGTAGGAAATTATTATGAAATCAAATTAATTTCTGAAAACTTGATAAAAAATTTATTTATTGACTCGAATTCAGAATATAATTTTTCAGATAATTATTTTGATTTATTACCAAACAAAGAAAAAATAATCAGAATAAATAGAGATAATTTTAGTTCTGCCATCTCATTTGAAGAAAGCCTTAGCTTTACAAGCCTCTTCGACACTTACTGATTTTTAATAAAAAGCTTGAAAATTCCATAGGAGTCTCTACATCCCCTAATCTTATATTATTCAGATCAATTCCTAAAAAAATCAGCTTATTTATTATTACTTGTAATAGTTCATTAGCTGATAATATTCTTGAAATTTTCTTTTCACATTTTTCAATATTTTCCTTTAATATTTTTGTTTTTTTGTAACTAATAAGCTCAACTTCCTTTGCTTTAGCAAATAAAATATCACTTGTTATTTTATTCATTTCAATCTCGTTTAATTTATCATAATAGATTCCTTTAGCATCGCTGAATTTGAAATCGCAAACCTCTTTAATTTTTAACTGATAAAAGTTCCATAGATTTCTGTAAAGATTATTTTCCTTTTCAATATCAAAATCGAATATTTTATATTGGTTGGGGTAAGATGAAATTATATGAGGATATTTTTTTTGATGAGTAATATAAAATAATGTTTTGACCAGCTCAATAACTTTAATTTTTATGTAACCAAGTTTGACATATTTAAACATGTTTCCTTTATTTGATCTCTTAAATTTTAAAAAGCTAATATTATTTTCATAGATCATTGATCCAAGCAAATCATTTTTATCGTTGTTATTGTGAACCTCATAATTAATAAGATCTGAAGGCTTCATCCCACCACAAAGCATTAGCATTAAAAAAATTGAAAGTGATTGAACTTGAAATATGTTTTCTGAATTATTAATTGCTTCAATAAACTTATCCTTGTCAAATAATACTTTATCTAATTTTTTTTCTCTGTACTCAAGCACATATTTGGGTATTACAAACCTTCTTGTTATAAATCCATCTCGAAAGGCCTGGTTCATAATTACACCAATTTTTTTTACGTAAGAGTTAATCGATGTGACTTTTACACCATTTCTTTGTGCTTTTAATTTAAATTCTAGTATTGTGTTGTTTTCTAACAGATCATTAAAGTTAATATTTACTTTATTTAAATGCTTTTTAAAGACCTGGATGACATTAAAATAATCGTTCCCTGTTATAATATTTTTATTTTTTATAAAGTCATTTTTTACATATTCTTCGATCGAATAAATATCAATGCTTTTTTTTAAGTAATTTTCAAGTTCATTAATTGACCATTTATTTTCTACATATTTAGCTAAGGCATCATCTTTTTTATCTTTAAGCTTTTTCAGAGTAATATTTAAGGCAATGGGGAGAGTAATATCAGGGTTA
>CACLAD010000033.1 GCA_902604715.1 uncultured Bacteroidota bacterium
GCAAAAAGTAAAGTTATTTTTTTCATGATTATTATTTTTAATTTATTCTTTTATTATTTTAAAGTTTGTAGTATTTCCTGATTCAAGGTTTTGAGCGACTAAAATGTACGTTCCTTTCTCAAATCCAGAGAAATCAATTTGTTTGTCATTTGTTTCCAAAATTTGTTGACCTAACATATTATGAATTGAAAGATATAATTCACCGTCAAAATTCACATTTAATATTGATGAAGTTGGGTTTGGAAAAATCGATATCAATATTTCTCCGTCCACAGTTTCAATACTTAGTGTTGCATCTCCAGCTGTGACAATTGCAAAACTTCCAGGGTCTTGAAATTCAGAAGTTACCTGATAGTCTAGTTCATCAGTGTCCTCATATTCCATAGAATTTCCTGAGCCATCAACAACAACCATTTTTGCGTTGTGGGTTATTCCATTCATATCAGCATCTTCATAATTATATACTAAGACCGTACTTAAGTTTTCCATAGATGGATCTAAATAATATGATCGATTCATACTATCACCATTAGGCAAAACGATTGATGTATCAGATTTGTTGATGGTTACACCAGCAGTAATATTATAATCACTAATTGGTATAATCTCCAATCCTGCTACATCTAATGTTGCTCCTGCTTTAACTTCTATATTTCCATTTTCTCCAACAGAGACTTGTCCATAAGAAGAAAAAGAAAAGAAAAAAACAAAGAGGAAAATTAATGTAATTTTGTTCATAAGATTGAGTTTTATTAGTTTGTTGTATTAAATTAAATAAATAAATTGATAACTATATCGTTTTAGTAAAAAATTGTAAGACCTATTAAAATGACAAAATTTACTAAGAAAGATTATTAATTATTCATAATTTACTTTAAATATTAATACTTTAACAATAATCAACCTTCTTTTTTAAAAAAAATCAAATTAATGCTCAGAATATTCATGCAATTATCTTTATTAATATTTTTTGGATTTTCTAATAGTGTATTTGGTCAAAGTGAAATTATAACTGGTACAATCAATGATAAAAGTGGATCCCCTATTCCTGGTGTTAATATTATAGAAGATACGGATTCATATAACGGAGCGGTAACGGATTTTGATGGTAATTTTATTATAAAAGCGAAATCAAATTCAACACTAATTATAACATACGTTGGGTTTATAACTCAAGAAATAAAGCTTAACGGAAACACAAATCTAAACATCACTTTAGAAGAAGATTTATTTGGCTTAGAGGAGGTTACTGTTGTTGCTTATGGAGAACAAAAAAAAGAAAGTGTTATTGCCGCTGTTACATCGGTTGATCCCACAGAACTTAGAATACCCTCCAGCAATCTTACAACATCTTTAGCTGGAAGGGTTGCTGGATTAATTTCATATCAAAGAAGTGGTGAGCCAGGAAGAGATAATGCAGAATTTTTCATTAGAGGAGTAAGTACTTTTGGCTATGCGAGGTCTCCACTTATACTTATTGATGGTATTGAAACTACCTCAACTGACTTAGCTAGACTTCAGCCAGATGATATTGCAAGTTTTTCAATTATGAAAGATGCTACTGCTACTGCACTGTATGGCGCTAGAGGAGCTAATGGTGTAATCATGGTTACTACCAAAGAAGGAAAACAAGGAAAAGTCAAATTGAATGTGAGGTATGAAAAGGCCTATTCAACTGCAACAAAAAAAGTATCTATTGCAGATCCCATTACTTATATGATGTTACACAACGAAGCACTTGCGACTAGAGATCCGCTTGGGGGAAGAATTTATTCGTTGGAGAAAATTTTAATTTCTCAAGACCCCAATAGAAATGAAATGGCATACCCAACTATAAACTGGTTTGACGAGTTATTGGAAGACTATACGCTAAATAGTAGGTTTAATTTTAACGTCAGCGGAGGTGGAAAAGTTGCACGTTATTATTTAGCTGCAACTGTTAACACAGACAATGGAAATTTAAAAATTGAACCACAAAATAACTTTAACAATAATATAAACTTCAACAGGATATCTCTTCGATCAAATGTAAATATAAATTTAACACCCACAACTGAGGTAGCTGTAAGATTCAATGGAAATTTTGACGATTATAATGGTCCTCTTAATGGAGGTGAAGAAATTTACAGGCAAGCCATGCAGACAAACCCTGTATTATATCCAAAATATTATCAACCTGACGCAAATTTTTTAAACTCTACTCATATTCTTTTTGGAAATTATGGACAGTTTGGAGATTACTTAAACCCATATGCAAATATGGTAAGAGGATATAAAGATGAAAGTTATAATAATGTATTGGCAACGGTTGAGATAAAAGAAAATTTGGATTACATAACAAAAGGTTTAAAAGCAAGAGCATTAGTCAACACCTCTAGATATTCCTTTTATAACTTAGAAAGAAAATACAATCCTTTCTACTACACTCTAGCAAATTATGACTTTCAAAGTGATGTATATTCTTTAATTGCATTAAATCCAAATCAAGGAACGGAATACTTGGCATATAATGAAGGTGCAAAAATAATTTCAAACTCAGTTTATTTTGAGGGATCTTTAAATTACAATAGAACATTTAAAGAAAAGCACAATGTCTCCGGAATGTTAGTTGGTATTATTAGAGAATTAAAATATGCAAATAACGGAAACTTGCAAACCTCCCTACCTTACAGAAACCTTGGACTTTCAGGAAGATTTACTTATGCTCACGAAAGCAAATACTTCGCAGAATTTAATTTTGGTTTAAACGGATCCGAAAGATTTGCGAGAAATGAAAGATTTGGATTATTTCCTTCCTTTGGTTTTGGATGGTATATTTCAAATGAAGAATTCATGAAGAAATATCAAGATGTGATATCAAAATTAAAACTAAAAGCGACTTATGGTTTAGTTGGTAATGATGAGATTGGAAGTGCAAGTGACAGATTCTTTTATATCTCTCAAGTTAATCTTAATGACGGTTCAATGGGATCAATGTTTGGGCAAGAATTTAGTAACTGGATAAATGGAGTCAGCATAGATAGATATGCAAATGACCAAATTACATGGGAAAAAGCTAAAATGATGAATATTGGTCTTGAATTTGGCTTATTTGATAAAATTGAATTACAAGCAGATTATTTTACCGAGTATAGGTCTAACATATTAATGGACCGAGCTCAGACCCCTTCAACTCTTGGGTTGCAAGCACCAATACGGGCAAATGTTGGTGAAGCTTCATCTAAAGGTTTTGAATTTACTATTGATTATAAAGAAGATTTTAAAAATGATTTTTTCATTTCTGCAAGAGCTAATTTCTCTTATGCTACAAGCAAATATGAAGTGTATGATGAATTAGATTTTGTTTCTGCAGGCCTGCCTTGGAGGTCTAGGATTGGATTAAATTTATCTCAACCTTTTGGCTATATAGCTGAGAGGCTATTTATAGACGAAGCAGATATTGCCAATTCCCCATTTCAAACTTTTGGTGAATACATGCCTGGAGATATTAAATATAAGGACATTAATGGGGATGGAATAATAGACATTAATGACGAGGTTCCTATTGGTTATCCAACTACACCAGAAATAATTTATGGATTTGGAGTATCGAGTACCTACAAAAATTTTGATCTTTCATTTTTCTTTCAAGGTTCAGCAAGATCTTCTTTCTTTATTGATGCCTACAGGACCTCTCCTTTTATTGACACTAGTGGAAGTGCAATAGGAAATAATGCATTATTAAATGCATGGGCGAATGATCACTGGTCAGAAAATGACAGAAACTTATATGCAGCTTGGCCAAGATTATCAGATCAACTAATAGATAACAACAATCGCAACAGTACATGGTGGCTAAGGGATGGTGGATTTTTAAGACTAAAATCTTTAGAAATTGGTTACTCGATAAACACTGAAAATTTTGAAAAAGTTAAGTTAGAATCCTTTAGAGTTTATTTAAGTGGAACAAATTTATTTACGTTCAGCAAATTTAAAATATGGGATGTTGAGATGGGTGGAAATGGATTAGGCTACCCCATACAAAAGGGTGTAAATTTTGGAATAAATATGAATTTTTAAAATGAGAAACAGAAAATATTTTTTAACTATTTTACTTTTTTGTATTCTTTCATGCGAGAAAGATTTTTTAAATGTTGTGCCTGACAACATAGCAACAATTGATTTAGCTTTCAATAATAGAGCTACTGCTGAAAGATTTCTGTCAACTTGTTATACATATATTCCTGAGCATGCTCACGTTGAACAGAATTTCTCATTGTTAGCTGGTGATGAAATCTGGTATTATGCAGAAAATGATTTTTACATGAACAATGAAACGAGTTTTAGAATAGCCAAAGGGCTTCAAAATTCTTCATCACCTTATTTAAATTATTGGGAAGGTGGAAGAGGTGCTCCGCACAGCCTATTTGTTGGATTAAGAGATTGTAATATATTTTTAGAAAATCTTGTTTCTGTTCCTGGATTGGAAGAAGAGGAAAGACAACGTTGGCTGGCAGAGGTAAAAGTATTAAAGGCTTTTTATCATTTTTGGCTTTTACGAATGTACGGTCCAATTCCAATAATAAGAGATAATTTATATGTTGGTGCATCATTAGAAGAATCTCAAGTTCCAAGAAATTCAGTAGATGATGTCGTTGATTATATTGTTGAGCTTATAGATGAAGTTATAGCTAGTGAAGCCTTGCCTGGAATAATCAATTATATATATACTGAACAAGGCAGAATTACATTACCTGCTGCAAAAGCAATTAAAGCAAAAGCACTAGTTCTTGCAGCTAGCCCATTATTTAATGGTAATTCAGATATGATTGAGTTAGTTGATTCAGAGGGTAATTCTTTAGTAAATCAAGTATATGATGAAAATAAATGGGTTCTTGCCAAAGACGCATTATTTGATGCAATAACTGAAGCCCATAATAATGGACATTCTTTATACCAATTTGAAAATCAAGTTCCTATTAATGGTGATATTAATAATATTGTTAGGCAAGAACTAACACACAGAGCAGGTATAACAGACCCTTTTAACAGGGGAATTGTTTGGGCTTTTGAACCTGCATGGACTGGTGACTTACAGATGTGGAGTCAACCAAGATGGACTGCTGATCACCAAGCTCTATTTGGATATACAAAAAAATCTCATGCTCCAACTTTAAATATGGTAGAAACATTTTATACTAAAAATGGTGTGCCAATTAGTGAGGATATAACTTGGGATTATGACAATAGATTTGACATAACATCTACAAACGAAGATGATGAATTTCACAAATACTATGTCGAAAATAACTATAGTACTGCTAAACTTCACTTGGATAGAGAACCAAGATTCTATGCAACTGTTGGTTTTGATGGTGGTAAGTGGTTCTCTCTTGAAACCCCCAATATTGAGCAAATTCCATATTTAAACGCAAAAGCCGGAGCTCCCTCTGGAAAAAATGGTTTTGAAATTTATTCGATTACAGGGTATTTTGCTAAAAAACTTGTTCACTATGAAAATATTATCTCCCAGCAAGGGTCTACCATTAAAGGATACTCCTTTCCTATCATAAGAATGGCAGATTTATATTTAAATTATGCTGAAGCATTAAATGAAACCAAAGATTCTCCGGATGCCGAAGTTTATGAATATATTCAAGCTGTCAGACATAATGCTGGACTAGATTTGGGTGGAGATATTTTAAATACTTGGGCTCAATATTCAAATGACCCTGGAAAACCAAATACAAAAGAAGGGATGAGAGAAATTATACAAAATGAAAGAATGATAGAATTAGCTTTGGAGGGTTACAGATATTGGGATCTTAGAAGCATTAATTAAATAAATTGATTTAAATATAATAAGATTTAACCCCGCATTAATTTGTGGGGTTATTTATTTAGTTATGAAGTATAAGGTATTCCTATTATTAATTATTTTTGTTGGTTTTTCTTTAAATGCACAAGTGGTCTTCAATGAAGCTCCAAAAGACAAACAATTATTTGGACGTGATATTCAAACAAATTATGGACAAATAAATATTGATGGACAAATAAATATTGGACTCAACTATGATTTAGAATTTTCTAATTGGAGTGCTGGTGAACCAAACAATTCTCCTCCTCCAGAAAATGTTGCTGAGATAGTTAATAGCTATGGAAAATGGAATGATGCAAATGAAAATAATGCTCAAGACTCATATGTTGAATATGAAGGACAAATAACTTCGCTTGGTGATCTGGTTTATTTAGGTCAATATGGTGGTCACTCATATTTTAGAAACACTCAGGACCTTAACTGGCAAGATGCTAAACAGGCTGCTGAAAATTTAGGCGGCTACCTTGCTTCAATTCATACAAGTGAAGAAAGTTCTGAAATTACATCTTTTGGGTTTTTTAGAGGTTGGATTGGACTTTATCAAGATATTGATGATTCAAATTATTCAGAACCCTCTGGAAGTTGGAAGTGGGTTAGCCCAACCATTTATAACGAAACCGAATATGAATCTTTAAAAGTTGAATTACTTAGAAATGGGACAATAGTTGAAAATTATATACAAGACCTAGAATACTCAGAAGATATTGCTGATTTTAATTTTCAAGTTCCAATTTTGGCTGAACTTGCAAAATACAGAATTAGGGTGTTTGGATATTCACAGTCTGAGGAATTTCTCTTACATGATGCCGATGATTTAGTATCGGGAGATGCTATAATAGTTCAGGGTCAATCCAATGCAGCAGCAGTTATGTATAGTGGAACATCAGGTGCTTATCAAAATGATTATTTAAGGGTATATTCAGGAGGTTACACTAATTCTTCAAGTGTTTTATCTGATGATCAGTGGTATTATGCACAGGGTGATGGAAATGAAAATAGTGGCGGTAATGCTGGTCAATGGGGTCTTGCACTGGCAAAAATGTTAAAGGATCAATTAAATATCCCAATAGCAATTTTCAATGGGGCTCATGGGGGACAACCTATCGGTTTTTTTAATAGACCTGATGATTACCAAACTTCTACAAGTTCTAATTATGGTAGACTGTTCCACAGACTAAATAAAAGTGGATTAAAAAATTATATTAGAGCAATTTTGTGGTCGCAGGGTGAGGCAGATGCTTTTGTAAATGGGCTAAACACTTCTCAATACAAAGATGCTTTTGAGCAACAAATGTCTTATTGGCAAGAAGACTATCCTGCAATAGAAAAGTATTATATTTTTCAAACCAGAGACTGTAATTGTGGAACCTATTTTAATGGTAGAAAAGAAATTAAAGAAGCACAAAGACTTTTAGCTTTGAATAATACAAATGTTGAAATAATGCCAACCACTGGAATGCAATTACATACAGATATTTGTCATTATCCGTTTGTCAATGGCTATGAAAAATTTGCTACAAGAATTTTCCCTATTGTGATGCAACAGCTCTATGGAATCACATTACAGGAGCAAATTTTTGCACCAATGATTATTAATGTTTCTGCAAGTGAAAATATCATTGAAATTCAAACTGATTCAGAAAATTTATTGTCAAATAATAATGATAATAATGCGATAATTAATAGCCTTAATAATGATTTTATTTTTAGCGATGCTGCTTTGAATATTATTGATTTTCAGATACAGTCAAACAAACTTATTTTGACATTAAATCAATCCCTATTAAATAACACATCATTTTCACTAATTGGAGCTTCCTCAAATTTGGAAGATAATATTACAAATGGTTCAGGACTTGAACTTATTCCTTTTAG
>CACLAD010000034.1 GCA_902604715.1 uncultured Bacteroidota bacterium
CCAAAGACTTAATCATGAGAAAAGTTTTAAAATTAGAATTAGTTGATAAGGTTGTATTGGATGAGGCTGATGAAATGTTGAGTATGGGTTTTAAGGACGATTTAGATTTTATATTAGAAAGAACAAAATCTGATCGACAAACTATGCTTTTTTCTGCAACAATTTCCAATGAAGTTAAAAGTATTTCCAAAAGATACATGAGTGATGCAAAAGAAATAAGTGTGTCCAAAATTAATTCAGGTGCAAAAAATATTGAGCATCATATTTATAATGTTAGTTCTAGAAATAAATATGAAGCATTAAAAAGAATTGCTGATTATAATCCGAATATATATGGTATTGTATTCTGCAGGACAAAAAGGCACACTAAGGATATTGCAAATAAGTTTATGGCTGAAGGATATAATGCAGATGCTATTCACGGGGATTTATCTCAAAATCAAAGAGATGAAGTAATGCAAAGATTCAGGAATAAATCCTTACAAATTTTAATTGCTACAGATGTAGCTGCTCGCGGTTTAGATGTAGATGATATTACGCATGTGATCAATTATTCATTACCCGATGACCCCGAAGTATATATTCACAGAAGCGGAAGAACAGCGAGAGCGGGTAAAAGTGGAATTTCAATTGCAATCTCAAACGAAAGTGAAAAGCGAAAAATAAAATCAATTGAAAAAAAGGGAGGAATAAAGTTCTTAAATAAAGAGGTTCCAACCGGAGTTGAAATTTGTTCTAACCAACTTTATAAATTGATAGATAAAATTGAAAATGTAGAAGTTGACGAAAAGCAAATTAAACCATTTTTAAATGATATATATAAAAGACTTGAATGGCTTGACCGAGAAGAATTAATTAAAAGATTTGTTTCTGCAGAATTTAATAGATTTTTAAACTATTATAAAGAGTCAAATAGATTACAATCTAAAAGAAATAAAAAATCTGAGAAAAAAAGAGGAAACGGAAAATTTATGACTGTATTTTCAATTAATATTGGAAGAAAACACAGAGCAACACCAATTGATATTATATCAATAATCAACAGAGCTTTAAAGTCAAATGATATTGAAATTGGTAAAATTGAATTAAACAGATATCAAACATTTTTTGAAATTGATAAAGATTTTGCCGATAAATTAAAGTCAAATATTAAAAAAATTGATTTTAGGGGAAATGAAATTATTCTAGATAGCCCAATGGATTTTGACGAAATACCATCGAGAAAAAGAAAGGATAGAAAAAAAGCAGTCACAAAAAGTGGATCTAGAAAAAAAGGAAAAAAAAGGAAAAAGAAAAAATCTAGATTTAAGTAAAAAAAAACCCCCATCATTATGATGGGGGTTTTGTACTGAAGGCGGGACTTGAACCCGCACGGATATTACTATCCATTGGATTTTAAGTCCAACGTGTCTACCAATTCCACCACTTCAGCAAATACCTTTTAGAGCGAAAGACGGGATTTGAACCCGCGACCCTCACCTTGGCAAGGTGATGCTCTACCCCTGAGCTACTTTCGCATTATTTTAAAGAACATACACCAGATGTGCGGATGCAAATTTAAGATAAATTTTCAAATATGAAACTTAATTTGGGGAAATTGAAATAGCAAATCCCCCAGCAGGAACGGTTAATATTTTAATTTTACTTTTTGATGTAACAGTTATATTTTCTATTTCATAAGATTGTGGATTTTTAGCATAGTCTGCATCCTTGGAGTCCCTGTAAATTCTAGCTGTATATTTTTTGTTCTTATCTAAGAAACTAAAATCAACTTCTGAGTCCCTTTTATTATAACCATTTGAATTTCCAACAAACCATTTATTGGTACCCTTTTCTTTTCTTGCTATTGTTAAGTACTCACCAGGCTCTGCCTCTAAGTAAACAGATTTATCCCAATCCAAAGCAACATCTTTGATGAATTGAAATGCATCTGGGAAACGCATATAATTCTTTGGTAAATCAGCTGCCATTTGTAAAGGGCTATAAATGACAACATATAAGCCTAGTTGATTGGCTAAAGTTGTAGTAACCGATCCTGGTGCAAGGGTTTCATTTAGATTAGGTGTGAAGTCTGGTCTGTTTTTTCTTGGATCCATTTCAAAAATCCCTGGTGTATAGTCCATTGGCCCACCAATTAGTCTGGTAAAAGGTAAGATAGTTGTGTGATTAAGCTTTGATCCACGAAACTCTGCACCCCGAGCAGATTCATTTCCGATGTGATTTGGGTATGTTCTACCAACACCTGTTGGTCTAACAGCCTCGTGTGCATTTACCATTATTTTATAATCAGCAGCTTTATCAATTGCGTATATATAATGATCGACCATATACTGACCATAATGTCTTTCACCTGCAGGAATTATTCTTCCAACATATCCACTCTTAACCGACTTATAACCATATTTATTCATTAGGGAATATGCTTCATCCATATGTCTTTCATAATTTCTTATAGCTCCAGAAGTTTCATGATGCATCATTAAACTGATTCCCTTTTCTTTAGCATAGTTATTTAATTTTTCAATATCAAAATCTGGATATGGGGTCAAAAAATCAAAAACATAGTCCTTCTTTTTATTAAACCAATCTTCCCATCCAATATTCCATCCCTCAACGAGTAAGGCATCAAAACCATGTTCAGATGCAAAGTCAATATATCTCATCACCTTTTTATTATTAGCAGCGTGCGAATCATTAGGCTCCAGCTCATCATAATTTGTTTCATTAATTCTTACAGACGATAGATCATTTGTATACCACCATGTACTTTGACCGGTGATCATCTCCCACCATACACCCATATATTTGGTGGGTTTTATCCATGAAGTGTCTTCAATTTTGGAGGGTTCATTTAAATTATATGTTATTCTGCTGGCTAAAATATCTCTTGCATCGTCACTTACAATTACTGTTCTCCAAGGAGTATTATGCGGAGCATTCATGTAAGCCATATTACCATAAGCATCTGGGGTTAGATGACTTTCAAAAGTCATATTTACAGGATTAAACTCTAAATGCATTGCTGAATATTCGATCAAAGCAGCCTCATGGATATTTATGTAAAGTCCATTTTGTGACTTCATCATTAATGCTGTCTGGACTGCCCAATTCGAGAATCTATACATTGAAACATTTTTCTCTTTAAACTCAATGGATTTTTGTTCTATTTCAGAAAGCTTAGAAGTAGTGTAATTATATTCCTGTGTATCATAGTCACCTGGAATCCACATAGCCGTATGATCTCCTGCCATTGCAAACTCTGTTTTTTCATCAATAATGATAAATGACCCCAGTTTTTCTTGTAGAGGGAATTCATATCTAAAACCTAAGGAATCATCAAATAATCTAAATCTAATATTAACTTTTCTTTCAGATTCTATTTGCTGAAGCTCAACAAACATTTCATTATAATTGTTTCTAATTTCACTTTCTTCACCCCACACAGGATCCCAATATTCATCAACAGAATTAAATGTTACATTTAGAATTTTAAAATTATTTATCATGTCTAAAGTGTCAATTTTCATCCATTCAACATTATCCTTCAACATAAATCCTAATCCACTATTTAATATGACAGGTTTATCATGAAAATTTAAAGAATAAAATGCTCTTCCTTTTTCATCAATACTAAAGTTTAAATCCAAATTATTATCGGGTGATTTTAAATTCTGAGCATTTAAAAAAAATCCCAATAATAAAAGGATGTAAAATATAAATATATTCTTCATTTTTTGAGTGGTTTAGTTAGTTTGTAAGAATCCAAAAATAAAAAAAAATACTAATTATTAATTTTTCTTTTTAACTCATTTAATTTAAGCATTGCTTCAATTGGGGTTAGTTCATCTAGATTTAGATCATCCAATTCTTTTCTGACCTCCTCAAGTAAGGGGTCATTGATATCAAAAAATTGTAATTGAGGTGAAATAGCATTCACTGTTAATTCTTTAGAAGAACGAGAATGTTCAAGTTGTTTTAACATATCATTTGCTTTATCTAAAACATCTTTAGGCATACCAGCCATTTTTGCAACATGAATTCCAAAACTATGCTCACTACTTCCAGGTATTAATTTCCTCAAAAACAAAATTTGATTATTTTCTTCTTTTATCGATACGTTAAAATTTTTAATTCTCTCAAATGAATCGGCCATTTGGTTTAATTCATGATAATGAGTTGCAAACAAAGTTTTTGGTTTAGACTTGTGATGGTGTAAGTATTCAGAAATTGCCCATGCAATCGAAATGCCATCATAAGTACTTGTACCTCTGCCAATTTCGTCAAGTAAAATCAAACTTCTTTCTGAAATATTATTTAAAATTAGTGCAGTCTCATTCATCTCTACCATAAATGTTGATTCACCCATACTTATATTATCGGATGCTCCAACACGGGTAAATATTTTATCAATTATACCCATCTTTAATTTTTCAGCTGGAACAAAACAACCTATCTGTGCAAGCAAGCAAATTATTGCAGTTTGTCTTAGAATAGCTGATTTACCAGACATGTTGGGCCCAGTAATCATAATAATTTGTTGCTTTTCTTTATTTAGAGATATACTATTAGGTATGTAGGGCTTGTCAATTGGTAATTGAGATTCTATAACAGGATGTTTTCCGTTTATGATCTCGATTTCAAAAGTATCGTTAATATCAGGTCTTACATAATTTTTTGATATTGATAGGTTAGAAAATGAAGCAAGGCAATCAAGCTGTGCAATAAGTAAAGAGTTGTTTTGAATTTCTCTGATATAAAGTTGACAAGAATCTAACAATTCATCAAAAAATTTAATCTCTAATTCCATAATTCTTTCCTCAGCTCCTAAAATTTTGGACTCATATTCCTTTAATTCCTCTGTTATATATCTTTCTGCATTAACAAGAGTTTGCTTTCTAATCCAACTTTCAGGAACCTTTTCTTTGTGAGTATTTCTAACTTCTATATAGTATCCAAATACATTATTTGAAGAAATTTTTAATGACGGGATATTGGTTATTTCTGATTGCTGCTTAAGCATATCATCTAAATAATCTTTATTGTTCTTGGATAAACTCCTAAGCTCTTTTAATTCATCAGAAAATTCAGATGAAATCGAATTTCCCTTGTTGATATTGACAGGAGGATTTTCTGAAAGTGTTTTGTCAATTATTTTTATGAAATCTTCACAAGAACTTAATGAATTAATCAATTTATTTAAGTCTTTACAGCTGGTCTTTTTTAATTTATTTTTTAAAGGTTTAATAGTATTTAAGGACTCTTTCAGATTATATAATTCTCTTGGTGTGATTTTTTTAGTGGCTATTTTCGACACTAATCTTTCTATATCACTTAGGGATGAAAGTAATTCACAAACGAAATTTCTATGCTCATCTTCCGAAATAAAATGATCAACAATATTATGTCTTTGTGAAATCAAATCCTTGTCTGTGGAAGGTAGAGCTAACCATCTTTTTAATAATCTTCCTCCCATAGGGGAAATTGTATTATCAATTACATCAATTAGGCATTTTCCCTCAAAATTATTTGGATGAAATATTTCTAGATTTCTAACCGTAAATCTGTCAAGCCAAACATGACCATCAATAGGAATTCTGTTAATTTTTGTTATATGACTTAACCTGTGATGTTGAGTTTCACTCAAATAGTGTAGAATACCTGCAGTTGATATAACACCTTCATTTAAATCTTTTATGCCAAAACCTTTAATTGAATTAGTTTTAAATTGCTTTTGAATAAGCTCATTGGCGAAGTCTGAATTATAAACCCATTCGTCTAGAAAAAACAAATTATAAAACTCACCAAATTTTTCGTTAAAAATTTTCTTTTGCTGCTTGGCAATTAATATTTCACTTGGATTAAAGTTTGCTAATAATTTAGCAATGTATTCTAAATCACCCTGTGAGAGCAAAAACTCTCCGGTGGAGATGTCTAAAAAAGAAATTCCAATATTATTACTTATAAAAATAGATGCTAAAAAATTATTTTTCTTTGGATATAGCACACCGTCAACAGAGGCTAATCCTGGAGTTACAAGTTCAGTTACTCCTCTTTTTACGATTTTTTTTGTTTTTTTTGGATCTTCTAATTGATCACAAATTGCCACACGTAAACCTGCCTTTACCAGTTTTGGTAAATATAAATTTAGAGAATGATGAGGGAATCCAGCAAGCTCAGTTTCACTTTGACTCCCCGCTCCTCTTTTTGTTAAAATAATATCTAAGATTTTAGATGCTTGAATAGCATCATCTCCAAAAGTTTCATAAAAATCTCCGACTCTAAAAAGTAGTAAAGCATCAGGATACTTTGCTTTGATAGCATTATACTGCTGCATTAAAGGAGTAATTTTTTTTGCGTCTTTTTTCAATTGGATAAGTTAAATACTATTTTTATACCTACATCTTTACTAATGTAATTATTATTTAGTTGTTTAAAAAACAAATGTTTTAAGTAAGCTTAAATGAAAAAATTAAAAAATAGTGAATTAAACAGAATTTCAATTGAGGAATTTAAAAACTCCTCGAAAACCCCAATTAAAGTTTTACTTGATAACATAAGGAGTGCGCATAATGTTGGAAGTATATTTAGATCGTGTGACGCTTTTTTAATAGATGAGATTATTCTATGCGGTATCACAGCTAAACCGCCAAATAAGGAAATTAGAAAAACTGCATTAGGAAGTACAGATTCAGTAAAATGGAGTTATTTTGAAAATATTAAAGATGCAATTTTAAAATTAAAGCAAGAAAAGTATCAAATTATTTCGGTTGAGCAGGCTGACAAATCAACTGATCTAAAAAATTTTAAGATTCAATCTAAAAAAAAGTATGCAATAATTTTTGGTAATGAAATAAATGGTGTTAATCAAAAAGTAATTGATATGAGTGATGACGTAGTTGAAATACCTCAATCTGGCACAAAGCACTCATTTAATGTTTCTGTGTGTGTAGGAATTGTTATTTGGGATTTTTTCAACAAAATAAAAACTAATTGATTCCATTTATGATGGATAAATAATCCAATCTATTTTTTACAAAATCCATTTCAGATACATCTATAAATTTTACATTTAGATCCGGTCTGGATTTAAAAAATTCAGAATAACTCTGATTAATTTTTTTTAAATAATCTGCAGAAATTGTCGATTCATAATCTCTGCCTCTTTTTTTGATATTTGTTTTCAGATTTTCAATCGTTTGATTTAAAAAAATAATTAAATCAGGTTTAACAATACTCCTATACAATGAATAAAATAATTTCCTGTATAAATTATATTCATCAGAGTTTAAATTAATTTTTGAGAAAATCAATGACTTATGGATGTCATAATCGCTTATAATATTCTGACTAAAAAAATTTAATTGTGATAAATCTTCACTTGTTTGTTGATATCTGTCAGCTAAAAAAGACATCTCTAACTTAAAGGCAAAATCTTTTGGGTTCTCATAAAATTTAGCTAAAAATGGATTGTCAATAAATCTTTCAAGCATCAATTTTGTGTTAAAATCACTTGAAATTAATTTGGATAAGCTTGTTTTTCCTGAACCTATATTACCTTCAACCGCTATATAATTATAATTTGTTATGTTAGTTAAATGTGCTGGATTTTCAAGACATAAATCTTTCTTTTGAACTTTTTGATTAGTTTTAAAAGAGCTGAATATTTCTTTAAATGAAATTTTACTGATGGGGTGAATTAAATTTGGATCAATTTCTAATAATGGTTCCA
>CACLAD010000035.1 GCA_902604715.1 uncultured Bacteroidota bacterium
CGAGTCATAACAAAGTAGTTTGTCAACAGGGCGATGTAATTGATGGTCAAATTTCTGACATGCTTGGTAAAAAAGGATTTATATTTATGCCTTTTAATTCTAATTTAAATGGATATCTATTAACGCCAAAAACAACAATAGAAACCCAATTTCATTTAAAGCTAAATAAAAATCAAAATACTGATTTTGCTGTAAAGGATTTTAACTCAAAAAAAAGCTCATACATTAAATTGATAAAAAATACAATTGCTGAAATAAAAAATTCAAGCTTAGAAAAAGTTGTTTGTTCATCATCATTCAATCTTAAATTGAAATCTAAATCACCAATTCAATACTTTGAACGTTTACTACAACAAAATCATGAAGCTTTTTGTTATTTATTTTATCACCCAAAAATTGGAACTTGGGTTGGTGCTTCCCCCGAAAAACTGATAAACTTAAATAACGGAATTATTACCGCTTTTGCTTTGGCTGCAACTAAAAAAAAATTAGATCAAAGTTGGACAGATAAGGAATTCAAAGAACAGAAAATAGTTGAAGATAAAATAGTTGAGGATTTAAATAAATATTGCAAAAATATTGAAGCAGGTGCTTTACAAACTGTAAAGGCCGGAAGTATTTATCATCTAAAATCTGTTATTAAGGCAAAAACAAATAAGTCTTCAACAGATTTAATTAGGTTATTACATCCAACACCTGCAGTTGCTGGTATGCCAAAAAATTTGGCAATTTCATATATTAATAGAAAAGAGGATTATGACAGATCTTTCTACTCGGGATTCTTAGGATTGCTAGAAAGTAAATCATGTGATATTTATGTCAATATTAGATGTGCTAAAATAATTGATGATGACTTAACTATCTATGTTGGTGGTGGAATTACTAACGACAGTAATGCAGTTGATGAGTGGCATGAAATTTTAAATAAGTCCCAAACAATGCTTGGTATATTTCATCAGGGTTAAAATATATATTTAGTAAATTTGTATTAGATGAAATATCCTGTAATTCCTGTTGCGCAATCATTAATTTTATCATGTATAAATTTTAAACTTTTTGATGTCGTAATTTCACCTGGATCTAGAAATGTCCCTTTAGCAATTGGGTTTGCATCAAATGAAAAATTTAATTGCTACAGTATTGTTGATGAAAGATCAGCGGCTTTCTTTGCTCTTGGATTATCACAAAAATCGAAAAAACCTACAATATTAGTATGCACTTCTGGATCAGCCCTTTTAAATTATTATCCCGCAGTTGCTGAGGGCTATTTTAGTGAGATTCCATTAATAATTTTATCAGCCGATAGACCAAAATATAAAATCAATATTGGTGATGGTCAAACAATAAATCAATCCGAGGTGTTTAAAAAAAACATACTTTATTCGGATACTTTAAGTCAGGATTGTATTCATGCCACTGATGAAATCATTAAAAGTAATTCTCAAAAGATAATTGACCAGAAATATGATTCTTTAAAGGTTAAAAAATTACAAAAATCAATACAGGCCAGTAATGAAAAAATGATAGGTAAAGCATTTGGTCTTTCAATCAATAAAATGCAGCCAGTTCATTTAAATGTTCCAATGGAAGAGCCTTTATATGATTTTATAAATACTCCTTCAATTAAAATTAAGACTGAAAGAAAACAAAATAATCCTAAAGTTCTAGAAAGTTTTAACAGCTACTACAGCCAAATTCATAAAGCAAAAAAAATATTAGTACTAATTGGCGTTTCAGATTATGATATATTATCTAATAAATCTATCTCTAAAATTAATTCATTCCCCTCGATTATAGTATTGAAAGAACATACATCCAATGTATTTGATGATAATTTTATTTCTAATATCGATAGATTGATTGGGCCGATTGAATTACAATCAAACTCTGACTCTTTATTTGAAGATTTGCGTCCAGACTTAATAATATCTCTAGGGGGGATGATTATCTCTAAAAAGATAAAATCATTTTTAAGAAATTATAAGGCCAGAAAACATTTTCATATTGGAATAAATATCTCAAAAGATTCATTTTACTCTGGAGTTGAACATTTAGAGGTTAATCCAAACCAATTTTTTGAAAACATTAATTTTAAAAAAATAGATTCAAATTTCCATAAAACTTGGCAAGATATAAATCGTTCTAAACTTGAGCTTCACAATAGATATATGAGTGCTACCAACTACTCCGATTTAAAGGTCTTTGAAATATTATCAGATTGGATTCCTAAAAAATATGATATTCAAGTAGCTAATAGTACACCTGTAAGATACTTTCAATTATTTGATTTGAAGAATCAAAATCTCATGTTTGCTAATCGTGGAACAAGCGGGATAGACGGAAGTACATCAACAGCAATTGGCAGCTCAGTTAATAGTGATTCACCTGTAGTTTTAATCACAGGAGATCTCAGTTTTTTTTATGACGTTAACGCTTTATGGAATAAGCATATACCAACAAGTTTTAGGATTATTATTATAAATAATGGTGGAGGTGGAATTTTTAAAATTTTACCTGGCTTTAAAGAAGATAATCTTTTCTCAGAATTTATTGAGACTAAACATAATTTATCAGCCAGGTTTATAGCCAAAATGTTCAGTTTTAAATACACAAGGGTTTCCACCAAGTTTGGACTCAAGTTAGCTTTAAGAACATTTTTCAAAAATTCTAAAAGACCCAAGATTTTAGAAATAAAAACGTCTGGCATAAAAAGTGCAAAAATATTAAAGGATTATTTTAGATATTTGTCAAAGCCTTAAAATAAAATATTACAATGAAAGTAGTTTGGAAAGAAATAAAGAAATACAATGATATAAACTTTGAAATTTATAATGGTGTTGCAAAAGTGACAATCAATAGACCAAAAGTTTACAACGCCTTTAGACCTGAAACGAATATAGAAATGCTTGACGCATTTGAAATTTGCAGAGAAAGAAATGATATTGACATAGTGGTAATAACTGGAATTGGTGATAAAGCTTTTTGCAGTGGAGGAGATCAAAATGTTAAAGGTACTGGGGGATACATTGGAGATGATGGAGTTCCAAGACTAAATGTTTTAGACTTACATAAAAGAATAAGGGAGTTACCTAAACCTGTAATCGCTATGGTAAACGGGTACGCAATTGGCGGAGGTCATGTTTTGCATGTAGTTTGTGATTTGACCATCGCAAGTGATAATGCAATTTTTGGTCAAACTGGTCCTAAAGTTGGAAGTTTTGACGGGGGTTTTGGTTCATCATACCTTGCAAGACATGTTGGACAAAAGAAGGCTAGGGAAATATGGTTTCTTTGTAAGCAGTATTCGGCTCACGAAGCATTAGAAATGGGCATGGTTAATAAGGTTGTTTCTTTTGATAAGCTAGAGGAGACTGTATTAGAGTGGTGTGCTTTAATGCAGAAAAGAAGTCCTTTAGCATTAAGAATGATAAAAAGAAGCTTAAATGCAGAGCTTGATGGTCAACATGGACTAATGCAACTTGCTGGTGATGCAACTTTATTATATTATTTGACCGAGGAAGCTCAGGAAGGTAAGGAAGCATTTTTAGAAAAAAGAGACCCTAACTTTATGAAATATCCTAAATTCCCCTAAAATAGAAAATTAAATTTTTTGAACTTTCACTCGATAAAAAAAATAAAATATTGGATTCAAGCATCAAGAATTGAAACTCTTTCATTGTCAATTTCTGGAATTATATTAGGATCTTTTTTCGCCTTCTATAATTATAGTTTTGATAAAATAATTTTTATTCTTTCAATAATTACTGCAATCTCATTTCAAATTTTATCAAATTTTGCAAATGACTATGGAGATGGAATTTTAGGGACGGATAACAATAGAATTGGTCCAAAAAGGGTTATCGCATCAGGAAAACTCACACTAAAAGAACTTAAAAAAGGTATAATAGTAAATGTATTTATATCAATTACATTATCATATTCACTAATTAAATATTCGTTTAAAAATGATTATCTACTTATTGTAATTTTTCTCTTTCTTTCTGTATTCTCAATATTAGCTGCGATAAAGTATACAATGGGAAAAACTCCTTATGGTTACTATGGTTTTGGTGATATTTTTGTTTTTATATTCTTTGGATTATTAAGTGTATTTGGCTCATACTTTCTACAAACAAAATCTGTAGATTATGAAGTATTTATTTTGGGATCTGTTATTGGATTTTTATGTGTTGGTGTATTGAATTTAAATAATATTCGAGATATAGAAAACGATTTTAAAATGAATAAAAAAACAATTCCGACGCGAATAGGTTTTAGGAATGCTAAATTTTATCATTATTTTTTAATTATTGCATCTATCCTTCTAGTCTTCTTATTCGCCACTAAATTTAAAATTTCAAATAAACTAATTTTTATTATTTTCGGAATCCTTCCAATCTTATTTCATCTTTTTAAAGTTAATCAAGCTAAAAGCCCAATAGAGTTTAAGCCGCTATTAAAACAACTTGCTATATCAACTTTTTTCTTTTCGATATTTATGTCAATTTTTTTGATTTATGAAAGCATATTTTTTTAAACACAATCTAGAATTTAATATACCAAGCAGAACGTCAAGAGACGTTTTGTATAATAAGCCTAGTTGGTATTTGGTGATAAAAGATCAAAACAGGGTTGGTATTGGTGAATGTAGTATTATTCCAGGATTAAGTTTAGATAGGATTGATGAAATAGAGACCAAGCTTGATTATATCTGCAGAGAAATTTCTTCAAATAATAAATTAGACATTGAAGAATTTAACGATTATCCAGCCATCAAATTTGCTTTGGAAATGGCTCTGGAAGATTTTAATTTTTCTGAGTCACCCTTTAAGATAAATGACTCAGATTTTTCAAATTTTCAAGACAATATTAAAATTAATGGCTTGGTTTGGATGGGGGATATAAAATACATGAAGTCACAAATTATAGAAAAAATTTCTTGTGGCTTTTCATGTATAAAAATTAAGGTAGGCGCTCTAAAATTTGAGTCAGAATTACGATTAATAAAAGAAATAAGAAAAGATTTTGCCCATAAGGATTTAGAAATTAGATTGGATGCAAACGGAGCATTTAAAACTAATGAAGCATTAGAAAAGCTAGAAAGACTTAACGAATTTTCCATCCATTCAATAGAACAACCAATAAAAAAAAATCATTGGCAGGAAATGGCAAAACTTTGTCAATTATCTCCGATTCCTATTGCCTTAGATGAGGAATTAATTGGAAGAAATTTTGATAAAGCTGACCTTTTAAATACTATAAAGCCAGATTATATAATCCTCAAGCCAAGCTTATTGGGGGGCTTTAAAGAGTGTGATAATTGGATTAGTTTAGCAAAAGAGAAACAGGTTAAATGGTGGACAACGAGCGCCTTGGAGGGAAACGTAGGTTTAAATGCTATAGCCCAATGGGTGTATACAAAGAATAGTAAATTAAGACAAGGATTGGGTACAGGAATGCTTTTCAAAAACAATGTAAATTCACCATTGGAAATCAAATCAGACAGTATTTATTTAAATAAGAATAAAGAATGGGATTTAAATTTTTTTAATAATAATTGAAAAATAAGCTTATACATAAAGACTTTAAGTTACAGGGTATTCCATATACCTCACATGGTATTATGAAGTATTTAAAGGAAAAAAAAGATTATCATAATTTTTTAAAATCGTGGTTTGATCATAAAGATTATATATTAACCAAAACCTCTGGTTCAACTGGAAAACCTAAAGAAATTAAGTTAAAAAAATTAGACTTAATTGAATCCTCAAAACTTACAGCCAGATACTTTGATTTAAAAGTTGGAGATAAAGTAATTAATTGTTTACCTATTAAATATATTGCAGGAAAGATGATGTTAGTTAGATCGATAGTACTGGGTCTTGACTTATATATTTTTCCTGTCACCAGTTCCCCTATTTCAGATTTAAAAAATAATTATGAGCTGATTGCTTTTACCCCCATACAACTAGAAAACTCAATTCCATTTATTGAAAAAATTAAAAAAGTATTGGTAGGAGGTAGCCCTGTCCAAGAAACTTTAAAGGAAAAGATTTTAAACTCCAAATCAACGGTTTATGAGACTTATGGAATGACCGAAACAATAACACATATTGCAGTTAAAAATCTTTCTATGGGTGAAAAAGAATTTACAAGTTTACCAGGAATTGAAATTGGTAAGAGAGATAATTGTCTTTTTATAAAACCAAATCATTTATCCATTAAAATGGTTCAAACCAATGATGTTGTTGAATTAACCAATGAAAATAAGTTTCTGTTAATCGGAAGAAAAGACTTTATAATTAACTCGGGTGGAGTTAAACTAAACCCTGAGTCCATTGAAAAAAAACTTGCAAAATATATTTCTGTAGATTTTGTAATTAGCTCAATCGATAATAGTAAATTTGGTGAAGTAGTAACTCTAGTTTTTAAAAAAAATATTCCTGATAATTACAACAAAGCATTTACTCACCTTAGTAAATATGAAATTCCAAAAGAAGTTTTAGTAATTGACAATTTTCCTGAAAATAACGGTAAGATTAACAGAGCAAAATTAAGATCTATTATAAATAAAAGTTAAAGGCTAAATTTTTAACACTTTTTTTTAATTCTTGGCATGGCATTTGAAAAATGAAAACTTTAACATTAAAGTTGATTATGAAAAATTATTTTAAAATTTTACCAATATTATTTTTATCATTATTTATAATCTCATGTGATGATGATAATGATGATGATGGTGTTTGTTGTGCGGGATCTTCAATCGTTGACTTAGCATCTCAAACTGAAAGTTTAAGTACTTTAGTTTCCGCATTACAACTAACAGGTCTTGATGCAACGCTTAGTTCACCAGGCGCCTTTACTGTTTTAGCACCAACAAATGATGCTTTTGATGCATTCTTGTCAAACATTAATTCCGCTAGTTTAGAAGATATCCCGGTTGATGTTTTAACTAATGTCTTATTAAATCACGTACTCATTGGGGAAGTTCAATCTGGTTCGCTGACTAACGGATATGCATCTACCCAAGCTGTTAGCGGTGCTTCCGGAACTAATATGTCTATTTATATTAATACTGATAATGGTGTAACATTTAACGGAGTATCATCTGTTACTACTGCTGATGTGGTGGCTAGTAACGGAATAGTTCATATTGTAGATAGTGTAATAGGACTACCAACCGTTGTAACATTTGCTGTTGCCGATCCAAACTTTGAAATTCTAGTACAGGCTCTAACAAGAGATGACCTAACAATGGATTTTGTTGGATTATTAAATTCATCAACTAGTCCACCAACACCCCTCACAGTTTTTGCACCAGTCAACAATGCTTTTGTTAATTTATTAGACGAGCTAGGTCTTAATGGTTTAAATGATATTGATGAACCGACACTGTCAGCAGTTTTAACATACCATGTAGTTACTGGAGCAAATCAATTATCTATAAATTTATCTGACGGTATGGAGTTTACAACCGCCGGGGGTGGAGCATTACTCTTCAACTTTGGAGATAATGGTGAAGGTATACTAACTGATAATAATGGACGTACTAGTAACATTGTTGCGGTTGATGTTCAGGCTAATAATGGAATTATACATGCGATTGATAAAGTTGTATTACCGTAAAACTATTTAATATTTCCACTTTATGAAACACCCCATTATGGGGTGTTTTTTTTTGAAAACATTTTAATATTAAATTCTAAATGAATTTAT
>CACLAD010000036.1 GCA_902604715.1 uncultured Bacteroidota bacterium
GCTAAAGAATCAATGAAGGCTCGTGAGGTCAAAAGAGCAAAAATTGTAGCTAAATATGCTGAAAAGAGAAAAGCATTAAAGGAGGCGGGCGACTATGAAGGATTACAAAAGCTCCCAAAAAATGCATCCCCAATAAGAATGCATAATAGATGTAAGCTTACGGGAAGACCTAAAGGTTATATGAGAAATTTTGGCATTTCTAGGGTCCTTTTTAGAGAAATGGCAAACAAGGGGTTAATTCCTGGTGTAAAAAAAGCTAGTTGGTAAAAAAAAAATAAGAATATGAATACAGATCCTATAGCTGATTATTTAACAAGAGTTAGAAATGCGATTAGAGCAAACCATAAAGTTGTTACTATTCCAGCATCTAATCTTAAAAAAGAAATAACTAAAATATTATTTGATCAAGGATATATTTTGAGTTATAAATTTGAAGATGATACTGTTCAGGGAAGCATTAAAATAGCTCTGAAGTATACTAAAGAAAATAATGAATCAGTAATTACTAATATTTCTAGAATCAGTAGACCTGGTTTGAGAAAATATTCTAATTCATCTGATTTACCAAGAGTTTTAAATGGTTTAGGAATTGCTATAGTTTCTACATCCAAGGGTGTTATGACAGCAAAGCAAGCAAGGAATGAAAATGTCGGTGGAGAAGTAATTTGTTACGTTAATTAGAAAAAATAAAGAAATGTCTAGAATAGGAAATAATCCAATTGCAATACCTGAAGGAGTTTCAGTTGAAATCTCTGACAATAAAATAGTTGTTAAAGGTAAGTTGGGAGAAATAGAACAAGAATTTTCTGATGTATTAGTGAAAATGAATGATGGAGTTCTAAATGTAGAAAGAACTTCTGAAGCTAAAGAACATAAAGCAAAGCACGGTCTTTACAGATCATTAATAAACAACATGGTTATAGGTGTTTCTGAAGGATGGACAAAAGAATTAGAGCTAGTTGGTGTTGGATACCGTGCAACCGCTCAGGGACAGAAGCTTGAACTTGCGCTCGGTTTTTCACACAGTGTTGTAATGAGTTTAGCTCAAGAGGTAAAAGTTGAAACAGTTTCCGAAAAGGGTGCTAATCCTATCATTAAGCTAACGTCTTATGACAAGCAATTAGTAGGACAGGTAGCAGCTAAAATCAGGTCTTTTAGAAAGCCTGAACCTTACAAGGGTAAAGGAATCAGATTTGTTGGAGAGCAAATAAGAAGAAAAGCAGGAAAACAGGCTTAATTTTTAAAATATGAAGTTAACAAAGAATCAAAGAAGAACAAGAATTAAAAACAGAATCAGGAAGATTGTTTCAGGTACTGACGCTCAACCCAGATTATCTGTTTTTAGAAGTAATAAAGAAATTTATGCTCAGTTAATTGATGATGTAAGTGGTAGTACTATTGTCTCATCTTCATCAACTGATAAGGAAATTTCAAAAACAAAAGGAAATAAAACTGAAACAGCATCATTGGTTGGTAAAAAACTTGCTGAAAAAGCTGTATCAAAGGGTATTAAACAAGTTTCTTTTGACCGTTCAGGATATTTATATCACGGAAGAGTAAAATCTTTAGCTGAGGGAGCAAGAGAAGGTGGATTAAAATTTTAATTTATGTATCATAACTATAAAAGCGTAGAAAGAGTAAAACCAGGTGGCCTTGAGCTTAAGGACAGCTTAGTTGGAGTACAAAGGGTAACTAAGGTAACAAAAGGTGGTAGAACATTTGGATTTTCTGCAATTGTTGTTGTTGGTGATGAAAATGGTGTTGTTGGTCACGGTCTAGGAAAATCTAAAGATGTTTCAAGCGCAATCGCTAAGGCTGTTGAAGATGCAAAAAAGAATTTGGTAAGAATTCCTATTGTAAAAGGTACTTTACCTCACGAACAAAAAGGAAAATTTGGTGGAGCCCGAATTAATATAATCCCGGCTGCTCCTGGTACTGGGGTAATAGCTGGAGGAGCAGTTAGAACTGTTCTTGAAGCTGTTGGTGTTAACGATGTATTATCAAAATCACAAGGTTCATCAAATCCTCATAATGTAGTTAAGGCAACATTTGATGCCTTGTTAAGATTAAAGAACGCTCACACTATTGCAAAAAATAGAGGTATCACACTAGAAAAATTATATAAAGGTTAAGATGGCAAAGATTAAGGTTACACAAGTAAGAAGTTCTATAAATAGAACTAAAAAACAGAAATTAACATTAGCTGCTCTTGGTTTGAGAAAGTTAGGAATGACCGTTGAACATGATGATACACCTAATATTTTAGGTATGATTAACAAAGTAAGTCACTTAGTAACTGTAGAAAAATAAGAAAATGGATTTAAGTAATTTAAAGCCTGCAAAAGGGTCAATTAATAAAAATAGTAAGAGAGTCGGCAGAGGACAAGGTTCAGGCAAAGGTGGTACTGCTACTAGAGGTCATAAGGGGGCCAAGTCTAGATCTGGATATTCTAAGAAATTAGGTTTTGAAGGAGGTCAAATGCCCTTACAGAGAAGAATCCCAAAATTTGGTTTTAAAAATATAAACAGGGTTGAATATCAGGGTGTAAACCTAGATACAATTCAATCTCTTATTGATAACAAAAAAATTAAAACTAAGCTTGATTTTGACTCGATGATCAAATTAAGATTGGTGAGAAAGAATGAGCTTGTTAAAATTTTAGGTAGAGGTGAATTGAAGGGAAAAATTAAAATTTCAGCTCATAAGTTTACAGCATCTGCAAAATCAGCCATAGAGGCCGCTGGAGGAGAAGCTATAAGCATATAGATTAAAATATGAATAAGGTAGTAGAAGTATTAAAAAATATTTGGAAAATTACAGAGCTAAAAGATAGAATTCTTTTAACACTAACCATGTTATTGGTTTACAGGTTTGGTGCTCAGGTAGTTCTTCCTGGTATTGATGCAACTAAATTAGGTCAGATAGCCGAAAATACTGAGCAAGGTATCTTAGGTTTATTAAATGCCTTTACAGGAGGTGCATTTGCTAATGCTTCAGTTTTTGCACTTGGAATTATGCCGTATATTTCTGCCTCAATTGTAGTTCAGTTAATGGGTATTGCAATACCATACCTACAGAAATTACAAAAAGAAGGTGCAAGTGGCCAGAAAAAAATCACACAGATTACTAGATGGTTGACAATTGCTATATGTTTGGTACAATCTCCAGCATATCTTACTGCTTTACCTGCTTTAGGAATACCACCTGAAGCCTTTTTACTTGGTCAAGGTGGAATGTTTTACTTTTCATCAATCATAATATTAGTAACTGGGTGTATTTTTGCTATGTGGCTTGGAGAAAAAATAACCGATAAAGGAATCGGTAATGGTATTTCCCTTTTGATTATGGTTGGTATTATTGCCACAATGCCTCAATCATTTGTTCAGGAGTGGGTCTCAAGAGTAACAGAATCTAACGGTGGTTTGATCATGATTTCTATTGAGTTGGTAATTTGGATTGCTATCATACTTGCATCAGTAATGTTGGTAATGGCTGTAAGAAAAATTGCTGTTCAATATGCAAGACGTACTGCATCAGGTGGATTTGACAGAAATGTTGCTGGTACTCGACAGTATATCCCACTTAGATTAAATGCATCAGGTGTAATGCCTATAATTTTTGCTCAGGCAATTATGTTTGTTCCGTCTTTCCTAGGTGGTTCATTAAAGAATATTGATTTTCAATTTATGTCAAATCTTGGAAGTTGGATGGAAATTGAATTCTCAGATATTTTTGGGCTTTGGTATAACTTGGTATTTGGACTTTTAATTATTGTATTCACATATTTCTACACTGCTATTACAGTACCGACAAATAAAATTGCTGACGATCTTAAAAGAAGCGGAGGATTCATCCCTGGCATAAGACCTGGTACTGATACTTCAAATCTTTTAGACATGATTATGTCTCACATAACCTTGCCAGGTTCCATATTTCTAGCACTTGTAGCTGTATTTCCAGCGGTGGTAGTTAAGTTTATGGATGTTCAAGCTGGTTGGGCATTATTTTTCGGAGGAACATCTCTACTGATTATGGTTGGGGTAGCAATCGATACTATGCAGCAGGTAAATTCTTATTTATTGAATAAGCATTATGATGGCCTGATGAAGGCAGGTAGGGACAGAAAACCAGCAATATAAAATATTAATTATGGCAAAACAGGCACCAATAGAACAAGAAGGAACAATAATAGAATCATTATCTAATGCAATGTTTAGAGTTGAATTAGAAAATGGACATGTTGTGACGGCACATATTTCTGGAAAAATGCGTTTGCATTATATCAAACTATTGCCTGGTGACAAAGTAAAATTAGAAATGAGTCCTTATGATTTGACTAAGGCGAGAATAACTTATAGATTTTAAAAAATGAAAGTAAGAGCTTCAGTAAAAAAGAGAAGTGCAGATTGTAAAATCGTACGAAGAAAGGGGAGACTTTATGTGATAAACAAGAAGAATCCTAGATTTAAACAAAGACAAGGTTAATTATTATGGCAAGAATAGCAGGAATAGACATACCAAAAAATAAGAGAGGTGTTATATCTCTAACCTATATTTTCGGAATCGGAAATAGTAGGGCTTCTAAAATATTAGATTCTGCTGGTGTGGATCATGGTAAAAAAGTATCTGATTGGTCTGACGCAGAAATAGGTAAAATTAGAGAAGCTGTAGGTTCCTTCACAATTGAAGGTGAATTACGGTCTGAAACTCAGCTGAACATTAAGAGACTAATGGATATTGGCTGTTACAGAGGAATTAGACATAGAACTGGACTTCCGCTGAGGGGGCAGAGAACAAAGAATAATTCCAGAACTAGAAAAGGAAAAAGAAAAACTGTTGCTAATAAGAAAAAAGTAACTAAATAAAATAGTATATGGCAAAATCTAGTACTAAAAAAAGAAAAGTTGTTGTTGAGTCTAATGGTGAAGCTCACATAGTAGCTTCATTCAACAATATTATTATCTCTCTAACCAATAAAAATGGTGACGTTATTTCATGGTCATCTGCTGGTAAAATGGGATTTAGAGGGACAAAAAAGAATACGCCTTATGCAGCACAAATGGCAGCTGAAGACGCTGTAACTGTTGCAAAAGACGCGGGTTTAAGAAAAGTAAAAGTATATGTTAAGGGTCCTGGAAACGGAAGAGAGTCGGCGATAAGATCTATACATAACGGTGGTATTGAGGTAACTGAAATTGTTGATGTTACTCCTACTCCTCATAACGGATGTAGACCCCCTAAAAGAAGAAGAGTTTAATAATAAGTATAATAATAGAGATTTTGATTATCGAAGGATTGACCTTAATTCATAATTACTCTACAAAAATTTAAAAAATGGCAAGATATACTGGTCCTAAAACAAAAATCGCTAGAAAATTTGGGGAACCAATTTTTGGTGATGACAAGTCCTTTGAAAAGAGGAATTATCCTCCAGGGCAGCATGGAAATAATAAAAGAAGATCCAAGAAGTCTGAATATGCTATCCAATTAATGGAAAAACAAAAAGCAAAATACACATATGGTATTTTAGAAAGACAATTTAGGAATTTATTCAAAAAGGCTACCGCTTCTAAAGGTATTACCGGAGAAGTCTTATTACAGCTATGTGAATCTCGTTTAGATAATGTGGTTTACAGAATGGGACTTTCCAATTCTAGAAGAGGAGCAAGACAGCTTGTGTCACATAGGCACATTACTGTAAATGGCGAAATTGTAAATATCCCATCTTACAACTTAAAGGCTGGTGATACAATTGCAGTGAGAGAAAAATCTAAATCTGTTGAATCAATAACAAACTGTTTACAAAATTCATCACAGGTATATGAGTGGATTACATGGAATGATGAAACTATGGAAGGCACCTATGTTTCAATACCCGAAAGAATTCAAATTCCAGAAAATATTAACGAACAATATATAGTAGAATTATATTCTAAATAAAAAATTATAAATAAGATTATGGCAATATTAAATTTTCAAAAACCAGACAAAGTAATAATGATTGAATCATCTGACTATGAAGGAAGATTTGAGTTTAGACCACTTGAGCCTGGTTACGGATTAACGGTTGGTAATGCATTAAGAAGAGTTCTTTTATCCTCATTAGAGGGATTTGCAATTACATCTGTAAAAATCGAAGGAGTTGATCATGAATTTTCTACTATTCCTGGAATTGTAGAAGATGTAACTGAGATTGTGTTAAATCTAAAACAAATTAGGTTTAAGAGACAAATTGAGGATGTTGACAATGAACTAGTGTCAATTTCCATTTCTGGTCAAGATAAAATTACTGCTGGTGATTTTCAAAAATTTATTTCAGGATTTCAAATTTTAAACTCAGACCAAGTAATTTGTAATCTTGACAAAAAAGTTAAAGTTCAAATGGAAATCACAATTGATAAAGGTAGAGGTTATGTTACTTCAGAAGAAAACAAGAATCAGACCGCACAGTTAGGAACTATCTTTGTTGATTCAATTTTTACTCCTATTAAAAATGTAAAGTATCATGTTGAGGATTTTAGGGTTGAACAGAAGACTGACTATGAAAAACTTGTTTTTGATATAGTTTCAGATGGTTCTATAACACCCCAAGACGCATTAACAGATGCTGCAAGAATTTTGATTCATCACTTTATGTTATTCTCTGATGAGAGAATTACCCTTGAAGCAGATGAAATAGCGAAAACTGAAACTTATGATGAAGAATCTCTTCACATGAGACAGCTTTTAAAAACAAAATTAATTGATATGGATTTATCTGTCAGAGCACTTAACTGTCTAAAAGCAGCGGAAGTTGATACTCTAGGAGATCTTGTATCATTCAATAAAAATGATTTGATGAAGTTTAGAAATTTTGGTAAAAAATCATTAACAGAATTAGAAGAGTTAGTTATGTTAAAAGGATTGAGTTTTGGAATGGATTTATCAAAATATAAGCTTGAAAAAGAGTAAAAAGTTAAAGTAAAGTAAGAAAATGAGGCATCGAAAAAAGTTTAATCATTTAGGAAGGAAAAAAGGACACAGAAGCTCTATGCTCGCTAATATGGCATGTTCACTTATTGAGCATAAGAGAATCAATACAACATTAGCCAAGGCCAAAGCGCTTAAGAAATTTGTTGAGCCTTTAATCACAAAATCTAAATCTGACACAACTCATAACAGAAGAATTGTTTTTTCAAGAATGAAACAAAAAAATGCTGTTGCTGAGTTATTTAGAGATGTAGCTGTGAAAGTTGCAGAGAGACCTGGTGGATATACAAGGATAATCAGACTTGGTAACAGACTCGGGGATAATGCAGAAATGGCCATGATTGAGCTTGTAGATTATAATGATACTTACGTTAGTAAAAAGAAAAAAACAACAAGAAGAAGTAGAAGAGGAAATAAAAACGCTGAAGAAGCAAATAATGATGTTTTAGAGGCAGCTACTGAAGAGACTGTTGTTGTGGATGAAGCTCCTGCTGAGGAAGCTCCAACTGAAGAGGCTCCTGCTGAGGACGCTCCTACTGAAGAGGCTCCTATTGA
>CACLAD010000037.1 GCA_902604715.1 uncultured Bacteroidota bacterium
TGGATTGGAATCCGGAACAATCCTTGTAAAAATTGTTTGAGAGAATGCAATAGAATTATCGTATGTGCCTGGGCTACTTATCACATTTAAATCACTAATAGCATCTTCTTCTGATTCATAATAAGTTATGGTAAACTGATCGGAGGTTAGTTGATTAATTATATTAATATTTTGTTCATTTAAATCGAAAATACCATCCCCATCAACAATAAAATTATCACAAGAATTTAGTGTGGGAAGGTTGTTAACTTCTTCAGGAATATAGAATTCAACTAAAATTTCATCAGAAGTGGTGCAATTTTCTGAAATAATCACATCAACAGAGTAAGTACCAGTTTCAGAAACAACTAATGTAGAAGAATTTTCATCATCCAAAATAGCACCGTCTTTGTACCAGTTATAGATCGTCTCCTCTAACGTTTCGTCAATTTGAGTATCAAGAATTATATTATTTCCAACACATTCTTCATTTCCAGACCCGACTAAAATATCTTCCCCAAGATTTATTCCCAAATCAAAACTACCTGCCTCAAGAAATACCGCAGAGTCTAGTGAGGCATCGGAGGCATCTGCGACTGCTAGCTTTATGTGATAGGTTTCACCAATATTTACATTCGCTTGAGCTATAAAAGGCACAGTTCTTCCATCATAACCAATATCTGGTTCGGATACAGGGGTATAACCATAAAAATATTCAGGATTGGCAGCATCACATTCAGAATTAGCAGGGTGAATATTGGTGATAGCTATTGGGATGTCAGTTTCTGGTAAAACCGCTAAATTAGTTGTTACTCCGTTTTGATCAGTCAGTAAAAAGGCAAAAACATCTGAATAATTACACTCATAGTTTCCCATATCATATTCTTCAGATGCCATAATGAACCTGAAACTTAGTTTATTTGATATTGGCACAAAATCAAACTCAATCACTGATGCATTATTAGTTTCATCTTCGATTAAACTATTAAGATCTGAATCACCAGGCCAACCAAAATCACCTGATGAAGCTCCTCCCATGGATTCATTAGGACCAGTAGCTAGTAGTGCATTACCCGATGATAAAATAATTCCTTCACTGAACGGAAACCCGCCACTTGGTTCTAAAAAATGTGCAATACCATTAACATCACCGAAATCATTTCCGCTACTCCACGATATATTTGAAACATTTGCACACAAATTATTAATTAACACATCGGTCACTAATTCTTCAACTGTGTAGCATTGCTGGTCAACAGTTACATTAGGTATGAAAATTTCAGGAAATCCCGGAGTGATTACAGCCTGTATTTCAATTCTGTTGTAGTTATCACATTCTCCGTTTTCAAAAGGAGACACCCAATATGAATAATTTCCTGCTTCCAAAGTTCCAGGTTCAAATGAGGTTCCATAAAAAATAGAATCACTTCCGTTTTCAGCCTCAAACCAATAAACCGAACCATCTTCATCATCTGATGATGCGTTCATTGATATAAGTGCACAATCAACACCAAAAAATGGCTCAATTGTTACTGCTGGTGGTGCTGATAAGCTTGTGCTTGAAGAAAGGTTTAATTCGGGATCACCAGGCATTCCTCCGTATTCCACAACATAACCTTTTGGTTGGTATGGCCCACTGCCAGCTCCAGTATTTGTTAAATCATTCCAAGAACCAATAAGTCCTATACTATCATCAGTGATGTGTGCGTAGTCCTCATCTCCAGCTTGATTTGGTTCAGATGGGTTTGTATTCCAATTACTGTACATGCCAATCACTGGACCACCACCTGTTTCAGGACCTTGACCTACCCAAAAGGGGAGTCCAGCTCCACCATTTTCAAAACCCTCTGGACCGGTAACCCAATTCCATTCACCTTCAATACCTTGATCACTGGCACCAATCCAACCCGCGCCCCCTGCCTGTTCTGCAGATATTTGATTTTCCTCTTCTGAAAGTATTGTAACTAAATATCCCTGAAGTCCATAGTAATTTGAATTTTCAGCTGCTTGCTGTGCTTGTAACCATGTTATTCCCGTTTGTTCGAAATAAACATAATAATGACCAGTTGAAGGTAGAAAATTAGCATCACCAATTGTAAATGAGAAAGATTTATTAGAAGGATTTGGATTACTTGAGAAGAAAACAACTTCATAAACTGCGTCAATGATATCAGTAATTAATAAATCCTCGTCTGCAAAACCTGCAATTTCAAGTTTTCCTTCTGTAACATTCCATGTTGTATTTAAATCAGGATTTGAACCGTTATATATTAATTGATCTTCACCCGGTGAATATCCTTCTGAAATTTGAATGTATAATGCATCCAAAGTTGTGTCATCAGGATCTTCAATATTAAATGAGGTGACTATGTTTTGCTCGGTTTGTGGGCAGTATACCGCATTACCTTCAGATGAAATGACCGGCGGCAGGTTATCTTGGGCTGAAACGCTCCATACATTTAAAATAAAAAACAGGGAAAAAAATATTTTTTTGACAGTAATATGCATGCAGTGTTTTTACTCTCAGCAAATATATATTTTATTAGCTCTTTTTTAGTGAAAGAAATATTAAAATTTAAAATTAATTATTTGAAATCATTTGAAAAATGCCTCTGGACAATTGGGCAAGAAAAGGAAAGCCAACAAGATCATAATCATAATTATCATCATTATAAATTTTATTAGAATTTACATCTATTGTTGCTGTAAGAATTATAGATATATCATCGTAAATTATGTATGCCGTGTCAGTTAACTGACCATATGCAAAACCGACTTTATTATAAATTTCAAAGCTATTTGAAAACCCCAATTCTTTATCTCCGTAAATAAAAAACTTATTAAAATAATAAGGGTAATCATTCTCATCATATCCAAATTCCTTTGGGTATCCAGACATGTATTTAAATATAAGGTCTTTTTGTGTCTGGGTTAAATTAAACCTGCGCGATTCCTCAAATTTGTCTGAAAAAAATAAAATCTTGATTATTTTGTGTAAATCATTGATTGAAATAAAATTTTTTTCAGAAAAATTCATTGGTTCTTTTATCAGATTTTCTGTATGATTAATATAACCAACCCCTTTTTTTACCTCTTTTAAATTTAATTTAGTCGGAGCAGTATTTTTATTTTGAAATGAAATTATTGAGTCATTTAGAAAAAAATCAACTCTTTTCCCGTTTAGTTTTGAAGAGTTTTTAGTTGAAAGTCTATGAAATATCCTAGATTCATTCAAACCTTTAGAGATAAACTTTTGGTTGATATAGTCTTGACCTAAGAATTCAAAAAGTCTATTATTAGCTTGATTATCACTAAGGACAAATATTTTTTCTAGCTCCCTTCTCACAGTAGTTTTTATGGTGTCATCCTCAAGCATAAATGGTGTGTCAATTGATAAATATTTATTTTCATTTAATTTTTCAATAGCAAAAAGAGCGATTGGGAGTTTTACCGTACTAGCGGGATAGAAATATTTATTTGAATCTACGTTATATTCATATTCATCAAATTCTTTGTTTTTGTCAATGACAGTCAGTTTTATCTGAGTTTTATTGTTCTTCAATATTTTCAAGATACCAGAATTTTTTTCGATAAACATTCTGGTGAATTTTGAATTTTCAGATGGGTAACAGCTTACAATCAGAAATAGAAGTGTGTAAATTAACTTTTTCATTTTTGATAAATTTATTAATAATTTATTTGATAAATAATTCTAATTTAACTCATCTAACATGCTATGTTTGTTAAATTTGTTTTTCAAATAAATCGATATGAACCTACACGAATATCAAGCAAAAGAGATTTTAAGTGGATATGGAGTTAGAATCCAAAGAGGATATGTTGCTTCATCACCAGAAGAAGCAGTTGAAGAAGCAAGAAAATTGAATAATGAAACTGGTACAGATTTTTTTGTTATCAAGGCACAAGTACATGCTGGCGGAAGAGGTAAGGGTGGCGGAGTTAAGCTTGCAAAGTCAATTGATGAAGTTTATTCCATTTCGGACGAAATAATAGGAATGAATTTGGTGACCCCACAAACTAGTAAAGAAGGCAAGAAAGTTCATCAAGTTTTAATAGCGGAGGATGTTTATTATCCTGGAGATTCAGAGGTTGAGGAATATTACATTTCAGTTTTATTGAACAGATCAAGTGCAAAAAATATGATAATGTATTCCACCGAAGGAGGTATGGATATTGAGACAGTCGCTGAAAAAACACCTGAACTAATTCATACACTTGATATTTGTCCAGAAGATGGTTTAACAAATGAAAATGCTAAAAAAATCGCAGATAATTTGAATTTAAGTGGGACTGCAAAACAGGAAATGATTTCTTTTGTCAAGGCATTGTACGATGCATATGATAAATCAGATTCTTCGCTTTTTGAAATTAATCCTGTAATTAAAACAAGTGACGATAAAATACTTGCCGTGGATGCCAAGGTGACAATAGACGACAATGCATTATTTAGACATAAAGACTATTTAGAAATGAGAGATATCAGGGAAGAAAATCCGATTGAAGTAGAAGCTAAAGAAGTTGGATTAAATTATGTTGACTTAGACGGAAATGTTGGCTGTATGGTAAATGGTGCAGGCCTAGCAATGGCTACTATGGATTTGATTAAGCAAGCGGGTGGTGAACCAGCAAATTTTTTAGATGTTGGGGGCACTGCAGATAGCGAGAGAGTTGAAACAGCCTTTAGAATCATAATTAAAGATGCCAATGTAAAAGCAATTCTAGTTAATATTTTTGGGGGAATTGTAAGATGTGATAGGGTAGCTAATGGTATCGTTGATGCATGTAAAAACATGAAAGATGAGATTTCGGTTCCAATAATTGTAAGGCTAGAGGGGACAAATTCTGAAATAGCTAAAGAAATCATCGATTCATCAGGCTTGAACTTTTACAGTGCTGTTGAATTTAAGGAGGCAGCTGATAAAGTACAGAAAGTATTAGCTAGGGCTTGACTTTAATTCCTTCATTTTTTTTATTTGGTCCCTATAGAGAGCGGCTGATTTAAAGTCTAATTCTTTGGCAGATCTTTCCATTTCCTTTCTGAGTTCTCTGATTTTTTTATCAAATTCCTTTGCTTTAGTTGGGATATTAAAATCAATAATAGTTTCACTTATTTCATTAATATTATTTTTTAATAATCTTTTAGTCAATGGGTTTTCAGTGCTCTTGACAATTTGTCTAGGAATTACACCATTTTTTTTATTGTATTCAATTTGCTTGGACCTTCTGTAGTTAGTTTCGTCAACTGTTTTCTTTATGCTATTTGTTATTTTATCTGCATATAAAATAGCCACTCCATTGACATGTCTAGCTGCCCTTCCGATAGTTTGTGTTAATGATCTATGAGATCTTAGAAAACCTTCTTTATCAGCATCCAATACAGCTACTAATGAAACCTCAGGTAAATCTAGTCCCTCTCTTAATAAATTTACACCTATTAGTACATCAAACTTATCCTCCCTCAAACCTTGCATTATTTCTACTCTCTCTATGGTATCCACATCTGAGTGAATATATTTTGATCGAATGTCTATTTTAGTTAAAAAACTTGTAAGTTCTTCAGCCATTTTCTTTGTCAGGGTTGTAACCAATATTTTTTCCTTTTTTTCAATTCTTATTTGAATTTCATCAATCAAATCATCAATTTGATGTTTTGTGGGTTTAATTTGAATTTTGGGATCCAATAAACCAGTTGGTCTGATTATCTGTTCAGTGATTATTCCTTCACACATCTCCAATTCGTAGTCTGCAGGTGTGGCACTTACATATATTATTTCATTTTGAAGTAATTCAAATTCTTCAAATTTTAGGGGTCTATTATCCATTGCCGCCGGTAATCTAAATCCGTATTCAACAAGATTTTCTTTTCTACTACGATCACCTCCATACATAGCTCTAACCTGAGGAATTGTAACATGGCTTTCATCTATGATTGTAAGATAATCATCGGGGAAATAATCTAAAAGACAAAAAGGTCGAGTTCCAGGCTTCCTACCATCAAAATAACGGGAATAGTTTTCTATCCCTGAGCAGTAACCTAATTCTTTGATCATTTCCATATCAAATTCTGTTCTTTCCTTAATTCTATTTGCCTCCAATGTATTACCAATTTCGTTAAAGTAATCATACTGTTTGATTAGGTCATCTTGAATTAATTTTATTACATCATGAATTTTATTCGGGGATGTGACAAAAATATTCGCAGGATAAATCATTATGGATTTATGTTTTGATATTATTTTGTTATTTAAGGGATCAAATTTTTCAATTTCTTCAATCTCATCCCCAAAAAAATGAATTTTATATGCATGATCAGTATGTGCAGGGAATATATCTATGGTATCTCCGATAATTCTGAATTTGCCTTGTCTAAAATCATCAGCTAGAGATCTAGAGTATAGACTTTGAACAAACCTGTTTAGAAGATTTGTTCTGGAATAGTTTTGATCTGAGGAAACCTCTATAGTATTATCTTTAAATTCTTGAGGATTCCCCATACCATATATACATGAAACAGAGGCAACAATAAGTATATCTTTTCTTCCTGACAGAAGTGCTGAAGTTGCACTTAGTCTAAGTTTTTCAATTTCATCATTAATTGACAAATCTTTTTCTATATAAACACCAGTTGTTGGGATATATGCTTCAGGTTGATAATAGTCATAATATGAAACAAAATACTCAACAAGATTGTTGGGAAAAAAACCTTTGAACTCAGAGTAAAGTTGTGCTGCCAGTGTTTTATTATGAGCCAGTACAAGTGTTGGTTTATTTAATGTACTTATAACATTTGCTACAGTAAAGGTTTTACCTGAACCTGTTACACCTAATA
>CACLAD010000038.1 GCA_902604715.1 uncultured Bacteroidota bacterium
TAAGTAATACCATTATTATAAGGTTTCGTTAATCATTTTTAATGCTTCGTTATTATCATTGTATGTTAAATCATAAAATGAACTTGATTTCACCCAATTAATGAACGTCTTAGCATCTTTAATATCTGGTGAAATCCAAGCATCAGGTAAAATTTTTTCTAGTGCTTTACCCTTATTTATTAATTTGATTTCATTTTTTAAACCACTACCAAATTTAACATTTAAAATAGTTTTGCAATTACTTTTAAGAATCGATTTACCGTTATAATCTGGTAAATATTTTACATTGCCCTTAATATCATTTATATAATATTCATTTAATTCTGAAAATGATTTATATAATTTATTTGCCTCGAAGTAAAAGCCTTCTTTAATTGAAATTGCAGAGGGAAAATTATAATGGATTCCCTTATCATCCATAGGACTAAAGTCGTCAGCAATAAGTGTGAAATTATCAGTCATTAATATTGCGCTCAATGAGCTTTTACCGCTTCCTGAATCCCCAGTCAACATCAAACCACTGTTTTCTTTACATAGGCTTGATCCATGAAAAACTGCAGTCCAGTCATAATCACTCATTCCGTGAAAAAATGAGCTTAGTTCCATTGAAACTTTTCCCTGGAATTCATGCATTTTTTTACTACCCCAACTGCCTAAAAATTTATCGTTTTTGAAAAGATTTATTTTTTTATTTTTTTCTACAATTTTAAATGTCGTCTCTTCATTTTCATTACATTTTAAATGATCAAACTTTGGGTCAATCAACGATTTAAGTCTTTCATCACTATACTCTATTTTTACAACCCTTTCATTAAACTTGAATTTACTCTGATGAATGTATTTATCTGCAATTAAAATTGACGGTTGAGAATTTATATTTTCATATTCAGTATTACACTCCTCTAACAAGTTTTTTATATTATCACTTATAGGTTTTAATTTTTCTGAGTTTATTTTATTTTGTTCTAATAACGATATTTTAATTGGGAATTTATCAGTGTCAATTCTATTTAAAATTAAATTATTTAATAAATCATTCACCACTATGTATTTGTTTGACTTTTCAAACCACATGATGTGTGTATTAACATCAATTTGTTCAGAGATATATTCAGAGAAATCAGAAGTCATTCTTAAATTAATAAATAAAAAAAACCCTCACAAGGAGGGTTTTTTTATAATAATATTAAATACATATTACTTCCCTTTAAGGAATGGAAGTCCAGTTTTTGTATTTTCAACTACAGTTTTACCTGCAGGAAGATCACAAGCACCAGCTTTGGCTTCTTTTGCAAAGTAATAAATAGTTTGGTTTCTTCCTCCTTTTAATACTACGTCTTTTGAGTGTAGGAAGTAAGTTTTTCCTTTACTGTTTTGGTGTGAATAACCCATGTCTTTTAGTTTTTAAATTATTAATATATAAATATAGGTTTTTTTTTTACAAAAAAGAAGATTTTACTCATATAAATCTCAATTTTATTAACAATTATAAGAAAAATGCGATTTTTTTTCTTCTCTGTTAACAATTTTAAAAATGTTTTATGAATTTAGTTTTTTGCCAAATTATAAAAACTCTCGACGCGATTTTTGGCATTTTCGGAAATATCCTTCCAGAACAGGTTTACATCTCCAAAATGATAATTGTTTATTAGTTTAAGAAGGAAACTGCCTTTTATCCTTTTGGGTACAGATGACCATAATAATCCATCGTATATCTGAATATATACAGAATTTGAATATATTTCCTCATCATAAAAGAATAGCCCCATATGTTCATCTATTGAACTTTCTCTTGATTCATCCCATTTTATGGGGTTTGTGACGTATTGATTATTTTTCCATGAAAAATGGGCAGGATGTTTGCCTTTCTTTGGTTTTTTGTTCATTCTGAAGGTATTCCATGACAAATACCCTTTAATATCATCTGGGTCTTTTAGTGCATGAATAGTCTTAAATTCATTAATATCTACTCTAGTTCCAGGGATATATGCTGCAATAAGTTGATTTTGAAGTTCTTTTCCGTCAAAAAACTCTTTTAGGAGTGTTTTACAATGATGTGCACCTTGACTGTGTCCTGCAATGATAATAGGTCTTCCGTTATTGAAATTGCGTAAATAAAAAATAAATGCTCTTCTAATATCATTATATGCTATCTCTCCAGCCTTTGTACCTCCATTAGAAGTATAGGGTTCAAAAAATGACCTGTAATGAACTTGACGATATAGGGGACTGTATATTTTGCCCGCATTAGCCCAGGCAGAGGCTTGATATCTAATAGCAACGTTTCTAACAATATTATTTTGATCATTATCATAAACATCAGAATTCCAAGAATTATTTTTATTGTTAGTTAAAAGAGTTGGATAAATGTAGAATACATCTGCTTTTAAATTTTTCTTTTCGTCATTATAAAATTTATCGATTATTGTATCATTTTTATTGGGATGGGCAGCCCAACTATTGAGTTCGCTGTAGTCTGGACTCTTGGGAGCCTCAGCATATTTGAATTCCTTTGTTACATATTTTGACTTACAGCCAACTAGTGTTAATATTAATAAAAGACAAATGATTCTAGTTAATTGCATATTTATTTTGGTCATCAATTAATTGTCAAATTATAATTATTTAAACAACAGATTTATAATTATATTTGAAATGACAATAATTATACCATCATGTTATTTAGGTTTTGTGTATTTTTTGTTTTCATTTTCAGCTTTTCATTTTCACAGTCTATAAGAATTAATGAAGTTGCTGCATCCAATTCAATTTTTCAAGACGAAGATGGAGATACCCCTGACTGGATTGAATTGTATAATTATGGGACAGATGAAATATCTCTAAACAATTGGAGCTTAACGGATATTCTGGATGATAATAACCCTTGGACATTTCCTGATATTACAATTAATGCTGATGAATATCTTCTAATATGGGCATCAGATAAAGATAGATCCGGAATCACATATGCCAGAACACTAATAAATGAAGGTGATTCATTTAGATACGAAATTCCAAACGTGGATACTGATTTAAACTGGATGAATCCAGATTTTGATGACGATGAATGGAGTATAGGTAACTCTGGTTTTGGTTATGCTGACGGTGATGATAATACATATATCGCCGCTGGAACATTAGCGGTTTATTTAAGAAAATCTTTTACAATAGAGGATCTTAGCGAAATTAATAGTTTAATATTAGATGTTGATTATGATGATGGATTTGTGGCCTATATAAATGGAGAAGAGGTGGCAAGAGCAAATATTAATGGAACTCCTCCGGTGTATGACTCAACAACACAAATTGACCATGAGGCTCAAATGTATACAGGTGGCAACCCAGACAGATTTTTAATTGATAATTATGAAGATTTTTTAGTAGACGGAGAAAATATTTTTAGTATACAGGTTCATAACATTTCTAATAATTCATCTGATATGACAATTATCCCATTTCTCTCAGCAATTTATGAGAATGAGACAAGTGAAGGTGTTGCTCCTCCTGATATTCTAGGTTTTCAGGACCAGTCATTTATGCATACAGACTTTAGATTATCATCCTCTGGTGAAACTGTTTTTCTATATGATGCATTAGGAAACTTAGTTGATTCTATAACTTTTGGAGCACTTCCTTCAAACATTTCATATGGAGTATCTTTTGAAAATGATGTTTATGTTGCATATGAAGTTCCAACACCAGGAGAACAAAATGATACTTTTGAATTTTCAGGAGTTTTAGGTGTACCACTTACATTTTCTCATGATGGAGGAAATATTGTAAGTCCTGTAAATCTTGAAATTTTTGGAGATGGGACCGAAGACATAATAACTTACACCACTGATTTTACCGAACCAGACGAAAACTCGAATATATATACTGGTCCAATTGCAATTGATGAAACAACAATAGTAAGAGCTAAAGCATTTAAAGAGAACTATATTTCACTTCACTCAAATTCCAGAAATTACTTCTTTAACATTGATAGTGACCACCCTGTTATTCATTTAGTAACTGATGAATACAACTTGTTTGATTACAATTATGGAATTTATGCCTATGGGCCTGAAGATTATGGAGGGTATCCATATTTTGGTGCTAATTTTTGGGAAGATTGGGAAAGACCTGTTCACATTTCTTATTATGAGAATAATGTATTAGAGTTTAGTGCTAATGCTGGAATTAAAATTGCGGGTGCATATAGCAGAGGATGGGATCAAAAATCTCTTTCTTTATTCGCAAGAAGTGAGTATGGAGTAGGTGAATTTGAGCATTCATTCTTTGACAATTTAGATTATGACACGTTTGAATCACTACTTCTTAGAAATTCAGGAAATGATTGGATGCGAACAAATATGAGAGATGCTGCGATTACAAGTTTGATGGAGGGTTCCCATATTGATTTTCAAAGCTTTAAAACAGTCTCATCTTATATTAATAAAGCATATTGGGGGTTATATAATTTAAGAGAAAAGGTTAGTGAAAATATGATTGCATCAAAACATGATGTTAACGCAAATGATGTAACCATGTTAGAGTTAAATGCAGAAATTGTCGATGGAGAAGATAATCAAGAGTATATACAACTTAGACAATTTATTCAGCAAAATGATTTATCAGATGATGAAAATTATAATTATGTTATAAATCAAATTGATATTGACAACTTTATGGAATATAATATTGCCCAAATATATATGGACAACCGGGATTATCCTGGAAATAATATAAAGTATTGGAAGGTACCAGGAAGCAAATGGAGATGGATTTTATATGATGTTGATTTTGGATTTGCCGGTCAATGGTGGTCTGACTGGGATCAAAATTATGCGTATTTTTTTGATACACTGGACTTTGTTTTATCAGGCAATCAAACAACTTGGGCTAATCCACCTTGGGCTACTCTTTTTATGAGAAAACTAGTTGAAAATATAGAATTCCGAAATAAGTTCATTAATCGCTATGCTGATGAAATGAATACCAGATACCTTCCTACTAATGTTACTACCCATTTTATTGATATTTATGACAATATGTATGATGAAATGTCGAATCACATTGAAAGATGGAATGAAAGCGAGCCTTGGGTTTCAGAGGAGTCCGTTTATGAGTTTGTTGATAATATGAATAATTTTGCTGTAAATAGACAGCCTGAGGCTAAGTATCATATCATAAATCAATTTGATCTTGACTCATATCATGAAGTGGTTTTATTTAATGAAACTCCTCAGCTTGGCTCAATATATTTAAATAATAACTTAACAATCCAAGAGGATGAATGGAGTGGAGACTATTTTGAAGATGTTCCAATTACTTTAAAAGCTATTGCTGAGTCAGGCAGTGAGTTTTCTCATTGGAGTGGTGATGTAAATTCAACAGAATTGGAAATTGAGGTTAATGTTACAGAGAATTTTGAAATTCAAGCCCACTTTATAAATAGTTCAGGATTAAACTTAGTAATTAACGAAATAAATTATAAATCATCTGATAATTTTGATACCGGTGATTGGGTTGAACTATACAATCCTAATCAAGATGATATGGATATTTCCGGATGGGTATTAAAGGACAGTAATGATTCAAATGAGTTTGTTTTTCCTTCTGGAACAAGTATCGGCGGTGATGATTATTTAGTTATTGTTAGAAATGCTGAAGATTTTGCCGAATTTTATCCGGAGATTACATCGTTTGTAGGAGAATTTGATTTCGGACTATCTGCTAATGGAGATGCGGTTAGACTATTTGATATTGATAACATTTTACATGACGAGGTTTATTACGAATCTACATCTCCCTGGCCGCCATTATCTAATGGTGATGGTTACACATTGGAATTAATAGATCCTTCATATGATAATTCACTTCCGTCAAGCTGGAGTAACATAAATTATCATGGAAGTCCTGATGTTATAAACTCTGCAACTGCATCGATCAATGATGAGGATTTATTTTTTACAAGAGTTTTCCCAAATCCATTTATTGAAACTTTACACATTTTATTGGAATTAGAAATAAGTGAGTTTGTTACCATTGATATTTTTGATTTGAAGGGAACACTAATTAATAATATTTACTCTGGAACAATTAATTCAGGTGTGCAAAGAATCAATAAAAATTTAGAAAAATTGACTACTGGTATTTATATCCTTAAAATAAATACAGCCTCTGGGCTGAGCCAAACTGAAAAAATCATCAAATACTAAACTGAATAATTTAGGTCTAAAAGATGAGGCCTTTCGTCACTAATTTTGATTATTAGCTCACCAAACAGGGTATTTGCCCAGGCAAACCATGATCTTAAGTAATTATTTGGATCATCCTTATCGAAAGCCTCATGCATAAAACCCGTTCCAGCATGAGTGTTAACAAGCATTCTAAGGCACTTTTCTATTTCTTTATCATTTTCACTGGTCATTGCTCTTAAAATAATTCCCATGGGCCATATTTTATCTTTTCCTGTGTGTGGACTTGCTTGTCCCTCGGCTGCTTTACCTTTTAAAAAATAAGGGTTGTTTTCACTTAGTAAAAACTTTCTAGTATTTATATAAACCTCGTCTTTTTTAAATTTAGAATCTAAATAGGCCAATGACATTAGTGATGGTACATTCGCATCGTCCATATACAGATTATTTCCAAAGCCGTCTATTTCGTAAGAGTATATTTTTCCAAAATCAAGATGCTCTCTAATAGCATATTTTTTTATCGCTTTGTCAATTTCAATAG
>CACLAD010000039.1 GCA_902604715.1 uncultured Bacteroidota bacterium
GATGAAGGCATATTTACCACAATTCTTGATGATTATCCAATGTCAAAATTAATGCATAAGTTTATTGAAAAATATAGTTCCAAATTCACCTATTCTGAAGTTAAATTGGTAAATTAGTTAAAATTAAGATTATGTCAGGAACTCTAAATAAAGTTATGTTAATTGGTCACTTGGGTGATGAGGTAAAAATTCATCGTTTTGAGGATGGAGGTTGTGTTGGAAGATTTCCACTTGCAACAAATGAAACGTACATGAATAAACAAACTAATGAAAGAGTATCTAATACCGAATGGCATAACGTTGTACTTAGAAATAAAGCAGCTGAAATCTGTGAGAAGTATTTATCAAAAGGTGATAAAGTTTATATTGAAGGAAGAATAAAAACAAGAAAATGGCAAGACGATAAAGGAAATGACAGATATTCTACTGAAATTAATTGCACCGAATTTACCTTTTTATCTAATAAAAATGATATGCCAAATCAGGATATTAACGCAAAATCAGTCCCTGAGCCCAAATCCGAGGAGGGTGTAACTAATCCTGTAAATGAGTCTGACGACTTACCCTTTTAGTATTTAAATTAGTCTTGTTTATTTAACTAAATTCTTTATTGAATAATGAATAAAATAATTAGTTTATTGCTTATTTTTTTTACTACACTTTGTTCTTGTGTTGAGGGTAATCTTCCGAAACAAAGAGGATTTTTAAGAATTGAATTTCCTGAAAAAAACTATGTAGCTCTAAAAGAAATTAAATATCCTGTAGATTTTTATTATAATTCAAGTGCAGCTGATATTAATGTAATCAATACTAAACAATTTTCTATCAATTACCCTAATATGAATTTGGTTGTTGATATGTCATTAAATAAAATATCAAAAGAAGAAGATTTAGAAAACAACTTTCGTGATTTTTCCCTCACATTGGAGACACATTCTAAAAAATCAAATGGAATGTTTGTAAGAGAATATGAGGATGTAAATAACAGAGTATATGCAAAAATATTTGAGATGAGAGGAGATGTTGCATCGCCTATTCAATTTTATTTAACTGATAGTATTTCAAATTTTATTAACGGATCTTTAAATTTAAAATTTAAATCAAAATACGATTCTATTTTTCCTACAATTCAATACGTCAAAAATGATATTTTAGTTTTAGTTGAATCCCTAAATTGGAGTTCTAGATGAAAGATAATAAGTGGTTCTATTTGATCCTTTTATCAATTATTTGGGGAAGCTCATTTATATTAATTAAAAAGGCATTGGTGGGTCTTGAAGCCTCTCAGCTTGGTTCTTTAAGGATTATATTTTCATCTGTGATTATTTTTTTTGTAGCATGGAAGAAAATTTTTACGATCAAAAAATTAGAATGGAAATGGATTACAATTTCAGCATTTTTAGGTAGTTTTTTCCCTGCTTTTCTCTTTGCCTTTGCTGAAAAAGAAATAGATAGTTCAGTTGCCTCAATTATAAATTCAATTGTTCCGCTAAACACTCTTATTCTGGGTATGATTATCTTTAAAATCCAATCCACAAGAAGACAGATAATTGGGGTTCTTATTGGTTTTTTTGGCACCTATCTATTGATTACGTCTGGGTTAAAGCTAAACCCTGATCAAAATTATAATTATGCGGGATTAGTGATTCTATGCTCATTTCTATATGCCTTGAATGTCAATATTATAAAAAAATATCTTCAACACCTTTCTGCATTAACTATTACAGTTGGTCATTTCACAGCGATAATAATCCCTGCAATTATTGTTTTTTTACTTTCTGAATTTAAATTGGAGAGCTTAAATAATTATGAAACCAAAATTTCAATATTTTATGTATTCATATTGGCCTTATTTGGTACTGCATTAGCTAAGATAATTTTTAATAAGCTGATAAAAATTGCTAGCCCTGTATTTGCATCATCTGTAACTTATTCAATGCTTATAGTTTCTATTTTCTGGGGAATAGTAGATGGAGAAAAATTCTCCATCTATCAATTTGTTGCAACTATCATTATAGTGTTTGGCGTTATCCTAACAAATAAAAAGTCAAATACTAAAAGCTAGAGTCTTTAAGCTCCTTATTAAATATCACACTTGTTGTTTTAAATTCCAATTTTTGAGCTGGTAGTTCCATAAAAAACGGGAACATTACATTTTCTACTGATTGGTAATCTCCATAATTAGTAGTGATAACATTGTTATTATCATCTGTTTCTTCAGAGCTTAATAAGAATCCAGTTTCAACAGAATAATATCTGTGTGATTCTTTTCCGTTTACTGTAACTTTTACTTTATATGCATCCTGATAATTAACAGAATTGATACTCACTAATTCTAATTGATCTGCTAAGTAGTATAGCTCTTCAAATATTCCTTTGACATTTTTACTGTTTTCAATTTGTTTTTCGTCAAATTCAATTCTTTGACCCTGCATTTCAGTGTATCCTCTTTCCCCATTGAAGGTGGTTTTGGTCAAAGTCATTTTTTGGCCTTGCATATTAGCTTCAATTTTTTGAGAATACTTATTTGGGAATTTTTGCCTCATTGTTGCCTCAGGAACAAAAGGAGCTCCGGGTATAGTAACATTAGCTTTCATCACTAATGTATTAATTGAATTTAGATTCTTCTTACCACCAACAGCATTAATATAATTATTAATCACCTTCATGGCTGTTAATCCCTCAGGGATTGCCTTATTAAAGATTGGCTTTGCTATTGGATTCGCGTATTGATCATAATAGTTTATAGGAAAACCTACTTCCTCAAGATTAGCAACAACATCACTTCCTTTACCTACAACTACAATTCTTGTATTGGCAATTTTAAAATATTTATTCGCAGCTTTTTTAACATCAGCTTCAGTAATAGAATTAATATTTTCAAGGTAACTCTCATAATAATCATCTTCAAGATTATTTAATTTAATATTTAAAGCATATCCTGCAATTGTTTGTGGGTTCTCAGCATTTCTAATAAAGCTACCAACGTATTTTGCCTTTGCATTTTTAAGTAGTTCTGAATCAACCCTTTCAAGTCTTATTCTGGATATTTCTTTTACAATTTCTGAAACAGCACTATCAGTTACCATATTTCTTACCTTTGCTCCGGCTCTAAATTTGGAAACTCCATATCTATTAGACCCAAGACTAGAGTATGCCCCATATGTGTATCCTTTATCTTCCCTTAGGTTTTTAAATAAATATCCTTCACCTCCTCCACCAAGAATATCATTTGCCATAAGAGCAGCAAAGTAATCTTCATCGTTCATCTTAAGGTTAACATTATTTGTAACCTGAATAGACGATTGTGTTGCAGTTGGCAGGTCAACAAAATTAATTTCGGTTAATGCAACATTCTCTGTTAATATAGGTTCGGGATCATTAATACTTTTTCCCTTTTTCCAGGCACCAAATTTTTCAGAAATTAAAGATTTAACTTCTTTATAATTTACATCTCCTATAACTACGATATATACGTTATTTGGAATAAAATATTTAGCATGATATTCCAGTATATCTTCAAATTTAATATTATCGATTGTTTGTTCAGAAATAAACTCACCGTAGGCATGAGTTTTACCGTAGGAAAGAGCATCACCAACCCTTCCCGAAATGGCATCAATATCTTTTTTCTGAGATTTTAATCCTTCAATCAATTTATCTTTCTCTTTTTCAAATTCTTTTTCTGTAAGTAACGGGTTAATTACAGCATCAGAAAAAAGTTCAAGTACCCTTTCATTATTTTTAGTTAGGGTAAATGCAAAACCAGATCCAAATCCAACATTAATGCCAGCTCCAAGGAAATCCACTTCTTCGTTAAAATCATCTTTTGGAATACTTGTGGTCCCATTTCCAAGCATAGAACCAAGTAGTGATATAACTCCGGTTTTTTCTCCCTCAACAACAGGCTTTCTATCAAATCTCAATGAATAATTAATTCTTGGTAATTTATGGTTTTCTACAACTAAAACTCTAATTCCATTTTTCAGTTTAAACTCCTTTGGTTTATCTAGTTTAATTTTAGGAGATGGGCCTCCCACTGGCATTACAGATCTATCAAGCTGAGCATTAATGCTTAAAGTGAAAATTAGTGCTATAGAACTTAATATAATTTTTTTCATTTTTCTTATTTTTTTATCTTTCACCTATTTCTTCTCCAGGTAAATATTCAATTTCGACTCTTTGATTTGGGCTTAGGTATTTTTGAGCCACACTTTGTATTTCTTCTCTAGAAATAGAACGATAAATATCTATTTGTTCATTTATTAAATTTACATTGTCATATAAAAGGTAATATGTAGCAAGAGAGCTCGCGATACCAGCTACACTTGAGTTAGAATTTACAAATTGTGATTCAAATTGATTTTGAAGTTTTTGATAATCTCTTTCAGAAATTAATTCATTTTGCATTTTTACTATTTCTTCATCTATTTCAGAAAGAAGAGTATCTAGACTGGTTTCACCCAAAGGAAGTGCAAAAAAGGCAAACATATTATAATCAACTTGACCTAAGTTTATGGCACTAGCTTCAAGAGCCAACTTCTTTTTATCAACAAGTTTCTTGTACAATACTGAGCTCTTACCACCACTCAGGTAAGTAGATATCATATCCAAAACAAATGCGTCTCTTTCCGCCATTCCAGGCATTCTGTAGGCAGCTAAAACCGCTGGAATTTGAATATTTTTATCATATGCAGTTACTTTTTCTGTTTCAGAAATCGGAACTTCTTTTGGAAAGTTTCTTGTAAACCCTGGTCTTCTTTTGACTTCTGAAAAATATTTAGATACAAGTGTCTTAGTTTTTTCAATCTCAATATCACCGGCTACAACTAAAACGGCATTATCAGGACTGTAATATTTATCAAAATAAGCCATAAACTCATCAAGTGTTGCAGCATCTAAATCTTCCATTCTCCCGATATTTTCATCTTTATAAGGATGGATCTTAAATAAACTTTCCCATAGTACTTTTAAGAGTTTTCCATAAGGACGATCATAACTCTGTCTTTTTTCTTCTTTGACAACCTCGTTTTGTGTATCTACGGCAACTTGATCAATCACTGGGTGAAGCATTCTTTCCGATTCTAACCAGAGTCCTAACTCTAATTTATTAGAAGGGAATATATCATAATAGTATGTTCTGTCCTGAGAAGTATTAGCATTGAATGTTCCTCCATTTGCAGGAATTATTTTCATAAATTCCCCTCGCCCTATATTTTCTGAACCTTCAAATAATAAATGTTCAAAAAAATGGGCAAATCCTGTTCTTCCTTCTTCTCTATCTTTACCACCAACATCATACATGACCGATGTTATAACTACAGGAGCTGTATTGTCCTGGTGTAAAATTACATGTAGGCCATTTTCTAAATCAAACTCAGTAAAATCAACTTGTTGACCAAATGATAGAGAGAAA
>CACLAD010000040.1 GCA_902604715.1 uncultured Bacteroidota bacterium
GGATTAGTATAAATGCTTACGAAAAAAATCATCTTGAAAAGTATGCAATTATCTTTTCAACAAAAATTGAAATCAAGGCCGATCCAAATGAAAGGAGTGAGAATTTACTTACTTTGCATTTAGGAACGAAGGTAAGAATCATTGATAATTTTAACGATGAGTGGCTAAAAATAAAATTAGTAAATGGTCAAGAAGGGTGGATTAAGAATAATCAAATTAAAATAATATGATAACAAAAAGTCAAATTCATGAAACTCAAAAAAAATGGGGTGATGGAATAGTAAAAATAGGAGCCTTAAAAGATAATGAATCAGAATGTCTTGAATTCACTAGTTCATTTTTGAATTCCCTGTATGACTTTGAAAATAATGATATTTTATTTAAACCAACTAAAGCTGCAGATGAGCAATTTAGACCAAATTTTCAAATGGCATTATCTTACTTTTTAGGAGGAAGTAAGTCATACTGTACCGAGGATGAAGGTTTTGCAATGAAACCCTGGTTAGATGTCAAATTTGTAAACTCAGGTTTTATAATTGAAAACGAAAGGGCAATTGCAATGGGTAATTATTTTTTTACTGATTGTAGTGGGGCAGTAGTTAAGGTTGAATATACCTTCGGCTATAAGTTAAGAAATGGTAGCTTAGTAATTGATCTTCATCATTCTTCACTACCATTTTCATTATAACTATTATCAATTATAATATCATTTATCTTTTCAATATTGGAGTATAGAAAAGATTGATTTAGTGTTACATCATCTATTACAGATGTAATATTATTAATTTTAGAAAATATAAAAATAATAATACATAATAACAGAACTGATTTTATAATGCCAAAAACAGCCCCAATTATTCTATTCAATAAACCAAGAGCAATAAGTTTTAAAAATTTCGTTAAGAGCTTAGCAATTGCTTTAAATATCATGACAGTAAACAAGAATATTATCATTGATGAAAGAATAGAAATAAAAACTGCTTCTGATTCAAATATCGGTTTTAGTATAATGTCCAAATTTGGATAAAAATTTTTTGCTAAGTATATTCCTGAGATGATGCCAAGTACTGATGCAAGCTCATTTACAAGTCCTTTGGAAAATCCATTATAAGCACCCCAAGCTATTATTAAACTTAAAAAAACATCTAAATATTCCATAATAATTTATTAATCATTGTTAATTTAATAAATATTAACTTCTTTATATTAGTATCAGAAATTTATAATAAAGTTAAGCATTGAGTTCTGAGTTAAAAACAAAGTGGAATAATTTAAAAACTAAACTTTCTGTTGATTTTTCAGAAAATGAAATTATAGATCTTGATTCAATCATTTTTTTAATTGGATTACAAGAATTAGGTCAATTTCAAAAAAGATTTAATAAACAAAAAAAATTAGAGGTTATACATATTGCAGTTTGTAAATTATTAAGTAACTACGGTTATTATGAGTTTGATAATACAGATAATGACGGATGGCCTCATTATAAGCTGATTAAAAAATTACCCAATCTAAAGGCAGGGGAACAAACAATTCTTATGAAAAAGGCAATCATTAACTATTTTATGAAATCAAACTATATTAATTAAGATTTCATAAATTTGGCACTAGAAAGTCATGGAAGATAAAATAAAAAAAGATTTAGAGTATATTCTGCATTTTAACTCCGATTCCGACACAGAAATCGAAGAATTTAGAGTTAAGTATTTAGGAAAAAAAGGCCTGTTGAATTCATATTTTGTTGAATTTAAATCATTAGAAAGTGACCAAAAGAAGAAATTAGGCAGTTTATTAAATGAACTAAAAAATTCTGCTCAACAAAAAGTTGATAATTTAAAATCTAATAATTCTAAAAAATCGGGTGATTTAAAAATAAATGATATTTCAAGGCCCGGAGACCCAATAGAAATCGGTTCTCGTCATCCAATATCAATTGTGAAGAATAGAATTATCGAAATTTTTTCTACTATTGGATTTACAATTAGTGAAGGACCAGAAATTGAGGATGATTGGCATAACTTTAGTGCTTTAAACCTTCCCGAGCACCACCCCGCTAGAGATATGCAGGATACTTTTTTTATTGAAAAGAACCCTGATTATTTATTAAGAACCCATACTAGTTCAGTTCAGGTAAGATACATGGAAAATAATAAACCGCCAATCAGAACTATTTCACCCGGGAGAGTTTATCGAAATGAAGCAATTTCAGCACGTTCCCATTGTTTTTTTCATCAAATAGAAGGTTTGTGCATTGATAAAGATGTAAGTTTTGCAGATCTAAAACAAACTTTAGAATACTTTACAACTCAACTTTTTGGTAAATCAAAAATTAGGCTTAGACCTTCTTATTTTCCGTTTACAGAGCCTAGTGCAGAAGTAGATGTTTACTGGGGTCTTAATAATGAAACTGACTATAAAATGACGAAAGGAACAGGTTGGCTAGAAATTATGGGTTGTGGAATGGTTGATCCAAATGTTTTAGAAAATTGTAATATTGATCATAAAGAATACTCAGGGTTTGCTTTTGGTCTAGGAATTGATCGAATAGCTCTTTTATTACACCAAATAGATGATATTAGACTTTTAAGCGAAAATGATGTAAGGTTCTTAGAACAATTTAGATCTTCTTTTTAAGAGATGATATCGCTTAGCTCTTTAAATATTTTTCTAGCGCTTCTTTTTTTATAGAGTATTTTATAGACTGCATTTATAATGGGTATTTTGACTTTTTTGTCAGATTCCTCGTTTAATAAGTAAGCTTTTTTTGTAGCAATATAACCCTCAGCTACCATCTTCATTTCCAATTGAGCAGACCTAACCGTATAACCTTTTCCGATCATATTTCCAAACATTCTGTTTCTTGAAAAAGAAGAATATCCAGTTACTAACAAATCTCCTAAATATGCTGAATTATTTATATTCCTTTTTATTTTATGCCTTTTTGAAATAAACCTTTTCATCTCCTTAATTGAATTGCTAACTAAAACACTTTGGTAATTATCTCCATATCCCAAACCGTTTGAAATACCAACTGCTAAGGCAAATATATTTTTAAGCATACTTGCATATTCAATACCTATCACATCATCTGATGATTTTACATTTATGTACTTACATTTAAATTTTTCTGATATAATTTTACATAAATTCAGGTTTGAAGATCCTATTGTCAAGTATGATAACTTTTCTAATGCAACTTCCTCAGCATGACAAGGCCCACCGATAACCAGAAAATTATCTTTAGAAACACTAAAGTATTTTTGCATGTGCTCACCAAATAAGAGATTTGTTTCAGGAACTAAACCTTTCAAACCACAAATAACAATTTTGTCAGAAATATTAACTTTAATTTTTTTCATTTCTGCATTAACATATTCAGACGGTACGGCAATAATGATTACATCGGAATTGCTAACGATGTCGTTAATATTCTCTGAGATTTTTAATTTTCTTATTTTGAGTTCTACCGAGCTTAAATAGTTTGGATTATGAGAGTTATTAGAAATAAAATCAATATTATGTTTATTTCTGATATACCAATTAATTTCATCATTATTTTCGGAAAGTATTTTTATTAATGCGGTTCCCCAACTGCCACTTCCAATAACTCCAAATTTTAATTTAGTTTTTTTCATTGATATAATTCATTAGTACTAATATATTGCATAACATTTTCAGAAATTAGATCTTTGGGTTTGGTTTTTTTTGAAACTATATTTCTAATATTTGTTGAACTTAAGTCAATTCTTGGACCTCCAATATACATTGCATTTTCATTAATTATATGCGCACTCTCTTTGAGGGTTCCTTTTCTTGGATAAATGAAAATCTTATAACCTTTTAGAATTTTTTTATAATCTTTCCATGTATCAAAAATTTTGTAATTGTCTTCACCAATGATTAAGCTAAATTCTATTTCTGGTAATTTATTTGAAATGTATTCCAAAGTATCAATGGTATAGTTTGGCTTCTTAAGATTAACTTCTAAATCACTTGGTATTATGTTATCATACTTTTTCGTAGCAATATCAACCATATTAAATCTATGCATGAAGTTTGATATTTTACTGTCTTGTTTAATAGGATTTTCTGGTGTAACAACTAACCAAACTTCATCATTTAATTTTTCTTCAATAATGTATTCTGCAATTTTTAGATGACCATTGTGAATGGGGTCAAAGGTTCCAAAGAATAAACCAACTTTTTTTTTATTCATTGATGAAATTATTTACTAATTTGAAAACTTCTTTATAGCTTTTTTCAAGAATATCGTTTTCAACAATACAATCAAATTTATCAGCCAATAACATTTCATCTTTAGCTTTATTCACTCTAATTTTGATATTTGAATCAGTTTCAGAATTTCTATTCTTGAGTCTCTTTTCAAGTTCATCTAAACTAGGAGGTTTTATGAAAATAGTTAATGATTGATCCTTAAACTTTCTTTTGATATTTAAACCACCTATTACATCTATATCAAAGATTAAATTTTTTTCTTTTGCATTTTCAAGTTCTGAAAATAATGTACCATAAAATACCCCCTTATAGACTTCTTCCCATTCAACAAATTCATCATTATTAATCCTGTTCATGAATTCCTCTCTAGAAATGAAAAAATAATTCTCTCCATCTTTTTCGTTTTTTCTTGGCTCTCTAGAAGTTGCTGAAATTGAAAAAGACAATCCTAGATTTTTCTCATTAAGTAGTTTATTTACAATAGTAGATTTTCCTGATCCTGAGGGTGCAGCTATCACTATAAATTTTGACCTTTTCATCAAAGAATATTTAAAATGTTTTCTTTAATTTTCTCTAAATTTTCCTTCATATCAATTACATGTTTTTGAAGAACAGCATCATTAGCCTTTGAACCAAGAGTATTTATCTCTCTTCCGATTTCTTGACAGACAAAACCAAGTTTTTTACCGTTTGGAACTTTTGATTTAATTGATTCATCAAAAAGAATTAAATGACTTTTTAA
>CACLAD010000041.1 GCA_902604715.1 uncultured Bacteroidota bacterium
GAGTTAATAAAATCACTAGAGTAATCATTTTGATCAGATTTCATAATACTGCTGTTTGAGTTAAATCTCAGATTTCTTTTTTGATTTGAAATTACACTTACAGCATTTCTTACCCCATTAAAATAATTTCTATAATTCAGGTTTTCGAATGAATAATCTAAGGATCCTAATTTCTTGTTATTTAGTCCAATAATAGCACTAGAATAAAGCTGATTATAATTGCCTAAAATATTTTCGGTCAAATCCCAATCCCTATTAAATTCTGTATTATATATTCTTTCTATAGATCGAAAATTATTCTCTAAATAATTAATGTCTATTTCTGTAACAATTTTCGATTTTAATATATCGTTTGTTGATTTATAATTTACTTTTGATGCAAATCCGGTATTATCAGAATCGTCAATGGATGAAAACAAATTCTTATCTTTTTTACTTGTTGCCAATTCTAAATTTATCTTAGAGCTATTGTTTATCTCATATACAGAATTATACGTTAATAGTTGTAATTTTTCTGGTGCAACTAATTTGGATATAGGCTCAAAACTTCCTTGCTTTTCACCGCCTATTGGAGGCCTGTACTCATAAATATTATCGATTGCGTTATTTGTCAATAAAATATAATCCCCCTGATTTTGACCAACATTGGTAAAATTAACATCATATAAATCGTTATCTGGATTATTTGAGTATACAAAAATCTCAATGTTATTAATTATTTCTTTTTTATATAAAATTCGGTTTTCACTGTAGGGTGTCAAAGTACCGGTTGGAACATTCATAAGCTCACTATTATCCCCTGCATTTGATAATGATTCTATTTGATCAGCTGAAATATTTTGAAGCAGTGGTTGATCTTTGATATCATTTTCATTGTAAAATGAGATATTATGCTCAGACTTACTTTTTTTGAATCCTATTTGTGTAAATCCAAAAAAACTATTAAAGTTTTTTTCACTTACCTGATATTCCACTTGTACCCTCATATCAGACATTATAGGGAATGTTGAATTGAATAAAATTTCTCCAGCATTGTAATTTATAGTATAGTCTTTATCTATACCTCTTTCAATTTTTTTGCCGTTCACAAACACTGACTCACTTCCAGAGACAACAAGAACATATAGTTCTCCATTTTGACCTACCAGTTTATATGGTCCTTGATTACCGTCTTGTGTTGTTATTTGTGTTTGTTTATACTTTCCTTTTACAATTGCTCCAGCAATTTCTAGTTTAATTGAATTATTTATTGAAGAATTGACAGCCAACCCCTGAATACGTTTTTGAAAATTTCCAAAAAATGTACTTTCTTGCCTTATATCAACATCTCCTCCTCTTACTTTCCAATTTTCGGATGATATTTCTATAAAAATTTGATCAAACTCGTCAATCTGTTGAGAATATCCATTGTTTTGAAGAGGAATATTAGAGTCTTGTATAGATGCTTTTATTTTTACACCATCACTTAGTTCACCGGAAATTTGTAAATCAAGCTCACTGTTAAGAACCGAGTTTTGATTACTGCCAATCGTTACCCCTCTTGAAATACTCCCATTTGTTTCAATCTTGCTATTACTTTTCTTCTTATTGATAAAGCTACTTTTAGAAAGCTTATATAGTTTATCAATATTATGTGTATTTTCAATAATTAAGTTACTGTCTAATTTCGAGTATTTTTCTGAAAGAACAACAGGATAAATTTTTTCTGAAACAGAATCTTTAAATTTTTTTAATTCCATTTCAAAGTTGATTACTTCATAATCTTTAATTTGTACTGAGTCCTTTTTCATTTCTTGCGAATATGAAATGTGGCAAATAAAACAAATGAATAAACTTAATATCAGTCGCATATTATAGAATAAACTAAAAATAATAGAAAATATTTTATCATCTTTATGATATAAAATTTCTTAATAATGAAAGTTGTTTCATACAATGTTAATGGAATAAGAGCAGCAATGAATAAGGGCTTAATTGATTGGTTAGTCAAAGAAGACCCTGATGTAATATGTTTACAGGAAATTAAAGCTTTAGAAGAACAGATAAATATTTCTGAATTTGAATCTATTGGCTTTAAATACAATTACTGGTTTAGTGCTCAAAAAAAGGGATATAGCGGTGTTGCCATACTGTCAAAACATGAGCCCATTCGTGTAGAATATGGAACAGGTATTTCCTATATGGATTTTGAGGGTAGAAATCTAAGATTGGATTTTGAAGAATTTTCTGTAATGAGCTTATACCTTCCTTCGGGAACAAATTTAGATAGGCTAGAGTTTAAACTGAATTATATGGATGATTTTTTAGCTTACATTAAAGAATTAAATAGTAAGATTAAAAATTTGATAATAGCAGGTGATTATAATATATGCCATAAAGCAATTGACATTCACGATCCTATAAGAAATAAAAATGTTTCAGGATTTTTACCAATTGAAAGAGAATGGTTACAAAAATTTATTGATTCTGGGTTCGTTGATTCATTTAGGGAATTTAATTCTGATCCTCATCAATATAGCTGGTGGACATATAGAGCGAATGCAAGAGCAAACAATAAGGGTTGGAGAATTGATTATATAATGGTTTCTTCAGATTTAAAAAATAAATTAAATGATGCAGCAATACTTAATGATATAGTCCACAGCGATCATTGTCCAATCACAATTAGTCTAAAAAATTAAAAAAAAAACCCTATCAATCGATAGGGTTTTTTTTAAATAGATTTACCGTTTTCATCTAAAAACCGGTATTCAAGATATTTGTAAGCATCTCTAGGTATAATTTTGATCCATATTTTATGCTTAAAGTACCATTTAAGTCTAACCGACGGATATCCTTTTTCAAGATAAGCAGCTATAAAAGGATGAATATTTAAATTAATATTATTTTCACCTTTATTTAAAAGCCTTTCAATTTCTTCAGATATCTTATCAATTAACACTATTGGAGCTTCAACCTCATTACCTTCGGTACCGCTAGGATTTTCTTCTCTAGTTTTGATGTTCATTTCGGGCCTAACTCTTTGTCTAGTTATTTGAATTAATCCAAATTTACTAGGCGGAAGAATTTTATGTTTAGCTCGATCTTCTTTCATCTCTGACTTAAGATGGTTAAACAGTTTTTTTCTGTTATCTGCTTTGTTTTGATCAATAAAATCAACTACAATTATACCACCCATATCTCTCAGACGAAGTTGTCTTGCAATTTCAGTGGCAGCAATTAGGTTAACTTCTAAAGCGGATTCTTCTTGATTTTTAGCAGAGGAAGAACGGTTACCACTGTTAACATCTATGACATGTAAAGCTTCGGTATGCTCAATAACCAAATATGATCCTTTTGTCATCGAAACATTTTTACCGAATGAAGTTTTAATTTGTCTTTCTATTCCAAATTTTTCAAAAATCGGAACTTTAGAATTATATAGTTTAACTATCGACTCCTTTGTTGGTGCAATTTTTTGAACGTAATCTTTTATTTGAATATGCAATGCTTCGTCGTTAACTAGGATAGACGTAAAATTTTCATCGAATAAATCTCTTAAAATTTTAGATGAAATATTCATTTCATCCATGACTTTACTCGGAATATTTGCGTTCCTAATTTTTTTACACATTGCAATCCATCTACCATAAAGATTTTGTAAATCTCTGTCAAGTTCAGCAACTTTTTTGCCTTTGGCAACGGTTCTAACAATAACCCCAAAACCTTTAGGTGTAATACTTTTGACTAATCTCCTTAATCTGTCCTTTTCTTTTTGATCTTCAATTTTTTGAGATAAAGAAATTCTATTAGAAAATGGAACAAGAACTAAAAATCTTCCAGCAATCGATAGCTCGGAAGTAACTCTTGGTCCTTTTGTTGAAATAGGTTCTTTGACAATTTGAATTAAAACAGATTGGTTAGGGCTAAGAACATCTGAAATAGCACCATTTTTATCTATTTCTTCTTCAAACTTGTAATTATTTAAGGAGAAATTTTTAATTCGTCCAGTACTGATACCCTTAATATACTTTTGAAGGGTAGAGACTTTAGGACCTAAGTCGTGATAATGCAGGAACGCATCTTTTTTATATCCCACATTTACAAAAGCTGCATTTAGGGCAGGCATTGTTTTTCTGATTTTTGCAAGATATATATCACCAACTAAAAATTTTGTATTATCGTTATCTTTATGGAATTCTATAAGTTTTCCGTCTTTAAGTAAGGCAAAATCAACATTGTTTAAACTCGAACGAATAAGTAATTCTTTATTCATATTATCATTTTTTTGCATTAATGCTGATTAATATTTATTTACGGATATTCATCTGTTGTAAAAGCAATTATTACAACGTATTAATGAATATATTTCAAAGAACTTAAGTTGATATTAATAATAATTAAGAAAAATAGATATCTAATTAATCTTTTTTCTTGTGACGATTAGCTCTACGTCTCTTTTTTCTCTTATGAGTAGCTACTTTATGTCTTTTACGTTTTTTTCCGCTAGGCATAAGTTATATTTAGTTAATTTTTAATTTCGTTTTTACACCATCAATAAAAAATTTTGATGGTTTAAAAGCTGGAATATTGTGAGCTGGTATTTTTATTGTGGTATTCTTTTTTATATTTCTGGCGGTCTTCTCTGCTCTTTTCTTTACAATGAAACTTCCAAAACCTCTCAAATATACATTCTCACCATTTTCTAAAGAATTAATAATTTCTTTCATAAGCGATTCAACAGTAAGTTGAACATCGACTTTTTCAATTCCTAGTTTATCAGAAATATTTGCTACAATTTCAGCCTTTGTCATAA
>CACLAD010000042.1 GCA_902604715.1 uncultured Bacteroidota bacterium
TAAGTTGAACCAACAGTTGACATGTCAACTGTAGTTGAAAACGTATGCTGAACAGTCTCTTCAGATGCGACAGTACCAGCATAGAATTCTGTTACAACTGCACCACCATCAAGCTGGAAGGATACATCAAAACCAGATGCAGGATACTCACCAAAATTTGTGATAGAAACAGTGACTGATTCAGAATCAGTTAATGTTCCACTTACAGGAGAATCAACACTTTCAATACCAATATCATTAGCCAATAATACTAATGCTGGGTATGGGTCTGCGTCAGTATCACCAGTTCCATTAGGATCTAACCAATCCCTTAAACGAGTAGACGAACTTCCTCCACCTTCCCATGAAATATCTAATCTACCATAATAATCCAGTAAGTTGTTATCAACTGTTCCTGAACAAGCAGCACCACCTCCATAAAGTTGACCAATAATTCTACCTTCAGCATCAAACAAAGGTGAACCGGATGAACCTGGCTCAGTAACTCCCCACTCCCAGCCTCCGCCAGCAGTAGTAATTTCCCAAGTTTGAGCACCACCATTTATTGTTTGTGTTGGTTGATCATCATCTCTACAAACTTTCATAACATCACCTGAAGGATGGTGAATTCCAACGGTGAAATTAGGTGTATTTCCAGATCTGTCCCAACCAGCATAAACTCTATCCCAATCTTCAGGAATATTTTGATTTATTTCAACCAAAGCAAAGTCTGATCCACCATCTCTTGCTCTAAGAGTTGCACCACTTAAAGTCATGTTAGTTGGTCCGTTGGAGCTATTAGCAGTGGTAGCGCAAACAACATTTGGACTAATCCATCCAAATCTGAATGCCCAAACGCTAGGATCAGAAAAACAGTGATTAGCTGTTAAAAAGTATGGTGTTCCATCATTTTCAGTATTATTGATTAGGGCACCGGAACAAAATCCACCACCTCCACCTGAAAGTAGAATCCCAGCAGATCTTTTATTATGCTCTTTTAATTCCTCCCAGTCTTCACCGATTGAGCAATCAACATCCAAATTACAATCTCCCGAATCGTTTAATCCCTTGGCTTCTTTAAAGGTTTCAGCATTTCTGTACCCATGAGTAGCTTTTGCAATATGAAGTCTTCCTTGATCCTTAACTTCACCTGGCTCAAAGTATTCTAACCAAACAGCGTCTCCCTCAACAAGCCATGTTCCAAGAACTCCACTTTCTTGATTTTGATTGGAATCATATGCTCCTAATAAATCAGTTTTTTCATTGTTGTATAAATATAAATATCCACCCTCTGGCATATAAAAATCATCAAAAATAAAATTTAAAGAAAGTGCTTTAGGGGAGGTAATTAATATTCTCCAAATTCTATCACCGTTTTCTAATGTTGTCCATACACCATCCTCTAAACCATAATCTACACTATGTATATATCCAAACCTCCAAGGTGCATCAAATTTATAATCATTTGCTGCATCTTCGGCTTTTACAGCCTCAAGATCAAAGCTAGGGAGCTCTTTCTTTTGTATTTGTGAATTATCTAAATTTAAGTTCCAACTATTTGGAACACCTTGATTTGTAACCTGCGAAAACGAGTAGGTAGTGAACAAACAAATTGCAGCAAATATTATCTTTTTCATATAAGTTTAATTAATTAATCTGTAATTTTAACCTTTCAATCTTATTGTCAATCATCACGTTAACGATGTAAACAGACTGAGATAAGTGCGATAAGTTAATTATGTAGTTATTAGAATTTATTTCTTCATTAGAAATTATTTCTTGTCCCAATAAATTATAAATTTTTAATCCATCAATAATTTTTGTTGAACTTAGTTCTAATTCCCTAGTTGTAGGATTAAAGAAATAGTCGAAATTATTGGCTTCATAATCTCCAACTCCTAAAGTACCTTCAACAACGAAAGAGTCCATCTGAAGAACGAATGAATCATTACCCACATAATGAATTGCGATTCTGATTGTTTGGCCTTCATAGTCACTTAAATCGAATTCATATTGTGTCCAATCAGTTGGTACTTCAATATAATTTCCACTTGAAATCACTGTAAAGTCATTGTAATCAGTTGAATTTCCAACTGCTATTCGCATTCTTTCAAGGCCATATTGATCTGTAACAGACTTAGCCCAGAAAGATAAAGTTGGTGATGTGACCCCATCTAATGTAAATTCGGGACTAATCATCCAATCATCGTTTGGAAAGGTTGTGCTATTTGCTCCTGAGGCGAAGAAGTATAGTCCTTGGTTTCCTTCATATGTATTCCATGTTGCTGTATCACTTCCCGTTGCAACTAGTGGGTAATTAAATACAATTGCAGTACCAACATAGCTTTCATTGGTAAAATCAACAGCGTTAGCACCCCAGGTTGTCCCACCATCCAAATCATACATTACCCAATCTCCAATATTTTCAATTGCAAATGCATCATGACATTCAAAATTATCCCTCCACACTATTGGAAGAGAATATTCATCAGGACAGTCCTCGCTTGCTACGTTTGTTACATTTTTAGTTATTGTATTATTACCCTCAACTTCGTCAACCGAGTAGACAATGGTTGCAATTATCTCATAATTTCCAGCGGCAGACATATCAGCCGATTGACTAAAAGAATATTGAGTTGAAGTTCCTGAGTTCAACGAAGCAGAATATGTCTCACTAACAATCTCCCCATCGTTAATTTGGTATGAAAGTTCAAAATTAGATGCTGTATTATTGCCATTATTAATAATGGTAATAATTATTGATTCTGAGTCAGATAGATTACCAGATTCAGGCTCATCAATTGAAAGAATACCTAGATCATCATTTGATATTGCAGGGAATGGATCAATATAAGTTTGACCAGTACCATTAGGATCAAGCCAATCACTTAATCTTGTAGAAGGGGAACCAGCTCCTGTCCAGGACCTATCCATTCTACCATAATCATCAGCTTGTCCATTGTCGGTTAAGCCATTACATCCAGAGGCACCACAGCACAATTGACCAATGATTCTTCCGTCAGGGTCAAACAGTGCTGAACCTGATGAACCACCCTCGGTAGCGCCATAATCCCATCCGCCGGTAGAACCACTTATTTCCCATGCGTATAAATTTGAGTAGTTAATTTTTGCTGGAGAATCATTGTCTCTAGACACTTTCATTATATCTCCAGATGGATGATGAATTCCTACTGAATAATCCGGTATTTGCCCTGTGCGGTCCCAACCAGCATAAACCCTATTCCATGAACTTGGGATTGATTGAGTTATTTCCAATAAAGCAAAATCAGAAAGTGGATCAGCTGCTCTTAATAATGAACCACTTACTGTCATATTTTGAGGTCCACCTTGGCTATTATTATATGTTGCACATTGGGGTGAAGGACTTATCCAATCAAATAAAAAAGTTACAGTAGAAGGATTATTTCCCTCCATACAATGATCAGCGGTTAAAAAAAAAGGTGTACCGTCGTTTGAAGTATTATTTATTAAAGTCCCAGAGCAAAGTGAATTATTCATGACTATCAACGCCACGGCTCTTTTATTGTGTTCTTTTTGAGCTTGCCAGTCATCTCCAATGTTACAATCTACGTCCAGCATACAATCACCTGAGTCATTCAAACCCTTTTCTTGAGGTCTTTTGTCGGTATTTCTATAACCATGGGTAATATTTGAAATATTAATACTTCCCATTCCATAAACATTTTGAGGCTCGTAATATTCTAGCCAAACTTTATCTCCGTAAACCAGCCAGGTCCCTAGCATTCTATCATCCTGATTTTGAATAGATGTATATGCACCAAGTAAATCTTCACGGTCATCTGAATATAGGTATAGGCTCCCTCCCTCTGGCATGAAAAAATCATCAAAAATAAAATTTAATGAAATAGCCCCTGGGGATGATATTAACATTCTCCAAACACGATCACCGTTTTCCAATACAGTCCAAGTTCCATCCTCTAAACCTAGATCAACAGAATAAGAATAGCCAAACCTCCAAGGAATTCCTTTGACTCCATCATTTTCTGCATCCTCTGCAGCAACTCTGTCCATATCAAATGATGGCATTAGTTTTTCTTGAATATTATCTGTTTCCAAGTTTAATGTCCAACTAACTGGCTGACCTTCATTTGTTACCTGAGAAAATGAAAATCCAGTAATTAAAATAAATAAGAAAAATATATTTCTAAATCTCATAACTTTTATTTTACTATTATTCTTGCTGTTTTATAACCCACTGTGGCATTACCAATTTTTATAAGATAAACACCTGCAGATGTATAACTCATGTCTAAGTTATAAATAAATGAACTATTATTAGTCTTTTCAATATTATTAAATACAATGATT
>CACLAD010000043.1 GCA_902604715.1 uncultured Bacteroidota bacterium
TTTCTGCGTTTGAGCCGTTTCCAGATGCAAAAATTAATATACTAACTTTTTTATCAGAATTAATGTTCACAATTTTTTTTTGAAGTGGTTAAATTAAAATAAAGTTTTTTATTTTTGCACTTTAACTAAAATTATAAATTAAAAAACAAAATTATGTCAGATATCGCATCAAAAGTAAAAGCTATTATCGTAGATAAATTAGGAGTAGATGAAAGTGAAGTTGTTAATGAAGCAAGTTTCACTAATGACTTAGGAGCAGATTCGCTTGACACTGTTGAATTAATCATGGAATTTGAAAAAGAATTTGATATTCAAATACCAGATGATCAAGCTGAAAATATCGCAACTGTAGGTCAAGCGATTTCTTATATAGAGAATTCATAATATTTTTTTATGGCTTTAAAGCGAGTAGTAGTTACTGGTCTTGGAGCTCTCACCCCAATTGGGAACAATCTCGATGCATTTTGGACTGGTCTTATTGAAGGTAAGAGCGGTGCAGCCCCCATCACTAATTTCGATACAGAAAAATTCAAAACAAAATTTGCTTGTGAATTAAAAGATTTTGATGTTTCACTTCACTTGGATAGAAAACAACAAAGAAAGATGGACAGATTCACCCAATATGGTATGGTTTCAACTGAAGAGGCGATAAAAGATTCTGGATTAGATTTAGAAAAAATTGATAAGTTAAGAGTCGGTGTGATATGGGGTTCTGGAATTGGTGGTATTGAAACATTTCAAAACCAAATGTTAGATCATGCATCTGGAGATGGAACACCAAGATTTAATCCGTTTTTTATTCCCAAGATGATTGCTGATATTACACCTGGTTATATTTCTATAAATTATGGATTTATGGGTCCCAATTACACAACTGTTTCAGCGTGTGCATCAAGTGCAAACGCAATGGTTGATTCCTTAAACTACATAAGATTAGGCTATTGTGATGTTATAGTAACCGGAGGAAGTGAAGCAGGTATAAATATAGCTGGGATGGCTGGATTTAATGCTATGCATGCATTATCAACAAGAAATGATTCACCTGAAACTGCATCTAGACCTTTTGATTCAACTCGTGATGGATTTGTTTTAGGCGAAGGTGCAGGCACCTTAATTCTTGAAGAATATGAACACGCAAAAGCTAGAGGTGCAAAGATTTATGCAGAATTTCTTGGCGGTGGTCTATCATCTGATGCCCACCACATTACTGCTCCACACCCTGAGGGAGAAGGTGTTATTGCTGTAATTAAAAACTGTTTAAATGATTCAAAAGTAAGTGAAGGTGATGTAGATTTGATAAATACTCACGGCACGTCTACTCCTTTAGGTGATGTAGCCGAGCTAAAAGCTATTGATTATATTTTCGGTGACCATGCTCCGAATATTAATATCAATTCAACTAAGTCAATGACTGGCCACTTGCTTGGAGCTGCAGGAGCTGTTGAAGCAATTTCTGTTATTTTATCTCTAAATAATGGTATTGTTCCTCCTACTATCAATTATCAAAATATTGATGAAAATATCAATCCAAAATTAAATTTAACCTTAAATAAAGCACAAAAAAGAGATGCAAAAATTGGTATGAGTAATACATTTGGATTTGGTGGACATAATGCTTGTGTATTATTTAAAAAATGGGACTAATATGAATTTTAATTTTTATGAATTGTTAAAATTAAAAAAAGACCCCTTTTATCAACCAATCAAAAACCTGTTACAATTTCATCCTGAGTCTCTCAAATATTATAAGAGAGCATTCACTCACCGTTCGTCAAATAAAAAAGATTTAAATGGAGTTGCTGTTAACTATGAAAGATTAGAGTTTTTGGGTGATTCTATTTTAAGTTCAATTATATCATCATATTTATTTAAAAATATCCCCACAGGCTCTGAGGGTTATCTTACGCAAATGAGATCAAAAATCGTTAGCCGTAATCATTTAAATGAACTTGGATTGGAATTAAACTTAATTGAGTTTGTAGATGCAAATATTTCAGAGGAAAATTATGGTGATAATATACACGGCAATCTGTTTGAAGCACTTATTGGTGCAATATTTCTTGATCGCGGATATCCCTATTGTAAGAAATTTATATTTGACCGTGTGATTAATCCACATGTTGATCTTGAAAGACTTAAGAATAAAATTATTAGTTACAAGAGTTTATTTATTGAGTGGTGTCAAAAAAATAAAAAACTGTACAACTATGAAACTTTTGAGGACACAGGTAATGATACGATAAAGCATTTTTCTGTTAAACTTTCGATTGATAATAAAGTAATTTCAAAAGGAAGAGACACTTCAAAGAAAAAAGCTGAAGAGAAAGCTTCAAAACGGGCATTTTTTATGTTTCAAGAAGATATTTTAAAATATCAAAATCAAAATTCGTAGAATAAACTTATCTTTATTCAGAAATTCTTGATTTTGAACAACCATAAATTAAACTTAAATCAATATCCTGAAAATTATCATCTAATTGCAATACATTCAGACTTAGATGAATTTAGACTGGCATTCTTTCTAAACAAAAAATTAAATATTCGTTTGAAAAGAAAAAATAATGATATTTATTTTTCTGAGCAAGATGCCAATTATTCAGCTTATGAGTTTTTAGATGGTACTAAATATTTAAATTGGATATTTTTTTCAAATAAGTCACTTGTTTTAGAAAAAATATCAGAAGAAAATTTAAGTTTATTTGGCGAAGGTAATACGACTTTAAATGAAATGAATCTATTGAGCCAACTAAAGTCAGTTGACTATTTCATAATTATAGAAAATATTGCAAATAAAACCTATGTAGATAAGGTATTGAAAAAAATTTCAGAAATTAGCGGAGTGATAACTTCATTTTTGTCTGATAATAAATTAGAAAACAAAGAAAATTTAATTTTCTCATGAGTTATATAAAATTCAAAAAAACTAAAATCGTTGCAACTCTAGGTCCAGGATGCAGTAGTAAAACCATGCTTCAAAGATTAATTAAAGCTGGTGTTAATGTATTTAGAATTAATTTCTCGCATGCTACTTATGATGAGGCTGATAGACATATTAATTTAATTAGATCTTTAAATCAGGAGTTAGATACTAATGTTGCTATTCTTGCAGATTTACAAGGACCTAAGATTAGAATAGGAGAAATGGAGGATGGTGTAGTTATTAAAAAGGGAGATGAATTTACATTGTTAACAGCCAAAGAAATTATTGGTAACAATGCAAAAGCATCACTTTCATATGAATATTTTGCCAAGGACGTAAAGAAAGGAGATAAAGTTCTAATTGATGATGGTAAATTGATTTTTGAGGTTATCTCTACTAATAAGAATGATGAGGTAAAATTAAGAAATATACAAGGAGGAAAATTATCCTCCAAGAAGGGTGTTAATTTACCCAATACTAAAATTTCCACTCCTTCACTCACAAAAAAAGATAAAAAGGATTTAATGTATGCTATTTCAAAAGAACTAGATTGGATTGCTTTATCATTTGTTCGTGATGCCAACGACTTGATTAATCTCAGAGGTTTAATTGAAAAAGAATCTGATGATAAAATCCCTATTATAGCTAAAATTGAAAAGCCTGAGGCGATAAAAAATATAGAAGATATTATTCAAAATTCTGATGGAATAATGGTTGCTAGAGGAGATTTGGGTATTGAAATTCCGTCCGAGGAAGTACCACTGTTACAAAAAAGAATTGTACATCTAGCTAAGAAACGTAGGATTCCCGTAATCATCGCAACTCAAATGATGGAAAGTATGATAGACAGTCTTAAACCAAGTAGAGCTGAGGTAAACGATGTTGCAAACTCAGTTATGGATGGAGCAGATGCTATTATGCTTTCTGCTGAAACATCGATAGGAAAATATCCAGCAGAAGTTGTAACTCAAATCTCTAAAATAATAACAAGTGTCGAGTATTCTGATATGATTTCAGTACCTGAATCACCACCAAAAATTAAAACAAAAAGATACACAACAAAATTTATCTGTTATCATGCTGCACAAATTGCAAATGAAACTAAAATTGCAGCTATAACAACCTTAACTCAAA
>CACLAD010000044.1 GCA_902604715.1 uncultured Bacteroidota bacterium
AAATGTCGGGTATTTTTATATAAATAAATTATTATATTCATAGCTTAATTTTAAAAACTAACTCATGAAAAAAATAATTTTTTTATTGGCTTTTATATTTACCATTAGTAATACAATAGCACAGACTGCCTGGACAACAATGTATAAGGTTGCACCTGAAAATATGCAAGCTGCCAAAGAGGCAATTGGTGAAAAAACAAAAAAGTTTAATTCCAAAGCTGATGGTGAATTAATTTATACATTTCAAATACTAGCTGGAGAAAGAGCGAATTATATTGTAAGGGAGGGCTTAGGTAATTCCTATGCAGAACTTGATTCCTTTGGAAATCAAGGTCTTGATTACTGGATGGAAAATGTTGCTCCTCTTATGGAAAATATTGGGGGTACTGAGTATATGTCATATGTACCCTCTGCAAGTTTTGATGACAGACCCAATGACGCAAAAAAAATATGGAAAGTTATTCATTATAATGTTAAAAGAACAGCAGGGCCAGATTTTTGGAAATTCAGAAATCGAGTAGCAAAAGCTGCTGAAAAAGTTGGTGACTTAAGTTTACACGTTTGGGCTGGGTCAATAGGCGGTTCACCCGGCCATGTAAAGGTTGGTTTTGGTAATGCTGATATGTCTGGTATAGATAACGAGTCTGTAGTATGGCCAAAGGTTGTTGCAGCTTACAATGAACTTTTTGAGGAATCATTTGAAGAAGACTCAAAAGCTTTTAATGAAAGTTTAACTGCTTGGGGTAATTTTGTTGAAATCTGGAGATGGTTGCCAGAGTTAAGCTCACCAGCAGTTGATTTAGATTAATTAATAAATTTTAAAATTTAACAATATGAAAAAAATATTTTTATTACTACTATTAACTCCTTTGTTTGTTTTTTCACAGAACAATTCAAACTGGGAATATTGGCAAACAAACAGGTGGGAAGCTAAAGACGGAATGGCTAAAGAATTTGAATCTGCCGTTGCTAAAAAGACTAAAAAATTTAATAATTCTCAAGACACCGGTATTTTGACTTTTCAGGTCGTTACTGGTCCCGATTCTGGTAAATATATGCGTGTAGTTGGACCAAAAACAGCTGACTTTTTTGATCAGGGTATGGCAGGTTCAGCTGAATATGACTACTGGGTTAAAAATGTAATGCCTTATGTCAAAGACCAACAAGGGAATAAAAGAACATGGAGAATAGAGGGACTATGTTATAATTGGGATAACAGCGAGGCTCCTAAGAAATATATTAGGTATACCACGATTAGACTAAAGCAAGAGAATGCAAGGGATTGGTTTCATGAAATGAGAAATGATGCAAAGCTAAAAGTAGAAAGTGGTTACACTGGTATAAGAGGAGTTTTTGCTCTTGTTTCAGGCGGTCAATGGGAGGTAACAGTCGTTGAGCCATATGATTCACACGGAACCGGATTAGGTTCTTTTGAAGGCGATGATTTTGACTATAGAGATGAGTATAATTCAATGTTTGGTTGGAGATCATTAAGGTACAACCAAATGCGTGGAAATGCGGCAATTAGAGATTATGGCGGTGAGATAATTGAGACCTTAGAATTTAGACCTGAAATGTCAACTTCTATTGAATAGATTGAAATTAACCATTCAATTTTGAAAAAGAGCGGTAGTTGTACCGCTCTTTTTTTTTAGAATTAATTTAGTATTACATTTGTTGACCCGTTATTATGAGTAATATTATTGCAATAGTAGGAAGACCAAATGTTGGTAAATCAACATTATTTAATAGACTGATTCAGAGAAGAGAGGCAATTGTAGATTCTGTTAGTGGAGTTACTAGAGATAGACACTATGGAAAGGGAGACTGGAATGGTAAAGAGTTTTCTGTTATTGACACTGGTGGATATGTGGTTGGTAGTGATGATGTTTTTGAATCTGAGATTGATCACCAGGTTGAATTAGCAATTGATGAAGCAGATGTAATTCTATTTATGGTAGATGTTGACAGTGGTATAACTTCAATGGACTCAGAAATTTCAGACCTTTTAAGAAAAGTTGATAAACCAGTGTTTTTGGTAGTAAATAAGGTTGACAATTCCTCTAGAATAAATGATGTAAATGAGTTTTACTCTCTAGGATTTAAAGAACTCTACCCCATAGCCAGTTCTAACGGTTTTGGAACAGGTGAATTATTAGACGATGTTGTTAAATTGTTTAAAGATGAAAATGAGGTCTTAGATGATGTGCCTCGCTTTGCTGTGGTAGGTAGGCCCAATGCTGGAAAATCCTCGTTTATTAATGCACTACTTGGAGAAAACAGAAATATAGTTACTGAAATACCAGGTACAACAAGAGATTCGATTAATACAAGATATAACAGATTCGGTTTTGAGTTTGATCTTGTGGATACTGCTGGAATAAGAAAAAAATCTAAGGTCAAAGAAAATCTAGAGTTTTATTCTGTGATGAGAAGTGTTAGAGCCATTGAAAACTCAGATGTATGCATTATATTATTTGATGTTTCAAGAGGTTTTGACACTCAGGTTAAAAATATATTTTGGTTATGTGAGAGAAATAAAAAAGGTATTGTACTAGTTGCTAATAAATGGGACTTAATTGAAAAAAGTACAAATTCAACAAAACAGTATGAAAATATTATCAAGAAAGAAATTGAGCCATTTACTGATGTTAATATAATATTTGTATCAACCATAAATAAACAAAGAATTCATAAGTCGATTGAGACAGCTGTAAAAGTTTTTAAGAGTAGATTTGAAAAAATAAAAACTAGGAAATTAAATGATACTTTACTGCCAATAATTGCTAAATATCCCCCACCTGCAATAAAAGGCAAATACGTTAAAATAAAATATATAACTCAGTTGCCAACAATTCATCCTCAATTTGCATTCTTTTGTAATTTACCTCAGTATGTAAAAGAGCCTTACAAGAGATTTTTAGAAAATAAGATTAGAGAAAATTTTGATTTTACTGGAGTTCCTGTTACTATTTTCTTAAGGAAAAAATAATTAAAGCTGTTCCCTTATCTCTGTCAGCTTGTTTTTAATCTGTTTAAGTTTACTAACTATATCTAATTTTTTAGATGTTTTTTCGTTTTGGATATAATCTTTTGCTCCTTGAATTGTATATCCCTTTTCCTTTAATAAAAAATAAATTTTATTGATAGTTTCAATATCTGATTTTGTAAATTTTCTATTCCCCCGTGAATTTTTCTTGGGATTTAATGTTTTAAACTCTTGTTCCCAGAATCTGATTAGTGAAGTGTTTACATTAAATTTAGATGCTACCTCACCAATGGAATAATATCTTTTTTCTTGAGGATTGATTTTCATTAATCTAGGGATTGATTAACCACAGAAGCTTGTTTAAGTAATTCGTCATATTCTTTTGCAGTTAAGTTTCCATAGTAGAAATTGATTGGGTTTATTTTCACTTTATCTTTAAAAATTTCATAGTGTAGGTGGGGTGCACTAGACCTTCCAGTACTTCCAACATAACCAATTAAATCACCTCTTTTGACTTCTTGATATCTTTTAACATTAAATTTATAAAGATGTGCATACAAACTAGTATAACCATATCCATGGTCAATTCTTATATGATTTCCATACCCCGACGATCTATTGTCTGCCCGAGTAACAGTTCCGTCACCTGTTGCATATACCGGAGTTCCTTGGGGAGCTGTAAAATCAATTCCATAATGATGTTTTCTAGCTTTTGTGAATGGGTCAATTCTATATCCAAATCCTGATGCAATTCTTGTAAGGTCATCATTATTAACAGGCTGTATAGCAGGGATAGATTTTAAAAACTTTTCTCTGTTCATTGCAAGTTTTACAATTTCATCTAATGATTTTGATTGTATGGTTAACCTTTTTTGAATTACATCAATTTTTCTATTACTTTCCTTAATTATGTTTGAATATTCAAAACCATCAAATTTTTTGTATCTATTAACACCACCAA
>CACLAD010000045.1 GCA_902604715.1 uncultured Bacteroidota bacterium
CACAAGTGTTTAGTATCTTTCCATTCGAAGGGCTCTCTTTCCCAAGTAACAGGGGCAAGAAAAGTTTCTCTTCCCATGTTAGAACCTCTTTCAATTTGATTTCTAATACCCAATAAAACCATGTAATTTCTTCCATCATCTAATTGAATTATATCACCATGACCAGTGCTATTTACCCAATTATCATAAGAAAGGTGTCTTGATGTTATTATGGGGTTTCGTGGATTTGATATGTAAGGCCCTTCAATATTATCACTTAGTGCTACCATTACAGCATGATTAAAACTTGTACCCCCTTCAGCAATTAATAAATAATATCTTCCATCTTTTTTGTACATATGTGGGCCTTCAGCCCAAACACCTCCGCATGCGCCTCTCCACAATAAATGTTTTTCTCCCACTAATTTAAATTCATTTATATCTAGCTCTTGAAGCCAAATCTCCCCCTCACCGTCAAAATTTGGATTTTCTGGCATTTGATTACCTACATACCATACCTTACCATCATCATCAAAAAATAAATCTGGATCAATTCCAGGGGCTCCCAAAATATGTATTGGATCCGACCATGGGCCTGCAGGATTTTTAGCAGTAATAATAAAGTTTACCATTTCAGCTTTCTTCTCTTTCTCATCGTAATAAACGTTTGTCGTTATTATGTAATAAACTCCATCTTTATACCTTATAGTTGGAGCATGAATTCCGCCATTTGACTGAACATCAATCAGGTTTACTGTTGAATCAACTTGAGATTTTCTGTTTAGTCCGTAGCCAATTAATTCCCAATTAATAAGATCTTTGCTTTTATGAATTGGTAAGCCCGGAAAATATTCAAAAGAAGAATTAACTAAATAGAAAGTGTCTCCGACTTTACAAATAGACGGGTCTGGATATCCCCCTTTTATTATAGGGTTTGAAAATTTTTCTTGACCATAAATTGATAAGAAAAAAATTATAAAAAAATATTTTATTGATTTTAATATTAGCTTTTTCATATAAATTATCGAACAGTGAAACTTACCTCTTTAATCATCTTTCCAAGCTCTTTACTTCGCTCACCAGGTGAACTTCCACCAACAAATATCTTAAAATTTCCTGGTTCTATTTCTTTCACACCTTTTTCATTATAAGATCCCATAGTGTTATCGTCAATTAATAAATTAATTTTCTTTTTTTCACCAGAATTAAGGTGAATTCTTTGAAAAAATATCAGTGACGAGTTGGGTGTTCTAAAAGAAGCTTCAATATCATTTATGTATACTTGTACGACTTCTTCACCTAAGATATTGCTATTATTAAAGACTTCAAAATTCAATTCAATTGAATCACCAATATCTATTTTGTTCTTTTTGAGTGAAAGGTCAGAATACTCAAAACTGGAATAACTTAATCCAAACCCAAAAGGGTACATTGGTTTATGATTTGTGAATTTATAAGTTCTGTTATGCATATTGTAATCACTGTAATATGGTAGATGTGAAAGGGATTTAGGAATTGTAATTGGTAATTTACCCGACGGATTTACATCACCAAAAATAACATCGGCTATTGCATTTCCACCTTGTTCACCCAAATACCAAGCATAAATAATAGCATCAACATATTTAGAAATTTCTGTAAGTTCAATAGCAGACCCTGATTTTATAACTAAAACTATTGGTTTATCGCCGGCACTTTTTCTTAATTTTCTAAGATATTCAATCTGATTTGTGGGAAGAGATATCGTATTTCTATCACCATTAGCATCAGACTTAATTGCAGCGCCCTCTTCACCTTCAATTAGTGCAGAAATTCCCATTATAGCAATTGTAACATCACTTGATCCCGCTAAACTTGCTGACCAATCCGTTCTATTATTATCACTAATAAGGCCAACTCCCTCATTGAATCTTATCATTGTGCCATTAGAAACTTTTGTAGTAATACCTTCTAATGGAGTAACCATATTTGGGCTCAATCCATTATAATTTGCAAGTAATGTATTTACGTTTGCAGCATTTGGGCCAGTTATAAAAAGCCGATTTATATTTTTGGATAGTGGAAGAATGTTATTTTTATTTTTCAATAATACTATTGACTTAGCAGCTACATCTCTTGCTAACTTAATATGATTTTTATTGTTTATATGATTCTCGTTTAAACCTTCGTATGGATTATCATTAACTTTTGTTAATATTCCAAGCTTTAATCTTGTCATCAATAGTCGTTTTAATGATTTATCTAAATCTTTTTCAGTTAGATAGCCCTTTTCAATTGCTTTGGGAATTAAGTTATATAATGATCCACAATTGAGATCGACACCTCCCTTTATTGCATATGCAACACTTTCTTCATCAGAAATTGTAAAATTATGATTTGACTTTATATCGTTTATAGCACCACAATCAGAGACAACATGACCTTTGAACCCCCAATCCTCTCTGAGCAAATCATTTAATAAGGATTTGCTTCCACAGCATGGCTTATCATTTAATCTATTGTAAGCACACATAACTATTTCTACGTTTGCTTCAATCAACTCTTTGAAAGCAGGAAGATATGTTTCGTTTAAATCCTGAGGGCTAACTTTTACATTAAAACTATGCCTAATTGCCTCTGGACCTGAATGAACAGCAAAATGTTTTGCGCCTGCTGCAACCTTCAAATACTTAGGGTGATTTCCTTGTAACCCATTAACAAATGCTTTTCCAATTTTTCCAGTTAAATAAGGATCTTCCCCATAGGTCTCGTGGCCTCTTCCCCATCTTGGATCTCTAAAAATATTGATATTGGGTGACCAGAATGTTAAGCCAGTGTATTCTAATCTCATTCCTTTTTTATTAAAAATATTATACATGGCCCTAGCTTCAGTTGAAATAGCATCTGCAGTATTTCTAATCAGTTCAGGATCGAATGTTGCTCCCATCGCAATTGCCTGAGGAAATACAGTTGCTTTTGCTGATCTGGCAACCCCGTGTAATGCTTCGTTCCACCAGTTGTACATTTCTATTCCATGCTCAGGAATAGAACTAGAGGTGCTTAACATTTGTGAAGCTTTTTGCTCAATTGTTAAAAGGGAGATTATACTATCGGCAGTCTTATTAAACGAAATAATTACTTCAGATACTGGGTTATAATCAACTTCTGTTGAATTAGACTCAAAAGAAATTAAAACAAAGAGTAAAAAGAATAATAAAAATTTTAATTTATTTTGCCTCATATTCTAATTTACAATAAAAATCAATATGGATGTATTAATCACTGGAAGTACCGGAATGGTTGGAAAATCAGTTCTAAATGAATGTATTAAAGATGATAGAATAAGAAAAATTTATTTGGTTAATAGGGTTCCGGTTAATTTAAAAAGTTCTAAAATTTCTGAATTCATTTTAGATGACTTTTTAAAAATGGGTGAATTAAAAAATAAAATTAACCATTGTGATGCCTGTTTTCATTGTATGGGTATTACATCTTTTGGACAAAAATCCGATTACTATTATAGTGTAACCTTTGAAATGACCAAAGTAATAACTGATCTAGTTTATGAAATTAATCCTAACTCAATAATGACATATGTGTCAGGAGAAGGAACAAGTAAGAATGGAAATAGTAAAATACCTTGGGCCAATGTAAAAGGAAAAGCAGAAAACTATATTTTAAATAAAGGTCTTAAGGGTGCCTATATGATAAGACTAGGACTTTTAATTCCAGAAAATGGTATTAAAGCCAAAACTAAATTATATAATTTGTTTTACACTTTAATGACGCCTATTTATCCATTAATGAAAGTATTGCCAACAATAACTACAAGTAGTAAATTGGGATTAGCCATGATTAACTGCTTGTACTTTCCATTACTAAACAAATATTTAG
>CACLAD010000046.1 GCA_902604715.1 uncultured Bacteroidota bacterium
CTCTATTAAGGCTAATCACAAGAAGCTTCAACATTGATTCTGGAAATATCCTAATTGATGATAAAAACATTAGTGATTTTGATATTGAAAGCTTAAGGAAACAAATTGGAATTGTTCCTCAAGATTCTTTTCTTTTTTCTGATTCTATAATAAATAATATTCGTTTTGGGAATGAAAAAGCAAGCATAAAAGAAATAAAACAGATTTGTAAAATTGCCGGTATTCACAAAGAAATAATTAAATTCAAAGACGGATATGAAACAATTTTAGGCGAAAGGGGGGTCAACCTAAGCGGAGGGCAAAAGCAAAGAATTTGTATTGCAAGGGCGCTCATTAAAAATCCCAAAATTTTAATTTTAGACGATTGTCTTTCTGCTTTGGATACAGAGACTGAAAAAAAGATTATACAATCATTAAAAAAATATATAATTAATACCACAACGATTATTTCAAGTCATAGATTATCTTCAATTCAAAATTTAAATGAGATTATTGTTTTTAAAGATGGAAAAATAATTCAAAAAGGAAATCATAAAAAATTGATTAAACAAAATGGGTATTACAAAGAGTTGTTTTCCAAACAACTTACTAAAAAAGATGATCAGAATTTGTTGATTTATTAAAAAAATTTTTTACATTATTAATTCAAACATAAAATTTTTCGAAGATGGAGAGAGAAGAAATTTTTTCAAAAGTGCTCAGGGCTGGGAGAAGAACCTATTTCTTTGATGTTAGATCTACTAAAGCAGGTGACTATTACCTAACTCTTACTGAAAGTAAAAAATTCACAAATGAAGATGGTACATTCCACTATAAAAAACATAAAATTTACTTATACAAAGAAGACTTTAGTGAATTTTCTAGTATTCTTAATGAAATGACAAGCTATGTTATTTCCGAAAAAGGTGAAGAAGTAATTAGCGAAAGACATCAAAAAAACTTCAATAATGAAGAAAATACAGAAACAACACAAGAATCTGATGATGATAAAAAGGTAGAAAATGGTGATGAATCGTCTAATGAGTTCACTGATGTTGATTTTGATGATATTTAATCCAGTTACAAAAATGAGATTTATTTTAATTGCACTATTAATTTGCGCAGGTCTCTTTGCACAAAATACCACTCATAATCTTGATTATTACTTTTCAGAATTAGATTCTGGACCACTAGATTCAAATATACCTACCCCAAAAGAAATTATTGGTCATGAGGTAGGAGAATGGCATGTATCTCATGATAAGCTTGTGCAGTACATGTATGCCCTTGCTAATGCCTCAGATAGAGTTACAATTGAAGACAGAGGGAAAACATTTGAAGGGAGACCAATTTTACTCCTAACAATATCTTCAAGGAATAATCAGTTAAATATTGATAAAATCTTAGAAAAACATAAAAAAATAACTGATAATCAGCAAAATATAAAAATTGAAGATCAACATATTATTGTCTATCAAGGCTTCTCAATTCATGGTAACGAAGCAAGTGGATCAAATTCTAGTTTATTATTAGCATATTATTTGGCTGCTTCAAACAGTGATTTTGTAAAAAATCTGCTCGAAAATTCTATTATATTGTTAGATCCATGCATGAATCCAGATGGCTTACAAAGATTTGCTTATTGGGCAAATACCAATAGAAATATAAATTTAACATCTGACCCAAATGACAGAGAATACAATGAAATTTGGCCAGGTGGTAGAACAAATCATTATTGGTTTGATTTAAATAGAGATTGGTTGCCTGTTCAGCTACCGGAATCCCAAGCAAGAATAAAAACTTTCAATAAGTGGATTCCTAATATTTTGACAGATCATCATGAAATGGGAACCAATGCTACATTCTTTTTTCAACCTGGAATTCCATCAAGAACACATCCACTCACCCCAGATTTAAATCAAAAACTTACAAAGGAAATTGCAAAATTTCATGTTGAAAGTTTGGATAAGATTGGTTCACTATATTATTCAGAAGAAAGTTTTGACGATTTTTATTATGGAAAAGGGTCTACCTATCCAGATATTAATGGATCAATAGGTATATTATTTGAACAAGCCAGTTCAAGAGGTCACATCCAAGAATCTGACAACGGAATTTTAAAGTTTCCTTTTACAATCAAAAATCAACTTACAACGGGAATTTCAACATTAAAAGCAGCAGTTAATCTCAGGGTCGATATTTTAAATTATCAAAAAACATTTTACTTAGATGCTTCCAAGGAGGCAGGTAAATTTAAAAGTGAGTCGATAATATTTGGAAATCCAAAAGACAAGTACAGAACAAATAAACTTGCAGAAATACTAAGAAGACATGAAATTAATCTTTACGGCCTCAACACTGATGTAAAACACAATAATAAAATATACAAAAAAGGATATGCTTACATCATTCCAAAAAATCAAAAAAAATATAGACTTATAAATGCGATGTTTGAAACAAGAAAAACATTTTTAGATAGTTTGTTTTACGATGTTTCATCCTGGACACTTCCTTTAGCTTTCAACTTAGATTATGATTTAAATTTCAACAATACTAGTCATAAAAATAGTATTGATAAAATTGATTATAATCAAAACTCAAATATTGAAAAAAGTAATTATGCATTCTTGATGGAGTGGCATGAATATTTATCACCAAAAGCGTTAAATATGTTACTCGAAAATGACATTATTGTAAAAGCTGCGACTAAGAGGTTTAAATTAAATGGGAAAGAATACGATTATGGTACTATTTTAATTCCCGTTCAAAACAATAAACATATTGATCTTAATGAATTCTTAAACCAGGTTTCAAAAGAATGTCTAGTTGAAATAAATAGTGTTAAAACAGGTTATGCCGATGGCCCTGATTTAGGAAGTAATAATTTCAAAAGGATTCGTAAAAAAAATATTGCGCTCCTGGTTGGAGATGGAATAAATGCATATGATGCTGGGGAAATTTGGCATCTTCTTGATACAAGATTTCAGGTAGAATTAACGAAACTGGATGTTAGGAATATCAAGCGTGTTGATTTAAGTAAGTATACAACATTAATTGCCCCAAATAGCTCAATTTATGATTCATTAATTACTGAAAAAATTAGTAAATGGGTAAAATCAGGTGGAACACTAGTTGCTTATAAAAATTCAATAAATTGGTTAAAAAAGAATAAACTGATTGAGGTCAATGAACTAGAGAATAATATAAATGCGAAAAATATTTCCTTTGAAGAAAGAAATGCATTTTTTGGTGCCCAAAGAATAGGTGGGGCAATCTTTAATACTAAAATTGACAGATCTCACCCAATAAATTTTGGCCAAACCAACACGACAATGCCTATTTTTAGAAACTCAACGATATTTATTGAAAAAGATAAAGACAGTTATAAAAATCCCATTTTATACACAAAAGACCCATTGCTAAGTGGTTATGTTTCTGAAGAAAATATTAAATTACTTGAGTACACAAGCCCATTAAAAATAAATAATATTGGGAAAGGAAAAGTGATTTATCTTACCGACAACACAAATTTTAGAGCCTTTTGGTATGGAACTAACAAAATTCTCATGAATGCCATATTTTTCAGCAACATAATGTAAGTTATGCTATCCTAAGACCATTAGCTATTTTATTATTTGGAGTAATTAAAACCACTGAATCTCCTTGAACAACACCTAAAACTAAACATTCACTCATGAAGTTGGCTATTTGTTTTATAGGAAAGTTTACTATAG
>CACLAD010000047.1 GCA_902604715.1 uncultured Bacteroidota bacterium
TTTAATTAAAGCTTTCGTCGTTATTATATTATCAGTTTCTGCTTTTACTATGTAATATCCTGAATCTAAATTTTGAATCAATAATTGTTGTCCAACTAAAACATCAGTGTATTCTAGCAATTTTTTTCCTGAAATATCATAAATTTTAACCAATCTAATATTTTTGTTAAATATTATAAACTCGTTTGTGGGATTTGGATACATAGTCAAATCACAAATATCAGATTCAATAGTCGAAAGTGTTGTTGAAGCCTGATTTCCAAATATTTTAAATTCTCCTGGCTGTAAATTAATTTGATCATTTGTTGAAGAAACATTAAGGATTGTCTCCCCATCTTCATCCATTAAATCATACCAGCTACCAGTATAAGGAAAATAAGGTATTATTGATTGATCTGTTACGTCAAAGTTAGCTACAATTACAACGTTTTTTAATTCATTTGTAGAAATATTATCATCCCATATATAAATTAAAGGTGTTAAGCCTCCAGATGTAATACTATAATTTCCCTCAAAAACATCTTCATTAATCTTTAAATCAATAATTCTTGACCAGTTATCATAAATTTCCCTTCTATTTTCATTATTTAGCCAATTATCTGTCCATTGAGGTTGCGGTTTTGTATCTAACTTACAATCTGTCTCATTTATACTTCCATCGTAACACGTAAATAATGAATTTTCCATTCCTAAATCTGAAAAATGCCATATCATCTTTGGACCTGGAATGGTTAAACTCATTGCTCCAATAGCAGACATTCTTGAAAGTGCCGTGTTTAATTCCTGAATATTATAACCGTCCCAATCGTTGCCAAATTGTAATGCTTTATACATCATTCTTTCCTCATCGTGGCTTTCAAAATAACCGATTAACCTCTTGCCTTGAAAACCTCTACTTTCATGACCTATAGCACTAAAATTACTATCAGATCCATACCCCATCGCTAATTGATAATAGGGAGTGTTTGTTTTACCCCATAACATAATTCCTTTACCTTCATCTAATCTGTAATTTGCCCATTGTTGTTCTTCACTCGAACCTCCAAGGTGCTCAAATATTACATAATGATCTGGGTCTAAACCCCAAGAATAATCAGCATAAGATTTTAAAACATCTACTCTATCTTGTTGATAAGCATTTGTACAGCCATCATCACCTGCATTACAGTTTTGGGTAAAACCTTTGGTTAAATCCCATCTGATACCATCAATTTTAAATTCTTCAACCCAGTGTTTAACAACTCTTTGAGTGTAGTACTGAGTATACGAACTTTGATGATTAAAGTCGTTTCCTAGGCCGTAACTGTGAGTAGCTATTTCATTGAAATAAGGACTTTCTTGACTTGGCTCACCCCATCCATTTCCATCAGGATCGTTCATCCACATCCTATTCATTGGACTTCTACCCATTACGTGATTCATAACCAAATCAAAAATTACGGCTATCCCATTTTGATGACATAAATCAATAAACTCCTTTAATTTTTCTTCAGGTCCGTAAAATTTATCAACCGACATGTGAAATGCTGTATTATACCCCCAACTTTCATTCCCCTCATACTCCATCACAGGCATTAATTCTATTGCATTGATATTTAAGTCTTTAAAATAATCTATTCTATCAATTAGGTTTTGAAATGTTCGTTCAGAATCAAAATCTCTTATCAAAACTTCATAAATAATTAAGTCCTCTTCTTTTGGCTTTTCAAAATCTTCAATCTGCCAATTGTATGACTCTTGACCTGTTTTAAGTACAGTAACCTCTCTTTCTATACCAAAATCATATGGATACTCCGGTAGATTTGGATATGAAGTTTCAGGTATCCATGGGTCATCAAAAGGTGATAATACCATTGTAGAAAACGGATCAGCGGTTTTAACTAAGCTAGGAGACTCATCTACCGGGTATAAATCAGAAACCCAATATTGATAAGTATAAATTTCCCCAGGTTCTAATCCTTCTATTTCAAGCCAAAATCTCTCAGAAGTTGAATCCTTTTTCATAGCATACTCTGAAGTTGGAGACCAAAAGTTGAAATCACCAGCAACATAAATAAAATCCTTGTTAGGTGCAGATAAAACGAGAGTAGCTTTTGATGTGTCTTCTTTATAGTTAATACCATCTTCAAGATCACTTGGAATTGACTCAACAGTTGTATTATTTACAAGTATTGTAAACTTTTTTATTATTAAGCTATCGCCTTGATTAATGTGAAGTTCACAATATTGGTTCTCGGTTAAATTTGCAAATTGAAAGCCATTATAAAAATTTACATTGTTCTGTATGTCTACCAATTCACCATTGGCATATAAACTATAGTTGGCATTTCCATTAGTGTTTTGAGCCAATATCTGAGTAGATCCGTTATAATCGACAAGAATTATCCCAGTATTATCAGGGTTAATTAATTCAACCTGAAAAGCACCGACATTAATAAAAAAATCAGAACAACCTTCATCTTTTAATTCTTGAGTGCCGTCTTCATTTCTAAAAACCATTCCCATAGATGTTGCAGAATAGGCTTGAGAAGTATTTAAACCAAAATATTCCTCTGGAACTATTGTAATAGTCCATGTCCCATCGCCATTATCTGACATTTGACCCACTCCATCGTCTTGCCCCCAATTACCTACAACTGAATACCCCCAAGGACTACTATCATCACCTATACCTGAATGCATGTAAACCGAATCAGGATTACTTATGCTATTACAATTTGTATCATTACTGTTTATATCTACCGTTATGGTAACAGATTGATTAACTTCAAAAGGATTAGGATCAATTGTGATTTGTGAAATCAACAAATATGGCAAAAAAACAAGAAGTGTGAATGACTTTTTCATTTTAAGTTAAATATGAAAAAACCCACAAATTGAACAAATTGTAGGTTTTTTCTATTTAAATTATTTTAGTAATTACCACTGATGAATCGCAATTGATGGAGGATTCGCAGCTAAATTTAAAGTTATATTATATGTTCCAGCCGAAACAGGGATGTTAGCGCCATTTAACTCAAGAGTCCCATCGTTCCCATCATCACCATAGTTAACACCCCAGGCATCGTTTTGTCTTACCTTTATTTCTCCGTCGTTTAAAACTGCGCCACTTATATAATAATAACCTTCGTTAATTCCGAAATCAGGCATAAACTTATCATTAGGACCATCCCAACCATTAGCAGTTGCACTTCCAACAAGGCCCCATACATCCATCTCCTCCATTGTATAGGATTGAGTGTTTAAATTCATTGTTACTAAATAATGACCAGCAGAAACAGCAATATTTGCTCCATTTGCCTCCATTGTACCGTCTGCTCCATCGTCACCATAATTAACTCCCCAATCATTATTAAATCTGAATTTAACTTCACCGTCACCCAGTGTTGCAACAGTTCTCCAATCATCTTGAAATGAGTTATAATGGAACATCATATCTGGTCCACCCCATCCATTTGTTGTGGCACTACCTACAATACCCCAAGAATATTCTTCCATAGTATAAGTCATTGAACTAAAATTAACCTCAATTTTATAAGTTCCTGCCGAAACAGCGATATTAGCACCATATGAGTCAAGTGTACCGTCTGCTCCATCATCACCCCAATTCTCTGACCAATCGTTGTTATTTCTAAATTTAATTTCACCATTTCTCAAGGTAACATATGCTACATAAACATTAGTTGTAGCTGTAGTGTAAAAAGGTAAATC
>CACLAD010000048.1 GCA_902604715.1 uncultured Bacteroidota bacterium
CATCAGCCTCATTTTTTTTCTTAAAAGGCAATCCTAACTCACTAAGAAGCTGCATGGCTTCTGCATCAGTATTTGCACTTGTTACAAAAGTTATATCCATTCCAGAGATCTTATTGATCTTATCAATGTTGATTTCAGGAAAAATAATTTGTTCAGTAACACCTAAATTATAATTACCTCTTCCATCAAATCCTGTACTTTTAACCCCGTTAAAATCTCTAACTCTGGGAAGAGCAGTAGTGACAAATCTGTCAAGAAATTCATACATTCTCTCACCTCTTAAGGTTACTTTTACACCTACAGGCATTCCTTTTCTTAACTTGAATGAAGCAACATCTTTTTTAGACATTGTAGCAATTGCTTTCTGACCTGAAATATCAGTAACTTCATTTAAAGCGTGATCAATTAGCTTCTTATCGTTAACAGCAGCGCCAACACCTTTTGAGATAACAATCTTTTGTAGCTTTGGTACCTGCATAACATTATCATAGCTAAATTCTTTCATCAATCTAGTGACAACATTACTCTTATATTCATTTTTTAACCTTGGTATGTAACTCATAACTATAATACTTCGTCAGACTTTTTTGAATATCTAACTTTTTTATCTTTTTCAATTTTAAAACCCACTCTGGTTGGCTGACCATCAGATGTTATTAATGAAATATTTGATATATCAATAGATAATTCCATTTCAGTGATACCACCCTTTGGGTTATTTGCACTTGGTTTATTATGTTTTTTAACAACATTAACTCCTTCGACTATTGCTCTATTTTTATCTGCAAAGACTCTCAGGACTTTTCCTTGAGTTCCTTTTTGATTTCCAGCAATGACTTTAACTATATCGCCTGTTTTAATTTTTAGTTTCCTTCTCATAAAATATTTTTAAAGTACCTCAGGAGCTAATGATACAATTTTCATAAACTTTTTATCTCTAAGTTCTCTTGCAACAGGACCAAAAACTCTCGTCCCTTTCATTTCACCTGTAGCATCTAATAATACACATGCATTATCATCAAATCTTATGTAAGATCCATCCTTTCTTCTGATCTCTTTAGTAGTTCTAACAACTACAGCAGAAGAGACAGCACCTTTTTTAACCATACCATTCGGAGTAGCTGATTTTACAGAAACAACGATTTTATCTCCAATAGAAGCGTATCTTCTCTTGGTGCCACCAAGTACTCTAATAGTTAGAACTTCTTTGGCACCAGTATTATCAGCAACTTTTAGTCTTGATTCTTGTTGTAACATAATTATTTAGCTCTTTCAATTATTTCTACTAACCTCCAACATTTAGACCTACTAAGTGGTCTAGTCTCCATAATCTTCACTCTATCCCCAATGTTGCAATCATTTTTTTCATCATGAGCAACATATTTTTTAGTTTTCAATACGAATTTTCCGTACATAGGGTGTTTTACCTTTTTAACTTCAGAAACTACAATAGATTTCTGCATTTTGTTACTGGTAACAACTCCAATTCTTTCTTTTCTTAAATTTCTTTTTTCCATATTCAAATAGAATAAATTAATTATTGTCTCTTTTGTTTAATTCAGTCATTATTCTAGCTATAGATTTTCTAACTGCTTTGATCTGAATTGGATTCTCCAATGGAGACACCGCATGAGCCATCTTGAGCTCACCATATTTTTTCTTATTTTCAACGAGCTGTTCGTTAAGCTCCTCAATTGATAATTTTACTACTTCTTGTTGCTTCATATTTGAATATTATGCTTCGTAATCTCTAGCAATTATAAATTTTGTTTTTACAGGCAACTTTTGAGCAGCCAATCTTAATGCCTCTTTAGCTATATCAATAGGAACTCCTCCTACTTCAAATAAAATTCTACCGGGTTTTACAACAGCAGCCCAATATTCAACAGCACCTTTTCCTTTACCCATACGAACCTCTAGAGGCTTCTTTGTTATAGGCTTATCTGGAAAAATTTTAATCCAAAGCTGACCTTCCCTTTTCATATATCTGGTAGCTGCAATCCTCGCAGCCTCAATCTGTCTGGAGGTTAAAAAATTAGAATCAAGGGATTTGATACCAAACATTCCGTTAGAGAGCCTATGACCTCTACCAGAATTACCTTTCATCCTACCTTTCTGTACCTTACGATATTTAGTTTTTTTCGGTTGTAACATCTTCGATTAATTTCTTTTTCTTCTATTATTCTTTCCTTGTTTTTTTGAAAAACCCACTAAAGGATTCAAATCTCTCTTTCCATAAACTTCACCCTTCATAATCCAAACTTTAATTCCTATTCTTCCATAAGTAGTATGTGCTTCAACCATAGCATAATCAATATCTGCTCTAAATGTTGATAAAGGGATTCTACCTTCTTTGTAATGTTCACTTCTTGCCATCTCAGCTCCGTTTAACCTACCGCTAATTTGAATTTTGATGCCTTCTGCATTCATTCTTATAGAAGCTGCAATAGCCATCTTGATAGCTCTTTTGTAAGAAATTCTATTCTCAATTTGTCTAGCTACGCTTGATGCAACAAGAAATGCATCTAACTCTGGCCTTTTGATTTCATATATATTAAGCTGAATATCCTTAGATGTAATCTTTTTTAACTCTTCTTTTAATTTATCAACTTCTTGACCACCTTTACCTATGATAATTCCAGGTCTCGCCGTTGTAATAGTGACAGTTACAATCTTTAAAGTTCTTTCAATAATTACCCTTGAAATACTTGCTTTGGCTAATCGGGCATGAACATACTTTCTAATTTTCTGATCTTCAGCTAATTTATCTCCATAATCATTGCCGCCATACCAGTTAGATTCCCATCCTCTAATGATGCCAATTCTATTTCCTATTGGATTTGTTTTTTGTCCCATTTATTAATTACTTATTATCTTTTGTATTCAACACAATTGTCACGTGATTAGATCTTTTTCTAATTCTATGTGCTCTACCTTGTGGAGCTGTTCTAATTCTTTTTAACATAGACGCGCTATCAACTTTTATTTCATGAATATATAAGTTGGCATCTTCAACATTAGCATCTTTATTTTTTGCCTGCCAATTTGAAATAGCAGACAATAATAGCTTTTCAAGTTTTCTAGATGCTTCTTTTTGACTAAACCTAAAAATATCTAACGCCTGATCGACACTTTTACCTCTTACCAAATCAGCAACAATTCTCATTTTTCTTGGTGACGTAGGGCAATTGTTAAGCTTTGCAATCGCTAAATTGTTATTTTCTTTAATATTTTCTTTTGTAATAGCCATAATTCCCTATTTTTTTCCCTTATTTTTAGCCCCTGCATGTCCTCTGAAGGATCTAGTTGGAGAAAATTCACCTAATTTATGTCCAACCATATTTTCTGTAATATAAACTGGAATAAATTGTCTTCCGTTATGAACAGCAATAGTTTGACCTACAAAATCAGGAGTTATCATACTGGCTCTTGACCATG
>CACLAD010000049.1 GCA_902604715.1 uncultured Bacteroidota bacterium
TCTTAGTAACGATGAAGTACTTAATGGTTTAGATCCTTCAGAGTTTACCATAACTTATTATGAGAGTGCAGAAAATGCAGAAAATACAGAAAATCCTATTCTAACTCCTTTTGCTTATACTAATATAACTGCATTTAATCAGGTTGTTTGGGTTCATGTTGAAAACAATACAACAGCATGTTACAATACAAGCAGTATAGAATTAACCGTAAATGAGTTACCTGTACTCACACAGCCAGATCCTCTTAATCTATGTGATTATAATAATCCTGGTGACGAAGTAGAAGAATTTACTCTAGAAGATAGTATTGGACAGGTCTTACAAGGACAAACAGGTATCGGCATAACTTTCTACGAGACACAGGAAGACGCTGACAATGCTACCAACCCAATTGTTAGCCCTTATACCAATACAAGTAATGCACAAACAATATATTTAAGAGGAGAAAATGAAATTACAGGGTGTTATTCTACCATTACATTAGACTTAAGGGTAAATCCTATTCCAAGCCCTGTAGTTCCTGAGCCTATAGAGGAATGTGATGAAGATAATGACGGATTTACGTTCTTCACAGTGGAGGATAATGAAGTAGATATTATTAACGGAGAGTTAGATATTGTACTTTCTTACTATGAGACAATGACCAATGCAGAAAATGCTATAGATCCTATTATTAGTCCTTATTATAATATTGTTCCTGATAGTCAAATCATATTTGTCAGGGCTGAAAATGTTGTTACAGGTTGTATTAACATAGTGGAACAAGAACTCGTCACGATTCCTTCACCAGAATTACCATTGATCATAGAAGATATAATTGTATGTGATGATGATTACGATGGTATTACAGTATTTGATTTAACTCAAAGAGATGAAGATATCTTTGGAGAACAAAGTAATACAGACTTTGGTTTAACTTATCACGAGACACTGATAGATGCAGAGACAGGGGAAAACCCTATTGTAAATACTACTAGTTATCAAAACCTAACTAATCCACAGACTATTTTTGTAAGACTTGAGGATCTTAATAATGGATGTGTGAGTATAGGTGAGTTTAACCTTATTGTGAGTCTTCCTCCTGTTATCGTACAGCCTACAGCATTAGAACAATGTGATGATGAGATTGCTGATGAAACTACAGAGTTTGATTTAACGGTTAAAAATGATGAGATAACAGCAGGTAATATAGATTGGGAGGTTATTTATTATGAAACAGAAGAAGATGCTCTAGCTGGAACAAATGCTATTGAAAATCCTGAGGCTTATACGAATACCTCTGTTGCAGGCAATGCTGCTAATCCACAAACATTACACGTGGCGGTTGTAAATATACAAGGATGTGTTGCTTATACAACTTTAACAATAAGGGTGCTACCTAATCCAACACCAAGTACAGACCCTGCAGATATTGAATTATGTGATTATGATAATACAGGTGACCAAATAGAAATCTTTGACATTACTATCAATGAAGCATATATAATTAATGGAGAGCCTGGGGTAAGTGTAGCTTATTATGAGTCTTTAGAAAATGCTACAGATCAAATAGATCCTATTGCAGATCCTACTACTTATACTAATATAGAACCAGGACAACAAACAATCTATGTAAGAGTAACCAATGATACTACAGGATGCTTTACCATTGTTACCTTTGATATTATAGTAAATCCTTTACCAGATATTGGAGATGTTCCAGACGTAATCGCCTGTGAATTAAATACAGATGGTTTTTATGACTTTGACCTAGAGACTGTCACCATTGAACTATTAGGCTCTCAGGACCCTGCAAACTTCACGGTAACTTATCATGAGACACAGGAAGATGCAGATAACGCAGAAAATACACTGGTTAGCCCTTATACAAATCTTACAAATCCACAACTACTCTTTGTAAATATTACCAATAATCTGACAGGATGTAATATTACAGGAGCTGGCTTTAATATAGAAGTACAAGAAGCGGCTATTGCAAATGGTGATGGAGTACCTGTAGAACTTATAATATGTGATGACCCAAATACGGCTAATGATGGTTTAGCTCAGTTCAATCTAACAGATTTAAATGCACAGATATTAGACGGACAAGACCCTGTAAACTTTACTGTGACTTATTATGCGAATGAAGAAGATGCTGAAGCTTCTATAAATCCATTGCCTACAAGCTTTGAAAATACTGAAAATCCGCAAGTTATTTTTGCTAGAGTAGATAATGATACCACTGCAGATGATCAATGTTATGATATTGCACAAGCAACCTTATTAGTCAATTTACTTCCTGAATTTACTCTAGAGGATAGTTATACCGCTTGTGTTGATGTAAATGGAACAGAATTAATACCACCTACCGTGATGGAAATCAATCTATCAGCTAGTGAATATACCTTTGAATGGATTAATCCAACAGGAACTTTAGAAGCCACCACAGCAGCACACACTCCATTAATGGGGGGAACATATACAGCTGTGGCTACTAATATATTGACTGGCTGCAGAAGAGAAGTAACAACAGAAGTAATCCCTAGCTCACCTGCCGTTGTAGAAGCACTGGTTACTACACTGGCCTTTGCAGATGAACATGTAATCGAAGCAAATGCTGTGGGAAGTGGTGATTATGAATATAGTTTAGATAATGGACCATGGCAATTAGATGGAACATTTACTGACGTTAGCCCTGGCGAACACACAATAACTGTAAGAGACTTAAATGGTTGTGGCATAGGAAATAAGTCTGTATTAGTGATTGATTATCCAAGATTCTTTACCCCTAACGGAGATGGATACAATGATACTTGGCAAATCATAGGTATTGATACAAGACCTCTATCAACAATATATATATTTGATAGATATGGTAAATTACTAAAACAACTAAGCCCTCTAAGCGAAGGTTGGGACGGAACATTTAACGGGAAA
>CACLAD010000050.1 GCA_902604715.1 uncultured Bacteroidota bacterium
AGAAATTTCTTAAAAAAGGACTATTTATGGCCTATTAGTCAAAATGAATTATTAAGGAATCCTAATTTAATCCAAAATCCTGGATGGTAAAAAATATAAATATTATGAATTATAAATTTTATTTAATAATAATAAGTATTCTAATTGCCTCGTGTATAGATGATTCCGAGCACGGTCCATATGGAGCTGATAATATTCCTCCAGGTCAAGTTACAGTGGATGAAGTTGTAAACACTGCAGGTGGAGCAATAATATACTTTACCCCACCCTCAGATGAGGATTTATTATATGTAAAAGCAGCCTTTGAAGATGAAAACGAAATTGGAAGAGAGGTAATAGTCTCTGCTGTTATTGACTCACTTAGTATAGTCGGATTTGCTGAGGAGGGAACATACCCAGTTGAAGTTTTTGCTGTGGATAGAGGAGAAAATCAATCTATACCAACCATAGTAAATATTTCACCTCTAGAAGCACCAATTCACGCTATATTAAATTCAATGGAAGGAGCTCAAGATTTTGGAGGAATTAATATATCTTATCTGAACCCAACCCGAGCAGATGTTTCACTAAACATGTCTGTTCTAGATGATGATGGAAATTTAGTTTTCAGAGAGTCATTTTACACAAGCCAAGCAAATAGCTCATACAGTTTTAGAGGTTATGATCCTGTTCCAACAACATTTGTCATTTACGTCGAGGATAGATGGGGGAATCAAACCGCAACTAGAAGTTTTGAGGTTACACCATTAGAAGATATTTTTCTTGACAAAGCTTACTGGGCAATTGAATCAATGCCTGGTGATGAGAGTTTTAGTGAATATGGTTTTTCTGCAAATCAAATTTGGGATGGATATTGGAGTAATCAATGGAATTGTGGTCATACTAATTTTCTACCCCTTCCTCACCAATTAACATTAGATTTAGGTCAAACCGCAAAATTAAATAGGTTTAAATTATATCAAAGAGGTGGCTCTGAATTATATAAACATGGTAATCCAAAAAGATTTAAAATATATGGTAGAGAAAATTTAGATGGGCTTCCAATATATGACCCCGATAATCCTGGAGATGGCTGGATATATATGGGTGATTTTGAATCGTTTAAGCCATCAGGATTACCACCTGGTTCCAATACAGCAGAAGATTACGAATATCAAGATAACGGTGAGGATTTTGTCTTTGGATACGACGCAAGACAATATAATATTAGATATATAAGGTTTGTTAATGTAGAATCGTGGAATAATCAAATGGTAACTGTGATTGGCGAGTTATCATTCTGGGGAAGTGTAATAAATTAACTTATGAGAAAAAAGAATAATAAATTATTTCTATTCTTAGCTACGATATTAGCATTGGCTTCATCTTGTGGAGACATGGACTCAATCCACCAAGATTATTTAGATGGAGAAGAAGTTTATGCTGGAAAATTAGATACGTTAAAAGTAAGGCCTGGTTATTATAGAGCACAACTTGAAGGTCAAACACAATTTTTAGGAAACTCTACTCAAATTATTATTGAGTATGATGATGAGTTAGAAATTTACGATATCATAAACGAAAATATTAATGATGGAATATATAGTATGATTTTACCAAACCTTGATGAAAGGTCTTATGAGTTTACTGTCAAGACGCAAGATGAAATTGGCAACCTTTCGGTTTCTCAAGTTGTGGCTGGAAGTGCAGTTGGAGATGTTTTTGTTTCAGATCAAGACCCTAGAGAGATAAATGATTTTTCATTTGAAGATGATGGTACTTATGCAAATTTTCTAAGTAATGCGCAATCTGAAAATGTAATTTTTACGATTCTTGACTACGAAAATGAATTTGATGAAGTATCAAGGGATACTTTATTTTTTGAAGAAAACAGAAAAAGATTATATCAGTATAAGCCAAACGGAAATATTATAACCACATCTGTAATTCAATCAGGACTTGATGGTATCGATTCTATTTCGCTTAATCCACTTAATTATACAATGCCTGAATTACCTTATTCAATATTAAATAAAAATTACTTTAGGCTTGTTGGAATGCCAAGTGACAACCCAGGCACATATAACAACGCAAATCCAAATGAATATCTTTTTGACAACAGTGTTGATTGGTCTGGAGATGATACGTATACCTATAACTCAGGGCCAAATAGTTTACCCCATCATTTTACAATTGATTTAGGTGTTAATACAGATTTACGTAGAATTGATATTAATTCGATTGATCCTGAAATTGAATCAGCTCACAATCCAACTTTAATTCAAATTTGGGGGAGAGATAATTTAGATTTTGCCGAAACAAACTCAAGTAGTGAAAACGATTTCATAAATGCAGGCTGGGTATTACTTAAAGAACAAGAAGTTGCTGGAAATGAAACTGGGATATCCAGTATTATTATACCAAATAGTTCATCGCAAAAAAGATTTATAAGGCTTAGAACCATATCAACTGTCGGCAATCAAGGAGTAAAGTATACTGAGTTAACGTTTTATGGAGAAAATATACAACCAGTGGATCTAGATAAATCTGAATTTAATTTGGTTAATTTACCAAGTGATAATCCAGGCACGTTCTATGGTGCAGAACCAGAAAATTATCTGTTTGATAATAACTCATTTTACTCCGGAGACCTTTACGGATATCATTCAGGGGAAAATTCAATTCCTGGATTCTTTACAATTGATTTAGGTGTTTCAACATATTTGGCAAAAGTAAATATGGACTTCAGACCTACTTGGAGTTTTTCTGGAAATACACCGAATGAAATCGAAATTTGGATGAGATCGGACCTTGAAAATGCTGAAACTTTTCCGGTTTTTGAAAGCTCTGGTAATTCGGTTACCTCATCACCAGTTACTACTGATTCCTTAATAAATGCAGGAT
>CACLAD010000051.1 GCA_902604715.1 uncultured Bacteroidota bacterium
ACAGAAAATAATCCTTAAAATGAACTCAAACCAAGTAAGAAATAAATTTTTGAATTTTTTTGAGAAAAAAAATCATACAATTGGTAAATCATCTCCAATTGTTTCAAAAAATGACCCATCATTAATGTTCATTAACTCAGGAATGGCTCCATTTAAAGATTATTTTTTAAATCGAGAAAATCCACAAAATAAAAGGATTGTAAATTCCCAAAAATGTCTTCGTGTTTCAGGAAAACATAATGACTTGTCTGAGGTCGGTCATGACACCTATCATCATACTTTTTTCGAAATGTTAGGAAATTGGAGTTTTGGAGATTATTTCAAAGAAGAAGCCATAAACTGGGCTTGGGAATTGTTGACAAAGGAGTATGGTATTAATCCTGAGGATCTATATGTAACTGTCTTTAAAGGTTCAAATGATGATGAAGTTTCTGAAGATACTGAAGCCTTTAATTTATGGAGTAAAATTATTGATGAGGATAGGATATTACTTTGCGGAAAAGAAGATAATTTTTGGGAAATGGGAGAGCAAGGACCCTGTGGTCCTTGTAGTGAGATTCATATTGATCTCCGTGATGAATCTGAAAAAAAGATAGTAAGTGCTAAATCATTAGTAAATAAAGATAACCCCCTGGTTATTGAGCTTTGGAATCTTGTTTTCATACAATATAATAGAAAGGCAAATGGTACATTGGAAGATTTACCAAAAAAACACATTGATACTGGAATGGGGCTTGAAAGGCTTTGTATGGTTCTACAAAATGTCAAGTCAAATTATGATACAGATATCTTCAGCGCGATAATTAAAGAAATTGAGCAAATTACTCAGATAAATTACGGAAATAATGAACAGTCAGATATTGCAATGAGAGTAATTTCTGATCACCTAAGAGCTGTTTCATTTTCAATCTCAGACGGTCAGTTACCCAGTAATTCAGGAGCAGGATATGTCATCAGAAGAATTTTAAGAAGGGCTGTTAGATATAGTTTTACATTTTTAAAGACCAAGGAGCCAGTCTTATACAAGTTATTTGGATCTCTAATGTTGAAAATGGGTAATTTTTATCCTGAAATTAAGGCTCAAAAAACACTAATTGAGAATGTTATCAAAGAAGAAGAAAAGTCTTTTTTGAAAACTTTAGATCAAGGCTTAGTTCTTCTAGATGAAATAATCGCATCAACTCCTTCAAAAAAGACAATATCGGGTAAAAAGGCTTTTGAATTGTATGACACATATGGCTTTCCAGTAGATTTAACCAGTCTCATTCTTCATGAAAAAGGCTTCAAACTTGATTATAATACTTTTAATCTTGAGTTAGATAAACAAAAGGAAAGATCCAGACAGGCTGGAGAAATATCTTTTGATGATTGGATGATATTATTAGATGACCCAGTTCAAGAATTTATCGGATATGATTCACTAGAATCAAATATTAAAATAGTTAAATACAGAAAGGTGAATTCTAAAAAAGATGGTATTATTTACCAGCTTGTATTTAATTTAACCCCTTTTTATGCAGAATCAGGCGGCCAAGTTGGTGATATTGGTCATATTGAATCAAATGATGGTGATATTATTCATATATATGACACAATTAAAGAGGGTAATTTGACGGTACATTTGTGTAAAAATTTACCAAAAAAAATTGATCAAATTTTTAGAGCGGTTGTAGATCTCAGTAACAGATACAGAATCCAATGTAATCACACAGCAACTCATCTACTACATCAAGCATTAAAAAATATTCTTGGAGATCACGTAGAGCAAAAGGGAAGCAGAGTAAGTTCTGAAAATTTCAGATTTGATTTTTCTCATTTTTCAAAACTTGATCGAAAGGATATAGTTGCAGTTGAGAATTTTGTCAATTCTAGAATCGAAAATGCTATACATTTAGAGGAGAACAGAAATGTTCCCATAAAAAAAGCTTTGGAAAGTGGAGCTATAGGATTATTTGGAGAAAAATATGGGGATGTAGTTAGGACAATAAAATTTGGTAAATCATATGAATTATGTGGGGGTACACATGTCAAAAACACCTCTGAATTATGGCAGTTTAAAATTATAAGTGAAAGTGCAATTGCATCAGGAATTAGAAGAGTTGAGGCTATAACCTTTGATGCTGTCAAAAATTATTATAATTCAAAAATTGATGAGTACGATAAGATTAAGACTTTACTAAAAAACCCCAGAAATTTATTTGATTCAGTCAATTCTTTATCTATTGAAAATTCATTACTAAAAAAAGAAATTGACAACTTGAATAGTGAAAAAATTAATGTAATTAAAAATGATATTTTAAAGCATTTAACTAATAAATCTGGATTAAACACCTATTCTTCGATTATTGATTTAAAACCCTCAAAAATTAAAGACCTGTGTTTTTCAATAGGTTCTGAAACTAAAAATGTTTTTTTAATATTAGTTTCAAAAGACAGTAATAAAGCATACTGTTCATGTTTTATTTCAAAAGAAATAGCTTCATCCATTAATTTAAATGCATCAGAAATCATTGCTGAACTTGGAATTCATATACATGGAAAAGGAGGGGGGCAGTCTTTTTATGCCACATGTGCAGGAGAATATATAAGTGGAATTGATAAATTAATATCGGAAGCAAAAAAACTTCAAAACCAATTACAAAAATAATATGTCTGATTTTAAACAGAATATTATTAAGGTTGTTAGAAGTAACATTGATAAATATTTGATTAAGACCCCTGTTCTTAGATTTGACCTTATTGACTCTTTGTGTAATTCTGAGGTTTTTTTTAAGTGTGAAAACTT
>CACLAD010000052.1 GCA_902604715.1 uncultured Bacteroidota bacterium
GAATTTTAGTTTTATCAATTTTTATTTTAACCATTAAAGCGTATCCTGGAATTTTTCCAAATCGAGTTGATACATGGAAAAGCAGGATCGAAAATTTTGTAAATAAGGAAAATAGTACAGAAAACTATCAAATTGAAAAGGCTAAAATAGCAATTGCAACTGGCGGTGTTAGAGGTTTGGGTCCTGGAAAAAGTGTTCAAAAGAATTTCCTCCCACAATCGTCATCAGATTTTATTTTTGCAATTATTGTTGAGGAGTATGGCTTAATTGGAGGCTTATCACTTTTATTAGCTTACGCTTTATTTCTTCTAAGAGTGATAATAATTTCAAATAAAGCAGATAGTGTGTTTGGCTCATTGTTAGTAATTGGTCTCGGTATTCCAATAGTTTTTCAAGCACTGATCAATATAGGCGTTTCGGTTGAGTTATTTCCCATTACTGGTCAGCCATTACCTTTGATTAGTAGTGGAGGAACATCAATATGGATGACTTGTATCGCAATAGGAATAATACAAAGTGTTAAAAACGGATCTAATCAAAAAATTATCAATTCTGATGAGGATAACCCATTAGAAATATTAAAAGAAACGATTTAAATGGAAACAAAGAGAATAATATTATCAGGCGGAGGAACAGGGGGGCATATTTACCCCGCTATTTCTATTGCTAATGAAATATTATTAAGGGATAAGAATACGGAAATTTTATTTGTTGGAGCAAAAAATAAAATGGAAATGAATATAGTACCCAAGTATGGGTTTAGCATATTAGGATTATGGATTTCAGGAATTAATAGAAACAATTTTTTAAAGAATATTTTAGTTCCTTTTAAATTAGTCATAAGTATTTTTCAATCATTGCTAATAATTAAAAGGTTTAGTCCAAATGTTGTTATTGGTACTGGAGGTTATGCAAGTGGTCCAATATTATATGTAGCAAATCTTTTAAAAATTCCAACAATAATTCAAGAACAAAATTCTTATCCTGGTATAACAAATAAATTATTATCAAAGAAAGTTAACACTGTATGTGTAGCATATAATTACATGGACAAATATTTTCCAAAAGATAAAATTAAATTAACAGGTAACCCCGTAAGATCGAGTATCACTGAAAATTCTGATTCTTTTGAAAAGGGAATGGAATACTTTGGTTTGGATCCCAATAAAAAAACTATGCTTGTAATAGGAGGTAGTTTGGGCTCAAGAGAGATTAACAAAGCTATTTATTCAATTCAAGATTATCTAAAATACATTAATCTTCAATTGATATGGCAATGTGGTAAGTTATATTTTGGGAAATACAAACAAAAAAACATTCATAGTGAAATCAGATTATATGATTATTTAGATAAAATCGATTTAGCTTATTCTGTTTCTGATTTTATTATTTCTAGGGCAGGTGCAAGTTCAGTTTCAGAGTTATCTATTGTTGGAAAACCTGTAATATTTATACCATCACCAAATGTTGCAGAGGATCACCAACTAAAAAATGCAAAGGCAATAGTTGAAAATGACGCAGCTTTGTTGGTTGAGGAAAAAAATATTGATGATTTAAAAAAGAAGATTTCAGAATTAAACACATCATCAAACTTGAGAAATAAATTATCAAAGAATATCAAAAAATCTGCATTTAAAAATGCAACAAAACATATAGTGGATGAAATTAAAATATTAATGAATTAATGGATTTAAGTTCAATAAATAGAGTGTTTTTTATCGGTATAGGAGGTATAGGTATGAGTGCATTGGCGAAATATTTTCTTCAAAAAAATATACAGGTTTACGGTTATGATAGAGAAGCTTCGGCAATAACTAAGAACTTAACAAGTTTAGGCTCTAACCTCATACATAATTTTAATGATTTCAATGTAAATGAATTTAAGAGAGATATAGATAATACATTAGTCATTTATACCCCTGCAATTTCAAAAGATCATCCGTTATTTATAAAATTTGAAGAAAATGAATTTAATGTTTTTAAAAGAGCAGAAGTTTTACAAAAAATTTCAGAGAATAGTAAATGTATAGCTGTTGCAGGTACACATGGAAAAACAACAACTTCAGCTATATTGGCACACATATTAAAAGTTTCTGACTTAAAATTCTGTGCTTTTGTTGGAGGAATTATGGTTAACTATAATTCTAATTTTCTGTATAATGGTGAAGACTATATACTAGTGGAAGCAGATGAGTTTGATAGATCATTTTTAAAGCTAAACCCAAATTATGCCTGTATTACATCTTTAGATTATGATCATTTAGACATTTATGAAGATTCAAATTCACTGATTGAAGCATTTGAACAATTCAAAAACAACATAGTAGAGGATGGGTTTTTAATTTCACATGAGGATGTAAAAATCAACTCTAAAAAATATGGAATAATTGACTCCTCTGATTACTCAGCTAAAAATATTATTAATAATAAAAGTTTCTCCCAGTTTGACCTCTGTTTTAACGGAGATATTTTTGAAAATTTAAAAATTCATTTACAAGGCTTACATAATGTAATGAATTCAGTTGCCGCGGTCTCTATCGCAATTGAGTTAGGTATTTCTGATAAAAAAATCCTAGATGCTCTAAGATCTTTTAAAGGTATTGAAAGAAGATTTTCTTATAAAATTGACAATGAAACAATGGTTCTTATCGATGATTATGCTCACCATCCTGAAGAAA
>CACLAD010000053.1 GCA_902604715.1 uncultured Bacteroidota bacterium
AATTTGTAATTATTAAAAATTTTAAAACAAACTATTTTATGATGAAAACTACTCAAAATTTAATCAATCTTAAATTATTACAAACTTCATTTTTTATATTAATTTACTTATTTAGCTTTTCAATTTTTTCCCAAACAAATGTTACCTTCAGCGTAAATACAGAAAATATCACTGTCGGTGAAAATGGGATCTATTTAGGTGGTGGTGTATTTGGTGGTGCAACTGCTCATCAAATGTCTGATGATAATGCAGATGGAATATACGAGGTTACCGTTTCCTTGACGCCCGGAATAACTGGTAATTATATTTTCTTAAATAGCCCGAATAGCGATTCTGATTGGGGTACAAAGGAAAATCTTAACGGTCAAGACTGTTCTGATCCAAACAATTATGATGATAGAATCTTAGATCCAGTGGGTGAAGATGATTACACCTTGCTTCACTGCTTTGGTGAATGTTCCGGAAACGGAACGGGTGAATGCCCTGAGCCAGCTACAACAAGCGATGTATCATTTAGTGTAAATATGAGTAACTTTCCTGTTGGTTTATCTGAAAACGATACTGTTTATCTCAACGGTAACTTTAACGGATGGTGCGGTGATTGTAATGCAATGAATGATGATGATGGAGATGGAATATGGTCAATCACAATGCCACTAGAGGATGGTAGCTACGAATATAAGTTCACTGTAAATGGTTGGAATACTCAAGAGGACTTTTCTGAAGTAATTGACGGGTGTACGACCTCAGATGGAACTTATACCAACAGATCTTTGACAGTAGCTGGGGAAGATTTGGAATTAGCTACTGTTTATTGGAATTTATGCCCAGGGGAATCACCTGGAGACCTTTATACAGTTACTTTTGAGGTTAATACTTCCGCTATAGTTGGTGGTGTAGGAGCTGATGGAATTTTTGCTGGTGGAGGAGTTCTTGGAAATGCACAAGCTATTCAACTTTTTGATGAGGACGGCGATGGTGTATATGTTGGATCAGTTGATTTAGAAGCTGGAACATCTGGAAATTACGTTTTCTTAAATAGCCCTAGTGACGGCGGAGATTGGGGTTCTAAAGAAGATTTAACTGGTCAAGATTGTGCTGATCCTAATAATTATAATGACAGAATATTACCTGAAGTAACAGGGAATACAACTATATATGCTTGTTTTGGATATTGTTCAGGTGATGGAACAGGAGAATGCCCAAGTGATATTGTAACTTATGATGTAACATTTTCAGTGAATACTGTTAATATCACCGTTGGAGAAAACGGAATGTTTGCGGGTGGTGGAGTTCTTGGAGGTTCAAATGCTGTCGCTATGTCTGATGATGATGGTGATGGTGTTTGGGTAGCTACCGTGCAAATGGAAGAAGGAACATCAGGAAACTACGCGTTTTTTAATAGCCCAACTAGTTCGAGTGATTGGGGTACAAAAGAAAATTTAGAAGGTCAAGAATGTGGTGATCCAACAAATTACTATGATAGAATTTTAGCAGAAGTAACATCTGATATTACTCTATTACATTGTTTTGGGACTTGTGATACCGACGGAAGTTGTCCTGATGGAAGTATTGGGATGATACTTCAAGGTATTATTGATTTTTCTGTTCCAGAAGCAGGATCAGCAGGTAAAGCAATTCATTTATTAGTGACGCAAGATATTGAAGACCTTGCTCTTTATGGAATTGGTGTTGCTAATAACGGTGGTGGTACTGACGGACAGGAATATACATTTCCAACAGCTAATCCTGCAGCAGGTCAACACATACTTGTTGTTAGAGATCAAGCAGCTATGGATGCATATATGAATGCCTCTGAAATCTTCGACCATGTGTTTGTTGACGAAAGTGGTTCAATTTCCCAAAATGGTGACGATGCTATTGAATTATATTATTTAGGTGGTGTTATTGAAATTTTTGGTGATGTAAATACAGACGGAACAGGACAAGACTGGGAATACCTTGACTCATGGGCTTATAAAGTAAATGATGTTTGGACATACGGCGGGGTAAATTGTACTGATGGGTCTACAACTTCTTGTGAATCAAGCTGTCCCTACCCTTTTGCTGATTGTACAGGAGATGATTTAGCTGCATACTTATCTGCAGAAAATGGTTGGAGATATCAGTATGAAGTTGCTGGTTATAGAGGTGTCGGACCTGGTGATGCCATGGGTGCAGATTGGTGGAATGCTCAGCCTTATGAGGACTTCAACAATGCAACATTCCCTAATGACTCAGGTGTAAACAACGGATTAGTAGATGACATCATGTTCTTTACTACAGATGGTGGATTTACATTTGATACAGGCGTAGACGCAACTATTATGGGTAAAAAACCTGAAGTTGATGCAGCATTTGATCCAGATGGGTCAAATGCATATGAAGCAAATAATGAGTATAATGAATACTGGAATTATCCATTAGATGATTTCACTGATACTTACACTCTAGGAAACGATGGTTCTTATGATACTATCGAGTTTGCTACAATTGGAGCGTTAGGTTTCTATACATCGACAGGCGCTCAAGTTTATCAAATTTTACAACAAAATAACACTACTATGTATGTTAGAAATGTTGGATCTGAAGGTAAC
>CACLAD010000054.1 GCA_902604715.1 uncultured Bacteroidota bacterium
AATAATATGAGATTTTAGTAGATCAATCTGATCATCTACCCATAATATTTTTACCTTGTTCATATTCTTAAAATATTAGACTTTAAAGTTAATTCATTAATAATTAACATAGAGACAATAATAAGATAAATTAACAAAGCTTTAAACCTTATGTATCTAGAAATTTGCTAATTTTGCCCTCTATGAAATTAACCATTGCTGAACTAGCAAAAATATTAAATGGAGAGTTTATAGGTGAAGGTGCCACTTCTTTGAGTAATCTAGCAAAAATTGAAGAAGCTACAGAGGGTGATATCACATTTATTTCTAATACAAGATATTTACCTTGGTTATATAAAACTGGCGCCTCAGTCATTATAATCGATAAAGGTTTGCAATATGACAAGGCAAAAATTAAAAATTTAATTATTGTTGACGATGCTTATTTATCATTTAATGTACTTCTAAACAGATTCTCAAAAAGCAAGTTAAGTCATTTCGGTTTACACATTGATAGTAGAATACATGAATCAGCAAAACTGGGTAAGAATGTTTCAGTTGGTCAATTTTCTGTCATCGGTCCAAATTGTAAAATCGGCAATAATGTTATTATTATGGATAATGTTTCAATTCTAGAAAATGTAACCATTGGAGATGATTGTGTTTTATACTCTGGTGCCAGAGTTTATGATGATACATTAATCGGAAATCAATGTATTTTTCACTCCAACTGTGTTATTGGTTCAGACGGTTTTGGTTTTGCTCCAAATGAACTGGGTGAATATATCAAAACACCTCAATTAGGTAATGTAAAAATTGGCAATAAGGTTGAAATCGGTTCTAATTCATCCATTGATAGAGCAACACTTGGCTCAACCGTAATAAGTGACGGTGTAAAAATTGACAATTTAGTTCAGATAGCTCACAACGTTTTTATCGGAAAGAATACCGTGATTGCTGGTCAATGTGGTATTGCAGGTTCTACGAAGGTTGGTGAAAATTGTCAGTTTGGAGGTCAAGTTGGAATAATTGGTCATTTAGTAATCGGAAATAATGTCAGAATCAATGGTCAAACAGGCGTATTTAGTAATGTAAAAGACAATTCAACTTTGAGGGGAACTCCAGCAATTGATGAAAGAACGTTTAATAGATCATACATACATTTTAGAAATTTTGAAAAAATCGTTAAAGATATAAGTGATTTAAAAAAATCTAATGATAACAACAACTAAACATAATCAGACTACTATTTCTAAAAAGGTTTCACTAGATGGAGTTGGATTACACACAGGTAAAGATGTTACATTAACATTTTACCCTTCTGAGGCAAACACTGGCTATGTTTTCAAAAGAATTGACCTTGAAGGTGAGCCGATTGTGGAAGCTGACATAAATTATGTTACTAATACTGAAAGAGGAACATGTCTCAATAAAAGTAATGTTACAATTCAAACATGCGAGCACGTATTAGCCTCATTAGTTGGTTTGCAAATAGACAATGCACTAATTGAATTGAATGCATCAGAACCACCCATTATGGACGGCTCTTCAAAATATTTTGTTCAAGCTTTAGAGAAAGCTGGAATTAAACAGTTAAATGATAAAAGAAAGGAATTTGTTGTAAAAAATGTAATTTCTTTCAAAGATGAGGAGTCCGGAAGTGAGATTACTGTCATACCTTCAAAAGAATATCAGGTTACAACTATGGTTGATTTTGGAACTAAAATATTAGGTACTCAAAATGCCTCAATTTCATCAATAAATCAATTCAAAAACGATATATCAAAATGTAGAACATTTAGTTTTCTTCATGAAATTGAAATGCTTTTAAACAAGGGATTAATCAAAGGCGGCGACTTAAACAATGCTATTGTGTATGTTGATAAGCCGTTGTCAGATTCTACAATGAAAAAATTAAAAAAAGCTTTCAACAAAGACAAAATTAAAGTGAAATCAAATGGAATTTTAGATAATTTAACATTACATTATCCGAATGAAGCAGCTAGACATAAATTATTGGATGTTATTGGAGATTTGGCTTTAATAGGTACCAAAATTAGAGGTAAAGTCATCGCAAATAAACCAGGGCACTATATTAACACCAAATTTTCTAAAAAAATGAAAGACATTATTAGAGACTCAAAAAAGAATGACATTCCTGAAATTAATATTTCTTCTACGCCAATAATGGATACTACCAAAATAATGGAAATTTTACCACATAGACCTCCTTTTCTATTTATCGATAAAATTTACGAATTAACGGACGATTTAGTAATTGGTGTGAAAAATGTAACAATTGATGAGGATTTCTTTAAGGGGCATTTTCCTGATTACCCAGTTATGCCAGGAGTAATTATTATAGAAGCTATGGCTCAGATGGGAGGAATTTTAGTAATGTCTAAACTTGAGGATCCACAAAATTATTTAACTTTCTTTGCAAAAATTGATAAAGTTAGATTTAGAAATAAAGTTTTACCTGGTGATACAATCATATTTAAATGTTCTTTGATAGGTCCATTTAGAAGAGGAATATGTCATATGCAGGGCCTTGC
>CACLAD010000055.1 GCA_902604715.1 uncultured Bacteroidota bacterium
AGAAGCATATGAAAGCGCATTAGCGGCTGATCCAGTTTCTGCATTTGGAGGTGTTTTAATTTCGAATTCAAAAATTGATTCTGATTCTGCAAAATCCATTAATTCTTTATTTTGTGAAGTTGTTATATCGCCTGATTTTGATATTAAAGCATTAGAAATATTAAAAGGAAAAAAAAATAGAATCATATTAAAACTGAATTCCTACCCACAAAAGAATAAACTCACAAGATCATGTTTGAATGGAACTTTAATCCAGACTAATGATAATATTACAGATAGCAAAGAAATATTAACTTACCCAACTAAAATAAAACCTGACGAAGATCAAATTGAAGATTTAATATTTGCTTCCAAAATTTCTAAAAATACTAAGTCAAATACAATTGTATTGGTTAAAAATAAACAACTTCTAGCTTCAGGGACTGGTCAAACCAGCAGGGTAGATGCTCTAAATCAAGCTATTGAAAAAGCCAATAAGTTTGGATTTGATTTAAATGGCGCATGTATGGCTAGTGATGCATTTTTTCCTTTTCCAGATTGTGTTGAAATAGCTCATAAAAATGGTATAAATTCTATCATTCAACCGGGTGGTTCAATTAAGGATAATTTGAGTATTAAATATTGCGATAATAATAATATTGCAATGGTCTTTACGGGTGTAAGACATTTTAAACATTGATATTGATTTATTGTTATTTTATTCATAGATTTACATTACAAGTCCTAGTATTACTAACTTTTATTTTTTTCTTTTGACCCTATGGGATTTTTTGATTTTTTAACTGAGGAAATTGCAATTGATTTAGGAACCGCTAACACTCTTATAATTCACAATGATAAAGTTGTTGTTGATAGTCCATCAATTGTTGCAAAAGACAGAATTTCTGGTAAAATTATTGCTGTAGGAAATGAAGCAAATTTGATGCAGGGTAAAACTCATGAGAACATCAAAACTATTAGACCGTTAAAAGACGGAGTTATCGCCGATTTTGATGCCTCTGAACAAATGATAAATCTATTTATTAAAAGTATTCCTACTCTAAAAAATAAAATCTTTTCGCCCTCTTTAATCATGGTAATATGTATTCCATCAGGTATTACCGAAGTTGAAATGAGGGCAGTAAAAGAATCCGCGGAAAGAGTTAACGGTAAGGAGGTTTATTTAATTCATGAACCAATGGCAGCTGCGATTGGAATTGGAGTAGATATAATGCAACCTAAAGGAAATATGATTATTGATATTGGAGGAGGTACTACTGAAATAGCTGTAATTGCTCTTGGTGGTATTGTTTGTGATCAATCATTAAAAGTTGCTGGTGATGTATTTACCAATGACATTATATATTATATGAGAACACAACACAATCTATATGTTGGTGATAGAACCGCGGAAAAAATTAAAATTCAAATAGGTGCTGCCACTGAGGATTTAGATGATCCGCCAGACGAAATGAGTGTTCAAGGCCGTGATTTATTAACAGGTAAGCCCAAACAAATTGAAATCTCATATAGAGAGATAGTTAAAGCACTTGAAAAATCAATTCTTAGAGTTGAAGACTCTGTTATGGAAACTTTATCAAAAACGCCTCCTGAACTGGCTGCTGATATTTACAACACAGGAATGTACCTAGCTGGAGGGGGTTCAATGCTTAGAGGTTTGGACAAAAGATTATCAAAAAAAACAGATTTACCCGTATACATTGCCGAAGATCCTTTAAGGGCAGTCGTTAGAGGGACTGGTATCGTACTTAAAAATATTCCGAAATATAAAAGTGTTCTCATAAAATAGATAGAAGTATATGCAACGAATTATTTATTTCTTAATTAGAAATAAGGATTTTATTTTATTTCTTTCGTTGCTCACTATTTCACTTTCAGTAAATTTTAACTTCAACGAATATAATCGGAGTAAATTTTTAAACTCCAGTAATTCTTTGTTTTCATCTCTCTATGATACCAAATTGACAATTTCAAAATATTTTAATTTAGAATATCAAAATAAATTACTTACTGAAGAGAACAGAAATTTGAGATTTATAGTCTACAACACCAGAAATGAACAAATAAAAGAATCAGACCTGGATAAAATAAATTTCAATGTAACTTCGGCAACAGTCATAAAAAATAGTTATTCATACTCCAATAACTTTGTAACAATTAATGTTGGAGAAAAGGATAGCATTGAGATTGACAACGGGGTAATTTCATCTATTGGGGTTGTTGGCATTATTGATAAAATATCTCCCAAATATTCAAGGTTTATTTCCATTTTGAATACTAATTTTTTACTTAATGCAAAATTTAAAAAATCCAATTACTTTGGTGTCCTTTCATGGAATGGTATAAGTATTAATAAGGTTCAATTAAATGATGTACCAAAACAAGCAAATGTTTTAATAGGAGATACGATTGTTACTGGTGGTAATTCATTGATTTTCCCAAAAGGAATTTTAATTGGATA